>JANQRK010000058.1 GCA_028284585.1 Chromatiales bacterium
CGCAGCCAGCCCCTCCCGATAAGTCGGGTAACGCAATGCCACCTCGAGTTCTCTCTTGATGAGATCGTTGCGCACCCGTTTGCACTCGGCGTAGAAGCCTAGGGCGAAGGGCGACAGTTCGGCGTCTTCGATGGCCACTTGCGGTGGCGGCTCGACACCGAGCAACTCTGCGGCATAGGTGACTACCTGGTCGGCCGGGGCCGGCTCGTCATCGCTGATGTTGTAAATTGGTGCGCCGTCGGGGGCCGCAATCGATGCCAGCAGCACGGTCGCCAGGTCATCGACATGAATGCGGTTGAATACCTGGCCGGGCTTGACGATGCGTCGCGCATGACCGGCCTTTAACGCGTCGATCTGGCTACGGCCGGGACCATAGATCCCGGGCAGTCGGAACACATGGGCCGGTACGTCGAGTCGGCTGCCGAGTGCCAGCCATTGCTCTTCTGCTGTGACCCGGTAGCGGCTGCGCTCGCTGGTTGGTGCCGGTGCACTGTATTCGTCGACCCAGCCTCCCTGCCGATCGCCGTATACGCCGATGGTGGACAGATACCCGATCCAGCGTAGCCCGCCACCGAGATTGGCGAGGGCGTCGGCATGGGCCGTGATCGCCAGGTCACCCTCGGCACTGGGCGGTACCGAGCTCAGCAGATGGGTCACGCCATCCAGCGCGGCGGGCACATCGGTCAGCCGTTGCTCATCGTTGAACAGATACGTGGCGATGCCCAGGCGCTGCAATGCCTCGGCCTTGTCTGGGCTGCGGCAGGTGCCCGATACCTGCCAGCCGGCATCGAGCAGGCGCCGCGCCAATGCCTGTGCCGAGTAGCCCAGGCCGAAACAGAACAGATGTTGTTGCGTCATAGTGATGCTGGTCTTCCCCTTTGACAGGAGAGTGGCTCAGGTGGTGTTACCGTCCTTGTCGATGGCCTGTACGGTCGTGAAACCATCGAAGTTCGGTTTACCGTAGGTCATGGGTTCACCGTCGTGATTGCCCGCACCGGCGTGGGCGCGGCGGAAGGCATCGGACTTGGTCCAGGCGACAAAGGCCTGCTCGTCTCGCCAGAAGGTGTGTGAGGAATACAGTATGTAGTCCTCGCGTTCCGGGCCGCGCAACAGGCGGAACTCGACGAAGCCGTCCAGCGATGCTAGGTGGCTGTCGCGACCCAGCCACATCGACTCGAAGTCCTGGGTACGCTCTTTCTTGACCTTGAAGCGGTTCATGGCCAGGTACGTGGTCTCCTCCAGTTGTTCGGTTGACTGGCCAGCACGCATGCGATTCCGGCACTTGGCGACCTTCGCAACAATATTCGGTTCGATCCGTATCTTGGCCTCGGTCATCCTCGCTGACCGCCGGAATCAAAACCCAATTGAGAAATCTCAGGCCGACATCGGGTGGTAACCAGCCCTCAGATGGCCACGATTCGCCGGTTTGGTCAAGTTGGCATCCAGCGCCTTGGTAACTAACACCGAGGCCTATGACGTGTTTACTGGGTCGATCGGCACCAGGACGTCATCACCGGCCGCGTACTGACGTGTTGGCGTTCGGGATCTGCGTGGAACGGCACAATTTCTAAACGCGTTACTTCTGTCATACACGAAACAACCGGATTCTATTAACGTGACGGAGATTAGTTTACAAAAAACCTCCGAGTAATATTCAGGAGCGGATCTGTATTAATGGCTTTGACGCGGCTATCTGCGCGATCAGATTATGGTCAGCTTCAGCGCACAGGAGTAACGGTCGATTTCTCGTCCAATCGTCGCGGTTGCCACACTCTTTTCTGCCCGCTTGCACGGGCTGAGTGATTGAAAAGCTGCCGAGGGCAGCGAAAAACGGCGAATAAAGTAAAAGCAAAAAAGCCGGCCACCGAACCTGAACAATGATGATCAGTATGGCGCAACGGCACTTCGACTTAACTGATCGTGCCAATGGCTGCGTCTGAGCGAATTCATACAGGTCGACTAAGGTGACCCGTGAACGTTAGGTTCACAAGTTGTTTCAAATAGGGTGAAATCACCAATAGGTCAGCACCAGTTGCAATTGCGCTGTCGCCGATTGCACATCACCCCATGGCGCTTAACCGAGATGAAGTGCGACGGCTTGGTGGCCCAGTTCAACACCGAACACAGGTAGCGGGAAAATGGGCGCTGCATCTTCCAGTGTGTCGTCTATCAAAGATCCCGGCGTCATCGAGAAGAGCCCCGCCCACTTGGATGCGCAAAGTGAAGTGGCTTGCCGTTACACGCAGTGGTGAAAGCCGAATGTGGCGAGCCTTACATGGTGCTAGTGATTTTCATTCAGAGCCCGCCTACCGTCGAGCTCGCAGGTGTGCCGTCTTGTGAAGGAAGAGCCGAGCAAACATTTACTCGTTGGGCAGAACCGGCTAGGGTATTTGATGCCAGGAGGGTTACTCGCGCCTAGGGAAGATATAAGAACAGATCCCGCAAAGGCTGTTACATGAATCAACGGTTTGGGGAGTGGGTAAGGGACCATGCCCCTGCGCTGCTGACGCTTTCGCTGGTCGCGTTGTTCGCCGCACCTTGTGTGTATGCCTGTGAAGTCACCAAAGCCGTGGCGCTGGTCCGCTTGGCTGAGGGCGCATGGATTGAGTACGAGGATAGTCGACTACCGCTTCAGGGCGGCGAGCGGGTGTGTATCGGTAGCCAACTGATCGTTCCAGGGCCTGGGCGAATTCAGGTAGAACTAAGTCAGAACTCTATCCGCTCGCCGCAAGCCTCGCCGCCCATCATCAACCTTGGATCTCACTCCTCGCTGCGATTCCGCCCGCCGATCAATCAGACGAACTGGCTGCTCGAACTGGTCGATGGCTGGTTCCGCTTTTTCAGCCCCCGCCCCACCAGCATCGACGTCAAGGCCGGATACCTGACCGCTGGCGTTCGCGGTACCGAGTTCGTGGTTCAGACTCAGCGGGATGGCTGCTCGCATCTCAAAGACCCGGATAGCGTTCCCGGTTGTGATGCGCTTTGGGTGCAGGAAGGGACAGTCGCTGCCTGCCCCAATGATCCGCATTGCCGGTTCGAGCCGGATGCCCCCGGGCTGGTGCTGGTGCGAGCGGAAACCGACGCCGAGATGGCCGATGCCGCCAGGCGTACGCTGCTTGCCCTACCGGGACGAAAGCTACGGCTTGGCCGCTTGGACGTGCACCCGGACGATGCGGTCAACTGGGTACTTCGCTACCCGCCACTGGCGCGGCTGGAACTACCCGACTGCGATGCCCGACTGCAGGTCCCGGGCGGCCTCCTGGCGTGCGGCACAGCAAATGAGGTTTCGCGCAACTGGCGGCAATTGAGCACCCGGGCGGACCACCAGCAGATCACCATCGCGGCGCTGAACCTGATCCAGGCCGGCTACCATGCCGACGCCCTCAGCATGCTGCGGACACTTGCCGCCGAACGCAAAGATCCGGAACTGTACGCACTGCTGTCGGTCATCGCACTCAAGACCAACGACTTGGACCAGGCGCAGGGTGCTGCCGACGCAGCGCTGCAGATCGAGCCCCGGTCGGCTAATGCCCTATTGGCAAGATCCTACCTGCAACAGGCCAGGTTCGAATTGTCCGACGCCCGCGTAACAGCACAAAGGGCTGCCAAGCAAGCGCCTGAAGAACCGCTGATTGCGACCCGGCTGGCCGAACTCTCGCTGGCCATGGAAGAATCTGCGCTGGCGGTCGAGCAGGCAACAATTGCGGTGCGACTGGCGGATGCCGACATTGCCGAAGATTGCCGCCAGGAACCATTGGAGGGTCCCGCCAGGGATGCCACCCTGTCGCGCGCCTGCTCGATACTCGGCTTTGCGCACCTGATCAGATCGGATACCGACAGTGCTCACAATTGCCTGAGCCTTGCAGCCGCCGCCGACAACCTAGCACCACTGCCAAAGTTGGGCCTGGGATTGCTTGCCATTCGTCGCGGCGACCTTGATGGCGGCGTACGGCTGCTGGAACGGGCAGTAGCGCTGGATCCGCGTGTCTCCCTGTATCGCAGCTACCTCGGCAAGGGCTATTTTGAGCAGGACGAGTACGAACTGGCAGAGAAAGAGTTGCGGCTGGCCAAGCGATTCGACCCGGCGGACCCGACTCCCTGGCTGTATGACGCCCTTCGCCTGCAGACGGTCAACGACCCGATCGGCGCCTTTGCCGCCATCGAGGCGTCCAAGGCGCGTAACGACCAGCGCGCCGTGTACCGCTCGCGCCTGTTGCTGGATGACGACCTTGCGGCGCGCCAGGCCAATCTGGGGCGGATCTACGATCGCTTGGGCTTCGAACAGCTGGCGCTGCTTGAAGGGGCCAATTCAGTCGTCACCGATCCGGGCAACTACTCAGGCCATCGGCTGCTGTCGGATGGCTATGCCGTCAAACCGAGGCACCAGATCGCTCGCGTCAGCGAACTGCTACAGGCGCAGCTCAGGCAACCACTGAACGTCGCTGCGATCCCAGCTCACCGGCTGGAGACCGATTTGAACATCGTCGATCAGTCCGGACCAGGTTCCGCGAGCTACAACGAATACACCACCCTGTTCCGGCGTGACGGCGTCTCGCTTCAGGCTAGCGCCTTGGCTGGCTCGCAGCAGACACTGGGCGACGAGATCATCCTTTTCGGCACGCAAGACAACGTCGCCTTCAGTGCTAGCCAGTACCACTACGAGACGCAGGGCACTCGCGCAAACAACGACCTCACCACTGACCTTGGCAATCTTTTCGGCCAGCTGCAGTTGACGCCCGAGACCCGCATACAGGCTGAGTACCGGTATCGCCGCAACAGATCCGGCGATCTGCAACAGTTGTTCGACCGCGACAGTTTCCTGCCAACGCTGCGCGAAAACGACACCAACCGACTTTGGCGGGTCGGCCTGTTCCATGGGTTTTCGCCGAACTCGGACTTACTTGCCAATGTGGTCTTTCAAGACAATGACTTCGAACTGGACAACCCATCGGACGATCCGTTCTTTCCGGATCACAAGCTTTCCCTGCGTGAACAAGCCCGCCAGTACGAAGTACAGCATCTGCTGAGTAGCGAGCGGATGCATGTGATCAGCGGCGCTGGATACTCGAGGGTCAGCGTGACCGCCGATGATTCCATCTTCGGCCCCTCACAGGAGCGGGTAAGGCACAGTAATGCGTACGTGTACGCCCCGGTGGAAATTACCGATGGACTGGTTTTCACCTTTGGCCTCAGCGGTGACATCTATGAAGGTTTTCTGGTCGATCGAGAGCAGCTGAATCCCAAGCTTGGAATGACCTGGTCGGTGACCGATGACACGCGGATTCGCGCTGCCGGCTTCCGCACACTCAAACGCACGCTGATTTCGGACCAGACCCTGGAGCCGACCACCATCGCCGGCTTCAACCAGTTTTTTGACGACCGAAACGGCAGTAGCGCCTGGCGCGTCGGCGTCGGCCTGGATCACCGTGCATCACCAAGGCTGCACATCGGCGGCGAGGTCTCCCAGCGGATTATGGATGCGCCTACCCAAACACTCGATTTCTCCACCTTTACGAGCTCAGTCGAAGAAGCCCGGCACGAGGAACTGTTCCTGCAAGGCTATCTCTACATGACCCCCAGCCAGGATGTGGCGCTGCGCGCCGACTACAGCTTCGAACGGCTTGACCGCGAGTTTCCGTCCTTCAACCCGGAGGGGATTGGACAACTGCGCACCCACAGCCTGTTGCTGGAGATGCAGTACTTTCTCCCCTCCAGGTGGGCATTCTCGCTTCGACCGACCTTTATCCACCAGTCTGGCGAGTTCTCCGACCCGGCAAATCCGGGCCAGGTGATGGGCGACAGCGACTCGTTCTGGTTGCTGGACATGGGCGTGACCTATCTCCTCCCAAAGCAACGAGGTTCTGTATCGCTGAACGTCAAAAACCTCCTGGACCAGGACTTCCAGTTCCAGGATATCGACCGAGGCAATCCGCGATATCTTCCTGAGCGTGCCATCTACGGAACGATAACCCTGACATTCTGACCGTCGATGCTTCGTTTGGTTTTTGGGATGTGCACCCCTTTACTGCAGCATCTGTCCAATCTGGCCGACGAACAGACCGAATACCAGATCCGTGACCGTTGCGAATTTCCCTAATGCCCCGTGGGCAAGAATGCCAACGGGGCTTTGGTATGCCCAAAACCCAATAGTTGGATGTGCCCATAAGTCGATGTAAGCCGTGGACACCGACAACCAGGCCCTCTACGAGTAGTGGCGTTTCAGTCGTCGGTGGTGCTCCGGCGGCTGGTTTCCTGCCGGGAATCTCCAGCTGAGCGTGAGTTTTGCCACATCAGACCTGTGCCTAGCCGTTTAACGTCATCTCGCCCGTAAGACCCACCACCACTCTGAATAGGATGAGAGATCACATGAAACAAAAACTGCCCTTGACCCTCTTTTCACTCATTGTTTTGTTCGGCTGCTCGGCCGTCGCCAACGCCGACGATCTGTTTCCACAGGTAGACAACAACCTGCTGATCGTCCAGATGGACGAGACCGGCTGCAGGATCGAACGTGCAATCCGCACCGATGGTCTGGAGCTGGCCGGGCTCAAAGGCGCTGCTCTGCTTAACAGCGTGTCAGGTAATCCAGACGCGGATTTGCCCGAGCACGACCATGAAGATTGGCAAGCCGCATGCCGAGAGGGTATCAACCAACAACCGATCACCCAACCCAGTTCGGGACACTGTTGCACCCGTTATATACAAGGCATGTGGTGGTGCAGCCATACTTTTTGCCCCTCGCACTGATCAAGCTAGGCTACCGGCCCGGAACCCTGTCCGGGCCGGTGCGCGGTAACGGCACTCTCGTCGTCAAGGGAAATCTTGAGGTACAGAACACATGGACGAGCCATCCACACGAGAAACGAAACAACTGGTTGTCCGTCTGGCCGGCGAAGAAAACATTGGATCGGAATTGACTCAAGACGCAAGTATCGATACCGAGTCGATTGCAAAATCTTACCCTGGGTTTATGCAGCGGCTGAAGGCGTATCCGGCGGCCGCCTACAGCCAGCTTTTTTCGCAGGTAAGCTGCGACACCTTAACGCGGCTGCTGTCATCCGAGCGGCAAGAGGATGCTTTTTCGAAAAAAACATCGCGACGGCAGCCGTTGACGAGGGACAGTTTCAACTTCCTCAAGATTGAGGTGCCGAAAGCGACCGCCGAAGGTGTGCTGGAGCAGCTACAAGCTGATCCATCGGTGGCGGAAGCCTTTGAGCTGCGCGAGCTAGCGACACTCCGAAGTGAAGGGGGAACGCCTGGTGCACAGCTCGGCAAGCAGGGACATCTGGAACCATCAAGAACTGGCATCGATGCGACCCTGACCCGAAAGCTAGAAGGTTGTGACGGCAGAGGAGTTCACCTCGTCGACGTGGAACGGGGCTGGCAGTTCGACCATCCAGACCTGCGACACCTGAAACTCGATCGGCCGATCAGCGGCGAGAACAACTTTCACGCACGACACCACGGAACCAATGTCCTGGGAACAATCTGTGGCCGGGCGCATGATACACCGAATTCGATAGCCGGCGGGATTGTCCCGAATTGCACAGTTGCGGTGGCGGCACACGAAGAGTCTGATATGTCGGCAGCAATGACGGCTGCAATCGAGCACCTTGAAGGGTTACCCGGCAGTATTATTCTGCTGGAGACGGAAATACCTACCGTGGCCGGATTGGGGCCGGCCGAAACCCAACCAGATATTCGGCTGTTAATCCGCAAAGCTGTAGACCGCGACTTGACTGTGGTCGAGTGCGCAGGCAATTCGGGACTGGAACTCGACGATCACCGGCTCGCCCCTTTGGGGCTGACACCTGGCACTCCACAGTTTTCTGACTCGGGCGCGATCCTGGTGTCCGCAGCCACTTCTGGCGAACCTCATCAACGCATCGGACATCCGATCGGCAAGGTTCCGGCAGGGAAACGGGTAAACTGTTTTTCTTGGGGAGAAAACATCGCCTGTCCCAACGCCGACAGCACATACACTGACAATTTCCAAGGCACCTCCGGTGCCGGGGCGATCATCGCCGGCGTCGCGGTGGCGGTGCAGGGCTTCGGCAAGCAGCATTTCAAGCAAGCGACTGACCGGGGCTATTTCGACCCCTACGAACTGCGCGCGATCCTCAGCAACCCCAACACAGGGACAAGTTCGGGCGACGGCTCATTGATCGGTGTAATGCCTGATCTAAGTGCCATCATCAATCACATGTCAAGGTTCGACAAACGCGACTTGTACGTCCAGACTGTGGTCGAGGAGGTCCGCCAGTTCCCGAACCAGAAATGGATGATCGACCCATTCTTCTGAGCGTTAGCGGGCTCCGATGTCGGAGATCTCCATAACGTTGATATAGGCGTTATGCCGGATCTTGGGAAGATCGTCAGTCCCCAGGAATCATTGACTGGTGCCCGAGCAGCCAAGTCATCAAGGATGTTCCCTGACTTGAGAGCGTGGTGAAGCAGGTACGCGGTTACTAATCGACGGCTGCGGTCGGTCTTCGACCCGAGTTCATGTTCGACACACCGTTCTCCAGCAAAGTGACCGGCAGCTCTACTGATTCGCGCGACAGCAGCCGATGGTAGAAGCGGCTGGGCCCATCGTCCGGGAACCTATTCACCAAGCCAGCGAAAACTTCTTCTGCCTGACTTTGGTGATTAGAACTCAGTAACCCGAGTGCGAATTCGAACTGTTGAAGCAGTTGCGGATCTACTCGTTGTGCGTCGACAGGTTCGACCACGCTTACCTGCTGCTGTTTCCCCCGGGGAACGAAGCAGCCAAGACGCCGGAATGAAGACTCGGCTAACCCCTCCACCACTGGCTCACTGACTATCAGACGGGTACCGAGCAACTTGTTGACATCATTCTCAAGGCGCGCGGTGGTGTTTGCCACGTCACCACCAATTGTCAATGTAAGATAACCGCTGCCGCCAACGAGCCCCAGCGCTACTTGGCCTGCGTGCAGAGCGATTCGAGTGACGAAAGGTGTATCCGGATAGCGACTATTGAACTCATCCACCCCTTTGGCAATAGCCTGTGCAGCATCGATGGCAAGTTGGCATGTCGTTCGATCCTTCTCCGGCGACGTCCAGACGGCAAGCATGCCGTCGCCCGCGATCTCAAGACGCTGCCCATCGTGGCTGGCGACCAGCGAATCCATCATCTTCCAATACTCTTGTTCAACCAGTCTCAAGGAAATCGGATCATCGCGGAATCTTTCCGAAAGGGCCGTGTAGCCGCTGATATCGGTGTGGATGCAGATCCCGAACATCAACTCGGGGCCCGCTTGAATCTGTTCACTTTCGAGAACCTTCTTGCGCACGCCCGGAGGCAGTAAGCGCGATAGGGTGTCTTCGAGTTGTGCCGATTTCAGCCAGCGCGAGAGCCAGATCAGTGCGAGCAGCAGGGGAATCTGGACAAACAGAGGCGTCACGATCGGTAGCCACAACGCTTTGAAGCTGAACAGGTACCAGGCGAAGGCGGAATACAGCACCACGATCAGCGGAACCGACCAAGGGGTGTAGCCGCGAGGAAGCAACAGAAGAGCTGTGCCGGCCATCACAACAAAGCCAACCAACAGTATAACACCCAGCCGGCGGTCTATCGGTGTGATGTGTTGTTGGTGCGCGAGATTCGCAAAGGCAGTGGCAATCACCTCCACACCACTGATGCCGTCCTCATCCACAGCAAAGCCAAACAGATCGGGAGGGTTGACGCGATGCTTGTCGGCGACGCCAATTAGAACAACCTTGCCTCTCAGCTCGGCGGCCAGCGACTCTCCGTCGACCCCCAATATCTCTTGTAGGGGCGGACCGGACAAGTGTCCCCTATCGCCGTAGTAGTTCAAAAAATACTCATCGGGACCGCTCATTGCCTTGCCGAAGGGGGTCTGCAAAAAGCCTCGGCAGTTGCTGTCGACCTCGGTGGTCTGCATCCTGTGGACAGCTCCTTCGATCTGCAACCGGAGTTTGCGTAATCTCTCTGCTAGCGGCTGTTCAGATCGGAACAACGTCGCATACCAGGTTCTGCAGGAGCGCAGGTTTTTCTCTATTCGTGGCTTCTGTTGCAGAAACAAGGCGACCACGGGCAAACTCGCATGCGGTTGCCCAGCCGCCATGAGAAAGGCGTGAAAACGGTCAGCACGTTCGTCGCGGCGCAGCATCATTGGTGGCGTATCGACGGCCGAGCCGCGCAGTCTGGCCGGCGGAAAGTGCAGTTCATGGGCATCGATATCGGCCAGCCCACCGGCAGATAGGCTTGGTTTTGACTGCCTCAGCCAGCTCAACAACAGCACGTTGCCGGCGTCTTCGATAGCCTGGGCGAACCGTGCATCCTGCGGAGTGGCATCTTCGAACATGATGTCGAAGGCAATCACCGAAGCCCCGGCTTTTGACAGTCGCTCCACGGCGGCAGCGAAGAGCCGCCGATCCCACCCCCTAAGATTGATATCAGCGGAAGGCTGGTTCAATCTGCTTGCGCTGTCATCGTCAATGGGAATGTAGACCACGCTAGTGGGCGGACCCAGACTTCCACGCGTGGCAAACCCCCATTCGAGTCCAAACAGCTGCTCCAGGCGCTGACCTATTGGGCTGGCCCAGAACAACACGCCCACTAGCGATGCTAGAAACAACGGCAGCATCGATCGCGAAAAGGCAACGGCTCTCCCCGGAGCTGGCATCGATTATTACCTTCCGCTACTTGTCGGATTGTGCTTTAGCAGGGTACGCCAGCAGCGGGCAAACAGCAGCCCCCACAGCAAACAGGCATAGGCAATCGGTTGTTGCATGAGGCCAAGCGCTGGCCGGCTCCTTAAAACCATCATCAGTTGGTTCTCACGCACGGCCAGCGGCAGCAAGGGGGTATGCCAATTGAAACATTCGTAGATATTGTGCGTTGCTTACTTGTAGTGCTCGGGACCGTCCAGGATCAGATTGTCGGTCAAAAACCAACTACGTAGTAGTCAGGGATCGTGTGCAGTCTCAGAGTAAGGCTTCTTTGACCATTGATGAAGCGTCTGCTGATCCTCAACAACGGTGCGAACGGAAACTTGGCGCTTGATGACGCCCCAAACCAGCTCGTCCGGGCTCAACTTCGGCGAACAGGGTGGCAAGAAAAACAGCCGGAGCCTGCCCTCTTACGCTTCGACAAAGTCGCGTACTTTCTTCGATCGGTTAACAGGGTGTCCGTCGAGCACCAGATAGATCGGCCTTTCCGCGTTGACCAGTAAACGTCTCAGAAAATCAATGAAGGTCGCCGCATTCACACGTTGGTCGGTCACCATGAATCGGAGCTTACCCACCGGGGAAACGGCCGAGATCAGGTTGAGCGAAAAACGCCATGCCGTCTTGGCTACGACTCGAGTCTCGCCCTTGATGTCCCATGGCGCACCACGGTGCGCATCCGAACGCAGGTTCGACTCATTACCGAAGAAGATGACGGCGATATCCGCCTTCGCGGGGGACCGAATCGCCAGCCAGCACCCGACTTACCGCACGTTTTCGAATCTCTCCGCGCACGGCATGCGGCAACGACAACGCCCGACCGTCTTTCTTTTTCATGCGCAAATTGTAACTTGAAAAGTAGTGTATATCGGGTGCTTTTTTGCCTAGTTAGTAACACGCCGCGCTCTAATAGGGCGGACGTCACGCGGCGGGCGCTGCGCTTGCTGGTGCTCAACAGGCTGGCTACGTCCGCGCGCGGCAATTCACCGCGATAAAGCATGGCATCCAGGACGAGATCGAGTTTCTTCGGCAGCGCATCCGCATGCAACGCTGCATATCTCTTCCTCTGCACAAACCAGGATGCGGTGGCGCAGCCGCCAGGGTTGAACCAGTTCATCCATGAATTTCACTTGATCGATACAGGTTTCGGGGAAGAATTACACAACATCCGCCAGTGCTTCTTCGCTTAGATGGCCGCGTCCGCCGAGTTCGTTACGCTGGGGTGCATCGCAGGCAAGCAGGCGGGATTTATACTGCGCTTCGTTGCGGGCCAGCTCCTGCGCAATCGACCAGATGCCGCCGGTCTCCAGCGCATCTCTTCGCGTGGCGGAAGGCCTCAGCCGGGCGATGCGCCCGTTGCCATCCAGGAGCGGATGTAGCCAAAGTAAGAGGTGATGGGCGGTTGCGGCAGCAATAATTTCATCCACCTTGCCGATCTTCGTATAGGCTTCTTCGAAGCGCTGCATAAAGCGGGGTAATGCGCCGGCTCTGACCGGGATGTACCGACCGACCTTGACGTTCTGCATGCGCAAGACACCAGGGGCGAGCCCGACGCGTTCATTCGTGTCTGGGTTTTCTGCCCAGAGTAGACCTTTGGGCAGCCCTTCCCAAAACGCCGATGAATTGCGAGAAGGCTTTTCGTTGATGTCGCGCCGGCTGCCAGCCTACCTTCTCGATCCAACGCTGAACTGCAATGTAGGCTTTAGCCTCTAATTGCAGATCGTGTTTTTTGGCGTCATTGCTGAAATCGTCATTCAGGGCACGTTCGATATCGACCGGATGGTGTCGTGTCCTACGATGAGATTGCTGTAGCAACAGTTCATCGCCCGGACCAGATTGGCCAACGCCGTAACAACGCCAGCGGGCAGACTGCGGCGCAAACCCGTTGACAGTACCGTCAGCTCCAGGTCGGCCAGCGCCTCGCGGCGCGGCGTGTTGTTGTGCACATTTAGCGGTTCCATCAACCTGACCGCTTCGCCCCGATCTTTAGCCTGTTTTTTTAGCCGGTATTCTGTCCTCAATCTTCTTGCTTATAACTTTCGATTTAACGTAAGAAATAGCCTTTTTTACAAAAGAGTGTTCCGTATGTATGGCCGATTAGCTGGCCGGTTTTTTTTTAAGGAGTAGGCCGATGTGAGTTTGTGTGAGCTTGCGTGGGTAATGGCAAAGGGTCGGGCCAGGGCAGATGACCCGCTACCGCGGCTGAGCAGCGTCGTGGACTGGCAGTCGTTGCAGCCGTTACTGAAGGTGATTCACAGGGAGACAGCCCAACGGACCATTCAGAAGCAGTGACTGGGCACGGCCGCGTCGTTCAACACGACCCCGCCGCGATCGCAGCCAGCCCCTCCCGATAAGTCGGGTAACGCAATGCCACCTCGAGTTCTCTCTTGATGAGATCGTTGCGCACCCGTTTGCA
>JANQRK010000059.1 GCA_028284585.1 Chromatiales bacterium
TTTCCCGTTCCCAATCTATCCGGACCCTCACTTGTCCAGTCGCGCTTGTACTTGCCCTTCACTCAAGCCATAGCGACGGCTATGGTTTTCGCTCCAGGACGGCGTCCAAACGCATCTGGCCGGCGTGATCATCCCGGATACTGGTGCAACATGCAGGCTAGTGCCCCTGTGCAGGGGCCGGACAGCCGCTTTGTCGGGAGCAACCCCTCATTTGGCGACGGGGCGGGGCTATCCGTTGCTAACGCAGTTGGTCAAACCGCCGCCGAATCTGGAGGATGCGGAAGACCCAGGCGCGCTGATCATGTACTGGTGCGGAGGTCATTGCGCCACGCACAATGGGTTACAATCAAATTCGCAACAACCATAACCCCACAACCATTGGGTCAGTCTGATGCCGAACACGCCGTCCACTGAGCGCTACCCCTTACTCGATCCCATTCAGTCGCCGCGCGACCTGCGCGCACTGCCATCTGACCAATTAGAAACGCTTGCCGCCGAATTACGGCAGTGTCTGATAGATACTGTCTCCAAGACCGGCGGGCACTTGGCCGCGGGTCTTGGCGTCGTCGAACTCACGATCGCGCTGCACTATGTTTTCAATACGCCTGAAGATCGCCTGGTTTGGGACGTAGGTCATCAAGCCTATCCGCACAAGATCTTGACCGGGCGTCGCGACCGCATGGGCAGTCTGCGTCGCAAGGACGGGCTGTCCGGTTTCTGCAAGCGTAGCGAGTCCGAATACGATCCGTTCGGTGCTGGGCATTCAAGCACTTCGATCGGTTCGGCGCTCGGCATGGCCGTGGCGGCCCAAGCCGCCGGCAAGCAGCGCGAGCACATAGCGGTCATCGGCGATGGTGCCTTGTCGGCCGGGATGGCGTTCGAGGCACTCAATCATGCCGGAGCCCTAGATCTCGACCTGCTGGTGGTGCTAAACGACAACGATATGTCGATTTCACCGCCGGTCGGGGCGGTCAGTCACTATCTGGCCCGCGCCTTGTCGAGCCGTTTCTACAATCGCTTCCGCGAAGGTGGCAAACAAGTGCTTAGCGGCCTACCCGGGATGAAAGACCTGGTGCAGCGCTGGGAAGAGCACATGAAGGGCATGGTGATGCCCGGCACGCTGTTTCAGGAACTTGGCTTCAACTATATTGGCCCGATTGATGGCCACGACGTGACACTGCTGGAAAGTACGCTGCGCAACATGAAGGCGATGCGTGGGCCACGTTTACTGCATGTCGTCTCGCAGAAAGGGCATGGCTATGCGCCTGCCGAAGGTGAACCCATCACTTATCACGGCGTAACGCCTTTCAATCCTTCGACCGGCCAGATGGCCAAGAAGTCCGGCGGCGGCAAGAGCTTCACAGCGGTCTTCTCGGACTGGGTGTGTGATATCGCGGAGAAGGATCTGCGGGTGATGGCGGTGACGCCAGCGATGCGTGAAGGCTCCGGCCTGGTGGCGTTTTCCAAGCGTTTCCCGGATCGCTATTTTGACGTCGGTATCGCGGAACAGCATGCTGTTACCTTCTCTGCCGGCATGGCCTGCGACGGCCTCAAGCCGGTTGTAGCGATCTATTCGACTTTCTTGCAGCGGGCTTACGATCAGTTGCTGCATGACGTCGCCTTGCAAGACCTCGACGTTACCTTTGCCATCGACCGGGCCGGACCGGTAGGCGCCGATGGGGCGACCCATGCCGGCTCCTTCGATCTCAGCTACGCAAGGTGCATCCCAAATCTGGCGATTTTGGCGCCAGCCGACGAGGGCGAATGTCGTCGGATGCTGCAGACAGCATTGGAGCATCCGGGGCCGGCGCTGGTGCGCTACCCACGCGGTGCGGGCGTAGGGGCTGAGGTTGGCGACGACTTCGAGACCCTGCCTTGGGGGCGTGCCGAGCGGGTACGATCGGGGAACGATGTGGCCATCCTCGCGTTCGGCACCTTGCTCGAATCAGGCCGACAGGTGGCCGAAAAACTCGATGCGACCCTGGTCAACATGCGCTTCGTCAAACCGCTCGACGAGGATATGGTGGTGCAGCTCGCCAACGACCACCGTTTGCTCGTAACCCTTGAGGAAAACGTCGCCATGGGCGGCGCCGGTTCTGGGGTCACAGAGTTACTCCAGACCGCGGGGATTCTTACCCGAGTGCTCAATCTCGGCCTGCCGGACGAGTTCATCGAGCAGGGCACACAGACGGAGCAACTCGAAATCGCCGGATTGTCCGTCGAGCAGATCGAAGAGCGCGTGCGTGCTGCGCTCGACCAGCTCGCACCGCTCGGTGCTTCGGTTCGCGATTCCCAGTTAGCTGAACAGGGTTAGCACGCCGGTATAGCCATACAGGCGATTGTGCGAGATCTCGCCGTTGGCGTAAAAGCCGGCGAGCGGCACGTCACCCAAGAGATCTTGTACCAACAGCATCTCGGCCGATCCCTCGCCAAACAGATTGCGGCCGCGACCCAGGCAAGAGTGGTATAGCGCGCCGCGCGGCGGTGCGGGGAGGCGTTTGAGCAGGCCTTCGATCATCTGCTGTAGGTCCGCGCGTGCGCTTTCGGCATCACGCCGGGCAAACTGAATATCTTGGTCGACCTCGGGCACATCGCCGATTGCGACCAAGCCACGATCTAGGTCGATGCCAACGAGATTGCGCACCATGTAATCGCCGGTGTCCGATCCGGCGATCGGCAGTGCAGCAAAGATATAGCCACCGACCTTGTGCAGATCGCGCGCCAAGGTCTCGCCGATCGCTTCTTTGAAGACATCCAACGCCGGCCGGTCGTCGATGGTCTCGATGATGTTGCGCTGGCAACGGGTAATGCGGTGCCGCTGGCCGATGAGGCTACAGCCCTGAGACAGGCCGGTGTTGATAGCGACCTGGCTGCTGAACAATACCCCGGATAGGTGTCCGCCAGTGGCGCGATCGGCTATCTGGATTGGCAGTGTCTCCGCAGAGGCGATACCCCCTACCAGGAAGCCCCCTTGCAGGCCTTCGCTCAATTCCATCAAGGTCTGGGGTAGCTTGGTGCTCGCCGGGTCGGCGTGGACTACGGCCACCGAGGCCATTTGGCGCGTGCGCCAATCCTGGGTCGCGTCGAGCCAATCGTGCAGTCCGTCTTCGATATCGGGAATAACCCGAAAATGATCTGCAACAAAGGGAGTGAACAGGGCGCACAGGCCCGATTCCCCATAGGTCTCGCGGGCCGTACTGCACAGACCCATGCCGATACAGCCGACCCAATGTGGTACGCTGCTGTGCTCACGCAAGTAGTCGATTACGCGGTCGCAGTCGCCGGCTAGGTCATCGGACAAATAGACAAAGGCAAGCTGGCCCGCGATCGTGCCTGCGCTGTCGGCCAGCGCCCGATCGCACACCTCGCGCCAGCCGGAGCCGGTGACATGTACACTGGTGAAATGTGACATCAGGAGGTGTGCGACTTGGCCGCCGGCCTTGTGACTCAGATGCCGCGCTCGTCCATCATGCGGTCGATGATCGGTCCTAAGATGACCTCCATCGCGAAGCCCATCTTGCCACCTGGCACGACGATGCTGTTGCGCCGCGACATGAACGAGTTATCGATCATGGCCAATAGGTAGGGGAAGTCGATGTCCAACTTTTTCGGATCGGCGAAGCGAATAACCACTAGGCTCTCGTCCGGAATCGGGATGTCGCGTGCGATGAAGGGGTTTGAGGTGTCGACCAAGGATACGCGCTGAAAATTGATGTCAGTGCGCGAGAACTGTGGCGTGATATGCCGAATATAGTCCGGCATGCGTCGCATTATGGTGTCGACGACCGCCTCGGGCGAATAGCCGCGCTCGGCGTTGTCGCGGTGGATCTTCTGAATCCATTCCAGGTTGACGATGGGCACCACGCCGATGCCAAGATCAACATGCTCCGCAACATCGCTGTCCTCGGTCTTCACCAAGCCGTGCAGGCCCTCGTAGAAGAGCAGGTCGGTACCACTGGGGATGGGTTCCCAGGGGGTGAACTCGCCGGGTTGCTTGTCGGTACCAAGTCGCGCGTTGTGTTCCGTGGCCTCATCCTCATTGTGCAGGTAGTAGCGCTTCTCGCCGGTACCCGTGTCACCGTACGACTTGAACAGTTCCGCGAGCTTGTCAAAACGGTTCGCGCCAGGGCCGAAGTGGCTGAGACTTTCTTCGGCCATCTTGACCTTCATCTCCGCGCGCTCATAGCGATGGAAGCTGTCGCCCTCAACCACGGCGGCGTTGATGCCTTCGCGGAGAAATATGTGCTCGAAGGCACGCTTGACCGTTGTAGTGCCGGCGCCTGAGGAGCCGGTGACGGCGACGACGGGATGTTGTCTGGACATGCTGTCCCCCTAAGATCTTGAGAGATTCGGTCTCGGTTTATGGTGCGGAAGCCGACTAATGATGCAGCGACGTGCCTGGGCACCTGCTGGAGGCGCCTATACTGCCGGGCGCCTCTTCTTTGCAGTTCCGGAATGAATGCTGCGCGCGACTATATCACAGCCTTTCTTTGGCTCTGGCCTCTACCCAATTCAGCGCAATCTGGCTTCCTGGGCGGGGGCATGGCGGTCCAATCCGCGCTATCCTAACGCTCTTTCGGTTTTCGCTTCACTATATCGATGCAGGATGTTTTCCCATACCCTGTGGCTCGCATCGGCCTGATCGGCGGTGGCCAGTTGGGTCGGATGCTGGTCAAGGCGGCCAAGCGCCTGGGTTGCACCTGTGTCGTGCTAGACCCGGTATCTGGATCGCCGGCTGCTCAGGTGGCGGGACATCAGATCGTCGGCGAGCACAGTGATCCCGCAATGTTGCGTGAACTCGCCGGGTCTTGCGATTTGGTCACGTTCGAGTTGGAAAACATTGAGACCGAGGCCCTGCGGCGGCTGGAAGTCGAGGGGCATCGCATCTACCCACGGCCGGGTCTGCTCGCAACCATTCAGGATAAATACCTCCAGAAGTGCTTCCTCCATGAGGCCGGAATTCCAACACCCGAGTTTGTAAACCTGCCGATGCCGGACGCCGTGGCCTTCGACGCGTTTGGCTACCCTTTGGTACAGAAGGCACGACGCGGCAGCTACGACGGGCGTGGGGTCGTGGTCATGCGCGATGCTAATGCCTTCTCCCGGCGCCTCGTGGATGCCACGTATCTCGAGCGCTTCGTCGAGGCCGAGAAGGAGCTGGCGGTTCTGGTGGCGCGCAATGTCAGTGGTGAGTGTCGGTCGTATCGCACCGTGGAAATGCGCTTCCATCCACAAGACAATGTGCTCGACTTCTTGGTTGCCCCAGCCAACATACCGACCGAGATTGCGAATCGTGCCGAGGCGCTGGCGCTGCGTACTGTCGAGGCGATGGACGGGGTGGGTGTGTTTGGCATCGAAATGTTTCTGACTCACGATGGTGAGCTGTTAGTCAACGAAGTAGCACCGCGCACCCACAACTCTGGACACCATACAATCGAGGCCTGTGTCACTGACCAGTTCGAACAGCATCTGCGGGCCGTGTTGGGCTTGCCACTGGGTGATACTCGGCAGTTGCAACCGGCGACCATGGTCAATCTGCTCGGTGCGTCTGGCTACCAGGGGCGTCCCTTGATCTCGGGGCTGGCTGCTGTTTTGGCGATCCCGGGAGTCTGTGTGCATATCTATGGAAAGGCGGTCACCAAACCGGGACGCAAAATGGGGCATGTGACCGTTATCGATGACACGCTCGAGGCCGCCTGTGCGAAGGCCAGACAAGTCAAAAACTCGATCCGGATTTTAGGAGAGCAAAAGCTATGACTGAGGTTCGCGTCGGCATCATCATGGGTAGCGATTCCGATCTGCCCGTCATGCAGGAGGCGGCGGCGCTACTCAGCAAGTTCGGTGTTGGCTACGAGATGACAATTGTGTCTGCTCACCGCACACCGGCTAGGCTCTTTGACTATGCTCAGTCGGCCCGGCGTCGTGGGCTGCGGGTGATCATCGCCGGTGCAGGGGGCGCTGCCCATTTGCCTGGCATGGCCGCGGCGATCACCGAATTGCCCGTGATCGGCGTGCCGGTAAAGAGTTCGTCATTGAGCGGCGAGGACTCGTTGCTGTCGATCGTTCAGATGCCGGCTGGGGTTCCGGTCGCTACTGTCGCGATCAACGGTGCCAAGAACGCCGGCATCTTGGCCGCCCAAATTCTCGGTTGCGGTGATGCCGAGCTACTTGATCGGGTCGCACGCTTCAAGCGCGACCTAGAAGGCATGGTGATGGATAAAGTAAACCGGATGGCGGCCGACCTAAACGACTAGGCATGCCCTTCCCTTGTACAGGCGGCGTCGATGGCCAGTGTCGATTGCGTGCCACTATGGCTCCCACATAGATCCCGTTAGAAAAAAACAAATGAGTGAAGTCAGAGATACTGGATCCAGCCCCAAAGGCGGTGTCTATCATGCGCCCTGGGAAAACCACTTCGAAAAGGTCTTTACGCCGTTCGAGGAGTTCATCCACCGGCAGACGACCAGTGGTTTGTTGTTAATGGGCACGGCGGTGTTAGCGCTGCTCATCGCCAATGGTCCATGGGCGTCCGCTTACGAGCACTTGATCCACACGCCGATATCGGTCGCCTTCGGTAGCGTCGCGATCGATATGAGTCTGCATCATTGGATCAATGATGCACTGATGGCGATATTTTTCTTCGTCGTTGGGCTTGAGCTCAAACGCGAGCTGTTGGTCGGCGAGTTGGCCAATCCGCGCCAGGCAGCATTGCCCATTGCGGCAGCAGTTGGTGGCATGGTGGTGCCCGCCCTGTTTTACTTTGCTATCAATCCACAGGGTGCTGGGGCGGCCGGCTGGGGTATCCCGATGGCGACTGATATCGCGTTCGCGATCGGCGCGCTGGCCTTGTTGGCTAGCCGGGTCCCCAGGTCTTTGATTACCTTTCTGGTTGCACTTGCCATCGTCGATGACTTGGGGGCGGTCTTGGTCATCGCAATGTTCTACACGGAGACCATCGCGCTCGGTCCCTTGGCTGCCGCCGCTGGTCTGTTTGGCTTGCTGCTGGTGTTGAATTTAATCGGCGTGCGTAACGCAATCCCCTACTTCTTAGTCGCACTTGTGCTTTGGGTGGCCATGTTGGAGTCCGGTGTGCATGCGACCCTTGCCGGCGTATTGGGGGCGTTCGCCGTTCCCGCGAAGCCCAAGTACAACCCTGAACGGTTCAGTGAACACGTCGAAGAGTTGATGGAGCGCTTCCGCGCTAGCCACCGGAAAGAAGCCAGCATCATGACTAATGAGGAGTTGCGGGCCGTGGTGCAGACGCTGGAAAACGGAGTGCACAGTGTGCAGGCGCCGCTCCAGCGCTTGGAGCATGTCTGGCATATCCCGGTGGCCTACCTCGTGATCCCCATCTTTGCATTGGCCAACGCCGGCATCCCGCTGGATTTCGGTTCGATCGGGGAAACCCTGAGTCACCCGGTCATGCTCGGTGTCACCTTTGGTCTGATTTTCGGTAAGTTCATCGGGATCACCGGCGCCAGTTGGTTGATGTTGCGCTACGGCCTTGCCGAGTTGCCAAAAGGTACCAGACTCAGCCAGATCGCCGGGGTCTCACTGCTCGGAGGGATCGGGTTCACGATGTCGATCTTTGTTGCCCAGCTCGCCTTTGCCACCGAGCCTCAATTGCTATTGATGGCCAAGACCGGGATCCTGTTCGCCTCGGCACTGGCCGGTGTGACCGGCTTCGTTTGGCTGTTCACCGTCAGTGGCAAACCTTCTGCCGAGGCGAAGGTGGAACAAGCGACGGGTTCATGACTTAGAGGTCGATCGGCTCATAGGCTTGCCGACCCAGTGCCGTGCCGGCTGCGTGGTCGGCGTCATACTTGGGAAGGTGGCAGGAAGGGGGGTGGTTAGTCCGGGTGCTGACGGGCCCGTGCGGCCTCATCGGGGAGGCCAACCCCCGGATTGAGAATGCCGTCCGGATCGAACTGTTGTTTGATCGCGGCCATCAACCTGAGACTGGTGCTGTCGAGCTCGCGGTCGATAAAACTGCGCTTTACCCAGCCAATTCCGTGTTCCCCAGACAGGCTGCCGTCCAGTTGCAGCACTAGATCGAAGACGGCGTCGAGACAGGGGTCCGCGGCAGCCATTTGTGCTGGGTCCTTGGGATCGAACAGCAGATTGACGTGGATGTTGCCATTGCCGGCATGGCCGAAGTTCACGATGGTTAGGCCGTATTCGTTTGCCAGGGCGCCGAGGCCATCGATGAGTTCGGGGATACGGGACACCGGCACAACGACGTCTTCGTTGATCTTCTGTGGTGCGACATTGCGCAGCGCCGGAGATAGAGCCTTGCGCGTTCGCCAGAGCCGTGCAATATCTTCTTTGGATGCCGCCAAGTCAACTGCGAGACATCCGTCTCCGCGGGCCGCGTCGGCGACCTGGGTCGCGCTCGCGGCTATGCTGGCCAGTGGCCCATCGACCTCGATCATCAATAGCGCGCCGGCTTCTTCTGGCAGACCCAGGTCGGAAAACTTGCGCACCATATCGATCGCGATTCCGTCCATGAACTCGAGCGCACAGGGTGTGACCGGTTGCGCCATGATCCGCGACACTGCATCGGCGGCGCTATTGATATCGCGATAGACGGCCTGCAATGTGCGCCGTGCCTCGGCCAAGGGTGTCAGTTTTAGGGTCGCCTCGGTGATGATCGCGAGCGTCCCCTCGGACCCGATCAGTAGCCGAGTGAGGTCATAGCCGACTACACCCTTGGTAGTAATCACCCCGGTTTTGAGCGGATCGCCGAAGCCAGTCACCGCATGCAGCCCAAGGGTGTTTTCGCGAGGTGTGCCGTACTTGACTGCACGCGGGCCGGCCGAGTTGTAGGCAAGGTTGCCACCAATCGTGGACACTGCGGCGCTGGTCGGGTCGGGTGGCCAGAAAAAGCCATGGGCTGCTGCGGCTTGTTGTAGCTCCTGATTGGTGAAGCCTGGCGATACCTTAGCTACTCGGTTGGCCGGATCGATTGTCAGCCGCGCTCGCATCTTCTCCATCGATAGCACGATGCCGCCGCGCAAGGGGACGGTTGCAGCGGTGGTTCCGGTGCCACGTCCTCGAGTGATCAAGGGGATCTTATGGGAGCGGCATAGCCGCACCAGTTCGCAGATCTGTGCAGGGTCATGCGCGAAGCAAACCGCTTGCGGAAGCGCGTGGTAGCGGCTGTTGTCGTAGCCGTAGGTCCAGCAGTCGCTGGGCTCGGTAAAAAGGTCCGCGGCAAACAAGCGCCTGAGGTCTGCAACCAGAGCCGCAGGCAGGGCGCTGTGTCGGCTTACTTCATCCTTTGATGTACTCAAACAGTTTCACCACACGTTTTACGCCACTGACATAACGCACTTTTTCAGTCACTGCGTCGGCCTCGGCGGGGGTCAGCAAACCCATCAGGTAGACGCTGCCCTGCGAGCTGGTGACTTCTACGCGGGTTGGATCGAAACCGGAGATACCGACATCGAACAGCGACAGCTTCACGCGCGACGTCAGGTAGGCGTCTGAGGTCGCCTCGCCCCAGGTCGCCTTGGCGCCGACCATCACTTCGTTGTATACACCGCGCACGTTCGGGATAGTCTCCACACGCCGACTAAAATCCTCGACGATCGCCGCGTTCTGGGCCTGGCCGGTTAGCAGGACATAACGATTGTAGACCTCGATACCTATGTTGGTTTGTTTTGCCAGACGTTTATCCTTCTGGCGCATGCTCATGGCCCGCAATAGGATCTCCTGGTCTTCGACGACGCTCCCCGCGGTGCGTCTGTCATGGATAACCGCCGCGCCGGCGACGGCGCCGCCAACGACCACGGCGCCACAACCGCCGAGCAGAAGTGTGGAAAAAACGATCATTAAAGCGCTTGCTAGGCACAGAGTCCGTTGCATTGTCGATCAACCTCCCATCAATTGCAGATCAATAAGGTCGCAAAGGCAGTGAATAACCAGTCGGTGGTTTTCCAGAATTCGAGCAGCTTCGAACCCGGGTGCCCGTATCTCAATATCTTCGGCGTGCAACCCGTCGGCAGTGTCTGCGTCGGTGCCGCCGGTTAGCGCGATAACCTGCATTTGGCGCTCCCGAGACGCCTCCAGCGCGCGCTGTAAGTTTGTGGCGGCATCTCTGATGCTCAGCACAATCAAAACGTCGCCGGGTTGGCCCAATGCACCGACCTGTTTGGCGAAGATCGCATCAAGTCCATCGTCGACGGCAATCGCAGTCAATATCGTGGTATCGGCAGTCAGTGCGACGGCAGGTAACGCCGGCCGCTCACGTTCGAAGCGGTGTTGCATCTGAGCAGCGAAGTATTGCGCATCGGCTGCTGAGCTACCGTTGCCACAGCTCAATACCTTACCGCCGTCAAGCAGACAACCGACCACGCACCGGGCGGCGCGTGCAATTGGGGCCGCCTGAGACTCCAGCGCAACCGTGTTGAGTTGTGTGCTCTCGGCGAACAATGATGTAACGCGCTCTATCGGATCCACGGTCGACTCGTTCTGCTAGCAACTCGGCCCCGAGTGTCGCACGCCGCTGCCGTGGGGTCGACGTCAGAGCAACCCATCGGGATGGTGGCCTAAGACTAGCTTGGGTTCTAGCCTCTACATTGCACCAGTATCCGGGATGATCACGTCGGCCAGAAGCGTTTGGACGCCGCCCTGGAGCGAAAACCATAGCCGTTGCTATGGGGTGAGTGAAGGGCAAGTACAAGCGCGGCCGGTCAAGTGAGGGCCCGGATAGATTGGGAACAGGGGACAACTGTCCCTGCAAGAATATGCCCCGAATGGGGCTTTCGTCGCGTCTCTGACCACTCGTTCGCGCCCGTTCACAATCGACTGGTGCAACATACAGGCTAGCATTGCCCCAGCCTGCCGGCGTCGCTATCGCGACTGATGTAGACCTGTATGTGCCCTCGGCAGGTTGCTGTGGAACGCGCCTTAGTGTTCTGGATCGTTTGGCCGAGTATGAGTTCCACTGTGGGCGAATACGGCATAGACCGACAGACCGAGCGCCCACCCCGGATGCATCACTGTTTCTACAGCTTGTCGAGCGATTGTTTGTACCGGCCACATCTTTGCCAAAGGCAAAGGATGTCCCGGCCGGGTCGACATCAAGTGCCAAATGCGTCACGAATCCATTGTTCTCGTGCGTTGCGGTCGAATCCAATGACATCAAACCGGCAGGGGCCGACCCAATGGCTGGTGGCTAGATAGTGCTGCGCAGCCAGGGTGATGCGCTGGCGTTTACGTTGATCGACGCTGGCCAAGGCATCGCCGAAGTCGCTGCGGCTGCGGTAGCGTACTTCGATGAAGACCAGGCACTCGCCATCGCGCATGATGAGGTCAATCTCTCCGCCACGGCAGCGATAGTTGCGCTGAACCAAGCGCAGACCCCGCTGCAGCAATAGTGATGCAGCCCGGTCTTCGGCCTCTTTGCCGCTATCCTGGGTCTTGCCCATGGCTCAATGAAGCGGCGGGTCCCCACCCATGTCAGGGAGGTTGGAGGGCAGCTGCTCGGGCAGTGTCTGCAGATCCATGCGCGGTGAATAGCCCAGTATCTCTGGCTCCTTATCCAAGACAACCCACACAAGCTGGCGATGGATGCGGTTGCGCTCGTCCATGTAAAGGTTCCCAGTGATCCCGTCGAGCGATTCGTAGCGGCTGGACTGCAATCGCTTGAGGTGCGGCACTAGGCGTAATGAGTCGATACCCATGGCGTATAGTCGTGCGTACCCAGAGCGGCTCTTGGGGAGGTAGCGGGCGACGTGCGCGCGGCTCGGGGAGCCGCTGGATGGCGACTCCAGCATCCACGGGATGTCGGCCAACATCACACCCTTCATATCTTCCACCTGGTTCGCCGATAGGGCGCCAAGCCAGGCATGCGAGGTGGTGTAAATCGGCAGATCGCCGGCGCGGTGGAACTGCAATTGAGGACGGATTCCTTGGGCCTGGATCGGGCGGGCAGCCAGCAGCACGGCGTCGATGTCATCACGGCGGCGTGGCTCGAATTCTAGGCGTCGCCCGAGCCAGCGTTGCATCTCTTGATGGCGTGCGCTGCTGCGGTCGATATGTAACAGCCCGACAAGGGTCTCGGTGTAGTCATGCGTCGTTGGGTCGTAACGGCCCACGCCCGCGACCGTGCCACCGAGACTGCGCCAGCGTACTTCGAAGGTACCTGTCAGACGGTCACCCCAGACGCCTTGTGGGGCGAGAATGACCGGGCGGCGAGCGCCATCCAGCCAGGCGCGCTCGGCGGCCTGGCGCGCTTCGTCCTCTGGCGACAGGGAATACATGAACAGATTGGGGGTCGGGAGGGAATCGACCTCTACTTGGTTTAAGGCCAGTACCGGCACCGGCAGTTCGCCGGCCCGCATCAACTGGGCGACGGCCTCCTTCTGGAGCGGTCCGATCACCAGTTCGGCGCCTGCAGCAACCGCTTCGTTGTACAGTGGCCAGATGCCGGCTGGATCCGTGGCATCGAAAAACTGCAGCTCAGGCTGTTTGCCCTCGGGTAGTTGAAATCGGCTAACCACGATACCGTCGCGGATCGCTGCCGCGACCTTGGCCAAGGCGCCTGACTGCGGCAACAGCACGGCGATATGGGTGGCTTGCTGCAGCTGGCCGCGCAACTGCTCCTGATAGCTGTTCAACAATTCCGGCAGGGCTGGGTGGCGAGGAAACCGCCGCCGCCAGTCGGTGAATTCGGCAGCCAACGCGTCCGGATCGGTGCCGTACTTTTTTACTAGCAAGGCCAATTCCATCCAGCCACCGGCTGTGCCTGGGGGCGAGGGCTGTAACCTGCTCAATACCTGCTCATTGAGCAAGGCAAGTGAGCGTAGGACTTCGGTCTGGGTAACCAGCCGCAGCGCAGGGTCTGATTGCAACGCATCCAAAGCTTGCAAGGCGTTAGCCGTCTCTAGCAGATTGCCGAGTTGACGGTAGGCATCTGCCAGCGCGCGCTGGTAGCGGGTGCGCAGGGTACGGGGTGCCTTGGTGCCGGGTGTCGGCGACAGTGCATCCAGCGCATCGCTGGCACGCTGCTCTTGTATGAGTAGCTCGGCACGCAGCAGGCGCAGTCGCAGCGCCTGATCCTCGGTCAGTGGCAAGGTCGCCAATTGCTCAAGAGATAGGCGAGTGGCGGCGGTGTCTGCGCCGACGAGCGCTGCCTCGGAAGCCGCCAACAGGTAGGCCGCGCGCTCGTTGGGTGACTGCTCGCGCTCAGCGAGTTGCCGATAGAGATCGGCCGCCGCGAGATGCTGACCTGCCGCCGTCAGTTCAGCGGCCCGGGCCACGTCCGGGTCATCGGCATCCAGGGCTGCCGACCGGTCTGGCGACTGGGCGCAGCCAACGGCTAGCAACAGCCAGACGGCGACCAATAACGGGCGGAACGGGGTGGTGACTTGCATGGCACATCGCGTGCAGTCAGGATGGGACGTCGAGTATCGAAGGTGGACTCAGAGGTGTCAAACGGGGTTGGTCAACTCTATGTCGTCGCCACACCCATCGGCAACCGCGATGATATCACCCTGCGTGCACTAGAGACGCTGCGTCGCGCCGATCGCGTGGTCGCAGAAGATATGCGCCACAGTCGGCGTCTACTTGCGCATCACGCCATCGATCGCCCCCTGCTGTCGCTGCATGAGCACAATGAGCGGGGAGCCGTGGGGCGAGTGATCGCCCATCTGCAGGCCGGTGAGTGCTTGGCCTTGATATCAGATGCGGGTACGCCGCTAATCAGTGACCCGGGTTATCCCCTGATCAGGGCTTGCCACGAGCATGGCCTTACAGTGATCGCGATTCCCGGGCCTAGTGCGCTGATCGCGGCCCTATCGATATGTGGCTTGCCGACCGATCGTTTCTGCTTCGACGGTTTTCTACCGCGTCGACACTCGGCCAGGGTGACGCGGCTCAAGGAATTACTCGACGAGACGGCGACCCTGGTGTTTTACGAATCTGCGCACCGCATTGTCGACAGTCTGCGTGACATGTGCGCAGTTTTTGGCGCCGATCGGCAAGCTGCAATTGCGCGCGAGTTGACCAAGTTGCACGAAACCGTCAAGCGAGCACCACTCGTCGATCTGTTGGGTTGGGTGGAGCAGGACGACAATCAACAGCGAGGTGAGTTCGTGGTGTTGTTGGCCGGCACTGTGCGCAATGCAAGCCTTATAGACCACGAGTTGGATCATATGCTTCGGATCCTGCTCGATCAGCTACCGTTGCGTCAGGCGGCCGGGATCGCTGCGACCATCAGCGGTCAGAACAAGAACCAGGTCTACCAGCGAGCACTTGCCTTGCATGGCCGCTGAGGTGGCTTGCCAGTCCCGGTCGGTTGGCCTAGTGTGAGATTCGGAGTCGGCCAGACGGTCGCGGCCGCCTAACGGCGGCGGAGGAAAGTCCGGGCTCCGCAGGGCAAGAGGCCAGGTAACACCTGGGCGACGCGAGTCGACGGAAAGTGCAACAGAAAGCAAACCGCCGATGGCGCCAGATTCGTTTGGCGGCAGGTAAGGGTGAAAGGGTGCGGTAAGAGCGCACCGCGGCTGCGGTAACGTAGACGGCACGGCAAACCCCCTCTGGAGCAAGACCAAATAGAGAGGCGCGCCTTTGGCAGCCTGTGGCCCGCAGGCGTCTCTGGGTAGGTCGCTCGAGGCGTCCGGCGACGGACGTCCCAGATGAATGACCGTCCTCGACAGAACCCGGCTTATCGGCCGACTCCGACCTAAAATCCTCTGTTCTGTGAACCAGTGCGGCCCCGTGCGATCGATCGTGAGATCCGGGTGGCGGGGGCCCGCCCAGCGAGGCGCCTATGTCGCTTGGGAACCTATTTCTCTAACTGTTCTCTTACCCTCCGTATCGCGCCCGGCTGTACCAGTGTATTCTTGATAATCTACTTTAAATCTGACATTTAGGAGCCTGTTTTTCGTATTTTTGCTTCTACTCTAGGAGCTGCCATCTAAGACACTGAGGTGTAAGCATTTTTGCTGCCGTCACGCTTGACCGAGTGGGGCCGTCGACCTACTATTGAATCTCTGGTGGGTGATTGTGGGGAACCGGGGGGAGGTTGCTCACACCGAGCTAGGAGATAGCTGCGGCGTGTTTTCGGGGGTCAGCACATTGAATCTGGACGCCAAGGGGCGCCTCGCAGTGCCGGCCCGGCACCGCGAAGCCCTGGCGGATTCCAATGCGCCGCGCGTCGTAGTCACCATCAACCCAAGCGAACGCGAGCGCTGTCTGCTGCTGTATCCGGAAAACGAATGGCACGAAGTGGCACGCAACCTGTCACGGCGCGAGACGATGAATTCGGCAGTTCGGGCAATGCAGCGCCTGGTGCTTGGCCACGCGGTGGATCTGGAGCTCGATGGTCAAGGCCGCATCCTATTGCCAGGCGAGCTGCGTGAGTTCGCTCAGCTCGACAAGCGGGTTTCTCTGGTTGGCCAGGTCAACAAGATAGAGATCTGGGACGAGGTCCTCTGGAAAGGCAACCGCGACCAGTGGCTGAGCGAAGTCTCCTCGGCCGACTCCGCTGTAGATCTCCAGGGCCTTATGTTTTGATCAGCGCTACTGAACAACATGTTCCCGTAATGGTGGACGAGGCCATCGATGCGCTGCGCATTCGGCAAGATGGAACCTACATCGATGGCACCTTTGGCCGTGGTGGGCACAGCCAACGTATCCTTGAAGCCTTAGGGAGTAACGGCCGTCTGCTGGCCTTCGATCAGGACGAAGATGCGGTCGTAGTCGCGCGTCGGCGGTTTGGCGATGATCGGCGCTTCTCCATTGCCCACGATAGCTTCGCAGCCCTTGCTGCAGTTGCTGCCGAGCGTGATTTGACACGCAGAGTCGACGGTTTGCTGCTGGATCTGGGGGTCTCCTCGCCGCAGCTCGATGACGCCGTGCGAGGTTTCAGCTTTCTCAACGAGGGTCCGCTCGACATGCGTATGGATCGCCAACGCGGACCCACTGCTGCCGAGTGGTTGGCGGACGCTGATGAGGCGGAGATCGCGGCAGTCTTGAAAGACTTCGGTGAAGAGCGCTTTGCTCGCCGGATTGCACGAGCGATCGTGGCACAACGTGGCCAAGCGTCGATTTGCACTACCCGCCAGCTCGCCGAGCTGGTGTCTGCGGCCTGTCCGACCAAGGAAAGGTACAAGCACCCTGCAACCCGCACTTTCCAGGCGATCCGCATCTTTATCAATCGGGAGTTGGACGAACTGCAGCTGTGTCTGCGTGATTCGCTTGACGTCCTAGCGCGTGGTGCACGTCTTGTGGTGATCAGCTTTCATTCGTTGGAAGACCGCATCGTCAAGCGCTTCATGCGCGATGCTGCGCAGGGGCCGCGGCTGCCCAAGCGACTGCCGATAAGGGATACGGAGGCACAGGGTCGCTTGCGTATTGTGGCCAAGGTGCAGCGCCCCAGCATGGCCGAAGTACAGTCCAACCCGCGAGCACGCAGTGCGTTGCTGCGCGTGGCTGAGGTGCAGGTATGACGCGTAGCCAAGCCTCTTGGCTCACGAGTCTTGTGCTAGCTGTGATCCTGAGCGGTGTAGCGGTGGTGTATTCGAAGAACCTATCGCGTTCATTGTTTGTCGAATTGCAGCAGGTTCGGGCGCAACGCGACCAAGCGGATATGGAGTGGGGCCGGCTGCAATTGGAGCTGGCAACGCGCGGTGCGCTTGGACGAGTGATGCAGATCGCCGATGAGCGCCTGCAGATGCAGGTGCCTCAGGCCAGCCAGATCGTGGTGGTGCGGTAATGACGGCACGCAGGCAACGGCGCGCTCGCCAGGTACGTCGCGAAGAGAGGGCCCTGCCCAGCTATAGCGGGCGTCGCTATACGGTGCTGGGTCTGTTCGTGCTGGCCGGTGCCGTGCTGATATGGCGCGCAGTCGATCAGCAGATCTTGGAAAAAGACTTCTTGCAGTCTGCAGGTGCCGATCGCTACCTGACGGAAGTAGAGGTTCCGGCCCACCGAGGATTGATCACCGATCGGCGTGGCGACGTACTTGCAATGAGCACGCCGGTTCCTTCAATCGCCGTGAACCCACGCGTGATCGGCAGTGACGCCGCGCAGATTGTCGCTTTGGCCAAGGCGCTCGAGATAGATGCCGGTCAGTTGCAAAGTCGGCTGGCGCGCTATGCCCAGCGACGTTTCGTCTATGTGGCAAGGCGCATGCCGCCGGCCCGGGCGGAATATGTCATGAACCAGGTGAGGGCACGCAACATCCCAGGTGTGCACGTCGACTATGGGTACCGGCGTTATTACCCGACGGGAGAGGTCTTTGCACATGTACTGGGATTTACTGATGTAGACGATGCCGGCCAGGAGGGCATCGAGTTGGCCTTTGATAACGCATTGCGGGGCGAACCTGGTCGCAAGCAAGTGTTGCGCGACGGCCGTCGACAGGTGGTGGATGACGTGCAGAACATTCGCAGCCCGAGGGCCGGTGACGACTTGGTGTTGAGCATCGACCAGCGCCTGCAGTTTATCGCTTATCGCGAGCTCAAGGCAGCGGTGAAACGTAACCGCGCGGTCGCTGGGTCGCTGGTGCTGCTCGATACTCATAGCGGCGGGGTCTTGGCAATGGCCAATCAGCCTTCGTTCAACCCAAACGGTGATCGCTCCAATGATGGTGGGAAGCTCCGCAATCGTGCCCTAACCGATGTCTTTGAACCCGGATCGACCATGAAGCCATTCACCGTGGCGACAGCGCTCGATCGTGGAATTATTCGCGTTGATTCCGAGATCGATACCACGCCGGGCTATTTCCGAGTCGGTGCCGCCAAGGTCCGCGACTCCAGGGATCTGGGCCTTATCGATGTGGCCACGGTGCTTCGTAAGTCGAGCAATGTCGGCGCCGGCAAGATTGCGCTTGCTCTAGACAAGCGTGAACTCTGGCGCGCGATGGACGGTCTGGGTTTCGGCCACACTGCGCAGACTGGGTTTCCCGGCGAGGCCAGTGGGCAACTGAGTGATTATCGGCACTGGGCCCGCATCGACCAGGCAACGCTCGCCTTCGGCTATGGGCTGTCGGTGACGACACTGCAGTTGGCGCAAGCCTATGCGGTGTTGGCCAATGACGGAGTGCTGTTGCCGGTGAGCTTGACCAAACGTAATACCGACCTTTCGGGGCGGCGCGTTTTCTCGGCACCTACTGCCATTGCGGTGCGCCGGATGCTGGAGGACGTGGTATCGGGGGAAGGCACTGCGCCGCAGGCCGCACTGCCCGGCTATCGAGTGGCCGGGAAGACGGGAACAGTCAAAAAGTTCGGTCCCGATGGGTACAGCAGCGACCGTTACCTGTCATTGTTTGCCGGTATCGCGCCCGCTCGTGATCCGCGCATCGTCATGGTGGTGGTACTCGACGAGCCGCGTGCGGGGAAGTACTACGGTGGCCAGGTGGCCGGCCCGGTGTTCGCCGCGGTGGCGGCCGAGGCCCTGCGCTTGCTGAATGTTGCCCCGGATGGTGCGGCCGATCCCGATGTGCGCCTGGCCCAGGCCGGAGAGGCCCGATGATGCCGCAGCGCGCCGACCGCAAGAGCATTTTGCTGGCGGACCTATTGCCTGCCCTGTCGGCGACTGATTGGGCGCGCCATCAGCCAGTCAGCTCGCTTGCCTTGGATAGCCGGGACATCACGCCCAACGGCTTATGGTTGGCGCTGCAGGGCACTCGTGAGCATGGGTTGGACTACCTTGAGGAGGCGCGTAGGCGGGGCGCAGTGGCCGTGATCGCCGAACCCGCGGGTGCCTGGGATCGCGATCGCATCGCACGCTTGCCGGCCGAACCCCCGGTGCTCCCGCTTCCTGGTCTGCGCCGTCATGCTGGCGAAATAGCCGCACGCTTTTTCGGCCAAGCGGCACATACGCTGCGGGTGATCGGTGTGACTGGCACCAATGGCAAGACCAGCGTTGCGCATTTTCTTGCTCAAGCCCTGTCGACACGTGTGCCGACTGCGGTAATGGGTACCCTGGGTAACGGCTTCCCGGGCGACCTCGAGCCCACATCGAACACCACGCTCGATGCCGTGCGCCTGCATGCTGCCTTGGGTGGCCTGGTGGAACGCGGCGCGCGCGCCGTGGCGATGGAAGTATCTTCCCACGCCTTGGACCAAGGGCGAGTCGCCGGCGTGCCGTTTCATACCGCAGTGTTTACCAATCTCAGCCCGGAGCACCAAGACTATCACGGGGATATGCAGGCCTACGCCGATGCCAAGGCGCGTCTTTTTGAGCGTGCTGGCTTGAGCTTGGCGGTGCTCAATGTCGATGATCCCGTGGGGGCAGGCTTGGCCCAGACAGTGCGTCCACACACCTACACGGTCGCAGTGGGGAGTCGCCCCAGTCAAGTGCGGCTCGGAGATCGATACTTACTATTGCGCGAGATCGATGCGCGGGCCGACGGGTTGCGCATCTGCTGTGATTCGAGCTGGGGCAGTGTTGAGCTGCATAGCCATTTGCTAGGGCGCTTCAATGCCGAGAACCTGGGTCTTGCACTTGCCGTCTTGTTGGCCTGGGACATGCCGTTGGCACGTGCTGTGACTGCGCTAGAGCAGGTGCGGCCTGTAACCGGTCGAATGATGGCGTTTCTTGCGCCAAACAAGCCGCGTGTCGTCGTCGATTATGCGCATACACCAGATGCGCTGGAGAAGGTGCTCTCTAGCCTGCGTGAGCACGTCCGAGGGCGTTTGATTTGCTTGTTCGGTTGCGGCGGCGATCGCGATGCCAGTAAGCGTCCACAGATGGGTGAGGTCGCACAGCGTCTCGCCGACCGGGTGGTCTTGACGGACGACAATCCACGCTCGGAGGATCCCGCGCGCATTGTGTCGGGTATCCAAAGTGGGATGCCGCAACCCATGGGTGTCCATGTCGAGCACGATCGGGCCAAGGCGATCCAGGGCTGCATCGCAGCCGCTGGCCCTAGCGATCTGGTGCTAGTCGCTGGCAAGGGCCACGAAGATTATCAGGAGCAGGGCGGTAAGCGCCGTCGCTTCAGCGACATCGAGCAAGTGCAAGCGGTGCTGCATGGGAGGGCGAAGTGAGCCGGTTGCGCCTTTCTGAATTGGCCGCTTGGGTAGACGGGCATCTGCACGGTCCGGACTGTGAGTTCGATGGTGTCGGTAGCGACACCCGGACGTTGAATCGCGGTGAGCTGTTCGTCGCGCTGCGTGGTCCAAGCTTCGATGGCCATGATTATCTGGGCGCAGCGCGTGCGCGCGGCGCGGCCGGGGCCTTAGTCGAGCAAGCAAATGGCGGGCTGGCGAGTGTTGCGGTCGCCGACAGCTTACATGCCCTAGGTGACCTGGCGCGGCGCTGGCGCCAACGTTGTTCGACACGGGTAATTGCGATAACTGGCAGCAACGGCAAGACCACGCTCAAGGAAATGCTTGCGGCGATCCTAGCGCACCGCGGGCCTGTGCTGGCGACACAAGGTAATTTGAACAATGCCATCGGGGTCCCGTTGACCCTGTGTAGGTTGCGCACGGAGCCCTGCGCGGTGATCGAGTTGGGGGCAAATCATGCGGGTGAGATCGATTACTTGAGTGACCTGACTCGCCCCGATATCGCGGTCTTGAACAACGCTGGCCGGGCACATCTCGAAGGCTTCGGTAGCCTCGAGGGCGTTGCCCGCGCCAAGGCCGAGATCATCAATGGCCTGGCCCCGAAGGGTCTGTTCGTGTTCAACGCCGACGATCGCTTCGCCGAGCTATGGCATGAGCTTGGCAGTGCCTACAGCCAGCGCACCTTTGGTATCGAGCGAGCAGCCGATGTGACCAGCCCGAAGGATGCCTACGAAGTAGTCTGGGACGGGCTGCGCTTCGAAGCGCGCTTTCCGGTGCGCTGCCCTGAGGGCGAGATCGAGTTACGTCTGTCCTTGGCGGGTGCCCACAATCGCATGAATGCATTGGCAGCGGTCGCTGCTGGGGTCGCTGCTGGTGTTGACTTGACGGCGGCCGGCAAGGCCCTGGCCGGACTGGCGCCGGTCGCCGGCCGTTTGTGTCCCTTGGCAGGGATTGGCGGGGCCCGTCTGATCGATGACAGCTATAACGCCAATCCGGATTCTGTCATTGCTGCGCTGCATGTACTGGCGGCTGCGCCAGGCCGCCGCACCCTGGTACTCGGTGACCTGGCGGAGTTGGGCGCGGGCGCCCCAGAGCTGCATCGCCAGCTTGGCGAGTTCGCGACCCAGCAGGGGATCGAGCGCCTGTTGACGGTCGGTCCCTTCAGTGCCCGGGCCGGGTTGGCGTTTGGCGGTGAGCATCGACACTTCGAAGGCCGAGGCGCACTGGCCGATTGGTTGTCCGGCGAACTCACTGCCGACGACAGTGTGTTGGTGAAGGGCTCACGTTCGGCGCGCATGGATGAAGTCGTAGAGCTGCTGCGCGACCGGGATGCAAGATGCTGATCACGCTAGCCGATTACCTGGCACGCTATGACAGTGGCTTTCTGGTGTTCCAGTACATCACCCTGCGGACGATCCTCGCGGTGCTCACGGCCTTGCTGATCTCATTCCTGATAGGGCCTGCGATGATCCGTCGGCTGAGCCGTTACAACATCGGTCAAACGGTACGCGAGGACGGCCCTGAGACTCACTTGGTGAAATCCGGGACACCCACGATGGGTGGCGCCTTGATTCTGGTCGCGGTCGCAGTCTCGGCATTGCTCTGGGCCGATTTGAGCAACCTCTACGTTTGGATTGTGTTGCTCACTACACTGACCTTTGGTTGTGTTGGCCTGTGGGACGATTATCGCAAGCTGGTGCTCCAGGATACCCGCGGCCTACCGGCGCGCAAGAAGTACCTTTGGCAGTCGCTGCTCGGTTTTGCTGCGGCCCTCGCTTTGTATCTCGGTGCGAGTCAACCGGCCGAGACCCAGCTAATGGTCCCGTTCTTCAAGGACTTCGTCATCGACCTAGGCCCCTGGTTTATCTTGCTGGCCTATTTCGTCATTGTCGGGACGTCCAATGCGGTTAACTTGACCGACGGATTGGATGGTCTGGCGATCTTGCCGACGGTGCTGGTTGCCGGGGCGCTCGGTGTTTTCGCTTACGTTGCCGGTCATACCCAGATCGCGTCTTACCTATTGATACCCCATCTGCCCGGTGTCGGTGAGCTGACGGTGTTGTGTGGTGCCTTGGTCGGCGCCGGGCTCGGCTTTCTCTGGTTTAACGCCTATCCAGCTCAGGTCTTCATGGGTGACGTCGGCGCCTTGGCCCTGGGCGCTGCACTGGGCACCTTGGCGGTCGCGGTGCGTCAAGAGATTGCCTTGTTCATCATGGGCGGTGTGTTCGTGGTCGAGACCGTCTCGGTCATGCTGCAAGTGGCCTCGTTCAAGCTGACTGGTCGGCGCATTTTCCGCATGGCCCCACTGCATCACCACTTCGAGCTAAAGGGCTGGCCAGAGCCACGAGTGATCGTGCGCTTCTGGATCATCACCGTCATCCTGGTTCTGGTCGGCCTGGCCAGTCTCAAGATCCGATGAGGCTGGGCATGGTACAGCTGAAACGACCCGAGGTAGCGGCCAAGACATTGATCGTAGGCCTAGGTGCGACGGGATTGTCGTGTGCCCGCTACCTCGCGGCGCAAGGTGTCCAGATCGCGGTGGCAGACAGTCGTACCGCGCCACCCGGGCTCGCCGTGCTGAATGCCGAGCATCCTGATATCGCGGTGTTCCTGGGACCTTTTGAAGACGGTGTGTTCGACACGGCGCAGTGCTTGGTGGTAAGCCCTGGTGTACCCCTTGCAACGCCGCAGATCGATGCGGCGCGGCGACGCGGTGTGCCGGTGATCGGCGACATCGAGCTGTTCGTGCGGGACGCGCGGGCACCGATCGTGGCGATCACGGGCTCCAATGGTAAGAGTACCGTGACCGAGTTGTTGGGCGAGATGGCCAGGGCCGCCGGCATCAAGGTCAAGGTGGGTGGCAACCTGGGTACGCCCGCGTTGGACTTGCTGGAAGCGGCGGCAGAGTTATACGTCCTCGAGTTGTCGAGTTTCCAGCTTGAGTCCACGGTGTCACTGCAGGCTGCCGTGGCGGCGGTACTGAATGTCAGCCCCGACCACATGGACCGCTATCCAGAACTCACTGCCTATGTCGCGGCCAAGGCCAAGATCTTGCGCGGTGCCGGCGTCGGGGTGTGCAATGCCGATGATCCGACCGTCGCGGCGATGCGCGGTGCGGATGATGCGTGGTACTTCACGCTTGGCGAAGCGCAAGATGCGAAGACATTCGGTGTTGGTGTGCTTGAAGGACGTGCTGTCTTGTGTCGAGGAGACGACCCGCTAGTCGCGGCCGACGAGCTCCGTATGCCCGGGTTGCACAACCGCGCCAATGCACTGGCGGCGCTGGCTATCGGCAGTGCGCTGGGCTTGGATCCTGCCGTGATGATCGACACGCTACGTAGCTTTCGTGGTCTGCCGCATCGCACAGAGTTTGTCGCCGAGATCGATGGCGTCCGCTGGTACAACGACAGCAAAGGGACCAATCCCGGTGCTGCGATAGCCGCGTTGCGCGGCTTGGCCGAGACCGATTCCGGGCGCACGGTGTTGATTGCCGGAGGGCAGTGTAAAGGGGCTGACTTCACACCACTCACGCCGGTACTTGCACAGTGCGCGCGCGCGGTGGTGCTGATCGGGCGTGACAGCGCCGCTGTTGCAGCCGCGTTACCCGAAGGTTTGGCGCGGTCGAACGCGGTCGATATGGACGATGCAGTTACCCAGGCCGCGGCCTTTGCCCGCACAGGTGACCGCGTCTTACTGTCGCCGGCTTGCGCCAGCTTCGACATGTTTTCTGACTATGCGCAACGTGGTGACCGATTCATGCAAGCTGTCAGGAGGCGCGCATGACGGCCAGCATGGTAAGACCGCGCGGTGCCAGTGAACTGCGTATGCCTGGATTAGATGGTCCGCTGGTCACCGCGGTCGCGATCTTGCTGGGCTTCGGTATCCTGATGGTTGCCTCGGCCTCGATGCATCTTGGTGATCGTGGCACAGCGAATCTGCACTATGTTACTCGCCACCTGCTGGCCTTGCTCATTGGCGCCGGTCTGGCTTGGCTGGTATACCGCACGCCGACCAATTGGTGGCACAAGTCGAGCACCGCGCTGTATTTCGTCGGTCTGTTCTTGCTGGTTCTGGTGTTTGTGCCAGGTCTGGGCCGTGAGGCCAATGGTGCCCAGCGTTGGGTGGCGGCTGGCCCGCTGAGCCTGCAGACCTCGGAGTTCATGAAGCTGTTCATTGTTCTGTATGTGAGCGGCTATCTGGTGCGTCGACAGCTCGAGGTCGCACACAGGGTATGGGGCGTCGTAAAGCCCATCCTGCTGCTGATTCTCGCTTGCGCGCTGTTGATGATGCAGCCAGATTTCGGCACTGCCGCAGTGCTGCTGATGACGGCGTTCGGGATGTTGTTCCTCGGTGGGGCACCGTTATGGCAGTTTGCCTTATTGCTGAGCATAGCGGTTAGTGCATTGATCGCGTTGATCTGGGTCTCGCCGTATCGTTTAGAACGGGTCACCACATTTCTCAATCCTTGGGAACATGCCCAGGATGCCGGTTATCAACTGGCGCAGGCCTTGATCGCCTTTGGGCGTGGCGAGTGGACGGGCGTCGGCCTTGGCAACGGCATTCAAAAACAGTTCTACCTGCCCGAAGCCCATACCGATTTCGTGATGGCAGTGATTGGCGAGGAGCTGGGATTGCTCGGCACCTTGCTGGTGATTTGCATGTTTGCGGTGATCGTTTGGCGAGCGTATGCGATCGGTGTATGCGCCGAATCACGTGGCGATCGCTATGCCGCCTATGTCGCCTATGGGCTCGGTCTGTGGCTGGGGATGCAGGCCTTCATCAACATCGGGGTGAATGTCGGCCTGCTGCCGACCAAGGGTCTGACCCTGCCTTTCCTGAGCTACGGCAGCAACAGTTTGATCGTTTGTTGCATCGCAGTCGGGATGTTGCTGCGGGTGTGTCGAGAAAACGCGAGCCTGGCCACCGGTAGGGAGGCGCCATGGCAACGCGTATAACTATCATGGCGGGCGGTACTGGTGGACATGTCTTTCCGGCACTGGCTGTGGCACACGAGCTAGCCGCTCGCGGCTGGCAGATCAGTTGGTTGGGCACAGCCGACAGCTTCGAATCCCGCTTGGTACCAGTGCAGGGATTCGAGCTGGATACGATCGATGCGCATCGGCTGCGCGGTCAAGGGCTGGCCGGATTGCTGCTAGCCCCAGCCCGATTGCTGCGTGCGATGGCTCAGGCTTGGCGGGTACTGCGCCGGCGGCGACCGCAAGTGGTGCTCGGCATGGGCGGATTCGTGACTGGGCCAGGCGGCCTGGTCAGTCGTCTGTTGAACACACCTTTGGTGATCCATGAGCAAAATGCGATCCCCGGGCTCACCAACCGCTGGTTGGCGCGTTGTGCGACGCGCGTCCTCACCGCCTTCCCTAGCAACTTTCCCGATGCCAGCGCAGCGCAGGTGATCGGTAACCCGATTCGACCGGAGATCACGGCGTTGCCCGAGCCAGTGCCGATCGATCCGGGGCGGCCGTTACACCTTCTGGTGATCGGCGGCTCTTTGGGGGCGCAGGCATTGAATGAGACTGTCCCCCAGGCAATGGCTGGGTTGACTGCCGCCCAGCGACCACAGGTGCGTCATCAGGCTGGTCGCGACAAGGCCGAGGTGACGCGAGCGGCCTATCTTGAGCAAGGCGTGACGGCGGAAGTCTGCGAGTTCATCGATGAGATGGCTGGGGCCTATCATTGGGCAGATCTGGTGATCTGCCGGGCTGGTGCATTGACCGTATCCGAGTTGATGGCGGCCGGGTTGCCGGCAATCCTGATCCCATTTCCGCACGCCGTTGATGACCATCAAACGGTCAATGCGCGTTTTCTCTGCGAGGCTGGTGCCGGCCGGCTGTTACCGCAGGCCGAGATGAGCTCAGAGGCCTTATCGGCGCTGCTCGACTCCTTGTTATCGAAGCCCGCTCAATTGCATGCGATGGCGAAGCGCAGCTATGCAATTGCATGCCGCGACGCGACACGACGGGTCGCCGACGTATGCGAGGAGTTGGCCGCATGAGTGTGCTGCCGACAAGTAAAACCCGCTATGCCGCCGAGATAATGGGCCGCGTACGCCTGCTGCATTTCGTCGGTATCGGTGGTGCTGGCATGAATGGGATTGCGCAGGTCATGTTGAATTTGGGCTACGCGGTTTCGGGTTCCGATGTTCGGCATAATGCGGCGACTCAGCGGTTGGCCGAGCAGGGCGCCAAGATCTGCATCGGGCATTCCAGCGAACATGTTGCCGGCGCTGATGCGATCGTGGTCTCGAGTGCGGTCAGCGAAGACAATCCCGAGGTCCAAGCGGCCCGTGAGCAGCGTGTGCCAGTGGTGCCGCGTGCCGAGATGCTGGCCGAGATCATGCGCTTTCGTTACGGCGTCGCAGTTGCCGGAACTCATGGTAAGACCACCACGACCAGCTTGATCGCCAGCTTGTTGATAGAGGCTGGCTTGGATCCAACTTATGTAATTGGTGGTCGGTTGAATTCGCATGGCAATCATGCGCACCTCGGCGCGGGCGAGGTGTTAGTGGCCGAGGCCGACGAGAGTGATGCCTCGTTTCTTTACTTGCAGCCGATGCTAGCGGTGGTCACCAATGTGGATGAGGACCACATGGCCACTTACGGCAACGATTTTGCGCGCTTGCGTGCGACCTTCCTGGAATTTCTCCATCACCTGCCCTTCTACGGGCTTGCGGTGATGTGCATCGATGATCATGAGGTGCGCAGTATGTTGCCCGAGGTTACGCGCCGAGTGATCACCTATGGCACGCGGGAAGAGGCGGATGTGCGGGCGGCGCGAATCTGTCAGCAGGGAATGGCGACGCGTTTCGATCTTTACCTATTTGGCCAACCGGCGGGCCAGCTGACGTTGAACATGCCAGGTCGACACAATGTGCTCAATGCGCTGGCAGCAGTCGCGGTGGCGCATGAGCTGGGTGTCGAGATCGCGACCATGCAAAAGGCATTCAGTGCTTTCCAGGGTATCGGTCGGCGCTTCCAGACACACAGCGATTGCTGCAGTGATGGTCGAAAGCTGTTGTTGATTGATGACTATGGCCACCATCCGCGCGAGTTGGCGGCGACCCTTGAGGCAGTGCGCGACGGGTGGCCGGGTCGGCGCTTGGTGCTGGCCTTTCAACCCCATCGCTATAGTCGCACTCAGGATGCCTTCGAAGATTTCATCTGTGTGCTGTCGAGTACCGATCTGCTGTTGTTGACGGAGGTGTACGCGGCTGGTGAGCGTCCGATCGCCGGTGCAGATGGACGTGCCCTGAGTCGCGCGATTCGTGCTCGGGGCCAGGTCGATCCGGTGTTCCTCGAGGATGTCGATCAGCTGCCGGTCGTCCTTCAGGATGTGGTTGTCGATGGTGACATCGTATTGACGATGGGGGCCGGCGATATCGGTCGGGTCGCTGCAGAGATCGCCGAGGCGTTATGCCCATGAGATACAAGCTCGTGACAAGACGCCTGGTTATGGGATGTGGGGAGGACTTAGTCGGTCGTCAGTTCGTAGCGGCGCGTCAGATGGTGATGCGGCATGGTGCGCGCCGGGCCATCCGGACGCGTTCTACGCCTGCTAGGGGGCAGAGATGATGGCGGCAGCGCCCCGCAGACCGGCATGGCGTGGCGAGCTGTGCCACGACGAGCCGCTCAAGCGTTATACCAGTTGGCGAGTGGGTGGTCCTGCACGGTGCCTGTATCGGCCGATTGATGCCGCTGATCTGGCTGAGTTTCTAAGTGATCTGCCGTCCGATGAACCCTTGTTGTGGCTTGGGCTCGGCAGCAATTTGTTGGTTCGCGATGGCGGTTTTCGGGGGACCGTCGTCATGTTGCAAGGTCGCCTGAATGCGGTGTCCATCGAAGTGCAGCGAGTGCAGGTCGAGGCTGGTGTAACTTGTGCCAAAGTCGCCCGCGCATGTGCCCGTGCCGGGCTCACCGGGGCAGCGTTTCTGGCCGGTATCCCAGGCACTATGGGCGGGGCCTTGGCAATGAATGCCGGTGCTTTTGGCGGCGAGACTTGGTCGATCGTGCAAGGCGTGACTACGATCGATCGGGCTGGGGTGATCCATGAGCGCCGCGCGGAGGAATTTCAAGCCGCGTATCGTGAGGTCCGACGGCCGGCCGAGGAGTGGTTCCTCGGCTGCACGCTACGACTTGTTCAGGGCGACGGTGCCGCTGAGCAGGCAGCGATCCGCGCTTTGCTTGATCGCCGTGCGGCAACCCAGCCGATTGGCCAGCCGAGCTGTGGTTCGACGTTCCGCAACCCTCCCGGCGATTATGCCGCGCGTCTGATCGAGGCCAGCGGCCTCAAAGGGCACAGCATCGGCGGGGCCCAGGTTTCCGGCAAGCATGCCAACTTCATCATCAATACGGGTACGGCCAGCGCAGATGACATCGAGCGCCTGATCGGTTTTGTGCTCAGCGAGGTCGAGCTGCGCCAAGGTGTGCGTTTGCACACCGAGGTGCACATCGTGGGGGAGCCGGCATGACCATGGCAGCAGCAGATTTCGGTCGGGTCGCGGTGTTGTTTGGTGGCTGGGCGGCGGAGCGTGAAGTCTCCTTGCTCAGTGGCAACGCGGTCCTAGGTGGCCTGAAGCGGCGCGGTGTCGATGCACATGGCGTGGATGTCGGGCGTGATGTGCTTCAGGCCCTCGCGGCTGGTGGATATGACCGTGTGTTCAATGTGCTGCATGGTCGCGGTGGCGAAGATGGCGTGATCCAAGGGGCCTTGGAGGTCCTAGGCCTCCCCTACACCGGTAGCGGGGTGATGGGCTCGGCAATAGCGCTGGATAAATACCGAACCAAGCTGTTGCTCGAGGCACTCGGTGTGCCGACCCCGGGCTACGTGCTGATCGGCGCGCAGCCCGATCTCGCAGCGGCTGCCGCACTCGGCTTCCCATTGATGATCAAACCAGTGTGCGAAGGATCGAGCATCGGGATGTCGCGCGCCGACGACGCGACACAGTTGCACGCGGCTTGGGCGCGTGCAACTGAGTACGACAGCCAAGTCTTAGCCGAACGTTGGATCACCGGGGCCGAGTACACGGCGGCTGTGTTGGGTCGTGAGGTCCTGCCGGTGATTCGCCTCGAGACCCCGCGCGGATTCTACGATTATGAGGCCAAGTATGCCGCCGAAGATACTCGCTACCTGATCCCATGCGGGTTGGCGCAGGGTGCCGAGGAACAACTTCGGTCGCTGGCCCTGCAAGCGTTCGATGCCGTTGGCGCATATGGCTGGGGGCGGGTCGATTTCTTAACGGATGAGGCCGGAAAGGCCTGGGTGATCGAAGTCAATACCGTGCCCGGGATGACCGATCACAGCCTGGTCCCGATGGCCGCAAAGGCCGCTGGAATTGATTTCGATGAATTGGTCTGGCGCATTCTGGCGCAGACCTTAGAGGGTAGCCGATGACGCGTGCAGCCCAACGGCGGCGGGCCACGGCCAATGCCCACAAGCGACCCCAACCCGGGTGGACCTTGGCACTGGGTGGTCTGACGCTGCTGGCCCTGGTGGCCGCCGCTGCGGGTGTCTATCAGCTGGTGTTGCAGCCTGGCCGCTTACCTCTGCGGGTGATCGATGTCACTGGCGACTTCCAGCGGCTGCGGCCGGTAGAGATTCAGCGCACTGTTCTGGCGACGATCAATGGCGGTTTCTTCACTTGCGACATGCAGCGACTGCGTGGCGTGGTGCTGGCCATGCCTTGGGTAGAGGATGTGAGTATCCGGCGCGTCTGGCCAGACCGGTTAAGTATGGCCGTGACCGAGCGGGTCCCTCTGGCGCGCTGGGGTGACGATGCCCTAATCAGCGTCGATGGCAATGTGTTCCGGCCGTCACGCCTGGACGAGCACGCGGACCTGGTCAACTTGCATGGTCCGCAAGGTAGTGAGCAGCGAGTAGTCGAATTCTATCGGGCCGTCGCGCCCGCGGCGCGGGCGCGCGAATTACAGATCCGTGCGGTCGAGTTGGACGTGCGTCGTCATTGGTGGCTGCGTTTTGACGGTGGTCTGACCGTGTCGCTTGGTCGGCGGGCTGTGGAGCAGCGCCTCGCCCAATTCTTTCGGGTTTACCCGCGTCTGGCCGCTGAGCCGTCGCGCCGGCCGGAACGAGTGGATATGCGCTATGCACACGGCTTTGCCGTGCGCTGGCATGCGCCAGATCGCGGAGAGCCATCGTTGTCGATTTCGAAATCCCAGGGAAAAGTCTGATGGTCAAGCGGACCGATAAAAAAAACATCGTGGGCCTGGATATCGGCACCTCTAAGGTCGTCGCGATAGTCGGTGAAGTAAAGCAAGACGACGAGATCGAGATTGTCGGAATAGGTTCGCATCGTTCGCGCGGTTTGAAGAAGGGTGTCGTGGTGAACATTGAGTCCACCGTGCAATCGATCCAGCGCGCGGTCGAGGAGGCCGAGTTGATGGCCGGCGTCGAGATCGATGCGGTTTATGCGGGGATCGCCGGTAGCCATGTATCCAGCCTGAATTCGCATGGCATCGTGCCTATCAAGGATGGTGAGGTATCGCACACTGATGTCGAGCGGGTCATCGATGCAGCACGTGCGGTGGCGATTCCGGCCGATCAGAAGATTCTGCATATCCTGCCCCAGGAATTCATCATCGATAACCAAGAAGGTATCCACGACCCGGTCGGGATGTCCGGTGTACGCTTGGAAGCGCGTGTCCATATGGTGACGGGTGCAGTGAGTGCGGCGCAGAACATTATCAAGTGCGTCCGACGCTGTGGTCTCGAGGTCGAAGACTTGATCCTCGAACAATTGGCATCGAGCTACTCGGTACTCGAGGACGACGAGAAAGACCTCGGTGTGTGCCTGGTCGATATGGGTGGCGGTACCACCGATATCGCGGTGTTCACCGGAGGCTCTATCCGCCACACCGCAGTGATTCCAATCGCTGGTGATCAAGTGACCAACGATATAGCGGTTGCGCTGCGGACTCCCACTCAGCATGCCGAAGAGATCAAGCTCAAGTACGCCTGCGCCTTGACCCAATTGGCTAGTCCAGACGAGACCATCGAAGTCCCTAGCATCGGCGATCGGCCGCCGCGACGACTCTCGCGGCAGACTCTCGCGGAAGTCGTGGAACCACGCTACGAGGAGCTATTAGGACTGATACAGACCGAGCTGAGACGCTCGGGTTATGAGGACTTGGTCGCGGGCGGTGTCGTGTTGACCGGGGGCAGCGCGAAGATGGAGGGCCTGATCGATCTCGCCGAAGAGGTGTTTCACATGCCGGTTCGGCTGGGTATTCCGCAGTACGTAAGCGGCTTGATTGACGTAGTACGCAATCCGATCCACGCGACCGGAGTCGGGTTGCTGTTGTTTGGTCATCGCAACCGCGAGTCGCGGGTGCCGGAAAATCTTGGCAGCGGTGGGGTGAAGTCTGCCTGGAACCGGATGAGGAGCTGGTTTCAGGGCAATTTTTGAATGTTTTCGGAGCGTAACCCAAGTCGGGTTCGGCCAGCACAATCGGAGGAGAGACAATGTTTGAATTTATGGATGTAGATAGTCAGAGCGCAGTGATCAAGGTAGTCGGTGTCGGTGGCGGTGGTGGCAATGCGGTAAACCATATGCTCCGCTCGAATATTGAAGGCGTCGAGTTCATCTGCGCCAACACCGATGCGCAGGCGCTGCAGAGCACTGAGGTAAGGACGGCCCTACAGCTCGGCTCGAACGTGACCCGTGGCTTGGGCGCAGGTGCCAGTCCGGAGCGCGGTTGTGATGCAGCGGTCGAGGACCGCGATCGCATCCATGAGGCACTGGAGGGTGCCGACATGGTGTTCATTACGGCCGGCATGGGGGGAGGAACGGGCACCGGCGCGGCACCCGTGGTCGCCGAGGTAGCCCGAGAGCTGGGCATCTTGACCGTTGCCGTTGTTACCAAACCCTTTGCCTTCGAAGGCGGCAAACGCTTGCGCATCGCCGAAGAGGGTATCGCTAAGCTTTCTGAGCACGTCGACTCGGTGATCACCATACCGAACGAGAAGCTACTGTCTGTGCTGGGTAAGACGACCTCGTTGCTGGATGCCTTCAAGGCAGCCAATGACGTGTTGCTCAACGCAGTGCAGGGGATCGCCGAGCTGATCACTAAACCGGGGCTGATCAACGTGGATTTCGCTGATGTGCGGACGGTGATGTCGGAGATGGGCGTCGCGATGATGGGGACTGGCCGGTCGAACGGTGATCAGCGGGCGCGTGAGGCGGCTGAGCTGGCAATTCGCAGCCCCCTGCTGGAGGACATCAATCTGTCGGGTGCGCGCGGCATCCTGGTCAACATCACGGCCGGGCTGGACTTGGCCATCGGGGAGTTCGATGAGGTCGGCAATACGGTCAAGGAATTCGCGCGTGACGATGCCACCGTGGTCGTTGGAACAGTGATCGATCCGGACATGGTCGACGAGCTGAGGGTTACCGTGGTCGCCACCGGGCTGGGTGAGGAGCTTGTGGCAGCTGCGCCACAGACCGAAATGGAGCTACAACCTGTGCGCTTGGTCAACAATGATGCCAAACCTGAACAGGAGAACGTCGATTACAATGCATTGGAGATCCCTCCACATGTCCGGCGTGGTAAAAAGAACACGGCTGATTTCGCCAAGACTGCCAATCAGGAAATGGAGTACCTGGATATCCCTGCGTTCCTGCGCCGCCAGGCGGACTAAGGGGTGGTCAGCCGTTGCTGAATCGACGCGAGGTAGTTGCATTTTTGCTTGATCTAGTAGCAAAAAAGTTGCACAATAAGGGAATTCCCTAAGCGGGCACCGGGGAACACCGGAGACCTCGTCGTCGAGATTCCGCGATGCGGTAGGCTGAAGTGCTGAAAAAACCAAGGAATTTCGAGCGGGAGAGTCTAAGTCGATGATTAAGCAGCGCACTTTGAAGAATGTCATTCGTGCCACCGGAGTGGGACTGCATACCGGCGAGAAAGTCTATCTTACGCTGCGACCTGCTGCCCCAGAGACGGGAATCGTATTTCGTCGGGTCGATCTGGATTCGCCAGTCGATATCCCCGCCAAGGCGGAGAATGTCGGCGATACGCGGCTGTCGACCACCCTGGTAAAGGATGAGGCACGCATCTCGACGGTCGAGCACCTGCTGTCGGCCTTTGCGGGACTCGGCATCGACAATGCTTACGTGGATGTCAGTGCACCGGAGGTTCCGATCATGGACGGTAGCGCCGGCCCCTTTGTCTTCTTGATCCAGTCGGCCGGTGTTGAGGAGCAGAATGCGGCCAAGCGATTTATCCGGATCAAGCGCCCGGTCGAGGTGCGCGATGGCGATAAGGTGGCACGCTTCGAGCCATTTAACGGCTTTAAGGTCAGCTTCGGTATCGACTTTGATCATCCCGCCATGGCGGAGGATCGGCGGCGCTCTGTGATCGATTTCTCATCGACCTCTTTCGTCAAGGAGGTCAGTCGGGCGCGTACCTTCGGCTTCCTGCGAGATATCGAGATGTTACGTGAGCATGGCCTGGCGTTGGGCGGCAGCATGGATAACGCGATCGTAGTCGACGATTTCCGTGTGCTGAACGAAGATGGCCTGCGCTACGAAGATGAATTCGTCAAACATAAGATATTGGATGCGATTGGCGACCTCTATTTGCTGGGCCACAGCTTGATCGGTGCCTTCAACGGCTATAAGTCCGGACATGCCTTGAATAACCGCTTGCTCAAGACGCTAATCGCGCAAGCTGAGGCTTGGGAAGAAGTCACCTTCGATGATTCGGAACAGGCGCCGATTTCTTACATGAGGCCGGCGCATGTGTCCTCTTAGCCTTCGCTAGCCCTGAGACGAGTCAAGGGCTCGGCTCAGCCGCATCAGGGCCTCGCGCAGCGGTGTTTCGCTGGTTTCGAGTGCGTATTCATGGATAATGCGGGCGCCAGCCGCAGAGCGGCGGGCGGTGCGTCGTCGTGTTTGCTCGGAGCATTGGTGCGTGACGGCGACCTTTACTCTGACGGCCTCGAGGTCCGGGTATCGCTGACGCAGCGAGTCCAACAATTGGGGGGCGACAAAGCGCAGACGTGTGGCCCAAGCGGGGGAATCCACCGATACAATAAGCTGTTGGTCGCGTAGTCGGGCCGCAGAGCAGTGCCCGGCCAACATGTCGGGAAGATGGCGGCGCAGTTCGCTGAGCAGGGTCTGTTGAACGCCTGCCTCATCCGCCAAGGCGCGCAGCGACATGCTGCGGTGGATCAAATTGCCTACCGAGGGAGGCTTGTGAGACATATCACGCGGCTAGCTCGCAGTAGTGAGATGCTGAGATTAAGGGTACACCGCCCGAGGCCGCTAAGCCGAGAAGGTTTAAGAAAAAGTAAGATGATGATCTCATTTCGATCTGATCGTTGCAGTCGGTCCACACTCGATGTTTCCCTGACTAAAGCCGCCGGTATCGCCGGTCTGGTGATAATTAGTATCGCGGCGCTAACCCTGTGGGTGGGGTTTGAATTCGGCGGCCGCTATGCCGAGAGGGCCGGGGCGAGTAACGCGACTGCCGATGTGCAAGCTATGTTGGCCGCCGAGCGCCGCCTGATTGCCGATGCCAAGGCCGAGCAGCGAGCCCATCTGGATGCCCTGGCGTTCAAGATTGCCGCCTTGCAATCCCACCTTATCCGCCTGGATGCCTTGGGTGAGCGTTTGGTCGAGGTGGGTAATCTCGATCGCGACGAGTTCGACTTTGCCTCGCAGCCGCCGCGCGGTGGTATCGATGATGCCTTGCCGGGTGAGCAGAGCAGTGTGGCCTTGGAGGCCGATCTGGGCCACCTCGAACAGTTGCTGGCCGATCGCGAGAGGAAGCTCCAGGCCCTGGAGCGGGTATTGGTTGATCGTGGGTTGATGGCCGAGGTCACGCCGTCAGGGCGGCCGGTTGTGAAGGGTTGGATGTCGTCCGGTTTTGGTCGGCGCATCGACCCGTTCAAAGGCAACAAGTCTTTCCATCGTGGCGTCGATTTTGCCGGCAAGCGGGGATCTGAGGTGGTCGCCGTAGCCTCGGGTGTGGTGACTCGCTCCAAGCGGGTTTCCGGATACGGCAACGTCATCGAGATTCGACATGCCGATGGGTATTCGACACTGTATGCCCATAACCAAGAGAATCTGGTCGATAAGGGTGAGGTGGTCAGCAAAGGACAGACCATCGGGCTGCTCGGCAGCACCGGTCGCTCGAGCGGGCCGCACGTCCACTTCGAGGTCCACAAGGACGGCAAGATCGTGGACCCGCTGCGCTACGTTCGCGCTCGCTGAACACCCCATATTGGCCTTAGGGTAGGTTCCGCGGAAATGCTCCCCTAGCGGGTTGCTCGCCATCTGCACCGCGCCGTTCGAAAGTCCGTTTGGGGTATCATCCAGGGCTTTGGTTTAGATCCGGTTCGGGAAGGTCTCAGCTTCATGTTCAACAAGCTCGTTAGAATGATCTTCGGTAGCCGAAACGATCGGCTAGTGAAGCGTATGCTCAAGTCGGTTGAGCAAATCAACGCGCTTGAGCCTGCCATGCAACAGCTCGATGATGCTGCGCTGGCCGCCAAGACGGTCGAGTTCCGACGGCGCATGGCCGAGGGCGAAACCACCGATGCACTGATGAACGAGGCCTTTGCAGTAGTCCGCGAGGCCAGTCGGAGGGTGCTCGACATGCGGCATTTCGACGTCCAGATGATCGGCGGCATGGTGCTCCATCGCGGTCAGATCGCGGAGATGCGCACCGGCGAGGGCAAGACGCTGGTCGCGACCCTGGCGGTGTATTTGAATGCGCTCCAGGATAAGGGCGTACATGTGGTCACGGTCAACGACTATCTGGCTCGTCGTGATGCCGGCTGGATGGGGCGCCTCTACCATTTCCTCGGAATGCGCGTCGGGGTGATCAACTCGTCGGGCGGGAAGGGCCCGGACAGCGCCTCTTATTTGTTCGACCCAGACTATCAGGGCGATGTCGGCGGTTTTGCTCACATGCGCCCGGTCACACGTGATGAGGCCTACGCCTGTGACATTACCTACGGAACGAACAATGAGTTCGGCTTTGATTATCTGCGCGACAATATGTCGTTCGCGGCTGCACAGCGTGTTCAAAGGCGTTCGTTCGCAGTGGTCGACGAGGTCGACTCGATCCTGATCGATGAAGCACGTACGCCGTTGATCATTTCCGGGCCGGCGGAAGATAGCTCAGAACTCTATCGGCAGGTCAAAGACATCCCGGGGCAGCTGGAACGACAAGATCCGATTACCAACGAGGAAGGCAAGCCAGATTTCGGTCCGGGCGATTACTCGGTGGATGAGAAGTCGCGTCAAGTATTCCTGAGCGATGACGGACACGAAAAAGTCGAGGGGATGCTGAGCGATGCCGGGCTGTTGGGCGAGGGCGAGAGCCTGTATGACCCGTCGAACATCATGCTGATGCATCACGTCATGGCTGCGTTGCGGGCACATGCCTTGTTTCAGCGCAACGTCGACTACATCGTACGCGACGCCCAGATTGTCATCGTCGATGAGTTTACCGGCCGTACGATGCCTGGTCGGCGTTGGTCAGACGGTCTGCACCAGGCAATCGAGGCCAAGGAGGGGGTGCCAATCCAACAAGAAAACCAGACCCTCGCCTCGATAACCTTTCAGAACTACTTCCGCCTCTACGACAAGCTGGCTGGGATGACCGGCACCGCGGACACCGAGGCTTTCGAGTTCCAGCAAATCTATGGCTTGGAAGTCGTCGTTATCCCTACCAATCAGCCGATGAGTCGTGACGACCAGACAGATCTCGTCTACCTGACCCAGCCGGAAAAATATCAGGCCATCGTCGAGGACATCGGCGACTGTGTGGGGCGTGGCCAACCTGTCTTGGTGGGCACGGCTTCCATTGAGGTGTCTGAGTTGGTCTCCAAGATGCTGAATGAGGCCGCTATCGAACACCAGGTATTGAATGCCAAACAGCATGAGCGCGAGGCCCAGATCGTTGCCGAGGCCGGTCGGCCCAGTGCGGTGACCATCGCCACGAACATGGCGGGGCGCGGCACTGATATTGTGCTGGGCGGGAATCTCGAGGTCGAGTTGGCCGAGTTGGGCGACGCGGCCAACGACGCTGAACGGGTTGCGCACCGCGCCGAGTGGCAGCAACGTCATGATCGGGTACTAACAGCTGGCGGCCTGCGCGTCATCGGCACAGAACGCCATGAGTCTCGTCGTATCGACAACCAACTGCGCGGCCGCTCGGGCCGGCAAGGCGACCCGGGATCTTCGCGGTTCTATTTGTCACTGGAAGACAGCTTGATGCGAATCTTCGCATCCGAGCGGGTCTCAAACTTGATGCAGAAGCTCGGCATGCAAGAGGGCGAGGCGATCGAACACCCTTGGGTCAACAAGGCGATCGAAAATGCCCAGCGCAAGGTTGAGGGCCGCAACTTCGATATTCGAAAGCAGTTGCTCGAGTATGATGACGTTGCAAACGATCAGCGCAAGGTGGTCTACCAGCAGCGCGACGAGCTGATGGACACGGACGATATCTCAGAGACGATAACCAATCTGCGCTATGACGTTGTCAACTCGATAATCGATGACTTCATACCGCCGCAAAGCCTGGAGGAGCAATGGGACATCCCAGGTCTCACCGAGGCACTGCGCGAGAAACTCGCCTTGGATGTGCCGATCCAGCAATGGCTAGACGAGGAAGAAGACCTGTATGAAGAGCCACTTCGGCAGCGCATACTCGATCAGTTGCTTGCAATCTATGCGGAGAAAGAAGCGCAGGTTGGAGCGGAGCAGATGCGCCGCATCGAAAAAGGATTCATGCTGGAGACGCTGGATTCCCATTGGAAGGAACACCTCGCGGCGATGGATTATCTGCGCCAAGGTATCCATCTGCGTGGCTATGCGCAAAAGAACCCGAAACAGGAGTACAAGCGCGAGGCCTTCGATATGTTCTCGCACATGCTGGAGGCGATCAAGCTCGAGACCGTGCAGACCTTGAGTCGGCTGCAGTTGCAGATGGCTCCTGGGGTGCGCGAACAGGTAGCTGACCCCACTGAGTTCGAGTTTAAGCACGAGGCCTTCGCGGGCCTCGGTGGCGATTTGACACCGCCTCCGGAGGCAGAGGAGCCAGTGGTCGAGGAGCGTAAGCCCTTCGTCCGCCCCGACCGTAAAGTGGGTCGCAACGACCCCTGTCCCTGTGGTTCGGGGAAGAAGTACAAGCACTGCCACGGCAAGCTGAATTAACGCAGCCGTCGGCCGATGAACAGCGTTCGCGGTATCCGTCTCTCCACCTGTGCGGCCGGCATTGGCTACCAAGGTCGCGACGACCTCGTGTTGATCGAGTTGGCTGCCCAGACGGCTTGTGCGGCGGTCTTCACCCAGAATGCCTTTTGTGCCGCCCCGGTAACAGTTGCGCGCGAGCATCTGCGTAGCGGCGCCGTGCGCTATCTAATGATCAATGCGGGTAACGCAAATGCTGGGACCGGTAGCCAGGGACTGCGGGCGACGCGCGAAACCTGTCGTCTCTTGGCCGAGGCAGCGGGGTGCAAGGCCACCCAGGTACTGCCTTTTTCTACAGGAGTGATTGGCGAGGACCTACCGATCGATCCCTTTGCCCGTGCACTGCCCGAGCTGCTATCGAAGCTGTCCGAAGATAACTGGGAGCACGCTGCACAGGCCATTATGACCACAGATACGCGGCCCAAACTGGCGTCGCGCACAATCCAACTGAAATCTGGCGAGGTAAGGCTGACGGGGATCGCCAAAGGCGCCGGCATGATATGCCCGGACATGGCGACAATGCTGGCCTATTTGGCGACTGACGCGGCATTGCCAGTGCTGCTGGCGCAGCAGATGCTGGACACTGCGGTCGCTGACTCGTTCAACAACATTACTGTGGATGGCGACACTTCCACCAACGATGCCTGTGTGCTGGTGGCTAGCGGGGAGTCTGGTGCGGCGATCAGTGCATTGGAGTCTGCCGACGGGCGTGCCTTCCTGAAAGGACTCAACGAGGTCTGCGCGGAGTTGGCCGAAGCGATTGTGCGCGATGGTGAGGGGGCCACAAAGCTGGTGCGAATTCGAGTGGAGTCGGCGGCTGACATGGCCGAGGCACGAGCCGTTGCCTACACAGTTGCCCACTCGCCCCTGGTCAAGACCGCGTTGTTTGCCTCGGACCCGAACTGGGGGCGCATCCTGGCCGCTGTCGGGCGAGCGGGGATCGATCAGTTGGCGATCGAACGGATACGGATTTGGCTTGGGGAACTATGCATCGTCAGTGCAGGCGGGCGTGATCCGGGTTACACCGAGGCAGCAGGGTGCGCGGTGATGGCAGGCGATGAGATCCAGCTGCGGATCGATTTGGACCGGGGGTCGGCGCAGGTCGAAATCCTGACCTGTGATCTTTCGTATGACTATGTGAAGATCAACGCCGAGTACCGAAGTTGATGCTGCGGACACTGAAATTCGTTCGCTACAGGTGTTTGCACACGCCGCCTACTCAGAGGTGTCTTAGCCTATGCCAGGTGTCGTTCATGTCGCCGCTGCCGCGCTGATCGACCCGGATGACCGGGTGCTTTTGGCCCGGCGACATCCAGACAGCCACCAAGGGGGGCTCTGGGAGTTTCCCGGCGGTAAGCTAAAGTCGGGCGAAACGGTCACCGATGGTCTGTATCGGGAGCTGCACGAAGAACTAGGTATCGAGCTGTCGGGCCACCGACCATTGATCCAGGTCACGCATCAGTATTCAGACCTCCGTGTGCTCCTAGATGTGCACTTGGTCGAGGCCTGGCACGGTGAACCTATCGGGCGCGAGGGCCAGCCGTTGGTGTGGGTCGCGCGCTCGGCGCTCGGCGATTATCCGATGCCGGCGGCAGACAAACCGATTGTCTCGGCACTTAAGTTGCCGGCGGTCTATCTGATCACGCCCCCGCAGGTCGATCGGCCGATTACTTTTCTTGACGCGCTCGAAGCGAGCCTGCAGCAGGGTGCCCGTCTGGTACAGCTGCGCCTGTTCGATATTACCCAGTCAACACTACGTGAGCTCGGGCGCGCTGCCTGTGAACTCTGTCATGGGCACCAGGCTCGGGTGCTTCTCAACGGCGACCCAGAAACCGCTGCGACGATCGGTGCCGATGGTGTGCACCTGAGCAGCCGCGCGCTGTGGGCGGCTAAAACCCGTCCAGTGGCGGCTGGTCATTTGCTGGCCGCCTCTTGCCATTCGCCAGAGGACTTGGACGAGGCCGAGCGGCTGGATGCCGATTTCGCCTTGCTCTCGCCGGTGTTGCCGACCCGAAGCCATCCGGATGCCGATCCACTGGGCTGGGACAGATTTGCGTCCTGGGTGTCTCGGGCAAATCTTCCGGTGTACGCCTTGGGTGGCATGTACCCTGACCTGCTGGCAACTGCTTGGCAGCATGGAGGGCAGGGAATCGCTGGAATCCGTGGGTTATGGCATGGCGATTTGGCGGCATAGATATTGGTTGTTCTTCGTGATTGTCGCCGTGGGGTTGGCGCTGAGCTGGGGCCAGGTCGGCCGCAAGGCGCACCGCGTCTTGAATGATCAACAGCTGATTGTTCTAGAGACTGAAGCGGCCTGCCGACCGTCGCGTGCGCCCTGCGCCGCGCTCGCACGGGATCGCGCCCTGGTTCTGGGGCCTACCGATTCCGGACTGGCATTGCGTCGGACGGGGCTAGCCGGTAGCCAGATTATTTCTGCGGAGGTTGTCTTACTCACTGCCGGCGACGTGGTGCTTGGACGTCGGGAGCTGGCGGGTACGATGGATACCTGGCGGGTGGGGGACATTCCACCAAACGCGACCGTGCTGCGGGTGTACATCCAGGGTAATCATGATGCTACCCTGGCCGAGTTTCCGCTCTCGGGCGGGGATTGATGTGCTAGGGCCTGTTCACACTAAGTGAGAAGCAGCGACGCCGTTGGACGGAAAAACGGCCCCGTCCCTTCGGGTTGCGCCCCAAAACACGCCATGCGGCGTTGCTCGTCGTTCATTTAGACTCACTAAATCGTTCTCCTCGCGCCTTGCC
>JANQRK010000073.1 GCA_028284585.1 Chromatiales bacterium
CCCAAGCCTTATCCTTGGTTGAAGGTGCCGCGCTCCCTTGCGCGCCAACAAATTCGAACCCTCGGTTATTTGCCGAATGCTTAAGTCAGTGCCATTGGAATTTAAGGGGGCCTCGAAAAATGCCCTCCTTGGCATTTTTCTCCACGGCACATCCCTGTCCCGCTCGGGCACCTCTGTTTTTAGAGGTGCCCTTAATTCGCCACCGCGCCACGCGGCATCGCCTGGCCCTTGAAAACACTCTCTCAGGCCCCATCTACACCCTGTGGGCGCCATACCGGGCCCTCTAACGACTGGCGGTTCATAGCGAACGCCCAATCGTTTTGTTGCTTAACATGAGGACAAGACTATGACGACATTTGATTTTACGCCGCTGTTCCGTACCTCGGTCGGTTTCGATCGACTGGCCCAGACGCTCGAACTAGCCAATCGGTCCGACGCGGGCGGGTACCCACCGTACAACATCGAACTGACCGGTGAAGACCAATACCGGATCAGCCTGGCTGTCGCGGGCTTCGCGAGCAGCGAGATCGACATCGAGGCCAAGGAAAACCTGCTGACCGTTAGCGGCAATAAAGACGACCAGGTTGCGGACCGCAAGTTCTTGCATCGCGGGATCGCGAACCGCAACTTCGAGCGCACCTATCAACTCGCCGACTATGTGCGAGTCGAGGGCGCCGAACTGAAAGACGGACTGCTGCACATCGACCTGGTACGTGAGGTGCCGGAAGCGATGAAGACGCGTCGCATCGAGATCCGCGCCGGCGACGAACGGCTAGTCAATGATTCATCCGACAGCGAGGTACAGGCGGCCTAACGCCAACCGTCGTTTCAATAACACTCCGACCTGGCCCCGGTGGTACATCACCGGGGATTCTTAACGACTAGACGACCGCTAGGCGATGCTGCGCAAACTCGCACTGCTTCTCACTATGATGCTCGTCTTGGGGACACTGCCGGCCAGCGGCGCACTCCCGCTCGACGTCAATGGCCAGCCGCTACCCAGTCTTGCGCCGATGCTCGAGCGCGTGACCCCGGCAGTGGTCAACATTTCTACGGTCAGCATGCTGCGCAGCGACCAGCACCCTCTAATGCGCGATCCGTTCTTTCGCTGGTTTTTTGAGCGGCCAGACAATATGCGCAAGCGCCGCAACCAGAGTCTCGGCAGCGGTGTCATCGTCGACGCGGAACGCGGCCATGTACTGACCAATCACCATGTGATCGAACAGGCCGACGAGATCAAGATAACGCTGCACGACGGACGCGAACTCAAGGCAGAGTTGCTGGGCAGCGACCCCGAGACCGATGTCGCCCTGCTACAGATCCCGGCCAGAGACTTGACCGCAGTGCCGCTCAGCAATTCCAACACTTTGAGGGTCGGCGACTTCGTGGTCGCGATCGGCAACCCCTTCGGACTGCGGCAGACCGTTACCTCTGGGATCGTCAGCGCACTCGGACGCAGCGGCTTGGGAATCGAGGGCTTCGAAAATTTCATCCAGACCGATGCCTCGATCAATCCCGGGAATTCCGGCGGGCCCTTGGTCAATCTGCGTGGTGAGCTGGTTGGCATCAACACCGCAATTTTGGCCCCCAGTGGGGGCAATGTCGGGATTGGCTTCGCCATCCCCAGCAATATGGCCGAAGCGATACGCCAGCAGATCGCCGAATACGGTGGCATCCAACGCGGGACCTTCGGCGTCAGCGTACAGGACCTTACTCCGGACTTGGTACGCGCACTGGATGCCCCACCCCGGACCCGTGGTGCTGTAGTCAATAGTGTGCAAGCCGGCTCGGCCGCCGAACAGGCAGGACTGCGCGCCGGTGATCTGGTCGTTCGACTGAACGACCAACCGATCCGCAGCGCCGCCGACCTGCACACCCAGTTCGCGCTGCTACGAGTCGGTGACCAAGTGGCCGTGGAGGTGCTGCGCGAGGGCCGCACACGAAAGATGCGTGCGAAGATCGCCGACCCCTACGCCGACTATGTCGATGGCGATTCGATCCACCGCCAATTCCGTGGGGCCCTGCTGGGCGAGGTCGTCGATAAGTCAGGCTTTGGCAACAACCCGGGCATCGCGATCGGGCCTGTCGACGACGACAGCAACGCCTGGCGCAGCGGGCTGCGTGAGGGTGATGTGCTGTTCCAGGTCAACCGCAAGCGAGTCAAGACTCTGACGCAATTACGTGCCGCGACGGCGCGCAGTATCCGCCAGCTGCGGCTGCGGCGTGGCGATCGTCTGGTCACCCTGGTCTCGCGCTAGCCCGGATGTGCCATCGGCATCCCGAGAGCCGGCGGGATTCGCAGCCGCTGTGGTGCCAGTTTGGAACATAAAGTGATAGCCATAGCTATCGCTTGCGTGAAACCCAAGCCACGGCGTGCGAGAAGCCGTCGGCATCGGGATAGAACCACGCCGGGTACAAACTGCGCCGGCCTAATCCATCCATCATCAGCGGCTCTCTTAC
>JANQRK010000081.1 GCA_028284585.1 Chromatiales bacterium
GGGCCGTTTCCTCGTCCAACGGTGTTGCTGCTCGCTGATGTGCAGTGGGCACACCGCGCTCACAGCGCCTTGTTGGCCAGAAAAACGGCCGCCGTCGCTCCTTCTCACTTAGTGTGAACAGGCCCTAGGTGATTCTCGGCGGAGAGGGGTCACATGCTGTCGGCGCTGGCATACAAACCGAGAGTCAATCTGATTCGTTGCAAAGGGATGTTTGCACCGAAAAGCGAACACCGAGTACACATGAACGGCGACTTCAAACGTCAGCCTCTAAACAGTCTGCACGGCTACCGAGTCCGGGACCGGCTCTGGGCGCGACGCCTTAAGCAGAGGACCCCGACGTCATCGAGAAGATCCTCACCCAACCGTATGTGAAAGGGGGGAACGCGAAGCCCCGGGGCTGCCACCGCGCCGGGCGCCACCTTAGTGGGGGCTGTGCGAAGCGCGAGGGAACCCACGATGACTTCGTTCTCGCTGTGCCTTCAGCAGTGCGGCAACGGCGTCGCTCGTCCAGGAAACTGGCGGGAGCGGGAAAAGCGTGTCGGCGAGGCCGTCGTTGGGCCGAATTCCGGGCCGTGAACGTCGCTCTGCACCCTGGCGGGCGAGCCGGCGTAGCCGGCCGACGGCTGATGCCCGGGCCGATCAAGCGAGACTGCCCGCTGCGAGCCAACGAAAAGGTGGGTTATGCTGCCTATACGCCGATCGGGGGCAGGAAGCTGGCAAGCCCGCAGCCCGACGCCCATCACTTTTTTTTGACCGCCGTCCGGCAAGGCGAAATGCGCCACCCACACTTGACGGTGTCAAAGAACGAGGGAGAAGCACGATGAAGCCAAACTGGCTCCCCATGCTGCTGCTGGTAGAAGCGCTGGTGGCCTGCGATCGACAGGCCGACACGCAATCCGACCTTCCGCTCGCCGAAGGGAACGACGCTCCACCCGTTGCGGTTACCGAACCCGAGCTCCGCCTCGGCGCGCACGGCAGCGAGCTGGCGACCCGCGCCGGCGCTCCGTTGTTCGAGGGGATGGGCGATCACCATCACCCGATCACGACATCCGAACCCGACGCTCAACGCTATTTCGACCAGGGACTGGTGATCGACTTCGCGTTCAATCACGCCGAGTCGGCGCGCTCCTTCCGGGCCGCGCAAACCCTCGACCCCAACTGCGCGATGTGCTTCTGGGGCGAAGCGCTGGCGCTGGGACCCAACATCAACGTCACCAGCGACGGCAGGGCCATCATGGGCGACGAGGAGCGGGTGCAGGCCTCCGCGGCCATTCGGCAGGCCCTGGCCCTGAAGGACAACGCCAGTGAAGCCGAGCGAGACTACATCGATGCACTGGCGGTGCGCTACAACGGCGATCCTTCCACGCCGCGGGAACCGCTGGATCTCGCCTACGTGGAGTCGATGCGGGCGCTGCACCAGAAATATCCGTCCGACGATGACGCAGCGTCGCTGTTCGCCGAAGCCATGATGAACACAATGCCCTGGGACTACTGGCTCGACGGCGACACGCCCAAACCGCTGGCAGCCGAGGTGATCGAGGTGCTGGAGACGGTGCTGGAGCGCTCGCCCAACCACCCGCTGGCCATTCACCTCTATATCCACGCAGTGGAGGCGTCCAACAGCCCCGAGCGAGCCGAGGCGGCCGCCGACCGGCTGGCCAACCTGGTGCCGGGCGCCGGCCACCTGGTGCACATGCCGGCGCACATCTACTGGCGGGTGGGCCGTTACAACGACGCCTCGGAAGCCAACATCCGGGCCGCGGCGGTGGACGAGGAGTACATCGCCCAGTGCAACGCGCAGGGCTTCTACCCCGCTCTGTACTACCCGCACAACATCCACTTCCTGTGGGCCGCGTCATCGATGCAGGGTCGCAGCGAACTGGCACTGGATTCGGCGCGTAGAGTGTCGGCCAACGTTCCTGAGGAAATGATCGAGCAATTTCCGATGGTGGAGTTTTTCCACACTATTCCGCTGCTGTCGCTGACGCAGTTCGGGCGCTGGGACGAAATCCTCAAGGAACCGCGGCCGCGCACGGATTTCGAGTACTCGAACGCCATCTGGCACTACGCCCGCGCCACCGCGTTTGCCCGCAAGGGCGATCTCGACGCGGCCCGGGCCGAACGCAAGGCGCTGGTGCCCCTCAAGGGTGTCACCGACGTGACGTTTCTCGACACGCTGGCCTACCCGGCGACCATGCTGTTGGATATCGCCGACTCGCTGGTGCAAGGGGAGATCGCGATGCTCGAGGGCCGCCTCGACGATGCCATCGGTCTGTTCGAGCATGCCGTCGCGGTGCAGGACGAGCTGCCGTACACCGAGCCGCCGTTCTGGTATTACCCCACCCGGCACACGCTTGGACGCGCGCTGCTGGCTGCCGACCGACCGGCCGACGCCGAGGCCGTCTACCGCCGAGACCTCGAGCTGTATCCGCACAACGGCTGGGCCATGTACGGCCTGATCCAGAGCCTCGAGGCACAGGACAAGGACGCGTCGGAGGTGCAGGCCCAGTTCGACATCGCCTGGCAGATGGCCGACGTCGAACTGACCGCTTCGCAGCTCTAGAGGCTCAGTCGGGACCCTCTGCCAGCCGGCCGAGGGTCTTGTTCGCGAACGCCTCAAGTTCCTCAGCCTCGATGGCCGCGCGCATGCCGGCCATCAGCTCCTGGTAGTAGTGCAGGTTGTGGATAGTGGCCAGCCGCGCGCCGAGAATCTCATTGCACCGCTGCAGGTGCTTGAGATAGGGGCGGCCGTGGTACTGGCAAGTGTAGCACTGGTATTCCGGGTCGAGCGGCGACATGTCCTTCGCGTAGCGCGCATTGCGCTATCTGAGGACGCCGTTGTTGCGCGCGCGCCGGCGCGGCGCCGTTGGGAAGAATTCCGGGCCGTAATGCAGATCTGCACGCTGATGGGCGAGCCGGCGTGGCCTGCCGACCGCAGGTGCCGGCGCCGATCAGGCGAGGCTACGCGCTGCGAGCAAGACAAATGGTCAGAGTCGTTTAGAACGCAATGGACTCGACCAGATCCATGAACGCAGACTCATGTGTGTCGACGGTGTCCGGATCGGCGGTGAGCTTGAAGAACCACGTGCGCACCAGCATCTGATTGGCGCCGGTCTGCGGCAAGATGGCGGTCAGCATACGGCGGTCTCCGGCGGCGGAAGTCAAATCCACGAGCCGACCTTCAATGCTGCCGGCAGTCACCGTTTTCAGCACGGACGGTAGTTCTGTGGCCCCAATCGGAAACAAACCCATTTGGGCGCGCCACCGATTCACATTCGCGAGCGTCCCACCGACATCTCCGGGAAAAACGCTGACCAGAATCTCGCTCTTGTCTGCTTCATTGGTCACGGTGGCAAAGCGCATGTTTGTGCCCGGGGCCTGACTCCATCCATCCGGAATGGCCCAGGACACGCCCGAGCCCTGCCACCGCTCGGCAGCGTCCGCCGGCTTCGCGGCCTTGGCTGTCTCGGCAGTGCTGGCAGCATGTTTCGAGGCTGAGGACAGATTGGGACCATCTACTTCGCCGTCAGCATTGGGCTGGGCGTTGACGTCGGCGGCCTGATCTGGTTGCGGGACAGAATCGGTCTTATAAAGTTTGTCGGCCTTGCAACTGATCGAAGCCAACACCACCACCATACATGTAGCCAACCACTCAATACGTCGCATGTCACTCCTCTCGATCAGGATTCGCCAGTTTGAACGTGCGGCGAGAATTCAGAATCTTCTGCCAGGGTGGTGACGCGTTCAATAGCCTTGCGGGATATATGACCGATGTTCGCCAGAATAATCAAAGTCAATACGACACTGATGATCGTGGTCTCCCATCCTTTCTTTAACGCACTGGCGGCCAGCGACTCGACGCCCAAGCCGATATAGGCCACCGCAGCGGAGAAGTGGACCCTGGATATTGGACAGCGCGATAAGTGCGTCCTCGGGCCAAGCCGCCAGCTTGGCAGCGGATTAGTAGTACACGCTGTCCGGCGTGTGCCGGTCAAGCGATTGGTGGCGTCTCTCGGTGTTGTAGAAAGCGAAATACTGGTCCAATGACGCGCGTGGCTCGGTGATACTGTCGTTAGGTTCAGGTAAACCTCCTCGTATTTTACACTGGCTAGCATCAAGCTTGAAGTGCAACGTTCATGCAGCCAGACCGCTTAGCGGCTGGGCCGCTCACCGACCGCTGATGCGAGGCGCTACAAGCCGAACTGGTGGAGGAAGGCGGCTGTTCCCGCAGGCGCAGCGATTGGCCGTTGGTAGCCGGCCCCACGCACTACCAGCGGCATCCGCAATGGTCAGCTTTCTGCGGGCATACGTCATTCACACTATTTGCTCGTCTCGTAATGTCAGCAACGGTCGCACTCCTCCCTATTGCAGCGCACAAGATCGTGATCCGGGCTGAGTGAGTCGACCGGGAGCCATTTTGGCAACCGGTGGTAACGGACGTTGTTCCCCACACACCCCTTGGCGTACGATTCCTTTCGTTCTCTGAGACGACCCCTAGGTGATCGCCATGCGCATTTTTGCCCTTGCCATTTCCACCGCGCTGCTTACCACGACGCTGCAGGCCGCGGGTAACAACATTACGTTTCCTGCTGACTACAGGACCGCGTTTACCAATTACCTGAGCCTGGATCGCACGCAAAATCCCGATCAGGCGATTCGCTTGTTCGCCAACGATATCGCCATGCAAGGGCCCGGACCGGATGGCAAATTGCCCTATGGCTCGATCCTGGTTGCCGAGGTGTACAAGGTCAAAAAGAATGCTGACGGCAGCGTAAAGACCAGCGCGCTGGGTAGACGCATCAAGGACAAGTTTGCGTCGGTTGGCGTCATGCAGCGCGAGGAAGGCTGGGGCAGTGAGCATGCACCGGAGTTTCGCAACGGCAACTGGGAGTTTGCCGCTTTCAAGCCGGATGGATCAGTGGCCAAGAAAGATTTAAACGCATGTCGTGCATGTCATGCACCCTTGGTGAACACGAATCATCTGTTCTCCTACGAGCATTTGCAGTAGACCAAGTTCAATAATCGAAGTGGTCAGTTTCGATATGTAATGAACACTGATGCTGATCAGATTATTGATGCGGAGGCAGCCCCACACCCTCATGAAGCCCTGCCGCAGATTTCTTATTGGTCGTGAGGGCTTGAAAGCACTGAGATCAGGAAGGCCGTTTGCGCAATTCTTGAAGTAGGCGAAGTGGCATTTCGGGAACGGGTGCGACGTCTGAGAGTTCGATTGGAGCGGTAACGAAATTCGGGATCGGGCGGGAGTTTCCCGTTGTCCGCAACGGTCGCAAAGCGGGCTCGGCGATCTAGCAGGTGGCATGCGATCACGACCCGACTACTACAGATGGCGCTATGCGTATTCAGGCATGGAGCAGGGGCGTTGTCATATTCCGTCAAGGTGAGAGAGTTCGTCTTAGCAGGCTAGCCTGGTAAGGTGAAGCAACAAGGTTGGATTAGGTAGGGATTAAGCGCCTGAGTGCAATCCGCTGGTCGACCTAAGCTACTGTGAAATAATGGAGCCGGTGGGCGGATTCGAACCGCCGACCTACGCATTACGAATGCGTTGCTCTACCAACTGAGCTACACCGGCCAGGGATCGCGTTTAGACGAAGCCGGCAATTATGGGGCAGCTTCGGTTCCGACTCAACCTCGTGGCTTGGTCCAGCCGTAGGGGCTCGGGTCGAGGATTGGTGGGTGCCCAAGTACCAGGTCAGCGGCTAGCCGGGCGGAGGCCAGGCCGAGCACGATGCCATTTCGATAGTGTCCCGAGTTGATGAATAGGCCACCGATCTGCGGGTGCGGCCCGATGTATGGCACACCGGCAGGCGACGAGGGCCTGAGTCCGGCCCAGTGCGCTTCGATGGGGAAATCGCGCAGTACGGGAAAGCGTTGGGTTGCGATGGCGCGTAATTCGTCGTGCGCGGCTGTCGTGGTCTGCTTGTCGAAGCCGACCTCCTCGAGTGTGCTGCCGAACAGCGTGCGTCCATCGCGTCGCGGGATCACATAGCGATTGGCTTCTAATACGATACGCGAGATGGTACCGGGCGCGGCCCGAAACAGCAGCATTTGCCCGCGCACCGGGTGTATCGATGGTGGTGAGGGATAGTTCCTTAATAGTTCGCCGCTCCAGGCGCCGCTGCACACGATCACCGCATCGGCCCGGTGTTCGCCATCCGCATGCACGCCGCGACACCTGCCCGAGTCGTATAGCAGTCGTTGCACGAGCTGTCCGGTGCGCAGCTGCACACCTAGGCTCTCCAACTGCCGTCGTAGTGCGCGGATCAAGCGTGGGTTGCGCACCTGGGCGACATGCGGCATCCAGAACGCGGCATCGGCCGGATCGGCGGCGCGTGGTTCTAACTGCCTGAATTGCGGGGCGTCAATCGACACTAAGTTGCGTTGGTGTCGCTGGGCCCAATGCTCGGCCTGGTCGGATTCATCCGGTGCCACCAGGATCATCCCGTTCTTGGTGTACTCGGGATCGATACCCGTGTCCTGTGCCAGCCGGGAACAAAAATCTGGATAGGCCGCCTGACTCCAGCTTGCCAATCGCGTGACGCTATCCAGATAGCGCCATGGAAATAGTGGAGAGAGGATGCCGCCGCCGGCCCAGGACGCCTCGCGCCCGGTTTCGGCTCGCTCGAACAGGACGACGGATTGTCGCGCTTGGGCAAGCTCCAGCGCGGTCAGCATCCCAATGACGCCGCCACCGACGATGATGATGCGGTTCATGAAGATCGAGAATCTGCCGCTGAAACAGCGAACCTGGCCGTGAGGCGACCGTTTATCGGGGAATCTCTGCAGTTTATCATCGCCGCCGCCCTATCGTTATACGAAGATGCTATACCGCTTAACCATGAGAAACAGACACGCAGGTTTAACGCTGGTCGAGCTGATGGTAACGCTTGCCGTGGCTATCATCTTGCTCGCCGCTGGTGTGCCCATGTTTTCTGGCATGGCCGCGAGCAACCGCGCGACCACCCAAGCCAACACCTTTGTCGCCGGTTTCAAGCTGGCCCGGAGTGAGGCGGTAAAACGTGGGTCAGAGGTATCGGTGTGCTCGGTGGCCGACCCGGCTGCCGACCCGCCGGTTTGCGGGAGCAATGCCAATTGGCGCAATGGGCTGATCGTATTTACTGACAACGGCACCGTCGGAACGATCGACGGTGTCGACGAGCGCATCAAGGTGTTCACAAACTCGATTGCCGGCTCAGTGGTGGCAACCACAGGTGCCTTTGTGCGCTTCGGGCCCCAGGGGGATGTGATGACGATGACCGCCAACCCGGCCTGCTCAGGCAGTGGAACCTGCCTGCAGCTTAGCGAAACCGAGGCCTCGGCAGGTTATATACGCTGTCTGAACGTGATGCAGAGCGGTCAGGTGCGATTGGAGCCGGGGGCATGCAGTTGAAAAAAGTTAAGTTCAAAAGGATTGCGGCGGGTTTCACCTTGCTCGAGGTTCTGGTCGCGCTGATCGTGTTGTCGATTGGTCTCCTCGGTTTGAGTGGCTTGCAAACCAGCAGCTTGCGCAACAATCACAGTGCGTTTCTGCGGTCACAGGCGACCTTGGTGAACACCGACATCATGGATCGGATGCGGGTCAACCGTGATGCCGCAACCGGCGGCGACTACAACATCGATTATGCGGATTCGCCGACCTCAGTCAGCTGCAGTACCAACTGTAGTCCACAGGCCGTTGCCAATATGGACCTGACCACCTGGCGCTCGTATGTCGAACGCCTACCCAGTGGAGAAGGCGAGATCAACGTAGACGCGAATGGCATCGTTACTGTGCGCGTGCGCTGGGCCGATACGCGCGACGACAGCAATAAACTCGAGGTCGTGACGAGGACTCAAATATGATGCCTGCATGGAAGAGACAGCAGGGGCTCACGCTCGTCGAGCTGATGGTTGCGATCACCCTCAGCCTGGTGCTGTTGGCTGGTGTGCTGCTGGTGTTCTCAGCGAACAAGACAACGTATCGGATGCAGAACGGTCTGGGCACCCTGCAGGAGAACGGACGCTATGCGATGCGCCAGATCGTCGGCGACCTACAGATGGCTGGCTATGGTGGCTGCCTGTCTCCGCATCTCAACCCTAAGCCGCGTGTGATCAATCTGGTCAGCTCGTCACCACCCTTCCTGGACGATTTTGCTGCCGGCGAGTTTTTCTCCGGCAGCGACAGCGGCGGGACTTTTGGTGGCCAAACGGCGTTGGCAAATACTGACTCGATCGAGATCCGTGGTCCGTTACGCTCAAATGTCACCTTCGTTGCTGGGGAGATTATATCCACCGCGGCGGTCGAGGTGCTGGGTGCCGCGAGTGGGTTTGCGAATGATGAGTTCCTGCTGATATCTGACTGTGCGGGCGCGGATATCTTCCGGGCCAGCAATGTGACCGCACCGAACGCCAACGGCAACACCACGATCACCCATGTGGCACCGCAGAACACGCAAGCAGCCTTGTCGCGCATCTTCGGGGCCGATTCGGTGGTCATGGAATTTGTCACCCATACCTATTTCGTAAGTGACACTGGTCGAGACACTCCAAGTGGACAGGACATCCTCGCGCTGTACCGTTCCGATGGCGGCCCGGCGGTGGAACTCGTCGATGGTGTTGAGAATCTTCAGATTGATTACGCATTAGACACCGTCGGGGATGGCGAGATCGACACCTTCAAGACAGCCAGTGCCATGTCGGCCGCTGAATGGAGCGAGATCATGGCAATCCGGGTGGCGTTGTTGATGAATAGCGTAGAAGACGCCAGCGCGGTGCCCGCGCCCTACACCTTCTTTCCAGTGCAGAGCACACCGATAAACCCAGCGACCGATGATCGCCGGCTCCGCCAGGAGTTCAGCACCTTGGTCGCGGTCCGCAACGCGGTGCAATAGGAGGCATCGACGATGAGTGTTGGCAGGTTACCACCAGACTACAGATCACAACGTGGCGCAGTGCTGATTGTCGCGCTGGTACTGCTGCTCGTGCTGACCATACTGGGTACCGCCGGTATCCGCGACACGGCGATGGAAGAGCGCATGGCGGGCAATTTCCGCGACTACAGTGCAGCGCTGGCGGCGGCAGAGGCCGCGCTACGCTCAGGTGAGCTTTCGCTGGAAAGCACCACTACGTTCCAGTCCATGTTGTTCAGCGGCACAGATGGCACCTATGACGTGACACCCACGTCGCACAGTGTCGATCCACAGACTGCGGGCAACTGGGACACGGTAGATGCGGCCGTAATGGATTTGGCCAACACCTTGATCAACCAGGACCCCGATTTCTACATCGAGCGGCTGCCCGAAATCGCCTTGCCAGGAAGCGACCTGGTGGTCGGTTTTCAAGATCAGGCACCTCGTGTCCAGTTTTACCGGGTCACCGGCAAGGGTTATGGAATATCACCCAATGCCGAAGTGATCCTGCAGAGCACGTACTTCCGCTGAGTGGCGAAGTGTTAGGGAGAATATGTCATGCGTAATCGATTTCTCATCTCCGCCATAGCGGTCGTTTGGGGTGTCATGGCGAGTCGCGCAGCGTTCGCCTTGCCGGCAAAAGAGCCACTATTTCTGACTGCCGGAATCAGTCCGATGGTGATGTTTGCCCTCTCGGTGGATCACCAACTGTTCATCAAGGCTTTCGGGGATTTCTCGGATCTCGATGGCGATGGCGTGCTCGACAACCAGTATGTCGACAGCTTTGACTACTATGGGTACTTCGACAGCGCCCGCTGTTACCAGTATGACTCGGGTACCGGCTACTTCCGGCCCCGCGATGCCGCCGATGGGGCCAACGGCCACCATTGCAACAATGCGGCGTCGTCCGGTGACTGGAGCGGTAACTTTCTCAACTGGGCCACAATGACCCGGATCGACGTAATACGTAAGGCGCTGTATGGCGGCAAACGTTCGACCGATACCAATGCCCAGACAGTGCTCGAGCGGGCCTTGTTGGCGAACGACGTGCACGCCTTCGCGAAAGTCTTTAGCGTGGCATCGAGCGACATGGTTAAGTACACGCCGTATACCGAGACGACGATTACCATGTGTAATTCGACTCCGCCGCCCACGAGTGGCTCGGACGAGACCCAGAACATGGATACGGCGGCCAACCCGCCCAAGATGCGAATCGTGAGCGGTGATTGGGGTCGTTGGGCGGGCGGCGAGCGCAACCAATGTGAGTATTACCAGGATGCGCAGCAGGCCAACCGGGATGCAGGGATTGTCCCGGCCTATGCCGACAACCTGTTTGCTTCAGGCACGCGCAACGCGCCCAACGTCAAGGTCGAGACCTGTGTTGCCAACAAGCTGGAAGACAACTGCCGCACCTACGATCCGACCACCGCCGCCAAGCCGATCGGTCTGTTGCAAGAGCATGGCGAGGACAAAACACTGCGCTTCGGCCTGATGAGCGGCAGCTATGACAAGCGTGACAAAGGTGGTGTGCTGCGCAAGGCCATGAGCTACTTTGCCGGGAACACGACCGCCTCCGATGACGAGGTCAACCTACTGGATGGAACCTTCAATACGTCGGTCAACGGTATCATCTCGACACTGAACAGGATTCGACTCAACACCTGGGACTATGGTGATACGCACTACAATGACTGCGACACTTTTGGTATCAACGTAAACACCTATCTCACGAGCGGGTCTGCGAACCGCAAATGCTCTAACTGGGGCAACCCGATGTCGGAGCTCTACCTCGAGGCCGTGCGCTATTTGATCGGCGAAGGCTCTGCGACAGGTACTTTCAATGTAGCGTCCGATGCACTCGGTCTTCCGACCGCCACCTGGGATGATCCGATGCCGGCCGACGATTGGTGTACGCCGATGAACATTGTGATGCTGTCGAGCGGCGACAACAGCTTTGACACCGATCATCTGGGCACAGTGCCGTCTGTGCTGGGCAATATCAACAGCGCAACCGATGCAATTGGGGTGGCAGAAGGCTTCAGTGGCAACGTGTATATAGGCGAGGTGGGCGCTACGCCCTTGGCAAATCCCGATACGAACATTTGCTCGGCCAAGACATTCACCAACCTGTCGCATATGCGTGGTCTTTGCCCTACGTCGCCGAATAAGCAGGGCGGTTATGCGATGGCCGGGTTGGCCCACAAGGCCAACACTGTGGATTTGCGCTCTGATCGTGACAACGATCCCCTGACAAGCGAAGGTCAGACCATCAGTACCTATGCGATCGCAATGGCGAAGAACCTACCGGACTTTGTCGTGCCCCTGGGCAGCGGTGCACTGAATCTGGTGCCCATTGCCTATGCCGGCCCAACCAGCTCGACCCCGGCTGTTGATTCTTCCGACTGGGCCTCATCGAGCCTCGCTCAACTGAGCATCGAAGACCAGGTTTATTCCGGCGGCGATCTGACCTATGTGCGTTTCCTCGCGATGTGGGAAGACTCGGCCTGGGGCAACGACTATGACATGGACATGGTGTCCCGGATCTCGATTTGTGTCGCCAGCGAGTGTGCCAACCATGACGATGACGGGGATGGCAGCAACGACAGCAACCCGGGTGCGAACACGGCGCGTGTGACGGTCCGATTCATGCACGCGGAGGGCGGAGTATCAATGAAAATCGGTTTCGTTGCTGTCGGTACATCGGCCGATGGTGAGTATGCCGAGATCCGTAAGTTTCATGGCGGTGGGGCGAACTTTAGTTCATTCGACGACGATCCAGGACGGGATGTCGAAGAGCCAACACCACAGAGTTATACCTTTACCGCAGGTTCATCGGTTGCCAGTCTCCTGCCGACACCACTCGAGCTCGCGGCGAAGTATGGCGGATTCCGCGACTCGGACGGCGACAACATGCCGAACCAGGCGGTGGAGTGGGACCAGGACTCGGATGGCGTGGCCGATTCCTTCTTTTTTGCCGATGATCCATCGCAGATTGGCCCTAAGCTGGCTTCCTTCCTCTCGGTGATTGCCACGACATCATCGGCGGCCTCGGTGGTAGCCAACTCGGTCAGTCTGCAAACTACGACGCGAATCTATCAGGCGAGCTTCGATAGTACCGATTGGTCGGGTAGTGTGTTTTCTTTTCCGGTCGATGTTCAGACGGGAGCCCTGTTGACTGCCGAGTGGAATGCTGCGGATTTGATCAATGGGCAGGATTGGGACACTGGCCGTGAGTGGCTGACTTGGGATAGCACGACGGGAGCCGGCATACCCTTCCGCTGGGCAGACCTGAACGCGGCACAGCAGCTTGCACTCAATATCAATCCCGTTTCCGGTTCCCCTGATACGCTGGGCAGCGACCGGCTCGATTACTTGCGTGGTGATTCCACCAACGAGCAGGCAAATGGTTCGGGCACCTTTCGTGATCGGGCGAGTGTACTGGGCGACGTAGTGCACTCTACGCCGACCGTGGTAGGTGCGCCAAACTTTGGGTATCGAGATAGTATCGAGCCATCTGCACCTTACTCGGCGTTCAAAGCGCAATACGCCGATGTGGCCTGTGTGGACGACCAAGGGAATCCGCGCGCGGTGGGCTTGCTCGATCGCGAGCCCATCCTCTATTTTGGGGCCAACGACGGTGCGCTGCATGGTGTATCGGCCTGCACGGGCGTTGAACGCATCGCCTATGTTCCGAGCGCAGCCTACCCCGATTTAAGCAAATTGACGGCGCCGGATTATTCACACCACTACTATGTGGATGGCGCCTCGACCGTGGTCGATGCCTTTTTCTCCAACGATTCTAGCTGGCACACGGTGTTGGTGGGGACCTTGGCCGCCGGTGGCAAAGGCATCTTTGCGCTGGATGTAACCAATCCGGCAAATTTCAGCGAGAGTTCTGCCAGCCAGGTCGTATTGTGGGACAAGACGCCGGCCGATACCGGTTATGGTGAGCTGGGCTACACCTTTAGCCAGCCCGCTGTCGTCAAAGCCCAGGGCCATGGCTGGGTGGCCGTGTTCGGCAACGGCTACCACGGTACCTCGGGCAAGGCGGTGTTGTACATTGCGCGGATCTACGACGGCACGCTGTTGCAGACGATCGATCTGTCGGCGTCTGGTCCGGGCTCAGTTTCGCACGGCAGTGGCAATGGCCTGTCCACGATTGCGCCCATTGATTCGGATGGTGATGGTGACGTCGACTTGATCTACGGCGGCGATTTGAATGGCAATGTCTGGCGCTTCGAGGCCAATGGCAGTGGCTTCAGTCGCGCCAATACCACCCTCTTGTATAAAGCGAAGAATGCCACTGGCACCGATGATCAACCGATCACGTCGCGGATGTCGGTCGGTTTGCACCCAACCAGCGCGGTAGGTCGGATGGTCTACTTTGGTACAGGCAAGTACTACGAGCAGCTCGACAACGACCCTCTGAATGCTGTGCAGTACAACAGCATGTACGGCATCTGGGATCGCGATACCGGTGCAACCATCAGCTCCGTGGTCGCACGCAATTCGAATATCCTGCAACAGCAGACGATTGATACGCAGACTCTGGGCACCTTCGACGGCAATCCCTTTGAGGTCAGGGTGCTTAGCAACACGCCGATGAAGTGGGCATTACCAGGTGATGCTTGTGCTGCCAACAGTTCGTGTGGTTGGTATCTGGACCTCACCGATGGCGGTGAGAAGATGGTGTCCAATCCCACCCTGCGTGGCGGACGGCTGATCTTTGTGACCACTGTGCCCTCGGCACTGTCCTGCGATGAAGGTGGAACTGGCTGGTTGATGGAGATTGATCCGGCCACCGGTGGTCGCTTGGATGTGCCGGTGTTTGACCTAAGCGGTGACGGTGTGTTCAACGCCAACGACAATTTAAGCCAAAGCGACATAGTCTCCGGCATCAAATCGAAGGTTGGTATCATCCAGCCGCCGGCGATCCTGGCGGGTATCGGGGGCAAGGGTGACGGCAGCTTTGGCGGTGTCGAAGGCAAGTATTCGTCTGGCAGCAGAAACGCCCAGATCGAGGTGACCATCGAGAACCCGGGCCTGCTCGGCGCAGGTCGCAAGTCTTGGGTCAGGACGCAATAGGAATGAGGCAGATGCGCGTGAAACAGACCGGGCTTACGCTGGTGGAATTGATGATCGTGGTCGCGGTGATGGCGATCATCGCGGCCGTCGCCTATCCGCTGTACACCGCCCAGACGCAGAAGGCGCGGCGGGCCGACGCCAAGATCACGCTGGAATCGATTGCGATGGCCCAGGAGCGGTTCTACACGATCAATGGATCCTATGCGGGGGCCGTTGCTGCGCTGAGTACGGACCCGACGATGCCTGATAGCGTATGGCAGTCAGACGAATCGACAGAGGGCTTTTACGATATCGTCATGAACCAGCCGGGAGGGGCTCAGACATTTAGAGTAACCGCTACCCCAGTGGCAGGCGGTAGGCAGGCCAACGACACCTGCGTGCAGTTCAGAATCAACCAAGATGGTACGAAGGACTCGAACCCTGCGACCGGTTGTTGGTAGTCAGTGCAAACTAGGAGGATGGCTCACCGTTCTGCGCCGCCATGGCGCCGAGCAGATTCTTAGGCAAAGCAAACACGACCTGCTCGGGTTCTCCGGCATCATGTTCCACCGCGTCGACTCCCCACTCCTGCAACCGGGCGATGACGCTTTCGACCAGCACCTCGGGCGCCGAAGCCCCGGCCGTTAGGCCGATTGTCGCCACTCCATCCAGCCACTCGCGGCGGATGTCCTCTGGCCCATCGATCAGATACGCGGGCCGGCCCTTTTTCTCGGCGATTTCCTTGAGCCGATTTGAATTCGAGCTGTTTGGTGAGCCGACCACCAGCACCAGGTCGCAATTCGGGGCCAAGCGGCTCACGGCATCCTGGCGATTTTGCGTTGCGTAACAGATATCGTCTTTCTTGGGGCCTTGGATGGTGGGGAAACGTTGTTTCAGGGCCTCGATCACCAGCGCGGTATCCTGCATCGACAAGGTGGTTTGGGTGACATAGGCGAGCTGTTCCGGATTTCGGACTTGTAGCGTTGCGACGTCCTCTGGCGTCTCGACCAGATAAATGGCACCGCGGTCATGGTCACTACGGTACTGCCCCATAGTGCCTTCGACTTCAGGGTGGCCGTTGTGGCCTATCAGTACGACCTCGTGTCCGGCCCGAGCATGACGGGCGACCTCAACATGGACCTTAGTAACCAGTGGACAGGTGGCATCAAACACCGTCAAACCGCGTTGCTCTGCCTCGTTGCGCACTTGTTGCGATACACCATGGGCGCTGAAGATCACCGTGCCACCCTCTGGCACGTCGCTGAGTTCGTCCACAAATACGGCGCCACGTTCGCGCAGGTCTTGCACGACGTAGCGATTGTGCACGACTTCGTGCCGCACGTAGATGGGTGCACCGAAGGCATCGAGTGCGCGCTCGACGATCTCGATTGCTCGGTCGACGCCGGCACAGAACCCGCGTGGATTGGCTAGTAGGATTTTCATGGGTCCTATTGTAAACCTCCGGTGGCCCGGTGCGCCAAAATTCCTCTGTTCGGGGGGCGGGCCTGTAGGGGGCGCACTAGGTGCCGGCCGGTGGGTCGGTGGTCGGGACCATGACCTCTAGGATGTCCGCCCGAAAGGTGATCTGGTGTCCGGCCAAGGGGTGATTGAAATCGACTTCGATTCGGCCTTCGTCGACTTGCAAGATGATCCCCGGAGCTTCCTCGCCGTTGGCCAGCGAGAAGGCGACCACTTGGCCGCTCTGTGGGGTGAAGGTACCGTCGAAATCGGTCATCGGCATATACCGGATCAAGGCCAGGTCGCGCGTACCATAGGCTTGTTCTGGCAGAAGGTTCAGGGTCTGGGTATCCCCGGCCTTGAGGCCGTACAGCGCAAGTTCGAGGCTGGCCTGCAGGGTGCCATCGCCGATCGTGAGCGAGATCGGCTCCTCGCCGAAGGTGGAAAGAGCCTCGGTACCGTCTTCCAGCGCGATTGAGAGGTGCAGCTTGACCTGGGCCCCGGGGAGGATTAGGTCATTTGCGCTCATCAGGTGTCCGCCCCGGACATGCCCGCAGGCTGGGTGGCGGTGTTGCTAGCTCGAAACACTGACTGGCCAGACCGCACGTCACCTGTCCGGCAAATCCGAGGCCTATCCTGCGCACCGTGTCGCCTGGTGGATTGTGTGCCAAATCCATACATTGCATACATTCAGAGTCTAGCGGTTCCTGCCTTGATGGGTGCTGGTAATCCTCGTGGCCCGAGGGCTCTGGTTGTAAGGCGGGCTCATTCCTCGAAACGGTAGCTCACCCCGACCCAGAAGTTGCGTTCCGCGGCGGGAATGAAACCGTCGCCGGCGAATGAGCTGGCCCCAGTCTCGCTGTAGCTTTCGTTGAATAGGTTGCGTACTTTCGCGGATATGCGCCAGTGGTTGACACTGTAGTGCGCCACCAGGTCAGCGACCCAGTACTCGTCCAGCGGATCCGAAGCGTTGTCGAAGTCGGAACCAAGGTAGCGCTCGTCGACATAGGCCAAGTCGAGCCGGGTCAGCATAGGTGGCAGCGGACGATACTCGAGATACAAGTTGGCGGTTTGCTCTGGCACCAGCGGAACCTGACTACCGGCGTGGTTGCCACTGGTGATTTCTGTATCGATGTACTCGTAACCGGCGCCCAACCGCAAGCTGCTCGATAGCGTCATATTCGTCGATAGGGCCAGACCGCTGCGCCGGCTTCTAGGTAGATTGACGTTGCTGAAACTGGTTGCGTCGAAACTGATTTCGTCCCGCAGCCGCAGGTGGAAAGCGCGCCCGGCGATCTGCAGCTGCTGACCGCTGTACTCGGCACCGATCTCATACGAGATGCCGCGCTGGGTGTTCAGGCCGACCGGCTGACCGAATGCCACATTGGTGTGCTCGTCGACCTTGGCGAAGCGGTAGTTCTGGTCGGCGCGCGCGAATAACCGCCAGGCATCGTTGGGCCGATAGACCAAGCCCAGCGAGCCGACCGTTAGCGAGTCTGCGATGTCGGTAGACGAACCACCGTTGACGATGCGGTTGTCGACCCAGGCGTGGCGGATGCCGATCGTCGCGGCTAGACTGGCTGCTAGAGATCGGGACAACTGAGCGTAGGCGGCGGAGATGTCTTGGTCGTTGCCTTGTGTACCGAATGCGGTGACCAGTTCGTAGTCAGTGATAAGGTGGTCCACGCCGAGGGTGATCACGTTGCCGCCAAAGTGCCCGATCACGCGTGGCGTCAACTCGATCGACTCTCGGTCTTGGGTCGAGTTGCTGCCAGGAAAGCCTCGGAAGCTTTGCACGAAGTCGCGATGATCGTCGCGCAGTGCCAGCTCTGCTTCAAGCCGCCAGCCGGGATTGAGCAGCCGACGTGTTCCGATACGCAGCACTTTGCTTTCGGTATCCAGATGGTCACCGGGGAATATTGCTTGGCGCCGGTCGTCGATCAGCTCGTCGGACAGCAGTGCGCCCGGGGTCTGTACACGGTCGCGCAGCAACATCAGATCAAGAGAGCTGTAAGAGCCACCACGATGATCGACTCCCACATGTCCGGAAAGGCGTTCCAATCGGCTGGCATTGCGGTCGCGGTAATTGTCGCTTTCGCGCTTGTGGGCCTGCAGTGCGAATTCCGCCTGGTCACCTAGGCGCTCGCTGATGCCCGCCTGAAGCTCCCAGGCATCGTAGCTGCCTACACTCGCCTGAACGCTGCGCATCGATCGGCCGGGGCGTCGAGTGATGACGTTGATCACACCCCCGACCGCCTGATTGCCGTACAGGGTGCCAGCGCTGCCATGCACGACCTCGATTCGCTCCACGTTATCCAGATCGATGGCATTCAGATAGAGCGTAGCGCTGTCGCTGGCCGGATTGATCTTTCGCCCATCGACGAGTACAGCCACGTTCGACTGTGCGGTGCTTCCGAATCCGCGCATATCGATATTGGCGTTGCTGCCGTCGCCGATGCCGTCGGAGACGTGGATACCATTCACCTGCCGCAGCAACTCGCTCAGGCTCTGGGCGCCGCTGTCCGCAATGGCATCTGCGTCGATGATGGTCCTGCTAGCCGGGATGTCGAGACCAGGCTGGGCAGTGCGTGCTGCGCTAATCAGAATCGGTGGCAGCGGTGGGTCCGCCGCCACCGAGGTACAACATAAAACGCCAAGGGCCCAGGATTTGAAGTACATCGTCGCTCTCCCCTCGCGGCACCCACCGTGCCACAATCGTCTTGGTGTGCGGGTGAGCGATCGCGAGGCGAACTCCACGCGACATCAATCTTGGGGAGCTGCACCTCACGCAGCCCTCCGCAGCGTGTTATTCAATAAATGCGTGAGGCCGGTATCCGGACTGATGGGCTGGCATGGGGTGTTGCGAACATCCCGTGCCGCTGGCTGCGCCTTCCCACGTCACCGACGCAGTGGCTTCGTCGCAGCAGCTGACCCGATCACCGTTGCGGGGGCAGTGTCGGATTAACTCTGGGTGAGCGCACCGACTTCCCGTTTAACCTCCGATGGGGTCGTAATGCACCCTGGAGGCACCTCAGGCAAGGCGCGTAAGGTACGGTCGTCCAATCTGGCGGTCAAGGGACACTGTGCCAGCGGATGCCGATGTGGGATTCGCATCGGCGGTAAGATCGGCAATGCAGCCGGTGCGCGAATTGCCTTTCGGCGAATCTTGAAGATTGTCGAACTTGATTTGGAGCCAGGTTCGGCGACCCGGCGTCGCCAAGACTTCAGTGGCGGGTGCGGTCTGACAGTGCCCAGCGACGCAGTAACGCGTTACGGCGCATGCGAGCGTTGCCCCTCAACCAGTTGACCAAAAAGCGGCTCAATGTCACGGGCCAGCTCCGGAGACGGTGTAACGAGTCCATTTTCGATAAGGTTCAACCGAAGGCCAATTGTGGTGTTTCGGTCCAGCAGCGCGCCTCGATCGCTTCGCTCATTACTTGGCAGGCACAATCGCGACAGCGGCCACAATTGGCGGCGACGGGCAATTCGTCGCAGAGCTCTTCGATCGAGTTGATGCCGCGGTCCACCGCATCGCGGATTTGGTGATCGGTTACCTTACTGCAAACACAGACGTACATAGTCCACCCTCCGAAGCTTTCACCAGTACATAGTAGACGCAATGAGAATGATTAGCAACTCGTTTAGTAAACAAAAACGAGAATATTCTAGAATTTTTAAAAAAAACAGGTGCTTAGATTGCCTCTACGGGACGGCCCGCGTAACATTTAACATTATGGCAAGCCAGTCCGTCCGGATAGCCAGCCAAACCCGCAAGGTTTTTTCACACTAGGGGAGGCATCATCCGATGCAGGGTGACCGGCAAATCGTCCAGAGACTGAATCTGTGTCTCAAGGACCAACTCACCGCAATCAACCAATTCTTCTTGCATGCCCGTATGGCAAAGGATTGGGGTCTGGCGGGTTTTAACGATTACGAATACCAGCGCTCCATCAAAGCGATGAAGATGGCCGATGGCTTGATCGAGCGCGTGCTGTTTCTCGAGGGCCTCCCGAACCTTCAAGACCTCGGCAAACTCCTCGTGGGGGAAAATGTTCCCGAGATCCTCAAAGGCGATCTTGCGATGCTTATGAGTATGCGCGCTAACTTGCAAGAGGCCATCGAACAGTGCGAGGCAGCGCATGATTTTGTCAGCCGCGACGAACTCGAGGAAGTGCTTGAGGAGACCGAGGAGCACATCGACTGGGTCGAGACCCAGCAGTCGCTGATCGACAACGTGGGACTCGAGAATTATCTGCAGTCGCAGATGGAGGCGTCGGAATGAAGGGCAACCCCAAGGTCATCGAGCACCTGCAGAGCCTGCTGAACGGCGAACTGGCCGCCCGCGATCAGTACTTTGCCCACTCGCGCATGTACAAGAATTGGGGACTCAATCGACTCTTTGAGCGGATCGACCATGAGATGCAGGAAGAGACCGAGCATGCCGATGCGCTGATCGAACGCATGTTGTTTCTGGAGGCACAACCGGATCTCGGTCAGCAGGAGAAGTTGCGCGTGGGCGCGACAGTCCCAGAGATGCTGAAGAACGATCTTGCCATTGAATATGAAGTGGTAACGGCACTCAAGGAAGCGATACAGGTCTGCGAACAGGAGCAGGACTTCGACACCCGCCTTATCCTGACCGAGCTACTGGATGACACCGAGATGGACCATGCTTACTGGCTGGAAAGACAGCTGCGCCTGATTGATACCGTCGGCCTGCAGAATTACCTGCAATCGCAGATGGGTGAGGAAGCCCAGACTGCCTGAGTTTTCAGTCTATGATTACGCGCCCAGATTGCTTTTGGGGCAACTCTGGGCTGCGCGAATGAAACTGTTCGTGGGGTTGGGCAGCTTCATCCTAGTAGGGCGTGAGTAGCTGGGTAGAGGCCCCCATCTGCGGCTCGCTATCCCTGCACTGCAGCCACGCCGTTGGGCTGTTGTGCTTTGTGGGTTGCTGTTTTGTTTGACCCAGTGGCGGAGTCCATCGCCAGCCAACGCCAATGTGTCTTGAGGCGCAGATAGCTGCAGAGTTCGCTGCTGCCGCCCTCGAATCCGGGGTGGGTACATAGCATTTCGATGTGTCGTACCACGGAGCTGGCGATGGCGGGTGATCGGGTCTGCACATAGTGGCGAATCAGCTTCCCCAGGCGCTGTTCGATCATATCAGTCGAGACGCCAGCTGGCTGCACTGGCTTGCATGACCGTTCGATGTTTGTTCGCATGCTTCGGGCCTCCTTACGAGAAATCAGTTTCCGGGAAACGACTGGCGGTCGGTCTTGAGGAGACGCGATAGCTGGCATTTTTGTGGCTGTGGAGCCTAGTGGGCCAAGCGGATAATTCAGTAACGCTCAGCCACGGCACAAGCATTGTGGGCAAGGCGCAGTCCGCCGGGAATGGCAGGCCCTTTCCAAGGACGGCAACACAGCCCACGATGCTTGTGCCG
>JANQRK010000085.1 GCA_028284585.1 Chromatiales bacterium
AGTGAGATCAACACGCAATACGGGTGGGTGGCTAACCCTTGCCCGACGGGGACTCTCACCCCGCAAGATACGCCGGGCTTCGCCCAGCGCGATAACGCTGCGGTAAACGGCGCTCGGCACGGAGCGACTGATCGCGCGAAAATGGCGAAGCCATGCGCGAGCTGACGCGGAGTGCTGAGCGTCCGAATGAGGAGCAAAGCGACGAATGGCTTGACCGCCTGGTTAGGTGTGCCATTACCAAACCTGCTCCCTCCACTCGGCCTCTTGGATATTCTTGTACTTCCCGCTCGCTAGGCCGAAAGTGAACACGAGCCATGACCCCATGCCAATCGTCCAAGAAATCATAAACAGGGACACGCCTAGCGACTTCACAGAGGAGATCGCTAGCGAGGCCCCGAGAATTGCTATGGGGCCAGCCACCAAAAGGCCAAATAGACACGAAAGAATGAACACAACCCAGGACTTGGGTTTGTTCCTCGGTATGAACGGCTTTTCCTTGATTCTTCCATGTAACCCTGTTGCGAGCCTTTCCCCCATGATCCCATTCAGCGTGCATTCAACACCTAACGCTGTTGTTCAGCCGCCACCGCAGCGGCATCGCCGCGGAGGGAACCCCGGAGCGAGCAGCGAAGGGGTGGTCGGCTGGAACTATTTGTTAGCGCTGTCACTGCTAGCCTCTTCCTCAAGAATATCGCAACAGAGTTCCACGCACTCATTGCAGATTGCGGCATGAGGGCCGAGTATGAGCTTTCTGACCTCACGATGTTCTTTGCTGCAAAAAGCGCACGAGAGGATTCTGCCACCATTGGCTTTGACCTCTTTCCTCGCTTCATCATCGACCGAGGCCTCCGGAATTTGCGGATCTTGAACGCGAACCTCATCACCGTGAGCGAGGAAAAGGGGAGCGTCAGACCACTCGAAATCAACGTCTTGCTCCTCACCCGTTGCCTTGGTACCGGAAGCAAAGAGCTGGATCGACGGCTGAGAATCACTAGGAGCCGATATTTTCAGGATGAGATTCTGGGCAAAATCGTCGTCTACTGAGCAAATACGCTGGCCATTTTTGTCTATCGCGAACGTGAGCATTTTCTTACTCGCCTGCGCTAACGCCATGCTCAGCGGCCCCTTGACGCAGGGTGCCAGCTTGCGTCAGCAAGATGGGCCCTGGGTCAAGGGGTCCGTTGGAGCTACTTGTTCGACTAAGATCCCAGGCTCAGCTCCTCACGGACTCCTCCGGAACACGAACGACGAACGCGTAGCCGCGAATGTCGGGGTACTTCCGAATGCGGACGAGCTTGGCCGAATCAGGTTTATGCTGCTTGGCGTCCCAGGCCTGCAACTCATCCAGAAAGGTCCCCGGCAGTTTCAAGGCCCCGCCGGATGGTCCGGGGGCTTCGATCCTCATGTCTGGAACACGAAGCACTTTCCAGCTCCCGAACCAGACGCCCTGCGGTTTCCACTCAGAAGCCAGGTCGTTGAAGACTGCGTCGAACCAGTCGTCGTCCACCTCCGGCCCCGCGGCGTCCAGCGCGAACAGGACCAGCACCTCCGCGCTGCGCAGGGACCGGGGTTGCAGCGGCTTGCGTTGTTTCTCCGTCTTTATCGGTTTGACCCCGCTAGGAGAAGGTTGATCGCGTCCGGCGATCCAATACACCAGTTGGATCATCGCGAGCTTGCTGAAGGCACCCGGGACCGGGCCAGAGCTGCGAACTTCCTTCATCAGCGTCGCGAGGCGGGACGCACTGGCCTGCTCGACAATCCGCATGTCGAGCGGCTGCGACATCTGGTTGCGGAGGTCAGCGAAGAACCGAGCGTGCGTGCCAAAGCGCTCGTGTCGTTGCGTCAAAACCGTCCGGAGGCGGTCGGCGTTCAGTAGGTGCGGTATCTGGATTCCGCTTCCCTCCGACGACCCGGCCAGAACTTGCCAGATCATCCAGAACTTGCCGAAATCGATGGTCTGGGAGAAGCGGGCCGCCGTTCCGACCCCGAAATCGAAGCCGAACGAGTTCAACAGCGTAAACGTGGTGCCGACCGCCAGCATCTTGAACATATCGGCGCCCGTGACGAGCAGGTCATTGATCAGCGGAAGGTCCGAGGCCTTCTCGGCCCGCAGCGCTGGCACCTTCCCTTCGACCACGAACTCATTGACCACCTCGTTGTCGAGTTTCGGGGCGTCGCGCGGGGCAACCCGCGCGCGCTTCGAGCAGCAGAGGAGTTGGCAGATGATCCGTTCGTAGTAGCACCAGGCGCGGGAAAAGTAGTCGTCGCTCTCGATGCTCAGGAAGTTCGTCGTGACGATGAGCGAGTTCATGTGCTTGAGCGAGTCGGCGAACAGCTGCCGGTCGGCGGCCGACGAGTGCGGCTCCTGCGGCATGCAGCTGTAGTCGTACCAGATCCCATGGACTCGCTTGCGGTGAACGAATTCGCGGACGATCTCGAACTGCGTCCGGCTCGGGTCTGGGTGGGCGGGCGTGGCCCAGCGGTGCGAGACGAACCACGACTTGCCGGGGACCACCGGACCGAAGTACGAGGCCGGGATGTCCTGGCACCGGATGAATCGGTCGAAGTCGGCGAAGTAGCGCGGGTTGAGGACTCGGAACGCCGTGTGGTATTTCAGCCCATCGTAGTCCCGCTCGAAAGCCAGATAACCCTTCTTCGCCAGGTCGCTTCGGAACGACTCGAAGTGGTCCTCGCTCAACCGCGGCCCCTGCTCGAAGTTCGACCAGTCATCCACGCTGCTTCGCACGGTCGTCCCCGCCGATTCATCAACCTCCTCCATCGTGACTGGCCCGCCCGACTCTTCGATCAGGCGGCGGATGAACTCTTCCGCCTCCTCGGGGGTGAGGGAATCACCTTCGCGAATCTCTCGCCCGCCCAGCCGGTAGACTCCCGGCTTCCCGTCTCCGGGCCGATCGGATTTGGGCTTGTCGTTACTCATCAGGCGCTCCCAGCAGGTGATGGGGCATCTGTGGAAAGGGTTCTATCCAAGCTGTCGGGTCCGTGTGAGTCGAACGCCATGCTAACCGGCGCGGAGCCAATGGCGAAGCGTCCGAGTGAGCAAAGCGAACGATGTTTAGCATTTTGTTAGGTGTTCCCACCCTCAACCGCTTTTCGTATTCGTGCCACATACTCTTCATTCGAAAGCGGATCGTTAATTTCTTTGTCTAGTTTTTAGCTTGGGAGCGTAAGGCGTTCGATTTTTCAGTGTCTTTGGCCATACCGAACTCACCCAGCAGGTACAATCGTGCTTTCGTGATACATGCCTGGGCTGATCCATTTTCAATCGCAGTATCCAAGTAGCGCATCCCGTCCGGTAAGGACCGTGGGAATGAACCCTTACCCCAAAGCAGCTCGCAAGCGTGAATCCACATTGAATGGACATGCCCCCGATCAGCGGCTGCTTTGAAGATTTGCGACGCTTTCTCCTTGTCCACCTCTACATATTCACCCAAATCGTACAGTGCTGCCTTTTCATATAGCGCTTCAAGGTCACCCTCGTCAGCTCGGCGGAATACCTCTTCGACATACTTTTTGATTTCTGGGTCATCAGAGATGATCATTTCGACACCTAACGCCATGCTAACCGGCGCTGAGCCGACAGGCGAAGCGTCCGAGTGAGCGGAAGCGAACGATGTTCAGCATTTTGTTAAGCCTATAGTGCGACATAAGTTGCTTCTTCGGCTCTAGAACCATCGGGGTTTGACCATCTCAATATCGCGTTATACGCGCTTGGACTACTTAGAGTGAGTGCGGCGATCAGGGATACCCCGGAACCAGGATCAATACGCTTAGCCGGAAACTTTTGCTTGTACTCGGATTCAACGATTGGACTTCTCGTTTTTTCATCGAGAAGTAGCTCCAATTCGACATCCATTGCTGGTTTTTCGCCAATATTCTTGATGAAAAATCGGAAGGAAGAATGTTGTTCTCGAACAAGATCGAGCGTAAGACGAGTGGTGTTCTTTCCTTTCTCCTCTCTAAGCAAAATCTCTAGCTGTTTCTTGGCGAGTTCCGAGGTAGCTCGTTGCAACTCGTTTGCCTCCTTGGCGAGGCGACGATGACCAATCCAGACGACCAAGCTCGTGATCGCGGCAACGCAGGCAATAAGAACGCTGAGAATTTCGTACTTGGTCATCTTAAAGGCTTAACGCGAAGCTAAGCTGCCCGCAGCAGCGCGCTGTTGAGGGTCAGCTTCAGCGCCTGGTTAGGTCTCTTCACCCCCACAGCGAATTAGTAAATCTTGCTGCTGGAAGACTCAGCGCCACCACGCCAGCGGGATATACGTGCACGACCGCGAAATCCTTTATCTCGCACTTCCATTTCGAGTTGCGAAATTCGCACCCGGATCCTCAATTCCTCACAGAAATAGAACATGAGCTGCTTACCGTCGAATTCCAATTCATTAACCGTATAGTCTTCGATTCCGTGGTCGTCGATTTTTTCCCAATCAAGCACATGTCGTATCTCGATCTCGGATCGCATCCAGTCTTTCTCGTAAACCGTTTCCAATGTACCAGATTCAATCACCGTTTCCTCGGCACCATGAAATTGCCGACGCACGGGTAGCAGCAAATTGCCCTTCTTGGGGGTGTGGACAATCCGTTCGACCTCGACGACTTCGTCGTGCAACAGTGACGAGATTTGTTCCAACGACTCGATATCTTTCGCAATTAACGGCTCTTCTAGTAGCCCGTATGTCATCCTAAGAGACCTAACGCCAAGCTGTGCGGCGCTGAGTGAGCTTCAGCGAGCGAAGCGTCCGAGTGAGGAGCAACGCGACGAACGACACGAGCGATTTGTTAGAGCGGAACTTTTCCATGAAATGCGACATAGAGCTCCTTGAGGTTGGACGGTAACAAACTCCAGTACAGTTCGGCCTTTTCTTCTTCAATCTGCCAGAAAAGATTCTCGGTGAACGAAACATCAATGCAGTTTCGCACTTCGAAATCACCATTGGTGTAGGCTGACGAGAGATGCCGGAATATGCCTGCATATTTCCTAGCCGGAATCTTCCGACTCATTTCAACATTCAACGCTTTCGCCAGACTTTCGAACCATGAGCACGCAAATTCTGGGTCGAGTTCACCCCAGTTTTTGACGTGTTCCCGGTCTGCCTTAGCCGTCAACTCGGGAAACCGTTCTCGCGTTTCGTTGTAAAGCGCCAACACCGGCATTTTTCGCTCTAACGCCAAAGTTATGGGGCCGGAGCAAGCGTTAGCTTGCGGAGGTCCCAGCAGGCCCGAAGGGGCTGCGACATGAACGATTTGTATGTTCCAAAACCAGCACCAAAGCGATTAGTGTGGGCCCACAACCTGTTGCACCAGGTTATCCATGTTGCAGCCCGATTGAACATTGGCTCCAGCCCAGCTGAGACCGTTAACAAGCGTGTGGCGCAACATGGATTCATTGTTTATCTCGAACAGTCGAATGGGCCCACGAGCCCGAATCTAGCAAGGGCGAGGTTTTCCAACAATGCCTAGCAAAAGAGACAACGCGGTCAACATCGGTATCGATGTCGGTAAGCATCAGCTCGATATCGCGATTCATGAACGCCAAATCCATTTCACCGTCACAAATGACGCGCCAGGAATTAAGCAAGCCATTCGGCGCCTTTCTCGATACAAGCTTGAGCGCATCGTCGTCGAAGCGACAGGTCGCCGAGAATATGCCCTGGTTGTCGCGTTGGCTGAGCGTCAACTCCCGGTGATTATTTGCCAGCCCATTAAGGTCAGAAGCTACGCCAGAGCCGAGGGCATCCTGGCGAAGACCGATAAAATGGATGCCGGAGTCTTGGCAAGCTACGCCGCTAAAATACAGCCCATGATCCGACCGTTGGCGACGGGAAACCTGCGCAAAATCCGTGACTTGACCGCACGTCGCCGTCAACTCATCGAAATGAGCACGATGGAAAAGAACCGTCTGGATGTCATGCCCAGCTTCCTGACCGCCGACATGCGACGACATCTCCGTCACCTGCAAGCCCAGCTTAAAAAGCTTGACCAGCACATCGCTGAGCTGGTTGAGACCATCGATGAATGGCGAGAGAAGCGTGACTTGCTGCAAACCGCACCTGGCATCGGTACGCAAGTCGTCAACACACTATTAGCAGACCTGCCCGAACTCGGTACCCTGAACAACAAACAGATCGCCGCCTTGGTCGGCGTCGCCCCGTTCAATCGCGACAGCGGAAAGTTACGGGGTAAGCGACGTATCCGCGGTGGACGCGCGAGTGTCCGAACCATTTTGTTCATGGCCATGCTGACATCCATTCAGCACAATCCCGTCATTCGGGCGACCTACCAACGCTTGGTGGCTAATGGCAAACACAAGAAAGTGGCGCTTACTGCGTGCATGCGCAAGATGGTTACTATCCTCAATGCCATGCTCCGAGACCAAACGCCTTGGAGTGAAAAGTATGCTTAACAGGTTGACTTGGGATCACAGTCGCTTGTTAGGTTGTACTCTCAACTTCCCTCGCTTGCTTCATTCCTCGAACAAGCAGCCACCAAAAATAGACGCTGAAGGCAACAAATCCAGCGTAGCTCACGATCGTGTATGCGCGAACGGGATCGGCAAAAGATGTGGGCGTGAAAACACTTCCAGCGGTATGAAACAGCAGTAGACCAAATGCAAGGCTAAAAACATTTACCCGGACGCCTGCAGGGACCGACAGGCAGACAGCCCGCAAAACAAACTCTTGGCCGTTATCGCCGCCATTTGATTCGTATGCCTGAAGGCAACCCACGATTGCGATCGCAGAGAGCACAACTAACTCGAAGTAAAACAACCAATCACGACTCGCACCCCACCACATCGCATAGTAGGTGGCTAGAAGAATCAACAGGGAGGACGCGAGAAAATAGTACATGCCCGATTTCTCCGACACCTGACCGAGCGCTAGTTCCCTAGCCAATTGCTCTATCTTCCAGATACGCATTCTCAACCTAACGCTGCCATAAACCGCGCGAGCTTGCGAGCGTCGGGCGACCATAGGGAGCGAATTTGATGGCCTTGTTATACATTACCTATAATTAACTCTAACCCACTCAACAATAAACCACCCACCGTTTTTTGCGGGTTTGATACTTCGAATTTCTTTTAAGTGGCTTAACGCTGATTTAACGTCTGCTGCGCCTATTGGATTCCTACCATATTTATCTAAATGCTTATTGGTTTCTGAAAGAATAACTTGTTCCCGTTCTTTAACTATTCCTTCAGAGTCGCGAAGTTTCCAAAGCGTCCAAAGCACCCCAATATCATTTTCAGTTACGTCAACTTCGGTTATGCCTCGAATGCTTGACCAAAAAGCAATTGCAGCAGCAACAAGCGCCCAAGGTGCAATTGAACCCGTAACGCCAGAAAATACTAATGAGCCACTAGCTAACCCACCAAACAGTTGGCTCAAATTGAGGCGAATATTTCCTGCCTTTACACTCTTTCCACCACCAGCCCCACTAAATGAATTAGCAGTTATATATCCAATATAATGACTTTCTTTCTCAGGTGGTGTAATTCGAGTAATGCTTTTTAGCAACTCACCCGAAACTGTTTCGGAGTCTCTCGTATCAACTCCCTCTGAAACTAATAATTGAGAGAGTTCACGCCTTAGCTCATTCTCCTTCTCAGCTTGCCTTTCGTAGTCCCAATTCATCCAGAATCCTATAACGATGTATAACTTTTAAGTATCCCCCAATAATGTCCTTTTCGTTTCGGACATTATTGGGGGATAATCCAGATGGTGGCTGGTAAGCCACTGATTTACCGATACCAATGATGGATTATCGGAAGATAAAGAAATGGAGAAACGGGACACATGGACGTGCCAAATTCGCCGCGCCTGCTTGATCAAGTGCGCCACCTTATCCGCCGCAAGCACATGAGCCGAGCCACCGAAAAGGCCTATGTGCATTGGATTAGGCGATTTATTCTGTTTCACCGCAAGCGTCACCCGCGAGACTTGGGTGCCGCTGAGGTCGAAGCATTCCTCTCCTATCTCGCGACGCATCGACAGGTTTCGGCCTCGACGCAAAACCAGGCCTTGTCGGCCTTGCTGTTTCTCTACCGCCAGGTGCTTGAGCAAGAGCTGCCATGGCTTGAGAATATCGAAAGAGCGATCAAGCCAAAGCGATTGCCGACCGTGTTGACCAAAAAAGAGGTCGAGCGACTGCTGGCATGTCTGGACGGTAGCTCGTGGCTTATTGCCAGTCTGCTCTACGGGAGCGGGATGCGTCTGATGGAGGTGCTGCGCTTGCGCGTCAAAGATCTGGACGCAGACAGGCGGCAAGTCATTATTCGGGACGGCAAAGGACACAAAGATCGCGCGACAATGCTCGCCCAATCCTTGGTTGATCCGCTGCGCGTGCATATGCAAAAAGTCCGATCGCTCCATCAACTGGACCTTAAAGCCGGTTATGGGGCAGTTTACTTGCCTTACGCACTCGAGAGAAAGTACCCCAACGCGGCCAAGGAATGGGGTTGGCAATACGTTTTTCCGTCCGGCAAGCGCTCTGTAGACCCGGTTAGCGGCCGTATTGGACGTCACCACATCAACGAAAAGACGATTCAAAGGGCGGTCAAGCGAGCCGTGCAACAAGCCAATATCACCAAGCCGGCCACTTCTCATACGTTGCGACATAGCTTCGCCACACACTTGCTTGAAGATGGTCTAGACATCCGTACCATTCAAGAACTCTTGGGGCACAAGGACCTGACAACGACGATGATTTACACACACGTCGCCAGCATCGGGGCGACCGGTGTGATCAGTCCATTGGATCGGAAGACTTAGCGCTCGTGCGCTCACACCCCTCGGCCACCATCAAAGGTCTCGGTTGATGCTATCCCGTATCGCTGGTGGAGTAGGCAGCCGGCCGGGCGGCAGACGGTCGATTGGTTCGGCCACGCGGTGGGCTCGATCAGGTAGGTAGCGAGTTTTTTGCACCCACAGGGAACGCCTGAACGCCCCCCATTGGGGTATCCTAGCCGCCTTCGAGGTAAACACGACAAACATCACAAAAGGAGGTAACGAACTATGGGTTGGTTGGATTTTGCCAAAGACATGGGCCGCAAGCTGTTTTCGAACGACGCCGAGGCACCACAGGAGATCGAGAAGCACATCGCCGAGGACAATCCCGGCATCGAGGGCCTCAAGGTCGAGTTTAAAGACGGCACCGTGCGCCTGTCCGGCACGGCGAGCAGTGCCGAGGCCAAAGAGAAGGCCGTGCTGATGGCCGGCAATGTCGAAGGTGTCGAGGCCGTCAATATCGATGGCCTGCAGGGGCCGGCGGCCGAAGGCAAGGTCGAATACTATGTGATTGAAAGCGGCGATACCTTGTCGGGGATCGCGAAGCAGTTCTACGGCAATGCGATGGACTATCCGAAGATCTTCGAGGCCAATCGCGAAGTCATCAAGGACCCTGACCTGATCTTTCCGGGCCAGAAGATCCGCATCCCGAAATAGCAACCACCAACCTGGCCTGCGCATCTCCCCGTTGTGTCGGGGAGATGCGTAGCAACGCTCAACGCATCAGTTTACCGGCCATACCCAACAAGTCATCAACCATCGAGCCGTCTTTGTCGGCATCGAGGAATCCGGTCAGCAGGTCACCCAATCCACCGGATTGACCCACCGGTGCACCTGCCGGATTATTACTGAAACCGCCGGCCACCACGTCTTGTGCGGTTCCACCGCCCACACCACCGCTGGTCTGCTTGGACAACGCCCCCATCACCAACGCCGCCAGCATCGGCAACATCTGCTTGACGACGGAAGTGCTGACGCCGGTGTTGTCGGCGGCGTGGCGGGCGACGTTACGACTGACGTCCTTGTTGCCGAAGATGTGACCGAGGATGCCATTACCGTCATTGATCGTCTCCGGCCGGGTCAATACCTCCGGTTGTTCGACATAGCGTGCATGGTTGCCGCGCTGCAGCGCGTTGATCAGACCGGCCAGACCGGCGTTGTCTTGGGTGTTGCGCTGCACGCCACGTGCCATCGCCGGGGTGACCTGGCGCACCACCTCACCCACCTGCGCCTGATCCAATCCGAAGCGCTTCGCCAGTTGGTTCAAGGCGTCACCGCCCTGGGTCTCAAAAATCGTGTCGAGAAGATTGTTCATATTTCTGAGCCTCATCCGAATTTAATTATTTAGGGGACCTCGAAAAATGCCATCCATGGCATTTTTCTTTTCGGAAAGGCCAAAACGCGGTTTTCGCCTTTCCTTCATTTTCAATCACTTGCCATGATCGAAAATGGCAGCACATCCTTGTGCCGCTCGTGCACCTCGATTTTTCGAGGTGCCCTCTAGTCGTCTGCCGTCGTTTTCTACCCTGTCGGGCAGCCACTCTAGCGCCTTGTCTCAGCGCTGGCGAGCTGTACCCTGCCGCCTGGCGAAACCGCTTCAAATGCGATGCCTACGACCGGGTATCTTCATCGGGTAGAGCGACCGGCAAGAACCGCAACACCCGCACACCGACCAGGGTGCAGAGCAGGGCCAGGGCAAACCCGCCCATGCCGAGCAGCCATTCGGGCAGTGTCGGAGTATAGGCCCGGGCCGCCCCGTCGACCCCATCGTGATAACCGGAGGCAATGATCGTGTGATCCGGAAACATCTCGAGCGGAAAGGCCTGCCCGCCGACTACGATTACATACAGGGCACACAGGCCGCCGAGTAGCACCAACCCGGCGGCAAGGATCACCGCACCGCGCTGCATGCCGCGTGCCGGGTGAAACAAGATACCCATGGGCACCAGCATCCCGAGCAGCAACCAGCCGGCCCAAAACAGCCAGGTGTATAGCCCACCGTCACGCAGCACAAAGGCCGCGAAGGCCAGATGCTCGGCACTGTACAGATAGGTCAGCTGATAGACCAAAGTGAAATAGAACAGCACCGCAACAAAGACACCGAGCAGATTCTTCAAGCGACGCAAGACGGCATCACCCAAGGGCCGGGCGTCCGCCGCGAAGGTAAACAGCATGATGAGCAGATACAGCGCCAGACCATAGGCGAACGACATCACTATGAATAGCGGTGCCATGAGTGCCGCGGCGTAGGCCTGGCGTGCGACCAGAAACCCGAATATCGACCCGGTGGCCGTAGTCAGTGCCAAACGCCAGACGAAGGCCAGGATGCCGACGCCCTGTGCATAGGCCATCGCCTTGCGTTCCATCAGCGTAAACATATAGACCGCGACGATCGCGATGAAGCCGATGTAAAGAAACAGGTTCCAGGCAAAGACCGATTTGAAGTTAAAGGTCGTCAGCGCAACCGTCAGGCGGTCCGGCCTGCCCAGGTCCAGCACCAAGATCACCAAGCCGCCGACCAGTAGAGTGATCGCCATCAGGCCGGACAGGCGCGCGAGTGGTTGATACAGGCCTTGCCGGAACACCGAGCTGACCGAGGCGACATTCAAGGCACCAGAAGCCGCCACGATCAGAAAGATCGCGAACACATGTGGGATGCCCCACACGATCTGGTTGTTCATGCCAGTCACCCAATGGCCCTGGCGTTCCATGTAGAGCGCCGCGCACCCGCCGGCCACGACGAACGCCGACAACACGGCGAGCAGTCCCCAGTAGCGCGGGCTTGCGATGCCCCACTCGCGGTAGTGGATCTCGCTCATGGACAATCAGACGACGGTGGCGGGCTCAGACATGGGTATAGCGAACGCCGGTGTTCAACTTGAGGTCGGCTCGAATCTGCACACTGGGTTGTTTGGCCAATGCCTTGGAAACGGCGCTGTCCGGGTCTTTCAGATCACCGAAGACGATGGCCTGGTGCTCACAGGCATCCTGGCAGGCAGTGGTGGCTTCCCCCTGGTCGCGCCGGTGGACACAGAGGTTGCAACTCTCGACCACACCTTTGCCACGCGGTGTCTGCGTGGATTGGCTTGCGACGTTTTCATGGATGAAGGTGCGTGCGTTGTAGGGGCAGGCCATCATGCAGTACCGGCAACCGATGCAGGTATGCGGATCGACCATCACGATGCCGTCCGCGCGACGGAACGAGGCACCGGTCGGACAGACATCGACACAGGGCGGGTGCTCACAATGCTGACACATCATCGGCAGAGTCGTGACTCGGCCGTTGCTGTTGTTCTTGATTTTTACCTCGCGAATCCATCGGGGGCGCTGCATGTCCCACAGGGCATCGTCGGCGCCTTCAGGCTTGCGCAACTGATCCAAGCCGTTCTCCGCATCGCAGGCGGCGACGCAATCGCTGCAGCCGTCGGCGCATTTGCTGGTGTCGATCAGCATCCCATAGCGCACCTGGTCGCTCACCGGCGTATCGCGTGGTGCGGCCTTGGCGATCGATTGCAGCAAGACCCCAGACGCCACGGCGCCCGCTGCGGCCGCCCCTGCCCCGGCCATGGCCCCGGTCAGAAACGCACGACGCTGTCGGTCTTCTGGCTGATCTGTGGGTTCACCCATGCTCAATCCTCCGTCGGTAGCGCGGCATGACAATCGAAGCAATCCAATACGGCACCGACATACTGGTGACACGCCGCACAGAACTCGCCGGGCGCATCGATCGGCACATAACCGCCCTGGCTATCCTTGCGCACATGGCAGTCGACACAGCCGACCAGGCTATGGTCGGTCTTGCGGATACCCTGGCGTACTGTCTCATCGCGCTGATGCTCAATCAGTTCGAAATGGCGGCGCCGCATGAACGGCGTGGGTGCGACACAGGCCTCGAGTCGGTCGGCCTGCGCGGAGCCCGGCACGCCAGTTTCGGCACGGGCGATACCACCGAAGCCGCTGCCGGCCAGGGCCAGAGCACAGGCAAGGCATAGACCAAGGCCGGGCATCGCACGGGCTGCCCCGGCTGGCGCGGTTCGATCACTCCGACTCACCCTTGACCTCCGCTGGGTCGCGCTCCCCTTGGTCCGGGTCGTCTTGACCGGTCAATACGATGGCGTTGGAGACCAATTGATGGACGCTGACGATCATGTCCCTCTCCAGCTCGTAGTACGGCAGCACCTTACCGAACTGGGATTTGCAGATCGCGCAGATCGCCGCCATGTGGGTCACGCCGTGCGCTTCGATGACATTCTGCAACGCCTCGACCCGCGGCTTGGCACCCTTGACGCGCAGTTCGATGAGATCATCGGTCAGCAGGCCGCCGCCGCCACCGCAACAAAAGGTCGCCTCTTGGATGGTCTCGGGCGCCATGTCCACAAAGTGATTGCACACCGCCTTGATCACATTGCGCGGGATCTTGAACTGACCGCCCGGCTCATCGCCCATGCGCGATGCCCGGGCCACATTGCAGGAGTCATGATAGGTAATCACCATGTGATCGTTCGCCGACTTGTCGAAGTGCAGTGTGCCCTTTTGGATCTCGTCCCAGGTGAATTCGAGGATATGCTGCGGCACCGGGTATCGGGAATCGAGGAAGTCGAGCGGGCCGGCCAGGGTATGCAAGAAATTGTAGGCCACCCGCCAGGCGTGGCCGCATTCGCCGAAGACGATGCGCTTGACGCCGAGTTCCAACGCCGCCTCGCGGATACGCAACGAGACCCGCCGCATGTTCTCATAGGACCCGATGAACAGACCGAAGTTTGCCGCCTCGGAGGCATGGGAGCTCAGCGTCCAGGACACCCCGGCCTCGTGAAACACCTTGCCGTAACCAATCAGCCCGTCCACATGGGGCTCGGCGAAGAAGTCGGCGGATGGCGTGACCAAGAGTATCTCGGCGCCTCTGACATCCAGCGGGTACTTCACCGCGACGCCGGTCTCTTCCTCGACGTCCTCTTCCAGGCCTTCGAGGGTATCGGCCAAGGCCGCCTCCGGCAGCCCAAGGTTGTTGCCGATCTTGTGGACCTTACCGATGATCTCGTTGCAGTATTTCTGCCCCACCCCGATGCGGTCCATGATCTCGCGCGCTGCCATCGAGATCTCCGCGGTATCGATGCCATAGGGGCAGAACACCGCACAACGCCGGCACTGCGAACACTGGTGAAAATAGCTGTACCAGTCGTCGAGCACCTCTTCGGTCAGGTCTTCGGCCCCGACCAGTTTCGGGAAGAACTTCCCGGCGAAGGTGAAATAGCGCCGATAGACCTTACGCAGCAGATCCTGGCGGCCGACCGGCATGTTCTTGGGGTCCTGCGTACCCAGGTAGTAATGGCATTTGTCGGTGCAGGCGCCGCACTTCACGCAAGAATCCAGGTGCACCCGCAACGAGCGGTACTTGCCGAGCAGATCACCCATCGCCTCGATCGCCCCGTCTTTCCAGTCCTCGGGCAACTCACCGGGAAAATTGAGCGGCTCCTGGAATGCAGGCTTGGCGACATAGGGTTTGCTGTGTGCCATCGCTCCGGGCACGACCGGCGGGATCTCCGGGTATTTGTTCAGCTTGGGGACTTCGAAATCAGCCTTCGCCATCGCGTTACCCCCTGGCGCTCACGATTCCAGCTTACGCGCCCAATCCGAGAGATGACGGCGCTCGCGCGGATTGTCGATCTGATTGCGGGTCGGACTGAAGAACACCCCGGGCGCATGCAACAGCTTGCTGATCGGAAAGACGATCATCAGCAGGGCGGCCAACGACAGATGCACCAGGATCAGGGGATCAGATGGCAGGTTCGGCATGTCGTCGAAGTTGAAGGTCATCAACGCACGAAAGAATCCCTTCACCGCCACCACATCGGTATGCGCAACAAAGGTGGTCATCGCACCGCTGATGCCGATCAGCAACAGCAACAGCAACATAAGATGGTCGGACGGTGCCGATATATAGCGCACCCGGTCGACGGCCAGTCGACGCACCCAAAGCCCGAGTAGGCCGATGAGCATGACGAAGGCCAGGTACTTGAACAGCGGACCGACGAAGGTCACGGCCGCCATGAGGGTCGCCGACTCCGTGAAATAACGCAGGTGACGAAACAACACCGCAACCAAAGCCGCATGAAAAAGCCAGCCGAACAGCCAGGTCCACTTGGTCGCCTTGAACAGGCTCTCGAAAAACACCACCTCGCGCAACATGCGCATCACCACACCGCTGCGATTAATGGGCGCCGGCGTCGTCGCGATCTTCAGCGGCGCAGGTGTCTTTGCATAGAGCCTGATGCGCCGGACCAATCCGACCACCAACAACAGGGTCGCGGTATAAAAAAGTAGGGCGAATACAATCGTCAGGGGCGACATACCGCCCCTTGCCTCGGCATGGACAACCGGCCGAGCACAGCACTACCGGCAAGGCGTCGCGACTCAGACACAGCCGGTCGGCTTCGGCAGTCCGGCATAACGACAGGCCTGCTTACCCGGACCATAGGGAAACAGACCATACAAGTACTTGCTGTTGCCCTTGTCCTTACCGATCTTTTTACCCACTGCCTTGGTCAGGACGCGTACCGCGGGCGCGATCTGGTACTCCTCGTAGTACTCGCGCAGAAAGTTGATGATATCCCAGTGTTCACTGGTGAGTTCGAGGTCGTCTTGTTGCGCCATCGTCTCGGCAACGCTCGGCTCCCAATCGCTGATATCCGCCAGATACCCTTCTTCATCGGTTTCCAGCGTCTTACCATTTACTACGATCGACATGTCTAAATTCCTCTCGGAAGGCGTTTACTGCTTTGGCCAGACTCTTATAACCAAGCCTGTACCTTATCGTTAGTTTCTACCAGATCGACGAACCCCGCATAGTCGACCACACCGACACCCTCGATGAGGCGGTCGTCTTTTATGGCGCGGGCCAAGAGATCCGACTGCAGGGCGTAGACTTTCTTGTCGGCCATAGCGGCCTTTACCATCTCTTCGACGCGCGTCCCACGCAAGGCGCCATAGACCGCATCTTCGATCAGCAGAATGCAGGATCCCGCCAGCGAAAACCGGATCGCCGCCTCGAGCGAATTCTTCTCGAAAGGCGATTTATTCACAGTATGGAGATCGGCCATCGAGCCACCTCAGAAACTGAATACCACTTCGGATTCCGCTATCAAGCAGGCGGCCTGATCGGTATCCACGACTTCGACAATATTGTCGACCTCTTGTTCGGTGTCGAGATCCTCCCAGGCGACCTCGATCAGGTCGGCCTGGGTCAGTCCGCGTGCCTCGAGCGATGCCTGGTGGACGAACATATGCCGCACCCCATAGTCGCCGAGTGTTCGGTAGGTCGCCAGGAAATTCTTCATCTCAGCCTCAGAGGGATCGCTCCCCTTCACCAGTTGGTACACGCCATCATCGGCGAACATCAAGCTGACCTCCTGGTCGAAGGCGGCACCGATCAGGACTACCTCCAGCGATTCCCAGGCATAGATGGTGCCATAGGGCGCGCGACGATTGAGGTACATGAACTTCTTACTCGTGGGCATGGCTCAGTCTCCGAATACGACCAAGCGATCGGCCAGGATCGCAGCCTCGACCAGCTGGCCCAGCCCCGAGATCCTAAACCTTGGTGCGATATTGGTCGCGTCCTTGGCGTTGCGCTTCGCCTCGCCGTCATCGACCAGGCCGCGGCGTTGCGCCGCAGCGACGCACAGCACCAGGTCGAGGTCGTAGGCCTCGGCCAGATCGACCCAACGCGCGACGACATTGCGGTCGTCCTGCGGCGGCGTCGTCAGCCGTGAGCCGTTGTACACGCCATCGTGATAGAAGAACACACGGCACACCTCATGGCCTTTCTCCAAGGCGGCCTTGGCGAAGTGATAGGCCGAGTCGCTGGCCTGATGTTGATAGGGCCCCTCGTTTACCTGTATTGCCAGTTTCATCGCTCGATCTTGACCTCCGGGTGGCCGGGAACCGGCCGCCCACCCTGCCGTGACGCCGAATCGTCATATAAAGTTAATGTCTGTGTATTATGACTGGGCTGTCATACGCCAGCCATGCGAATCCTGAAGCTATCGGATGTCTACTTCCCGCGCGTCAACGGCGTCTCCACCTCGATCCGCACTTTCGCCCATGAGCTGCAACGGCAGGGGCACACAGTCACCCTGATCGCCCCCCAATACCCCAGTGAACTCGAGGACAGCTTCGAGATCATCCGCATCCCTTCGCGCTATCTGTTTGTCGACCCCGAAGACCGCCTGATGCGACGTGGGGAACTACGCCGGCTGCTACCGCACCTGCGCGAGCGTCGCTTCGACATCGTCCATGTGCATACGCCGTTTGCCGCCCACTATGCAGGTATCTGGCTGGGCCGTCAGCTCGGCCTGCCAGTCATCGAGACCTACCACACCTATTTCGAGGAATACCTGGATAGCTACCTGCCCTGGCTGCACCGCAACAGCTTGCGTTATCTAGCGCGCCGCTTTTCGCGCAGCCAATGCAGCGCAGTCGACGCGATCGTGGTCCCGACCCGACCCATGCTAGACATACTGCGCGGTTACGGCATCCAGACCCCGGCCGAGGTTATCCCGACCGGGATACCGTCCGGGGCCTTCAGCAATGGTGACGGACGACGCTTCCGAGCCCGGCACGGCATCACCAACGAGCGCCGCGTGATGCTCTACGTCGGGCGCGTGGCACATGAGAAAAACATCGATTTCCTGGTGCACGTCGCCGACCACGTGCGCCGCTCCCATCCGCAGATCTTGCTGTTGATCGCCGGTGAGGGCCCGGCCTCAGGTCACTTACACCGCCTCAGTCGCTCACTGGATCTGGCCGAGCATGTGCTGTTCGTCGGCTACCTGGCGCGCAACCAGGACCTGCCCGACTGCTATGCGGCCGGCGATCTGTTCGCCTTCGCCTCGCGCACCGAGACCCAGGGCCTGGTGCTGCTCGAGGCGATGCAGGCCGGTACACCCGTCGTGACTACCGCGGTGTTGGGCACGGCCGAAGTGATGGCCGATGGTCGCAGCGGATTGGTCGCCGCTGAACAGATAGACGATTTCGCCGCCAAGGTGTGCCGTGTGCTCGACGACGCCGAACTGCACGCCAGACTGCGCCGCGAGGCGGTTGCCAAGGCCGCCGAATGGAGTGCCCCAGCGACCACCGAGCGCCTGCTGCGACTGTATGCGGCACAGACCAGCGCCATAGAGGACGCCAGGGTGCTGCCTTCTCGACAGACCTGAGGCAGGCCGAGTGATGCCTGAATCAGCCGGCCCAGCGGACCGGTTCCGCCAAGTCGGCAAGCGCCGTGCGCGACATCACCTCATCCCAACGCAAGAGTTCGAGACCACCATCGAAATGCTCGACGATGGCGGTGTTGCTCTCTACCCAGTCACCACAGTTGTGGTAGGCGACACCGTCGATCTCGCGAATCCCTGCGTGGTGAATATGGCCGCAGATCACACCGTCAAAACCACCACGTTTGGCGTCCCGCGCCACCGCTTCCTCGAAGCTGGTGATGTAGTTCGCCGCATTCTTGACCCTGCGTTTCAGCGAGCCGGTGAGCGACCAGTAGTCCATACCGAGACGCCGGCGCACCAGGTCGAGATAGCGATTGCCGGCCAGTAAGCCATCGTAGACATGGCTGCCGAGCTTGGCTAACCAGGGGTGGCAGACGATCACACCATCGAAGCGATCGCCATGCAGGATCAACAAGCGGCGTCCGTCCCGTGTCTCGTGGACTGCCTCTTCGACGATCCGCAAGTTACCGAACTGGGTATCCGCATGGTCGCGAAAGACCTCATCGTGGTTGCCCGGCACGAATACCACACGTGTCCCGTGCTTGGCCTTGCCGAGGATGGTACGGATCACATTGTTGTGGGACTGCGGCCAGAACAGGCCCCGCTTCATGCTCCATACATCGATGATGTCGCCTACCAAATAGAGGGTCTCACACTGGGTGCAGTGCAGGAAATCCAACAGCCGATCGGCGCTACAACCGCGATAGCCCAAATGGACGTCTGAGATCCACACCGTACGCACCCGCATGGGGCTGAGCCAACTGACGTTTTCCATCATTAAATTACCACCCGTCTCCGAATAAGACATGGGCAGTCTCACGGCATGCGATTTCATCCAGGTGACACTTAAGTGAAGGCGCTATGTATGGCCGCGAGTTCAACGCAGGGAGCGCGAACGGTTAGCCCAATGCGCTGGCTGGCTGCGACGCATTCGTATTAGAATACTGTTATCTTATGAAACTTAGCGGACCCGCCCAACAGCCGGGTTACCGCGCTTGGGCGGGGTTGACCTGGCCGGTCCGGGTTCCCATCCTCTCGCGGTCCAAGCAGAATTTTGTAGGAGTCACGATGCGGCCCGCCCAACTGCTCACAATCCTCGATCGTGAGTTTTCCAGCACGCGCCAAGGCCACCACACCCCGGTCATGCTGTGGGGACCGCCCGGCGTCGGCAAGTCGGACATTGTGCGTCAAACGGGCGTTCGTCATGGGGCGCCGGTGATCGACATCAGGCTGTCGCAGATGGAACCCAGCGACCTGCGCGGAATCCCCTTTCGTAACGGCGACTATGTCGAGTGGGCGGCCCCCGCAATCTTGCCCGATGCCCAGCGCCACGGTGAACTTGGGGTCTTGTTCTTGGACGAGATCACCTCGGCACCGCCCAGCGTCTCGGCCGCCGCCTACCAATTGATACTCGACCGTCGCCTCGGCGAGTACGAGGTGCCGCCCGGCTGGGCGATTTTCGCCGCGGGTAATCGCCAGGGCGACCGTGGTGTGACTTACACAATGCCGGCGCCACTGGCCAACCGCTTTTCGCATTTCGATGTCGACACCCACCTCGACGACTGGGTGGGCTGGGCCTACCAGAACACGATCGACGAGCGAGTGATCGGCTTTTTGCGTTTTCGCCCCGAGCTGCTGTTCGAATTCGATCCAGCGCACAATCCGGTCGCCTTCCCCTCGCCGCGCTCGTGGGAGTTTGCCCACCGCAGCCTGAAAAAATTCGGCGACCACGACGATCTACTGCGTGGCGCCTTGCAGGCCTGTGTCGGCCCGGCAGCCGGGATCGAGCTGGCCGCCTTCATCGAGAGCGTGGACAAAATGCCGGACCTCGACGACATCCTCGACGGTCAGGAAGTCCCGGTACCCGACGAGATCGATCTGCAATACGCCATCGCAGCAGCCTTGGTCGGACGTGCCATCCGCGCCCAAGAATACAAAGACGGTGTTCAGGTCATCGGCTGCATCCTCGACTATGCCGGGCGCTTTCCACAGCGCGAGATGGGCGTGATGCTGGTCTCAGACCTGCACCGCGCAATTGGAGATATCTTGTTCGAAGTCCCCGAGTTCGAGACTTGGGCGAGCGCGGTGGCCGATGTGATGCTGCACGAGTAGGGACGAAACGCTATGCCCCAGAGCATGCCCGTAGACAATGACGCCATCGAGACCAAGTTGGCAGCGGCACGCACCCGATTGATTCTCGACAAGCCCTTTCTCGGTGCCTTGGTCATGCGTCTGCCATTGACCGCGGCCGATGCGAGCTGGTGCCCGACCACGGCCACCGACGCACGCAAGCTGTATTACAATCCGGTGTTCATCGATTCGTTGTCTATGTCCCAGACCCAGTTCATGCTGGCACACGAGGCGCTGCATTGCGCCTTGTCGCATTTCGCGCGGCGCCAGCATCGTGACGGTCCGCGTTGGGACCTGGCCTGCGACTATGCGATCAATCCGATGCTGCTCGAAGACGGCCTGAAACCACCGCCGGAATGCGAGGTATTCGGCGAGTTCCACGGCATGACCGCCGAAGAGATCTACCCGCTGCTGCGCGAAAACGAAGACAAAGAGACCATCGATCGACACCTGTTCGATCCGGACAGCCAGGCCCAGGGCGAAGGTGGACAGCGCGGCGACAACCCCCTGAGCCCGGTGGACCAACGCGAATCATCCGAGGAAGAGCCGGGTGAGGGTCAACAGAACGACCAGCGAGGCCAGCAGGATGCATCGCCGCAGCAACGAGACGACCAGCAGGCCCAGGAAGAGCGCGAACCCTCCGAGCAGGAAGACGCCGGTGACAGCGGGCCGGTAGGGCACCGCAAGCAGAAGGCCGAGTCAACAGAACCGCCCGGTGAACAGCCGGAACCGCACGATGAACCACAACCCTCGAACCGCAATGTCGGCGATGGCGGGCCGACCGATCGACGCAATCAGCAAGGCGACGGTGCACCGCGACTCGAAAGCGCATCGCCCGACCAAGGGGGCGATCCGCAAGCCACGGGGTCGTCGGCGGACGCCTCGGCGACCGAAGACCAGCATCAGGGTAATGGCGGCGATACCCCGCCACCGCTGAGCAACGAAGAGCGCGACACATTGGAGGTGCAATGGCAGCAACGCCTGGCCGGCGCCGCGCAGCAGGCGCGCCTGGCCGGCAAACTGGGCCACAGCATGGCACGCCTGGTCGATCACCTGCTACAGCCACAGCTGCCCTGGCGCATGATGCTGGCGCGCTATATGACCGCGGTGGCGCGCGACGATTTCAGCTATACCCGGCCCTCGCGCCGTGAGGGCAGCGCGATACTGCCATCGCTCAAGAGCGCCGGTGTCGAGCTCGCCGTGGCGGTCGATACCAGCGGTTCCATCGGCGGCGAAGAGATCAGTGAGTTCCTTACCGAGGTTTCCGCCCTCAAGGGCCAGCTACGGGCACGGGTGTCGCTTCTGGCCTGCGACGATGAGCTGTCCGAGGAAAGCCCCTTGATATTCGAGCCATGGGAAGACTTCTGCAGCCCGGATGAACTCCACGGTGGTGGCGGCACCGACTTCAGGCCAGTGTTCGAGTGGATCAGCAGCCAAGGACGCGACCCTGAACTGCTGCTGTATTTCACCGACGCCCGCGGCCGTTTCCCGAAAAAAGAACCGAACTATCCGGTACTCTGGCTGGTCAAGGGTAAGGAGCCCGTCCCATGGGGACAGCGTATACAACTCAACTGACCAGGCTACCGGCGGGATGATAAGCCCGCCGAGGCAAATGCACTCACCCAGCTCGCAACCGCTATTCACTCGGCTGATCCTGTGCGCCCTGTTGTTGATTACCCCAGTCACACCTACTTGGGCACTCGACACCCGGCTACCGGATCTCGGCAACTCCGCCGGTGGCCTGATGACCCCGAAGCAGGAACGCGACTTGGGCCGGGCCTTCATGCGCCATGTGCGGGGCTCGCAAAAGGTCATGGACGACCCAGTCCTCATCGACTATGTCCAACACCTTGGGCAAAAGCTCGTGGATGCCAGTGGTGCACGCGGTACCCCGTTCAATTTCTTTTTGATCGACGATCCGCAGATCAATGCTTTCGCCGGCCCTGGCGGTTACATCGGCATCTTCACCGGCCTGCTGCTGACCGCCGAAACCGAGAGCGAGTTGGCGGCGGTCATGGCCCACGAGATCGCGCATGTGACCCAACAGCACTTGTTGCGGGCTTGGGAGTCGACCAGCCAAATGAGCATCCCGAACGCGGCAATCCTACTCGCCGCGATCGCACTGGGTGCTGCCGCCGGTGGCGGCGATGCTGCGGCCGCCGCGGCCGTGGGAAGCCAGGCGGCACTGATCCAACAGCAAATCAACTTCACTCGGGCCAACGAGCAAGAGGCCGACCGCGTGGGTATCGATATCCTCGCCGAAGCCGGCTTCGAACCGCGCGCAATGCCGTCGTTTTTCGACCGATTGGGCAAGGCCAACCGGGTCTATGCCACCAAGCTGCCCGAATTCTTGCTCACCCACCCAGTCACCAGCAATCGCACGGCAGATGCCCTTGGCCGTGCCGAAAAGTTTCCCTACCGACAGACCGCCGACGACCTGCGTTATCACCTGGCACGGATCAATCTGATTCAACGCCGCTTCGACCGACCACAAGACGCGGTACGGGAATTGCGATTGATGCTCGAAGACGGCCGGTTCCGCAATGAAACGGCGGTGCGCTACGGTATCGCGTTGGCCAAGCTGCGCGCCGACCAGCTAGACGCGGCGGCGCAGGACATCGACGCCTTGCTCGTGAAGCAGCCCGACATCGTTGAATTCATCGTCGCCCGGGCACAGGTCGACCTCGAACGCGGGGCAAACAGTGGCGCCTTGAAACGACTCAAGACCGCGTTGACCGCGGCGCCGGGCAATTATGCGCTCAATCTGAGCTATGCAGAAACCGCACTGGCCCTGGGCAAGGCCAGCGCGGCCGAGAAGCAGTTGCGTCGCTTCCTCGACTTTCGCGGCGATGAACCACGTGTCTTCCAACTGCTGGCACGCGCCGCCGGCGAGCAAGGCCGACGCGTGCAGGGCCATTCGTATCTTGCCGAGTTCTACCATCTGACCGGCGAACTCGAAAGCGCCATCCTGCAAATCGAGATCGCCCTGAAGCAGCCCCAATTGAGCTTCTACGATGCGTCAAAACTGGAAGCCAAGTTGACCGCATTAAAGGCCGAACAAAAGGCCGAGGAAGAACGCTAGATCCGCGATCAATAGCCTATTCGACCAAGGTTTTTTTATCCATTCGTTCGCCTTGCACGGTGCTTGCCAAAGCAATCCGTTCGATTATGCTAACGGCACAACCCTGGGATGTGGGTCGCGCGGATCGTGAGTAAACACGATTTGGAGACATCGGCCCCAGAGAAAGCCGAGTCCTGAACGGCGCCACCAAAACCCCACAGCCCGCCACGAAACCTATAGGAGGATTGCGATGCGGAATACCGCAAGATGGGCGACGATGGCCGCCGCACTGGCCATCGCCATCGTCGGTAGCGGCCTACCGCTAGCGGCCATAGCTGCCGATACCGACGCGGTCGCATTCGGTAAGCAAGTCGCGTTCGACCGTAAGAAGGGCAATTGCCTCGCTTGCCATGTGATGGATGACGGCGAAAGTCCCGGCAACATCGGTCCGCCGTTGATCGCCATGAAGGCACGCTTCCCCGACCGCGCCAGACTGCGCGCCCAAGTCTGGGATGCGCAAGTCGCCAACCCGGGCACCCGCATGCCCCCGTTTGGCAAGCATCAGGCACTGTCCGAGAAAGAGATCGACGCCATCGTCGACTATCTGTACACCCTCTGACGGCCATAGGGTCTCGATCCAGTTCAGTTAGGAGAAATTGCCATGACTACGAACATCAAACGCCGGGTCCTATTGAAAGGCTCCGTCGCTGCTGGCACCTTGGGCCTCGTGGCCAGTGCCGGCCTGCTCACCCCCCGCACCGTGATCGCGGCATGGAACGAAGCCGCATTCAAGGCCGAGAGTGTGGACGACGCACTCAATGCAGCCATGGGCGAGGCCAGCAGCGCGGCCAGCGACTCGATCAAGATCAAGGCCCCGGACATCGCCGAAAACGGTGCTGTCGTGCCGGTGTCGGTATCTACAGACATGCAGGGCGTAGAGTCCATCGCGTTACTGGCGGAGGGCAACAACAGTCCCTTGGTCGCGACCTTCTCGCTCGGTGAAGGTGCGCAGCCCAATGTTTCTACCCGCATCAAGATGGGCAAGACCAGCGACGTGATCGCGGTTGTCAAATCCGGCGGCAAGCTGCATTCGGCCCGCAAGAGCATCAAAGTGACCATCGGCGGCTGTGGTGGTTGATCACTAGCCAATCCAGATCGGCAACCGCAACCGTTTAACGAGGTAAACATCCATGGCGAAAAGCATCAAGATCCGCGCCAGACTCAAAGGCGACGTAACCACGGTCAAGTGTCTGATAACCCATCCGATGGAGACCGGCCTGCGAAAAGACAGCAAGACCGGCGAGCTGATCCCGGCGCATTTCATCAATGAGGTCGCCGCCGAGCACGGCGGCAACACAGTGATGTCTGCGAACTGGGGCGTCGGTGTCTCCAAGAATCCCTATTTCTCGTTCACCTTCAAAGGTGGCGCCAAGGGAGACGAAGTGAAGATCAGCTGGCAGGACAACAAAGGTAACTCGGACTCGCGCGCCGAGCAGATAAAATAAACCACGGGGCAGCCGACGCATCGCGCCGCAGCTCGGGTGCGCAGCAGCGCTCACTGGGAGGAAAAATTACCGATGAAATTCACCAAACTGACCCTGGCGGCAATCTGCGCGCTCATTGCAGCCGCCGCCATGGCAGACAAAAAGGCCTCCGAGACCTCGCCCAGCGAGGACCTCAGTGTCTACCGCGACTACTTCGCCAAGCGCTTTCCCGGTGTCCCGTTGAACGAATTCGGCAATGGCGTCTACTCAATTGATCGCGTTTCACGCGACAGCTGGGAGGCCATCGAGGAGTTTCCTCCTTACGAACCCATGATCGAGGCCGGAGAGGCCTTCTGGAACCAGAAGTTCGCCAATGGCAAATCGCTAGGCAGTTGCTTCGATGGCAACCCGGCACAACGGACCAACTACCCGCACTGGAATGCCGAACGCAAGATGGTCATGACCCTACCGCTGGCGATCAACGAGTGCCTAATCGCCAACGGCGAAACTGCTTTGAATTACAAGAAGGGCAAGATCGCCGATGTGCTGGCCTATATGTCGTACGAGTCGCGCGGCCAGAAGATCAACGTCGAGGTCCCGGACGACCCAGATGCACTGGCTGCCTATAGCGCTGGCAAGAGTTTTTACTTCGCGCGCCGTGGACAACTCAATTTCTCCTGCGCGCAATGCCATATGGAAAGTGCAGGCATGTACGTGCGCACCGACATCCTGAGCCCGGCGGTCGGTCATGCGTCAGGATGGCCGGTCTACCGCTCGAAGTGGGGCGAACTCGGTACACTACACCGTCGGTTCAGTGGATGTAACAAGCAGGTTCGTGCCAAGCCGTTCGCAGCGCAGAGCGAGCAATACCGCAACCTCGAGTACTTCTTGACTCACATGAGCAATGGTATCGAGTACAACGGCCCATCGGCACGCAAGTAAGGATCGAGTCATCGGCCGGTAACCAGCCGGCCGATGACCTTCAGCTACCGGTTTGGGCCTTGGGTAGAGTGCCATCCGCGTCCGGCGCGGTCTCGGTGCTGGTTTCCGTTACATCACCAGGCTCGGCCACCTGCGCCAGCTCGGGCTCGGCCGAGTCATCGGCGCCCTCGTCCATTCCGGGCTCGGTGGGCTCAGCGCCGTCCAGCGCATCGCTGAGTACTTCGATCTCGTCCAGGACGTCTTCCACACGCTCCTGCTCTGTGGCGGGCTCGATCGCAGACTCGGTTGCATCCTCCGCCACGTCGTCAGCCGCCGCGGTCTCGGTCGGTCGTTCGGGAGCGCTCGAGACCACATCGTCGGTGTCGGTGTCTGGTTCGGCAACAGCCGCTGCCTCGGCGGAAGGCTCGGCCGACGTCTGCGGACCGGTCTCGGTGACTGCGCCAGCCACGGAAGCATCCGCTTCTGCCTCATCGGCTGGCAGCGGATCGGGTTCACTTAGCGGCACAGGGTCTTTGCCGACGGATTCGTCGGCGGCCACCGGCACCACATCCGACCCAGCGGCCGGCTCGGCCGCGGGCGCCGCCTCCTCCAAGTCTTCAGCAGCGGCTTGGACCCCTGCCAACGCGGCAGTCGACGGCGGGGCTGTTCCCTTGGTCCCGCTATCGAACATCGCCGAGTATTCGTTGAGCATCTGCCCCATGGTTTCCATACCGACCTGCAGCTGTTTAGACAGGCGCCTATTTTCCTCTCGCAAGGTCTCGAGTTCGGCAGTGTTCGAGTCGGCACGCGGTACTGCCTCAGCGCTGGTTTCGGCCTCTGCGGACTGAGAGCTAATCTGCAGGTCGCTATATGGTTGCAGCGCAGCGACTAGGTCGTCATCCAAGCGCGCCGTAGCTGCGGCGTCGCGCTGGCTGTAAATGCTGGCGAAGCGATGCAGCAAGACCAGCTCAGCGCCCAGCAGTGTCGCCTGTGCCTCACCCAGCGCCTCACCCGACAACCCGACACGCTGTTCGAGGAAGTCAGCGATGGCCTTTTCGCGCTCTGGCTTACGCGCCTTGACTCGCCCAACCAGCTTTTCAATCGCCTGTAGATCGCGCCGCCGTGCTGCCCGATTGCGAAACCAGGCGACCGTCAGCAACACCAGGACGATCAGCAACAACTCAGCACCCAGTGCCCCGAGCATGGTCAACATCGATACACTCATGCTGCCTCCTTCTGGCCTGCAGCAGTTAGGTCATCGGGCAGCATGGCGTCCAGTACTGCGGTCACTCCGCCGCGCGCCGCGCGCCGCCGGCGCAGAAACCACCAGACTGCGCCACCGATAAGGAAAACGAGATTGACCGCCCCGAATATGATCGCCGGCACAAGCCAATCCTCTTCCAAAGGTTGCTCGGATACTTCAGGCGGCCCCGGTTCTGGGACCTGCTCCTCGGACACCGGCTCTGGCGGTGACTCGACCACGGGTTCCGGGACCGGGGGCTCGACCGCGGGTTCCGGCGCCGTGACACCTGGGGCGTACAGCGGACCGATCTCATAATCGACTGGGGTACCGAGCCGACTGGTGCCAAGCAAGCGCGCAAAGGCGGGCGACAGCGGATCATCAAGCGGCACCTGCCAACGGCCCTCACCATCTGACTGCAGCCTCAGCGGAGTCTGTCCTCCAGCAGCGACCGGTTGCCAGGCCGTGGGCGCGGCACCTGCTTGCATCACAGCGATTGGCATATCGAGGAACATCACCGGACCGTCCGGCGTCTCTTCGATCTGCGCTCGAAGGGGCGCTTGCACCGCAATTCTGAAACGCCGCTCGCGCATAAATGTCGGGCTGTCCACCGCTACCAAGAGTTCCACGGCGTCGCCCGCCTCCGAGGCTTGATAGCGTGCGGCGTAGCGCCCGTCGTCCGCGCTCTCGTCCTCCCCTTCTCCCGCATCATTGAGATCCAGCACCTGGCGATCACCCTGGGTCATGACCTCGGCCCGCAGCTCCAGCAGGCGAAGAAACGCTTGCCGTGCCACTAGCTTGCCTTGATTGCTCAGGCGGGCCTCGATGCGCGCGGCGTCACCGATGGCCATATGACTGGGCACCTCGGACGTCCGCAGCTTGAGGTCGGTCACGATCATCACTCGGTTGTCTGGATCGACATCGGCCCGCAGGCGCCACTCGCCCTTCTCTGGATCGGACACTGTGATCAAGTCGTAACCCTGATCGCTATACCAGGCAACACCAGCGGGCAGATTACTGCCCGTGAAGGTTTCTCCCGAGGGCGAATACAGCTCGACCGGTGCAGAGTCCGGTCCGCTAAACACCAAAACGGTCGCCTCGTTGATACTGCGATCAACCACAAACTTGTTGTCTTGCAAAGGTACCGAGTCGGGCCGGCCGACGGTCTCGAACATGCGCAGAAAGACCCGTTGTAGCTGATCCGCAGCACCGACCTGATGGTAGGACCCACCAGTTTCGCCCGCCAGGCGCTGCATCAGCTCGTGATCGGCGCGTGCCGATAGCGCAATGGTATGCAAGCGGACCCCGGCGGCCTGGAGTCGCGGCAACAGGCGTTCCAAGATTCGGCTGCGCGATTTTGCATTTTCAGCGGACTTCTTCGAGATATCGACCATACCGTCGGTCAACAGCACCAAGTGGCGCGCATGCGACGTCGGCTTACCCGTCCAGTTATGCGAGGCCTTGTCCAATACGTCTTCGATGTTGGTGAACTGGCCAGGGGACTTGATCTGCTCGGATAGTGACTGGACGCGCTGCTTCCAGGCGGCATCGACCTCGGCAACGGGTACCAAATTGTTCACCCATCGTGCAAAGGTCCACACCCCGGCGCGGGTGCCCGGTTGCAACAGGCCGGCCAGAAGGCGCAAAGCCGGGCGACGCAGATTATCTGGGTCGTTCTGACGCATGCTGCCCGAAATATCGATCAGCACCCGCACGTCGGACTTTTCCGGTGACGTCGACGCCAGTGCCGCCGGCGACAACCCGATAATCAACAAACCCAGCAGCATGAAACATCGCGTCGCTGCCATCCGCATAGCCGGCCCCTGAGAAGAAAGTTGTTCCTCTACGGATAACGGCCGGACGGACAGGCGCTTTAAGGACACCTCTAACAATGGAGGTCCCCTCAACCTACACCCTGGTGCTGCGCCGCCTTGCGTAAGGGCTGTTCTTGCGCTCACCGGGTATCTCGAAGCGTCGATAGGTCCACTGATAGTGGGCGGGTAGTTCGCGCGCCAAGCGCTCGACCCCTCGGTTCAGTGCCGCCGCCGCCAAATCCGAACACTTGTCCCCAATCGCCGGCTCACCCTCGAAATAGCGAATCCGGTAGCGATCTTCCACCCGGTCGTAGACCGCACAACAGAACAGCACAGCCGAACCATGCCGGCGCACGAGACGGCTGATCAGGGTCATGGTCAACGCCGGGTGACCAAAGAAAGGCGCCAACACGCCCGCGGCACCGCCGGCCTTGGGTACTTGGTCGGGCAGTATTCCGACGATCTCGCCACGCTGCAGGGCCGCATGCAGGGCCTTCAGACCCTGCCGATCGGTGGGTACCGGCGCTATCCCTGAACGCTCCCTGCCGCGCCGCATCAACCCGTCGATCGCCACCAAGCGGGGCGGCCGGTAGAGCGCGGTGGCCGGCGCGATGCGGGTCGCCAGATAGGCCAATAGCTCCCAGTTACCCATATGCGGCATTGTGAAAATCAGCCCACGCCCACGGGCGATGAGGTCGCGACCGAACTCCAAAAAGCCGTCGTCGTCGACGATCTCTCCCCAGTCGCGCGGCTGGCCACTCCAAATCCGCAGCATTTGCGCCAGACTACGACCGGTCTCGACCAGATTGTCGCGCACAAGCTGTTCACGCAACGCCGCGCTGTGCTCAGGGAAACACAGTGCCAAGTTGACCCGGGCAGTATGCACTTCGCGCCGGTCGAAGCGATACACCAGACGCCCTGCACCTGCGCCGAGCACGCCTGCGAAGCGAAATGGCAGCCAGCCGAGCACACTGATCAAGCGCACCAGGACCCAGTCCCGCAAAGTATTTGCTAAGGTCGATTGACGTTTCATCCGGGTTGCAGATCACCTTTCGTCTATAGAAGAATCGCCGATTGAACAACGGAGAGCGCTATGAGCAATAAGGAGCTGGGGGAATTATCACCCAATGAGGCCCATCAGATGTTGCAAGACGACCCGCGTGCCGTGCTGGTCGACATTCGATCGACGATGGAGTACCTGTTCGTCGGCCATCCCACGGGAGCGGTGCACGTGGCCTGGATCGACGAACCCGACTGGGACGTCAACCCGCACTTCGTGCCAGAGATCCGCAAGCTCCTACTTGGCGGTGCGGTTCCTGACTCGAGCGGTGACTGCGCGCCGGTGATCCTGGTTTGCCGCAGCGGTAAACGGTCAATCGAAGCAGGCAAGGTCCTGCTCGATGCTGGCTTCAAGAAGGTCTATCACATCGACGAAGGTTTCGAGGGCGACCTCGATGAAAACCATCGGCGTGGCAATCGCGGCGGCTGGCGCTTTCACGGACTGCCCTGGGAGCAATGCTGACCCTCAGCAGTATGCCATGTTAGCCTGTCGGTATCTCTAGTCGAGCCACACCGCTGTATGCCTGTCGCTATTACTGCGTGCACAACTGAACGGGTCAACGCTCTGCGAATTCTCTTTGCGGACTATGGACTGCAGATCGTCCAGGTCCCCTTGGGGTGCGCTATCCCAGGATCCTACTGGGGCGACAGCGAGGCGGGTTTGATCGGCAACCGGCTATTCCTGCGCACCGACACACCCTTGCATTCCGCATTACACGAGGCCTGTCACTTCATTTGTATGGACGATGCGCGGCGTGACCAGTTGCATACCGACGCCGGTGGCGATGTCGACGAAGAAAATGCCGTTTGTTATCTCCAAGGACTGCTCGCCGACCGCTTGCGCGACTACGATCGGCAAACACTGTTCTCCGATATGGATACCTGGGGCTACAGCTTCCGCCTGGGTTCCGCACAGGCCTGGTTTGATCAAGATGCGACCGATGCCAGTTCCTGGCTTGTCGAACAAGGTATCATCAACGTTGATCGACTCCCTACCGGCCTACTGCGTCACTAACCAAGAACGCCCATACGGACGACCCTAGCTATGATCAAAAAGTGCTTATTCCCTGCGGCAGGCTATGGCACCCGGTTCTTGCCGGCCACCAAATCCATGCCCAAAGAGATGCTCCCAGTGGTCGACAAACCGTTGATCCAGTACGGCGTGGAAGAGGCGATGGAGGCCGGTATGAACAACATCGCGATCGTCACCGGCCGTGGCAAACGGGCTCTGGCGGATCATTTCGATGTGAGCTATGAACTCGAGCACCAGATCAGTGGCTCCTCCAAGGAGGGCCTACTCACGGACATCCGCGAGATCCTCGACGACTGCACCTTTTCCTACACCCGACAGTCGGAGATGAAGGGCTTGGGGCATGCCATCCTCACTGGAGAGACCTTGATCGGCAAAGAGCCCTTTGGGGTCGTCCTGGCAGACGACCTGTGTGTCGGCGACGGTGACGGCGTGCTGGCCCAAATGGCACAGATCTACACCAAGTACCGCTGCAGTGTGGTCGCAATTGAAGAGGTGCCGCACGAAGAGGTCTCCAAGTATGGCGTGATCTCCGGCTCGGCATTGGAAGACGGTGTATACCTGATATCGGACATGGTGGAGAAGCCCGCACCCGATGAGACGCCGAGTAATCTCGCCATTATCGGCCGCTACATTCTCACCCCGGACATCTTCGACATCATTCGCGAGACACCCGCCGGGCGCAATGGGGAAATCCAAATCACCGATGCACTGCAAACCCAGGCGCGCAAAAACATGGTCCTTGCCTACCGCTTCAAGGGCCAGCGATTCGACTGTGGCAGTGTCGACGGATTCGTCGCCGCTACTAACTACTTCTACGAACGCTGGAAGGAACTCGGTGACTAGCCTGACTCTGTCACTAGCCGAACAACGGCTGCGAATCCCGCCGGCTCTCGAGTTGCTGGTTACATGGTCGGGCTAATCGCGGAACAAGCGTAGGAACGCCGCCGCTTTGTCCAGGCTCTCTTGGAATTCAGCCGCACAATCCGAGTCCGCAACAATACCGCCACCGGCCCAATAAAATATGTCACGATCGCGCTTCAGTAAGGTGCGAATGGTGATGTTGCTATCCATATTGCCATCGAAGCCAAGCCACATGATGCTTCCGCAGTAGACCTCACGCGGCTCCGGCTCGATCTCTTCGATGATTTGCATTGCACGCCGTTTCGGTGCACCTGTTATCGAGCCACCGGGGAAGCATGCCGTGATCAAATCGATCGCATTCTGATCCTGGCACAGACGACCACGCACCGTACTGACCAGATGGTGCACGGTAGCGAACGACTCGACCTGGAACAGGCTAGGTACTTCGATCGATCCCGGTTCACACACTTTGCCGAGATCATTACGCAGCAGATCGACGATCATGAGATTCTCGGCTCGATCCTTATCGCTGCTCAAGAGTTCGGCTCGCAGCGCCATATCCTCGGCAGCGGTATCGCCGCGCGGCCGTGTCCCCTTGATCGGACGACTCTCCACCAGGCCATCACGCACACTAAGAAAGCGTTCCGGCGATGAACATAGGATCTGACCGAAGGGATACTCCAACAAGGCACCATAGGGTGCGGGATTGTCGACGCGTACCTGCTGGTACAAAGTCCAGGTATCGAACGCGGTCGTGGCATGGAAGCGCTGGGCAAAATTGATTTGGTAGCAATCTCCGTCACGGATGTAGTGATTGATCAGATCGAAGCGTCGCATATAAGCGGAATAGCCCATACCGTGCTGTTCCATTCTGCAATGTGCCGTCGTCGGGATCGGAGCAGGCGTGCCAACACCGAGCAACCGTTGCAAAACCGATTGCCAACGCGTCGGCTCACGTGGGTCGCGCCCGCGACGGACGAAATAGCTACGCTGGTGGATATGGTCGATAACGACTGCCCAATCGTAGAATCCGAGAGCCGCATCCGGCCAACCGCCAAAGCCCGCCCGCTTTGGCAGCAGCCCGTAGGTACGGGCAAGGTCATACCCCAGGTAACCGATCACTCCGCCACTGAATGGTAGATCGGCAATGGGCGATGCCATTTCACCGAGCAGCTCGCGCAACAAGGTGAGCGGATCACAACCCGAGATCTGAGGTGGGACCCCTTTTTTTTCGCTGACTGTAGTGACGCCGTTGCGAGCGACCAGCGTTAAATAGGGGTCTGCTGCGATGATGTCATAGCGACCCGAACCGGACTCGGGGAATCCGCTGTCCAGCCAAACCGGCCAAGGCAGGTCGCGTAGGCTCGCGTAGTAGGCCCGGCTGTCGGACCGATACGGCAGCCGCTCGAGTACAACGTCGTCCAATGCCGTGGCGGCGCTAGTCGGTCAGGTCATTGCCCGAAGTGCGGATGGGCCGCGCGGTCCGGCCCAGTTCGTCAGCAGCTCGGCCGCGACCTTTTTCTGCAGCTAAGCTCGCCTGCACTGGAGTGAAACCGAACATGCCTGCCAGCAGCTCCGGCCGGGTAGAGCGGACTGTCATTACAACCTCCGTGCAGCTTGTTTTCGACCGAGGGTCGCGATTTTAAATTGTGGGCAGTGTGGTCTGCGATTGCAAACCATACAGCCGGAGATTGCATGCGGTTTCGGCACACGGCCTAACGCGTTGCAGTCAGAGGTATTCGGGCAAGCTCGCTCGTATCCGTTCGGGGGACTGGGTAGTCAGATCGCTGGCGATCTCGTTGCTGATCAAGCCGCGCAGTCCATCCGACTGGTGCTTGCGCAAGAGCCCTAAAAACTGCGGGGCCGCCATCACATAGAGTTTGCCGAATGCGTGCCGGTTACGACCTTTTTCCAGATGCCGACAGACCTCAGCGGCGAAGCGGTTGGCGGATTCCTGCTTGGCTTCATGGCCACTCCCGTAACTATGGACCGCCGCACCACTTACCCCGCGGCCGCCGCGGTCTGTGACCAAATCACCCTCGTGCAAGCGCGCCTGGGGGTTACTGAAGGCCTCGATCTCGTTAAGCCTGCTGGACGGCTTCTCTGCGCTAAAAAAGCGCGCGCGACCGGCATCGGCCGCAACAACCCAGATCTTGCTCATGCTGTGCCTCTCCTCTTTGTGTTGAGGCCGGCCATCTGCACTAGCCGGCGGACTCGAACCCGCTGGGCCTCGGCAACCCAGGGTCTCGAATTCAGGCTTTCGCTATCCTCCCTGCTTTTTGTTTTCACGAACTCGCGCATGAGCGACCGGGATTCGCACCTTCGTCTGCTAGCCACAACTTACCAGCAAGGCGAGAAAACCCATGGCAAGGCCTGCGCAAGCCTCCCTCAGGACACGGCAGCCTCCTTTGGTGGGACAGTTTTGAGTGACTCGACCATGCCGTAGACCGCAATGGCACAGCCCGAATGCACAGCCAATACGGAGCGGCATGCGTGGATCAGATTCGCTGTGGCGATCACGGCAGCATCGGCGAATTCTCGCCAGCCCAGGTCGCAAACAGCTCGAATCTTCTGGCACCAAGGCTCCAGTATCTCCCGGGTCTCAGCCAACGAAAGCCTAGCAAGTGAGGTGCTTTCGGTAGCGCCGCCCAATCGCTGCTCGTCGATCGCGGTATGCCCAAGCTGGCGTAAGGTCGCGAATAGTAGGCGGGTCAACTTCTGACCCTCTTCATTGGTCTGGTCGCTGACCGCCACACTTTCCTCGGGTAAGCGCTCTAAGCCGCTAGGCATGGCGTGGAACAGTGCCGTGCCGGCCATGCGCGCCGCAGCAGCAACAATGGTCTCGGCATGAATGCCCTGCTCCGATACGATGAGTTTGCGCAGTGTGCTCTGCAATAGATCCGCCGCCTCGACGACCTTCTTCGCGTTGCTGTCGCTCATGCTTCCTCCTTGAAATCGCAGATACCGCTAAGTCGCGGGATGGAGCCAACCAGGGAAGTCGTCCATGAATCCCTTACAATCGGCCTGCGAGAATGGTACCCCAGCGCACGGGTCGACGCCACGCCGGCCCCGAAAGGCGCCTAAACGGGTTCTTGATTCATTGGGTTACGCTAGCCCGATCGGCCCCCGCCGCATCCCGCGACGACGGCAGGCGGCCCGCTAAAAGCTGTAGGTAAGGCCGATAACGTGCATGTCTATGCCGTCATTTTCGTCGTATAGGCCGGCATTAGACGTATGTTGGTACTGGTATCGCGCACCGAACTGCCGGGAGATCTGCCAATGCAGCCGCACGCTACTGGTAAAGTTGACGGTACCACCTAGATCCAGCTCATCGAGCTCATGCTCCGAAAACAGCGTCGGCCCAACGGCCACGGCCAGACGCAGTGGAAAATCGGCGCGCGACAACTCGAACACGGGTGCAAACCCGACAAAGACCGAAGAATCGTCGTCACCGTCGAGCACACCGATCGAACCTTCGACCCGCACCCCTAATCCTATGTCCTCCGCATCTCCCCAGCGCCAGAGCGCGCCTGAGGCGGCAAATAGCTCATAGCTCTCGAAATCTCCTTTTTCACCGTCATCCACAGCGTACCTGACCCCTACGCTTTCCAGGCCAAGCGCGGACTCGGCAACGGCGGACGCTGTAAAAATTAGAAGGACCGAGGATAGGAATAGCGGGACGATCTTGTTCATGGTTTTCTTACGTTTAGATATCCAAGCCGGGGGGCCGCCAATCATATTCGGATTGGCAGCCCATGGCATCCGATTGTGCCTGGTATTGTTCACTGCGCGCTATAGCGGGCCATGTTGCCGCCCGGCACGCCACTTAGGCAATGTCTGCCCTGGCAGGTCCGCGGCTAGTGGGCCAAGCAGATAATTCTGTAACGCTCAGCCAGGGCACAAGCCTTGTGGGTAAGGCGCCGTCCGCCGGGAATGGCAGGCCCTTTCCAAGGACGGCAACACCGCCCACGATGCTTGTGCCATGGCCCTTTGGGAGCCACTGTGCGAGCGCGACTCCGTGTTGCGTTTCTTGCCAAGGCGCGGCCATTGCCTGCGAAACGCGCCTTGATTCGCGTTCACACAGTGGCTCTGAGCGTTACAGAATTATCCGCTTGGCCCACTAACGCCTGAACAGATTGAGCAACAGTGTCAAACCCAGGCTCAGTATCACCATCGAGGTGATCGGAAAGTAGAAACGCCCGTTTTCTTTCTCGATCCGGATATCGCCGGGCAGACGACCAAACCAGTTGAAGGCCCCGGGCGCGAACTGCAACAACAGACCCAGTACCAGCAACAGGAGACCGGCCAAAATAAGCCATCGCGCCATCTCAGATCCCCTAGCGGTGTCCAAAGACCGTGCGCAGTTACGCCGACCGACCTTGCCACACAAGCCAGCAAAGGCAATCGCTTACCGCGGTCACAATGGCGACACATCCCTGTGTCACAGGAACCTCTGATTCTTCAAAAGATCCTTAGGCGCGAAAACCCTGTTTCGGCAGCGCGTTGACCACATCGCTAATGGCGGTGGGTCGCTTAAGGGGTACCGTATTGTCCTGCCGCCCCGATGCGTGCACCAGACGCCGAATGCCCGCGGGTTTGGCCAACATTTCGGCGGCCTGCTCGCGAGAAATGGGTTTGCTGAACAGATAGCCTTGGATCTCATCACATTGCAGGTTTTGTAGCACCTGCAATTGACGATCTGTTTCTACCCCCTCAGCAACCACGCGTAGCCCCAAGCTATGCGCCAGCGCGATGATCGCCGCGACGATCTCGGTGTCGTGGGTGCGGGCCGGGAAATCCGGAAGAAACGAGCGATCGATCTTCACTACGTCGATCGGGAAGCGCTTCAGATAGTTTAATGAGGAGTAACCGGTACCAAAGTCATCCAATGCGATGCAGACTCCCGCTTGGCTGAGCCCCTCGACGACGGCAACCGCGCTATCTAGATTCTCGATCAGCGCGGATTCGGTGATCTCGACCACCAGCGATTGCGGCGCGAGCCCGGCAGCTTCGAGTCCCTCGATGACGCGTTGCACCAGGTCTTTTTGACGAAACTGGAAGGCCGAAAAATTAATCGCCATGACGACTTCTTGATTGCCCATCTCGTGCCAGGACTTAAGCTGGTGCAGGGCCGTCCGTATCACCCAGTCGCCGATGTCCACGATCAGGCCGGCGTGCTCGGCAATCGGAATAAAGCGATCCGGACGTACCAGGCCGAGATCCGGGTGGCGCCAGCGCAGCAAGGCCTCGAAGCCCCGAATACGCCCGGTACGCATATCCACCCCTGGCTGGTACTCGAGATACAGCTCGCCACGCTCGATTGCCCGGTGGAGCTCGGACTCCATCGACAACTGCGCGATGGAGCGCTCGTTCATCGCCTTGTTGAAAAACAAGCAGACATGACGGCCGGTCGCGGCCTTCGCCTCGCGCAATGCCGCCGCCGAATTGGTAATCAGGACATCCGGATCTTCGCCGTCTTCCGGAAACAAACTGACGCCGACACTGGCGTCTAGCAAGATCTCCCTGCCCTCCAGCTCTACCGGCTCCTTCAGGTTGGCGAACAAGCGTTGCGCCACCCAGGTCGTGGATTCGGCTTCCTCCATGTCCGAGAGCAGTATCGTGAATTCGCCATCGGTGCCGCTCGAGATGCTGGCCTCTACATTGCAACTACCAGCGATCGCCACAGTGTCCATACTGCGCAGTGATTGCTTGAGGCGCGCCGCGACCATCTTCATCAGCTTGTCGGCAGCCGCACTGCCCTGTGTCCCCCCGACGATCTTGACGGTATCGACATCCACTGCCAGCACCGCGGCGTGGCTGCGCAAGCGGCGGCTGCGTTGAATTGCCTGTCGGATGCGATCGAGCAACACGATCCGGTTCGGCAAGCCGGTCGGCTTGTCGAAGCCTATGCTCTCGTTGCCGAGCTGGTCCCGGATCAGTACCTCCAGCTCTGAAATCCTCGCCCGCAGCCGCTCATTGTCGCCGACCAACTGCATATCCTGGGTCCGCCTGCCGTCGGCATCAGATGCATCCGGCACTGCGTCCAGCGCCGCAGTAGCGGCGACACCCGGTGTGCAAAAATCCGCGTCAGTGTGTCCGAGTTCCGACCAGCACACGACCCGGTTACGGCCCCGTTCCTTCGCCTCGTAAAGCGCCTTATCGGCCAGATCGACCAGCGCACTGGGCTGCGTCTGGCCCGCCTGCAGGGTGGCCACCCCGAAGCTTGCCGAGATACGCAAGGTACTGGTCAAGTTTGTGCCGCCTCCCGTAAACACTGCGGCGCGCATCTTCTCGGCTATCGCCGTTGCTTGTGCTTCATCAACCCCTGGGACCGCCACGCAGAACTCTTCCCCACCATAGCGTCCCACGAGATCTTCCGCTCTGACACAGTCGGTCAGGATGCGTGCCATAACCTTGATTACCTTGTCGCCGGTAGCGTGTCCGAAGCGGTCATTGATCGACTTGAAGTGATCGATGTCCGCCATGATGCAGCTCAGCGGTGCCGCATCCTCTACAGCCTCGCTCATCAAGGTCGCCATTCCATCGAACAAGGAACGTCGATTGAGTACCCCAGTGAGCGCATCACGCGTCGCCAGCACCTGGAGTTCGCGATTTTGACGAGTGATCTCGCGCCGAGTGTGTTCCAGCTTCACCAGGGCACGTTCTAGATCGGCGTTCTTGTGTTCGAGTTCGGTCAGATCATCGAAGGTCACGACCGCGCCGCGGACGCTGCCATCGGGCGCGGTCACTGGTGAGCAATTCACCGCGAGCCGCAATACAGGCTGCACCGATGTGATCAACCCAAGCTGAACCGCGGCCACCGCCTCACCCGAGTCCAGCACCTGCTGCCAGGGCAGCTCGGTGAGTGCGACCTCGGTATCGCCGCCATCGATCCGCCAAGCCAGCGACGCCAGTGACGAGCCCACCAGAGCGTCCTCACGCTGCCCCAATTGACTTTGAAACGCCTGGTTGGCGAGCACGATGCGGCCGCGACGGTCCAAGACCACCAGACCCTCGGCCAACACATCCAAGGCAGCCCTAACGCGGTCTGGCACTACCGCGCTTGGGTCGAGTTCGTTGAGGGCGCGCTTGAGGAACAACCAGTAGGCAATAAAACCAGCGAAGCTGATAAAGGCGATCACCGCACTGATCGAACCACCGGTCAGGAGGCCTGACCAGATCCCACTCAAGGGAATGAAACTCAACTCCAGTGTGCCCCAGGGTTCCCGATCCATATGAATCGGGACCAGCACGTGCGATGAGGTCGACCGGTCATGTTCCGCCGGTTCCCAGTGAGCCGCGTGGTCGCCGGCCATCGCAATCAGCAGGCCGTCCTTGCTACGCAGGCCGATCGAAAGGACACTGTCATTGCGTTCCTGAAGCACGCGCAAGGTCTCGGCCACCGCATCGGTCCGCCCGAACGAGATGTCGCCCGACACCTGAACAGCCAGAGACTCGGCGATGGTCTTACGAGCACCCAGCTCCGCACGGTTCTGATCGGGGGTCAAGCCGAGCAGATCGCTCACCAACAGAAGACTGATGGTCAACAAGATCAGCCCGATCGACAGTCTAAAGATTGGGGAGGCAGTGAGCATGGGGTGAGTCGCTCGGGTAGCTTGCTAGAGCCTGTTCGCACTCAGTGAGACGCAGCGAAGGCGGCCGTTTTTCTGGCCAACATAGCGCTGTGAGCGTGCTGTGCCCCCCGCACAGGAGCGAGCCAAAACGCCGTTGGACGGGGAAACGGCCCCGTCCCTTCGGGTTGCGCCCCAAAAGGCGCCACACGGCGTTGCTCGTCGTTCATTTAGGCTCACTAAACCTCTCTCCTCGCGCCTTGCCTGACACGTTTCGGGGCAGCAACGCTGCGCCTCGCGCAGTGTGAGCAGGCCCTATCATTTCTCTGCCTGGCGGTCGAACAGGGCCTCGATCTGGGCATCCTCGGATGCCGCATCGGGCTCTGCATCCTCTTCGCCATCCGCCGCCTGCCCTAGTCGGGTTTCCTCATCCGCCGCCAACACGGGCATCGGATCGAAATTGCGCCAGGCCGGCATCGCGGCCAGGAAGCTCGCGACCAGCGAGCCGGCCCTGAGGGCCCAACTGACGAACCCGGCCGTTAGACTGATACCAATTCCAGCGGCCGCCTCGACATGGAGCTTGAGCTGGCGCTGCTCATCTTCGGCGGCTCGGTCGAAATCACGCAGCATTTGTTCGATATCAGTCCGAAGGGCCTCGCTGCGCTGTACTTGCGTTGGCTGACTCTCCATGGCACCTGCATCATCACGCCAGAACGACTTGAGCTCGGCGAGAAACGACCGGGCAGACTCGACGTCGGGCTTCTCTGACAACGGGGCCTGAGGATCGCTATCGCGCGACGCCAGCACGCTAGCGACCACCTCCCCCGGGATGACCGGCTGCGGCAGCTCGGCTTGAGGCCCTGGCGCAGGCCCGCCGACAACCACACCGACGACTCCCTCTCCGTCTGGGTCCGCGGTGTCCGGCGTCGTCGCAGCGGCGGTACTGGCTTCGATCGGCGCCCCCTCGGCCCCGACCGTCGGGGAATTGGATACCGGCAGCCTTTGCCCCGGATCCCCCGATTCAGCCTCGGATGCTCGCAGGGACGGTGGTTGTCGAGTGTCTTCATATACCGGCGATGGAGCATCCGTGTCGTCCCCTTCTGGTTCCGGTTCCGGTTCCGGTTCAGGCTCCGGCTCAGGTTCCGGTTCCGGTTCAGGCTCCGGCTCAGGTTCGGGTTCGGGTTCGGGTTCGGGCTCGGGCTCGGGTGGCGGTGGCGGTGGCGCGACAACAACACCACCATCACCCTGAATCGTGACCGAAACTAGCTGCACCGAACCATCGGAGGCGACGAAGCTTCGGGAGTCGCTCAAGCTGTCCCCGCTATCCAGTGTCTGCAGGGCCGGATGGGCGTTATTGAGCATATAGGTCCAGGTGCCGCCGCTCAGCGCGAAGTCCCCATAGCCATTGTCACCTAGCACGGCCGGCTGATCGGGGAAAGACACTGGGTTATCCGCCACGTCGACGTCAGTGATCGAAAGCACGCCACTGGCAACGAGCGTACCGTTCTCTGCCACGGTCCCAGTAGTCATGCCGCCGATCAGCGACGCATCCTCAGCCCCCTGGATCGTGATCGTGATGTTGTGCGTCGTGCCATCGGCGGTACTCACCGTGAGCACGTCGTTGACGCTCTCACCGGCATCCAGCTGCTGGATCGATAGCTGGGTGTTGTCGGCTTCGTACGACCAGTTACCCGCCGCATCGATCGTCAGGTCGCCATAGGTGCCATTGATGGTCGCTGCCTGGAAGGCCGACTCGCCCGGGTCCGGGTCGCTCACGGTCAGGGCGTTATTGACCTCCAGCAGAGTGTCGACATCCGGGTCCACGTCCTCGGTCACGGTGCCCGTGTCCACACCACCGATCACCGGCGGATCATTGGTATTGGTCACGGTCAGATCAAACAGGTCAGTAACCGTGCTGGTCCCGTCGTCGGCCGTGACCTTGACGCTAATGGTCCCCAGATCACTGTTGGTCGGGGTGCCTGAGAAGGTCCGGGTGGCACCATCGAAGCTCAGCCAGGCCGGCAAGGGCGAGTCGTCTGACAGCGTCGCCGTATAGCTCAGGCTGTCACTGGCATCGACATCACTGAAGGTGTTCGCGGCAAAGGTGAAGCTGAACGGGCTGTCCTCGGTCGCGCTCTGATTGGCGATCGCATTGTCCAGGGTCGGTGCATCCTCAGCCCCCTGGATGGTGATCGTGATGTCGTGTGTCGTGCCATCGGCGGTGCTCACCGTGAGCACGTCGTTGACGCTCTCGCCGGCGTCGAGCTGCTGGATCGAAAGCTGGGTGTTATCGGCTGCGTAAGACCAGTTGCCTGCGGCATCGATCGTCAGGCTACCGTAGGTCCCGACGATGGTCGCCGCCTGAAACACCGATTCGCCCGGGTCCGGGTCGCTGACCGTCAGCGCGTTGTTGACCTCGAGGAGGTTGTCCAGATCGGGGTCCACGTCCTCGGTCACCACACCGGTGTCTACTCCGCCGATCACCGGCGGGTCGTTGGTGTTGTTCACTGTGATATCGAATAGGTCAGTGACCGTGCTGGTCCCGTCGTCGGCCGTGACCTTGACGGTAATGGTTCCCAGGTCACTGTTGGTCGGGGTCCCCGAGAAGGTCCGGGTCGCCCCATCGAAGCTCAGCCAGGCCGGCAAGGGCGAGTCGTCTGACAGCGTCGCCGTGTAGGTCAGCGTATCCGAGGCATCGACATCACTGAAGGTGTTCGCAGCAAAGGTGAAGCCAAACGGTGCGTCTTCGGCCGTACTCTGATTGGCGATCGCATTGTCCAGCGTCGGCGCATCCTCGGCGCCCTGAATCGTGATCGTGATGTCGTGTGTCGTGCCATCGGCGGTGCTCACCGTGAGCACGTCGTTGACGCTCTCGCCGGCATCCAGCTGCTGGATCGCTAGCTGGGTGTTATCGGCTTCGTAGGACCAGTTACCCGCGGTATCAATCGTCAGGGAGCCATAGGTCCCAGCGATGGTCGCCGCCTGGAAGCTGGACTCTCCCGGGTCCGGGTCACTGACGGTCAGTGCATTAGCGACCTCGAGCAGGCCATCTGTATCCGGGTCCACGTCCTCGGTCACGGTGCCCGTGTCCACACCACCGATCACAGGTGGGTCGTTGGTGTTGGTCACCGTCAGATCGAAGGTATCGGTGACCGTACTGGTCCCGTCGCCGGCCGTGATCTTGACGCTGATGGTTCCCAGGTCACTGTTGGTCGGGGTCCCCGAGAAGGTCCGGGTGGCACCGTCAAAGCTCAGCCAGGCCGGTAGCGCAGTGTCATCGGACAGCGTCGCCGTGTAGGTCAGGCTGTCACTGGCATCGACATCACTGAAGGTGTTCGCGGCAAAGGTGAAGCTAAACGGTGCGTCCTCGGCCGTGCTCTGATTGGCGATCGCATTGCCCAGGGTCGGTGCATCCTCAGCACCCTGAATGGTGATCGTGATGTTGTGCGTCGTGCCATCGGCCGTGCTCACCGTGAGTACGTCGTTGACGCTCTCGCCGGCATCGAGCTGCTGGATACTCAGTTGGGTGTTATCGGCTGCGTACGACCAGTTGCCGGCGGCATCGATCGTCAGGTCGCCGTAGGTCCCGTTGATGGTCGCCGCCTGGAAGCTGGACTCTCCCGGGTCCGGGTCACTGACGGTCAGGGCATTGGCGACTTCGAGCAGGCCATCCGTATCCGGGTCCACGTCCTCGGTCACGGTGCCCGTGTCCACACCACCGATCACAGGTGGACTATTACCGGGGTCGACGCTGATGTTTACCGTGGCGCGATTCTGAGCGGATTCCAAGGCCGACCGCTCTAAGTCCGTCAATGCCTTGTTGAATATTTGGACCGAGTCCAGTGAGCCGCCGAAAAATCGATCTACATCCAGGTTGTCACGTGCACCCAGATAGAGATCGGTGGCAGGATTGAAGGCATCACCACCGCGCGAATCGGTGTTCCGGAGCACGCCATCCAGGTAGACCTTCGATCCCTCGGCAGCCGATACCGTCAGCGTATAGCTATGCCACTGGCCGTCGCCGATGATGCTCGATACGTCGAATTCAAGCGCCGTGTTACTCAGCGTATCGTCGGCATCACGCACAACGGTGCGCAGCATGTTGGCATCGCTATGCGAACTCTCCACGAGAAAAACATTCAGGCTATTCGTCGAATTGATATCGCCATGGCTGAAGATGTACTGAAAGTCCGCGCCACTGTTGTCGTCTACCTTGATTTCAAACGAAACACTGAAGTCGGTGCCGTATGTCAGGTCGGGAATCTGTACATAATCCCCAACCCCATCGAAGCTCAGCGCATTGCCGAGCTCTCCGGCAACGGTCGTCGTGCCGTTCAAGGCCCCATTCGAAGATCCCACGGCATCATTGGCCGATCCGTCCAAACCCCAGTAGTGGGTAACGCCGGTCGAGGTATCTGTCGCGACATAGTCAAAGCTATCGGCACCAGTGAAGCCGCCCGTGGGCGTATAGGTCAAGGTACCGTCGCCATTATCGACCAGTGCACCGTTACTCGGCTGGGTGAAATCGACGATGCTTATCGGATCGCCATCGGCATCTGTGTCGTTGGCGGTTGGGTCGATCACCACCGCTGTGTCTTGCGTGGTGTTGACCGAATCATCGACGGCCACCACGACGGGATTCGACGGATCAATGGTGATCGAAATGAACTGACTGATGCTGTCCGATCCGCCGTTGGCAGTCCCGCCAGAGTCGGTAACCTGGAATTGAAATGCGGTGACCCCGGTGGCATCAGCGGCGGGCCTGAACTGCATACCTTGGATCTGCGCCAAGGTGTAGACACCACTGGTCACCCGCGTCGTCCCGTCGGCGAGGAAAACATCACCCATGCTCCCCGCCGGGATCGTATTGACCTGATAGCCGAGGGTTTGGCCCGCCTCATCGGCACCGCCGCCCGGAGCATAGGCCACACCACCCAACCCGAGCGAGGTGAGGCCTGAATTTTCCATCACGGTCAGATTATTCACCGTGCCTGCGGTACGCACCGGCGCATCGTTGACCGGGGTGATATCGACGTTGATGGTCCCGAAGGCGATATTCCCACCACCACCGGTGCCATTGTTGCCCAGGTCGTTGACTATGACCTGGATAGTATCGGCGTCGTCGCCCGCCAGATGCGTCGTGGGATTCGAATACTGGAAACGAAACGCGGAGCTGAAGAAGTTGTTCAGGTCCGACACCGCGCCTTGCAAGGCCATCGTACTGAAGCCACTGCCAGACACTATCACGTCAAAATCCGAGGACGCGGTCAGCACGCCACCGGCGCTGGTCGACAATATCACCTGAATAAGGTCGCTGCCGGCATCGACATCTGCAAAACTGATCGAGGAGAGGTCGACGAAACTCGGTGTGTCCTCGGTGACCGTGACATCACTCGGCAGCGTACCCGTGTTGTACGGGTCGTCGTTGACTGCGTTGACCGTCACCTCAAAGGTGTCCTCGACCCAAAGGCCGCCGGTGTCGGTCGCACGTACCGTGATGTCCGCAACCCCGTTGGCGTCGGCGGCATAGTCCAGTGTGAGGGTCCCGGCCACGCCATCGATGGCCGTCGCGGCAAACAGGCCCGGGTTGGTATTGCTGGTGACCGTGAAGACCAGCGCGGAATCGGCGTCTTGCGCATCGGCGAAGGCCGCAAACAAATCGATCACGGTATCCGCGGCATCCTCGTTGACGACGATATCGGCCAGCCCGGTCGTTGTAGGCGCGGTGTTGCTATCGCTGATCGCCAGATTCAGCGCGAACTCGGAGGTCGACCCATAGGCCGCCTGATCGTCGCTTCCGACCTGTCCCGGGTCGTCGATCTTGGTCGCGGTTGCGGTAACCAAGTCCCCTACACTCAGGGTCACACCGTTTAGCGTGACACCACCGAAGAACCCGAAACCACTGGCGTTCGTGGTGATTGTCGTACTACCCAGATAGACGCGACCCTCGCCATTCGTGACATCCTGCGTGCCGGCTGCGTTACCAAAGAACTGGATGAGATACTGGGTATTCCCAACATCGGTATCCAGGGATCCACCGACCATCAGATCGGATCCGGTCAGGTCGGCCTGTGTGAGGACAGGAAAATTTTGGAGACTGTTGGGTCCGGGGTCCAGATCGTCGGCGTCGTTGGCGGTGACCCCGTCGTCGCTGAGATCGATGCCCAAGTCAGTGTTGGCATAGATCTCGTTCTGGATAATGGCGTTACCATCGCTCGTTCCATTGGTCACGGCAATGCCGTCCGAGGCGTTGTTGGCAATCGTATTGCCGGCACCAGCCGTCGTACCACCGATCAGATTATTGGTCGATGCATTGATCGCCACACCGGATGCCGAGTTACCCAGTGTCGTCGACCCATCCAAACCAACCCCTATCAAGTTGCCCTGGACAGTGTGACTGCCACCGGCGGTGATATAGATTCCACTTGCGGTAGTAACCGGTTTGTCATTCCCAGAAATGACATTGCCTGCGCCGACGCTGGCACCACCCACGGTCGTGCCGATATTGTTGCTAAGACGAATACCATTGCCTTCGTTGCGCAGCGCCGTGTTCCCGGTAACATCTGTGCCGATGAGGTTGCCCTGAATCAAGGTGCCCGTCGTGCTGGTCCCGAAGACCTCAATGCCCTGGCCCTGGTTGCCCGAGATGAGGTTGCGGTGCGCCGTCGTTGTGCCGCCGATGACATTGCCCACGGCACCGCCATTGACTTCGACCCCATGTGCCCCATTTCCGAGGTCAAGGGTTCCGGTAACGTCCGTACCGATGAAGTTGCCCGCAATGACATTCAGGGTTGTCGTCGCCTGGCCATTGCCGTCAATCATCACACCGACATTGCCGTTGCCGGAGATGATGTTCCCTTGACCTGTACCGGTACCCCCAATCTGGGTGCCCTGGACCTCGTCGTAGATCACTACGCCATGGCGGGCGTTGCCGATCGCGATGGTGCCATCATGGTTGGTGCCGATGTAGTTTCCGAAGATCTTGTTGTTGTCTGCCCCGGCGTTATCGATCTCGATACCATCGACATTGACACCTGTTTGACCGGAGATCACGTTGCCTTCACCCGCGTTACGATCGCCGCCAATCATATTGTCGTTGGCCCCGCCGCCGATGACGATACCGTCGTTACTGTTGCCGAGCGCCACGTCGCCGGTGACGTCGACGCCGATGTAGTTGCCCTGGATAAGGTTCAGGGTGGTACCGCTGTTCCACAGCGATATCCCGCCAAAATCATTGCCAGAGATTAGGTTGCGTTCGGCGGCACTTGATCCACCGATTCGGTTGCTGTCCGAGTTGTCTATTTCGATGCCGTACTGGGCATTCCCCTTGTCTAAGGTACCCGTGACATCGGTTCCAATGAAATTGCCGACGACGATGTTGTCGCTGGTTCCGGTGCTCCCCCCGTCGCGGATCAGGATGCCGGCGCGGCCGCTGTTGCCGATCACATTGTCGCGAACCGTGTTGTGCGATCCACCTTCGGTAATCAGAATACCGTTGTCGCCCACGCCAGCATCATTGCCCTGGGCATCGAAACCGATCCAGTTGAGCTCGATCAGGTTGTGGTCCGCCGCACCGGCCGTCAACGAGGCGTCAATCTCGATCCCCTCGTCGGGGAAACTGTAAATGGAAAAACCACGGATCGTGCTGTTACTGGCACCCAGGTTGAGTCCCGCGGATGCACCGGTCGCACCACTACCGTCCAACTCGATGACCGGCGTACCGCCGAAGTCGGTGTCGGTGGTGCCGTCGATGGTGACGGCATCGAGGATATCTGGCAGGCCGCCGGCAGCCACCGTGATCGTGTGCGCACCGGTTGCTCCCAATGCCTCGGTGATTTCAAAGTGGATCTCGTCGGGCGTTACATCATTGGGTGTGTTGTTGGCTGCAATGATCGCCTCACGCAACGATATCTCACTATCTGCGCCCCGATTGCTGGCCAGCCAGGTGATATCGTGACTGGCGTTGCCCGCAACAATGCCAGCGTCGTTGTTGTCTGCACTCGTCGTGACGACGACCCGGTCAGGCAAGCTCTGGACTGCGATTGCAAACACTTCATCGAAGCTATTGCCATCGACGTCTGTTACGCGCAGGGTGACATTGTGCACTGCTGCCGCCGCGAAGGTGATCTTGTCGGTATCCGCCACGGTGATCCGGCCGGTATCGGCGTCGACCGCGAAGGCGCCGGCGACGCTCTGCGACTGAATGGTGTACGTCAGCGGCTGCTCGCCCTCAGCCCCAGCATTATCCAGTACGGTATCGGCGTCCCATTCAATGAAATAGGCCCTCGGGCTCGCGCCGTCGAGATCATTCCACTGCCCGGCCGCGACATCGAATTCGAGGTGATTTTCTGCGGCGCCACCGCTGGGTTCGAAGGTTCCGAATCGTGCGAAACCGCCGTTGACCGGGTCGCCGCTGGCATCCGCAAACTGCTCTGCGGGGGCCGCACCTGTGAACCAGCGCCACTCGCCCTCGCTACTCGAATCCGCTCCGCCGATCCAGGCTCCGGTTATGCCAGCATTGGTCCCGATGGTTTGCACCGCTGAGAATTCGTCTGCAGAGCGAATCGTCGCCAACTGACCACCGACACCATTGAGGGTCTCGGTAATGGCATTGCCCTGGGCCGCCACCCAATCCGTGGCTGAATTTACGGCCTTGTAGAACTTCGACGTTTCTGCGTCGTAGACCAGCGCCGAATCGTTCGATAACAGCGAGGCGATCAGCGCCGCGCGCTCCGCATCCAACCCGTTAACCGCCCCGACCACAGTGCCATTGGCCGCGTCTTCAGCGACCTCGAGTGACAAGGTCGGCGTACTGGCCACGAAGCCACCACCAGTGGCATGTCGTACGTTCAGGTTGTTGCCGCTGACGGTATCGGTGACTACGCCGTTGGTGGAGAGATCGTTGAAGGTCCAGTTCGCGACCAAACCGCTCTCATTGTAGGGCAGGGTGTCAGCGTAACTGGCAGCAATCTGCGCATCGCTGCGCACGACGTCGAAGATCCGCGCATCATAGAGTGTCGCCGCGACCTCCGCCGCCGGGTCATAGCCGCCATCGACGCTGTCTTGATCATTGCCGATGACAAGCGCACCGCCACCGGCCAGGGTCACCCCGCTTTCGAGCCCACTGCCGCTGTCCACCGAGGCCCCATCGACGAACATCTCCCAGGCACCGCCGCTGCTGTCCCAGGTCACGGAGAGCGTATGCTGGGTGCCGTCCGCCAGGGTGCGAAAGTCCATCGCCGAGGAATCGATCTTGACGCTGTTGATGCTTATGCTCAGATCGCCGTTGTCACGGATGTTGAACTTGAAGACGTTGTCGTCGCCGGCGGTTGCATAGGAGAAGAAATTGGTGCTGTTCGGAAAGGCATCCATCGCGAAGCGGACTTCCGCGGTCAATGCCGTGAGGCCACCGATGATCGCGCCACCGTCGTCGGCGAGGAGATAGGCGTCGTTGCCACCGTCCTGGTTGAGGCTCAGACCACCATCGGTCGTCGCGGTCACTTGGAGGTCGGAGGGTGCCGCCAATGCACCGGACCAGTTCACCTGTGCCCATTGACCAACCGCGATCTCACTCTCAACATCGCCAGACCGGTACTCCAGATCCCAGTCGGCCCCTAGGCTGCGGTGCCCGGTAAGATCGTCCGACGCAGCGACATCGCCACCGGTCAATTCCGCCAGGGCGTCAACCAAGTCTTGCCCAGCCGTGCTCGCCGCCAGATCACAGCCGTAGATCAGAATATCGCCATCGCTGGCCAGGGCGTCGCCCCAGGAACGGATCGCGTCTTGGTTGCGTTGCAGTGCGGCTAGATCGAGTGTCTGGTCACCGAGTTGGATGGCGCCGTCGCTGCCATGGCTGATCAAGTGGATGGTATCGAGATCGTCGTACCCTTGCAGTAGTTCGGTTGTGCGCGCAACGCCATCGTGCTGCGGATCGACTAGTACGACACTCAGGGCATTGTCCGAACCCCCGACGGCTCCGACATCGGCCAGCAACTGTTCGTACTCGGGGACGTTGACGTCGACGATAACCAACTCGTGGCGGACGGGCTGTTGCCCCTCACCAGGACCCGCTAAGGTATCGGAACGATCGGCGGCCGTGGACTCGGATGCGTTCTCGGTCCGGTCAATCTGTGGTAAGTCGCCGCTATCGCGCAGCCAGGCCGCCTGTGCCGTCGCAAGTAGCTCGTCGGTCGCGGCAGCGGATCTTGCGTCCGGATCCAAACCGACGATATCGAGTCCCGGCAGATCGGCCGACAAGAGGATCCGCGGCTCGAGTGCCTCGACGACTGGCGCGCGACCCCAGGCCGCCGGTCTGCGGTTTTTTTTCTTCGCCACTGTCATCCGGAATCCCAATCACGCGCACCCATCACCTTGGCGGCGCGCAGTCGGCCTGCGCACCATACTGGGATAGGTGATCGGCAAGCGCTATAAGCTATTGAGCAGAATGAAACTTCTGGGAACAACGCGCCCAGCACTTTGGTTTGAATCAAGCGCAGTGGGGACTATCGACATCGGCGTGTCACCCAATGAGACGCGGCCTTTTCCATAGCCTGTCACCCCTGCGCCGCGAACCCTACTCGAGTCGCTTGGATGACCCACCGCGCATCTAGTGAGTCTCGCGATCAGCTGGTCAGCGGCTGGCGAACTGGGCACAGGCCTGGGAGCTATCTGGCGATCGCGCCGCAGATATCTGAGCAGCCTTACTACCGTCCTCGGTCACCTTGCGTGCCAACAAGAAAAACTCGTTTACCGAATCCTGCCATGGCAGGAGTTCGGCCTCGAAGCCTTTCTTGGCAAGTTTTGCGATGTGCTGCTGTGCGTCCCGCTCTTTGTGATAGAGACCGAGATAGACGCGCGCTGGCGTCTCATGGCGACGCGGAAGATAGAGATCGGTGAAGCCCGCATTTCGGAGCGCACGCACCATCTTGCGGGCTGCAGCGCGACTCTCAAGCGGCCTGGATGCGACCTTATGGCCGACTTCGACCTTCGCCTCTTGACGCTCCAGCATGACGGTAAATCCGTTCTTGCGCATCAATCGGGCCTCGTCCTTGGCCTGCCGCTCGGTCTCGAAAGGCCCAATCAGATGACACAATGGGAAACCATCGGTCGCCATGCTGGGGTCTGGTTCCGTTGCGCCAGCGATCTCCGATGGCGACTCGGTTTGGTTCTGTGTTTGCGGGGCTGGCTGTGCGGCAATGGCTTCACCGACCGGCTGTGGGTCCACCTGGGGTTGCGCCGGGGTACCGGCAACCGCCGCCGCAGGAACGGGCTTCTCAGCAACTACGGGCGCCGGGGGCGACACAACGACCGGCTGCGCTGACTGCGGCCGCTGCACGGCCGTGTCGTCGGGCACGCTCGCCAACGACGAGGTCGCCGCCTTCTCGGCCTTCGGACCTGTGCTGTTTTCTCTCGGACCCTTGCTGTTCTCTACTGAGTCATTGCCCGCCACGTTCGGCGCCATGCGAAACGCGAGCTGACAACGCAAGCCTGCCGGCACTGCGTAGTCCGTGTTGGGCAGTTCGAGGCGCACGCCATAGGTGCCGCTGGCCACATCGGCCACCCGGTCGACCCGGCTCACTCGGGCCTGCCAACGCTTGTCGGCCACCGAATCTGTCCACACTTCGGCCTGCATCCCCGGGCGAATCTCGCCGAGGTGCTTGACCGGCACGAACACCTCGACATGCAGCGGATCGAGTTGGGCGACCCTGACCACGGGTTGATCCTCGACATACTCACCGACCGTCTTGAAGCGCTCCATGACGACCCCGTTGATCGGGCTCTTGATGGTACGTCGCTGCAGCACATGCACGGCACGTTGGCGTTCGAGTTCGGCCAACTTCTGGTTGTCGAGCGCCTGACGTAACTGGATGCCGGCCAGGCGCGCTTCGGTATTGCGTTCATCCATATCGTTGCTCGAGATGGCCTTGCGCTGATACAGATCTTCGGTGCGCTCGCGCTGGCGTCGCCCAAAGCCCGCATTGACCCGGCGCAGCTTGACCTCGGCGTCCATCTCGGCGCGCGCCTGGGCCAACGCCAGGGCCGTTGCCTCCACCGAGGATTCGAGCTCGGCGACCGGATCACCTGCCTTCACCAGATCGCTACGATCGACCACGACGCTGTGCAGAATCCCGGGAACGCCACTACCTAGGTCGGCCACCACGCTGGGATTGATCACACAATCCAATGCCTCGATCGGCACCGTATCTTCGGGCTCAGAGGAGGCCCCTACCGGGGTCGTCAAGGCAACGCCGAGCAGTGCCGTCCAGAGAAGACATGACAGACGATATTTCCGGGAGTCCATGCGCATACCGATTCGGGATATCTGAGTTTGGATGTCAGAATCGGTAGCGGATCTGCCGCTGGGAACTTTAGGTTCGTATCGCTGTTCTGCGATCCGCCAACGGCTCGGAATCGGACCGCGTTATGGCCAACCCGCCAACGCCACGCGGCGCCAAGATCAGGTCTGCAAGCGACTCAGCACCAACTGGCGCAGACTGCGCGCCCACTGCAACCACAACGACTCGCTGCCATGGTCAATACGCACATAGGCGCGCCCACCGACCCCGGTTGCTCGGGCTTCCGGCGGTAACGCGAGTTCGAGCTGAAAGACCTTCTCGCTCGCGGTACGACCACTATCATCGCTGGCGTCCAGTGCGATGCTTCCGCCCCCAGCCTCGCCCAAGGCCATACTCGGCAGTGCCTCCGAACCGGCGGGGATCTCACGAACTACCCGGGCCGGCAGCACCTCACCCAATCGCTCGGCGAGCATGACCTGTATCTCGGTCGGGCGTGAGCGCAGTAGTCCTACCCGGTCCTGTTCGACGATCGCCCGCACGATCGGCGACTGTGCGGGGACCACATAGGCCACGACCTCGCCCTGTTTCAGAAACTTGCCGAGCAAGGCGTGCGGATCGACGGGAAAGAAACGGCCCGCGTCGGCACTGCGCACCTCGAGGGCAGCAAGCAGCCCCTCTACCTGATCGAGTTCCGCCTGCAACGCCGCGATATCGTCGGCGACCATCGCGGCCCGCACCCGGCTGCGCTGCCGCTCCGCGACCTGTTTGTCGCGCAGCTCGCGCAGGCGCGAAGCGAGCACCGCATGGCGGACCCGTAGCTCGGGATCGTCGAGCCGCAACAGAATGTCGCCGGGCATCACCTTTGTCCCGGTCGCGACCAAGACCTCGCTGACGAAGCCATTGGTATCGGCCACCACTTGGGCCTGTTCGCCCGGCCAGACCACACCCTGCGCCCGCGTCACCAGTGGCGCCGGGACCGCAAGCGCGCCACTGATGAGTAGAATCGCTATACCGAACAATGCAGCCCCGCGGACCCGCCTTGCCTCGACACGCGGGCTGATCGCAATGAAGCGCAGCGACAAGAACAACGGTTTGACAAGCTGCATCAGTACCGCCCAACAGGCCAGCACCACACCGACGACCAGGAACTCAGAGGCCAGATAGAGCGCAATACCGAACAACACCAGCAGACGGTACAAGGGCGAGGCCAAGCCGTAGAAGGCGAACCAGGCGGTCTCGCCCACGGCCATGACCGGCGACCGCGCATCCGGTAGGCCTAGTAGGTACTTCTGAATCAGAAACTGATAGAAGCGGCTGGCCCGCGAGGCGAGGTTGGGGATCTCGACTAGATCCTCCAATACATAGTAACCATCGAAGCGTAGCAGCGGATTGCCATTGAACAGCACAGTCGAGATTCCGCCGATCAGTGCCACATTGAGCGCCAGTTCGCGGACCAGACCGGGTTCGACCACTAGCCAGACCAGGATACCCAGCGCGGCGAGAAACAGCTCGACCAAGATCCCGGCGGCACCCACAGTGGCACGCCGGTACTTGTCACGGAAGGCGCTGGCCGCGGAGGCATCGACATAGGGCACCGGCATGAAGACCAGCAAAGTGATGCCGGTCTCATGGACCTCACCGCCCCTCGCCTTGACCGCCAGACCATGCCCGAGTTCATGAAGGGCCTTGATCACCGGGAACGTCAGCCAAAACATGAGCACCTCGGAGGTGCCCAACTGTTTATCGGCGATGGCCGCGCCCAATGCACCCGCGTTCGCGAGGGCCAGCACCCCCGCCAGGCCGACGACCAGCAGCCACAACGTCAGGCCGGCCCAAGAAAACAGCCAGCGCGCCAGGCCGGCCAGCCGGCCGAGCAACCGGTCGGGATCAAACAGCGGGATACGCAGCGCCAGCGGATTGCTCAGTGCGCGTCGTCGTTGAAAGCGTTGCACCTGCTGATAGCGGGTGAGCAGGTCCTGAGCACCCAATGGTAGGCCGCCGCGCAGCACCTCGGCGGCATGCAGTTGCGCCATGATGCGCAATATCTGGTCGGGCTCGAGTTGTTCGAGCTGCGCCCTTCCCTGATTGATCGTCTCCAGGATCTCGCCCACGCTGAGGTCGCCATCGAGGCGCGCCAGGAACTCGTGCGAGGCGCCGTTGAAGCGGATGAAGCGCCCGGATGTCCGGTCGTGCAACAGGTACCAGCGCTCGCCACGGTAGTCTTGGGCAAGGATCTCCACATCCTTGCGCAATTGCGGCCGCAGGTCGGCGACATACCGCCAAAAACCTTCGTGTGATCGGTCACTCGTTTGCGTCATTGGCCCGTGTTCGTGGCCTAGGGCCTGTCCACACTAAGTGAGAAGCAGCGACGGCGGCCGTTTTTCTGGCCAACAAGGCGCTGCGAGCGCTGTGTGCCCACCGCACATGAGCGAGCAGCAACGCCGTTGGACGGGAAAACGGCCCCGTCCCTTCGGGTTGCACCCCAAAACACGCCATGCGGCCTTGCTCGTCGTTCATTTAGACTCACTAAATCGCTCTCCTCGCGCCTTGCCTGACGCGTTTTGGGGCGGCAACGCTGCGTCTCCCTTAGTGTGAACAGGCCCTAGAAACCGACCGACCAGGCCCACAGGCGCAGGCGGTCGAACAGGCCATGAGTCCAGACCCAGAGATAGCTGCCCTGACCGATCACGACCTTGGCGACACCCTGCATACCGGGCCGCAACTCGGGCACCGCTGTCTCGAGCTCGGCTTCCACTCGGAAATGGTTACCGCCCCGTTCACTGGCAGCGATGGGTAGGATGCGCGACAACCGGAATGGAATGGTCGCGTGCGGCATCCCGGCAAGCCGCAGACTGCCGCGTTGTCCGGTCTGCAGATTCGCGACATCGTGCTCGTCGACCTGCAAACTGATCCGGTAGGCATCACTGGGCACGATCTCGAACAGCAATTGGCCACGCTCGACCGGTGCACCCACTGTCCGACTCAGGTCACCGCTGACCAAGGTGCCGGCGAATGGTGCGCGCAGCTCGGTGCGGCGCAACTGCTCCTCGACCAGCCGCAACCGGGCCTCGGCCTGGGCAACCCGCGCCCTTGTGATACTGATCTTGGCGCGGTCGCGTGCCGCCAGGGCCTCCTGATATTCCTTGGCATGCTTATCGCGTTCGCTGAGCTGGCGCTCACGCTCGAGCAGCAATTCGCGGTTGTCGAGTACCGCCAGCAGCTGGTCCTTTTTTACGCTGTCACCGGCACGTGCATGGGCGGCCAATAGGTAGCTGGCCAAGGGTGCGACCACAGCCTGCTGCAGGGTGCCTTCGGTCGCCGCCGGTGCGGTGACCCGGTGATCGGTCTGCAGCAGGCCTGCCAAGGCGACGCCCAGCAGCAGACTCACAGCGATCATCTTGAATCGCAGATACCCGGCACCGAGTAACCTGTGCGTGAACTCGACGCCGCCTTCACGTGCCCGGCGCCACCAGGGACGCGCGTCGCGTTGTTTCAGCGCTAGTACCGGTGCGACATCGGCCACAATGCGCGACGCCAGTTTGGCGGTCGGTCGATCGAGCCGTTCGGCCTTGTCCCACAGCAGCGTCAGCGCACCAACGGTCTGCTCATTGCTGACGAGGGGTAACGTGCAGACCGCGCCCACGCCTGGCTCCTCAAGCAATCGCAGGTGTGCCCGATTCAGACTTGGCTCATCGCCGATCACCATCGGCAAGGAGACCGCGCGCGCCTGGTCGACAGACTCCTCCATCGCCGCTTCGATACGACTAAGCAACGCCATGCGGCGATCGAAACGTAGCTGATGCGAGACCGCCAGCAACTGCAGCTGCAACCCGGACGGCAGCCCTACTGCGACGCGAGCACAACCGAGCCGGTCGGCCAACAGCGAACAAAATTGGTGAGCGACCACGGGAAACGGCAATGTCTGGGCCAACAGGGCCACCGACTGCAAGGCCAGCGCGGCGGCATCGTTTCGATTACTGGTCTGTCGCTGCAGGGCACGCTCGAGCCAAATCGCCCCCCATTGCAACAGCTGGAGCACCGCGCGCCGTTGTTCCTCGGAGCGCATCTCCATGGCTAGCACCACGACAGCGAGGCGCTGGCCGCTCCGCGTGATCGGATAGGCTACATGATCCAGGACCTCACGCCGCCCGTCGTCCTTGTCCAGTAGACTCTTGATCAACCCGGCCCCGTTGTGCAGGGCCTTTATCGCCAGACTGCGCATGGTCGCCGTGCACTCGGCATCGGCGGGCCAGCAGGTCACTTGCGCCAGCGTCTCGGCCCTGGCATCCGACGTGATGTACACCGCCCCGCGATTCACACCCGAGATCATTTGGCATTGCCAACTCAGCCAGTGCTTTACGTCCGATGGTCCAGTCTTCGGCGCACCAGTAGAGCGACGGCCCCGCACATGCCGGGCCGCACTCGACTTCGGTGTCTTATCGGCGGCAGGCTCTGCGGAAGCCTGCTCCACCGACACAGCAGTGCGCAGTGAGGATGTCTTCATCCAGTCGGGATTTCCGGGAGAATCACCTTGATTCGAGCGGCCTGACCGCGCGATTGTTTAGATGGGGATGCAGCCGATACCCACACGCCGGCTTAGCTGGCCCGGCTAGACCTTGTCGGCTTGCCCGCGCAAGCGATCGGCAATTTCGTCTGGTTCCACCGGCTTGCTGCATAGGTAGCCCTGGAACTCGTCGCACTTGATCTTCTGCAGATAGCGCAACTGCGCTGGCTCCTCGACGCCTTCGGCGCAGACGCTGTAGCCCAGCTTGTGGGCCAAAAAGGTGACTGCAGCGACCAGCGCCTTGTCTTCGCGCGAGTCCGCGATATCGGTGATGAACGCGCGGTCGATCTTGACCTCGTCGGCGGGCAGACGCTTGAGATAGCTCAGCGAAGAATACCCCGTGCCAAAATCGTCGATCGATACACGCACGCCGATTTGACGCAGCCGGCGCAAGGTACGCTCGGCCTCTTCCATACGCCCCATGACCAGGCTCTCGGTCACTTCAAGCGTCAGATCCCCGGGAACAATACCCGTCTTGGCAAGTGCAGAACTGACGACCCCGACCAGATCCGACTCGTAGAACTGCCGGACCGAGATATTTACCGACACCTGGGTGTGGATCCCGGCATCTCGCCAGCGGGTCATTTGGGCACATGCCTCCTCTATTACCCACTCACCGATCGGCAAGATCAGCCCGGTCTCTTCGGCAACCGGAATAAAGTCCGCCGGCGAAACCATGGTATCGCCAGCATGCCAGCGGATCAGCGCCTCGGTGCCGACGATACGGCCACTGACGACCTCCACCTTCGGTTGGTAGAGCAGTCGAAACTCACACGCCTCGACCGCTCGGCGCAGATCCGCCTCGAGGCGCAGGCGTTGCAGCGATGATTCATTCATCTCGGCCGAATAGAACTGCATGCGGTCGCCACCGTTCGCGGCCGCCTGACTGCTGGCCCCGACCGCGAGCCGCACGAGTTGTGCCGGGTCGTCGCCGTCATCCGGGAAGGTGGCAATGCCGACACTCGCCGGCAAATAGACCTCGGTGCCATCGGCATCGAACGGAACCTGCATCAGCTCCAACAGGCGCCGGCCGGCCAGCGCAACCTCCGAGATGTCGTTGGAGCTCGGCCACAAAACGCAGAAATCGACCATACCGAGGCGAAAGGCCTCACCGGAGACATGGCTATCAATCTCGTTACCATCTTTGCCTTCCCCGACCTTAAGCAGGGATTGCAGACGCTGGGCAATCTGTTTGAGCACATCGTCCGCGGTCTTGGGCCCGAAGGTCTCAGTGACGCGCTTGAGGTCATCGAAGGCGATATGCATCAGGGCGACACCGCGATCTTCTTGCCCGGCCCGCGCGATTCGCCATTGCGCGCGTTGCTGGAGCAATTGGCGATTCGGTAGATTGGTCAGGAGGTCGTAGTACGCGAGCTGATCCTGGTAGGCCTTGGCTGCTAGGGTGTTGCGCACCCGAAGCGCCAGCTCGCTCGGGTCGACCGGCTTGGACAGGAAATCGGTCGCACCCAGATCCAACGCCTGCAGCTTGGTCGCGGCATCTGAGGAAGAGGTCAGGATAATCACCGGCAGGTGAGAAAACTCCTCATCGCCGCGCAACATTTGCAGGATATCGAAGCCCGAGACCTCCGGCATCACGACGTCGAGCAACAAGACATCCGGGCGGTGCTCTCGCAAACGATCCATCGCCTGCACCGAGTCCTCTACCAGAATGAACTTACGGTAGCCCGCATCCTCGAGGAAGGTCTGCACCACCTCCATCGTTATCGGCTCGTCATCGACCATCATGATGGTCGCATGCCGCAGCTGCGCGAAGTCGTCGCCAAGCCTGTAAGTCTGGTGACCGTCGCTATCTACCGATGTCGACGCCTGCGTATCAGGATTGGCAAGTGTTGCGGGTTCTGGGGGCATGCTTTGGCTCGTTTTCTTGGCTAGCCGCCGGTTATCCGACGGACGCCGTCTCCCGAAGTAGTATCGGCCGCCCCATCGCTTTGTTGAACGCGGTCGATCAGCGCTGAGACATCGGCCAGCAACCCGGAGATGCGTTGGGTGTCTCCGGACTTGGCACAGGCCTCGAGCTCGCCGGCCGGTTCTGTGAACGCCTCAAACCCCACCGTGCCGCCAGAGCCCTTCAGCCAGCGGGCGGACTGGGCCAAACCGTCGAGGTCACCGGTCTGCAGAGCCGCCTGCATCTTGGACTGCTCCGCTGGCAGACGGGCTACGAACTGGTCGACAAAACGCTGCATCCGCGCATCGCCGGCGAAGCGCGAGACCATAGGTTCGGCAACCTGCATCGCTGGTGCCGGCGTGGCCGTAGCATCGTCTTGTGCTACAGCGTCGTCCGCCACCACCGCCGCCCGGTTGAACCGAACGCCTGGCATTTGCGAGGCAATCTCGTATAAGCCTGTCATGGCCGCCGCGATGGCCTGCGCGTCGCCCGCCTTGGCGGCACTTTCCAGGCGCCCGGCGGGTGCGGTGTAAACCTTGTATCCCACGGTGCCACCGGCACCTTTCAACCAGTGGGCGAGTTCCGCCAGTTCTGGATAACGGCGTGCGGTCCAGGCCTCTCCCATCTCATCCAGCTTGCCGCCCAGGCGCTGCGCAAAGCGTGCCGCGAGCTGGGCGAACTGTGGCTCGTTGCCGCGTAATGCCAACTGTACCTTGTCCTCGGCGCCGCGCTCGGTCGCCGACGGCGTGGAAGATGCCTGCGCTGGGAGCGGTGTCGAAGGTGCCTGCCCCACCACCGCACTGGCGCCCAGGGTCTCGGCGAGCTTGGCGATGAAGCCATCGATATCGATGGGTTTACTCAAGTAGTCCGAATAACCGGCGGCCAGGCAGTCGCGTTCGAAGCCCTTCATCGCGTTCGCAGTCAGCGCGATAACCGGCCGCTCGATCCCTTGGTCGCGCATTGCCCGGGCGGCGCTGAAACCGTCCATCACCGGCATCTGCACGTCCATCAAGATCACGTCGTAGTCGGTGGCAAGACTCATCTCGAGGCCGACCTTGCCGTTTTCGGCCTGCTCAACCGTCAGGCCGTAACGCTCCAGCACCAGTTTGACCAGCTCACGGTTTTCCGGTCCGTCGTCCACCACCAGGATGCGCGCCGCGGGGAATGTCCAGTCGACTGTCTGTCGATCCTGTACCTCGCCAAGCTCGGCAATCGCCTGACTACCATCGATCCATTCGGTCGCCACGGCCGGACCTGCCGCCAGGTGCACCTTGAAGCGACTACCCCGGCCGATCTCGCTCTCGACGCTGATGTCCCCGCCGAGCGCTCGGGCGAACTTGCGGCTGATCGACAGACCCAGGCCGGTGCCACCAAAGCGGCGGGTGACCGAGCTGTCGGCCTGGACGAAGGGATCGAAGATCTTGCCCTGGGCATCGGTCGACAGTCCGACGCCGGTATCCGCCACCTCGACCTCGAAGCCGATGGCACCATCCGTTTCGGTCGCCCTCACCTCAACGGAGACGCCCCCCTGCTCGGTAAACTTGACGGCATTGCCGATCAGATTGGTCATGATCTGGCGCAGTCGGGCCGGGTCGCTGTGGATGGTCTTTGGCACCCGACCGAGCACATTGAGATCCAGCGCAATGCCCTTCTCGCGTGCCTTGATCGCTAGCACCTTGACCACCTCTTGGATCACCGGGTAGGGATCGAACACCAGGGCTTCGGTCTCGATATGCCCGGCCTCGACCTTGGACAGATCGAGGATGTCGTTGATCAGATCGAGCAGATGCTTGCCACTGGAATGGATCGTCTCGAGGTGGCGCCGGCTTTCGCTCTCGTCGCGTGTAACACCACGCCGCAGCAACTCGGTGAAGCCCAGGATGGCATTCATCGGGGTGCGGATCTCGTGGCTCATATTGGCCAAGAAATCGCTCTTGGCCTGGTTCGCGGCCTCGGCCTGCTCCTTCGAGCGCAGCAGTTCGATCTCTTGTTCCTCGAGCTGGGTCACATCATCGAAGCTGACCAGGACCCCGGCATTGGCGCCACCGCTGCCGAGCACCGGCGAGCAATTGATCATGAAGGTCAGGTGCGAGCCATCCGGCAGTTCCAGGCGTACACGCCGATTCACCTCCGGCTGCCCGGTATCCAGTGCGCGTTGCCAAGGTCGATCGGCCTCAGCGAGGGGCGTGCCATCGGCATCTGTCCATGGCATGGCATTTACCCGGATCCCCAGCAGGTCATCCGGTGTTTGGTTCAACAAGGTGCCGAAGGCCCGATTGGCGAGCACGATCTGTTGTTTGCTGTCGAGCACCAACAGGCCCTCCGCCATGGTGTCCAGCGCCGAGCGCACGCGCCCGGGGATCGCCTGTGACGGGTCTAGATGCTTGAGCATCTTGCCGAGGTAAAAATAAAAGCTGGTGAAACTGAACAGGCCGACGAAGGCGATCAGCAACACCAGGGGGTCGGACACCAAACCCCACCAGCCCCCGGCGCCCAAGTGCTCGAAGCGTAGCTCCAAGTGACCCCAAGGCTCACGCCCGGCATAGATGGGCACCTTGACCTGATTGTCGGTCGACAGGTCAGTCTCGGCGCGCTCCCAATGGGCCTCATGCTCGCCGACGGTGGCGATCAATCGACCCGCCTGGGTGCGCAAGCCAGCCGACAGCAGGTCGTCGTTACGCTCCACGACCAACTGGAGATTGCCCTCGAGACGGCGCACATCGCGTTGTGTGACCAGCGCCGAACTGTTGGCCGCGAGCGCCTCGGCCAGCGCCGCCCGACCCTCGCGGATGCTGGCGCGCTGGTCGGGGACCAGGCCGATGAAACTCGCCCCGAGCAATACCGTGGCGACCAGGCCGACCTGGCCCAGTGCGATTCGCGATTTGGCACTCAATCTCAGCATCTAGGATCACTCGGGCCGGGTTGGCCTGCCGTCCTGCTCGGTCGATTCCAGCGATGTGTCGTCGGCCTGTTTATCGGCCCGCGCCGATTCTTCCTTGATGATCGACTGCAGCGAGTCGTCCCGACCGTCGTCATCGTCATCATGCGTCTTGGCGAGCACCGGCAGGGGATCGACGAATTGCCACGCTGGCAGCGACGACAGCATCGTGCTCAACAACACGCCACCGCGCACTAACCAAGCCACATAGCCAACCGACAGCCCAGTGCCCACGGCGACGCCGGAGCCGACCACGCTCTGGTGAACGAAGTTGTTGTAGGAAACTTCATCGCGCATGCGGTCCAAGGTGTCGTTGAAGCCGTCCGAGCTGAACACCGCGCGCAACTCGGTGGTCAACCCGTCCAAGGGCAACGACTGAGGCAAGAACTGCGGTGCCACCAAACCGGCGAGTGCGGCCGGTCGCACCACGAAGCTCTTCAGCAGATCCTGGGCCGCTGTCGTCGTCGGTGTCACGGAAGGCCCGTTGTCGTAGAGGCGCGGAACGGTCCCTGTAGCACCTGCTGCGACCGGCGGCGTGGCTGCTGCATCGGGTTCAGACACGGTTTCCTGCGCCTCGGGCGTCGCCGCAGTCGATTCGTCACCTTCCGTTGTCGGCTCGGGATCGGGTTCAGACGGCGTCGACGTATCCGACGGCTGTTCTGCAGATGCTCCCGCCGCCGGGGGAAGCCCAGACGCGCCAAAGGCATCCGCATTCGCCTGAAAAACGACGGCCGACTCGGCCTGGAAGAAGCCACTGGCGACTTGGCCGTTCGAATCGGGCTCGGGTTCTGGTTCGGGCTCCGGTTCTGGTTCGGGCTCCGGTTCTGGTTCGGGCTCCGGTTCTGGCTGCGGCTCGGGCTTGGGTTCCGGCTGCGGTTCTGGCTCGGGCTCGGGTTCTGGCTCCGGTTCCGGTTCGGGCTCGGGTTCCGGCGCGGGTGGCGGTGGCGGCGGTGCACCCGCCGGGGTGATCGTAATGCTCACGACCGCGGTATCCGTGATCCCGCCGTCGACATCGCCGACCTCGTAGGTAAAGCTATCGCTGAAGTTATTCGAGCCGTCGTGGGTATAGGTGAAGCGGCCGTCACTGAACAACGTCAGGCTGCCGTGGCTCGGGCCGACCACCGGCAGGGTATTTAGGCTCAGGCTATCGTTCGGGAGATCGAGGTCGCTGTCGCCGTCGAGTAGATTGGCCCCGGCATCTAGATCGGCCTCGGTCGCGGTGCCCCCCTCGAGCACCGTGAAGCTCTCGGGGTCGGCCACGGGGTCATTATCGTTGACCGGATCGATCGTGATCGCGAAGCTGCCGGTGCTCGCCGCACCGGCACCGTCGTTGACGCTAAAGCCGAAGGCATCCGATAGATTTTCCGAGTCATCGTGATCGTAGCTGATCCGGTTGGTGTCGATATCGTCCTGGGTGAAGATGTCCGAAAGATTCAGCGCCGCGGCGTCTTTGTAAAGCGTGCCATGGTCCGGCACATCGGTCAGCGTATAGACCAACTCGCCCGCGGTGTTGTCGCTGTCGGTGGTCTCGAGCATCGCCGTGGTGATCAGATTGCCGGCGCTGCCTTCGTCTACCGCGGCCCCGATGTTCGTGGTCACCGCCTGGTCGCCGTCGTTGACCGGCGTGATCGTGATGGCCACGGTCGCGGTGTCGCTCACGCCGCCGTCGGCATCGCGCAGCTCGTAGGTGAAGCTGTCGCTGAAGTTCTCCGAGCCATCGTGGATATAGGTGAAGGTCCCGTTTGCATTAAGCGTCAGGCTGCCATGGTTGGGATCCACCACCGGTGTGGTATTGACGCTCAGGGTGTCGTTCGGCAGATCGGCATCGCTGTCGCCATCGAGCAGATTCGTCCCGACATCCAGATTGGACTCGGTCGCGGTGCCACCCTCGAGCACCGTGAAACTCTCGCCATCGGCCACCGGGTCATTGTCATTGACCGGCATTATGGTGATGGTCACGGTTGCATTATCCGTTACGCCGCCGTCGGCGTCGCGCAACTCGTAGGTGAAGCTGTCGCTGAAGTTCTCCGAACCGTCGTGGGTATAGCTGAAGTTTCCGTTCGCATTCAGCGTCAAGCTGCCGTGGCTCGGACCAACCACCGGCGTGGTGTTCACGCTCAGGGTGTCATTCGGTAGATCGACATCGCTGTCTCCATCGAGCAGATTGGCCCCGATATCTAAATCAGCCTGAGTCGCCGTGCCGCCCTCGAGCACGGTAAAGCTCTCGTTGTCGGCCACCGGGTCATTGTCGTTGACCGGAGTGACCGTGATCACGAAGGTCCCGGTCGAGGCGATGCCGGCACCGTCGTCGACGCTAAAGCCGAAACTATCGGAGAAGTTCTCCGAGTCATCGTGGTCGTAGCTGATCCGGTTGTTGTCGATGTCGTCCTGGGTAAAGGTGTCCGACGCGCTCATGGCCGCCGCATCCTTGTATAGCGTGCCGTGCGCCGGCGCCCCGGTCAGCGTATAGATCAACTCATCCGGCGTGTTGTCGGAATCCGTGGTCTCGAGTAGGGCGGTGGTGATCAGGTTGCCGACGCTGCCCTCGCCCACCGTGGCACCCATGTTGGTCGAGACCATCTGCTCGACATCGTTGACCGGCGTGATGGTGATGCTCACGACCGCGGTATCCGTTACCCCACCGTCGGCATCGCGCAGCTCATAGGTGAAGCTGTCGCTGAAATTTTCGCTGCCGTCGTGGGTGTAGGTGAAACGGCCATCACTGAGGAGCGTCAGGCTGCCGTGGGTCGGGCCGACCACCGGCGTGGTGTTCACGCTGAGGCTGTCGTTCGGCAGATCGATATCGGTGTCGCCGTCGAGCAGATTGGCCCCGGCGTCCAGGTCGGTCTCGTTCGCCGTGCCGCCCTCGAGCACCGTGAAGCTCTCGGTATCGGCCACCGGATCATTGTCGTTGACCGGGTCGATGGTGATCGCGAAGCTGCCGGTGCTTGCCACCCCAGCCCCATCGTCGACACTGAAACTGAAGCTATCCGAGAAGTTCTCCGAGTCGTCGTGGTCGTAGCTGATCAGGTTGTTGTCGATATCGTCTTGGGTGAAGGTATCCGAGACATTCAGCACCACCCCGTCCCTGTAGAGCGTGCCGTGCCCGACGTCCCCGGTCAGCGTGTAGATCAGCTCATCGGGCGTGTTGTCCGCGTCAGTGGTCTCGAGCATGGCCGCAGAGAGGGTGTTGCCCGTGCTGCCCTCGTCGACCGTGGCACCGCTGTTGGTCGAGACCACCTGCTCGTTGTCGTTGACCGGTGTGATGGTGATGGTCACGACCGCCGTGTCACTCACCCCGCCGTCGGCATCCAGCAGCTCGTAGGTGAAACTGTCGCTGAAGTTCTCGCTGCCGTCGTGGGTATAAGAGAAGGTTCCGTTCGCATTCAGGGTCAGGCTACCATGGCTTGGCCCGGCGACCGCGGTGGTGTTGATGCTCAGGCTGTCGTTCGGCAGATCGGCATCCGTATCACCAGCGAGCAGGTCGGCGCCGGCGTCCAGATCGGCCTGGGTCGCGGTACCGCCCTCGAGCACCGTGAAGCTCTCGGTATCGGCCACCGGATCATTGTCGTTGAGCGGGTTGATCGTGATGGCAAAGCTGCCGGTGCTCGCCGCCCCGGCCCCGTCGTCGACGCTGAAGTCGAAGCTGTCGGAGAAGTTCTCCGAGTCATCGTGATCGTAACTGATCCGGTTGTTGTCGATATCATCCTGGGTGAAGGTATCCGAGGCATTCAGCGCCACGGCGTCTTTGTACAGGGTGCCGTGGCCCGGTACGCCGGTCAGTGTGTAGACCAGCTGGTCCGGGGAATTGTCGGCATCCGTGGTCTCCAGCATCGCTCCAGTAATGGTGTTTCCGGTGCTGCCCTCGTCGACCGTGGCACCGGTGTTGGTCGAGACCTCCTGTTCGGCCGGCCCAGTGTAAGAGATGATCAGTTGGGGTGGCGTGCCGCCGCTCTCGCGGCTGTCGTAATCGAATATCACATTGCCGGTGTCATCACTGGCGAGCATCAGGCCGTTGTTGGTCTTGGTGCCGGTGTACCAGTCGTCGACCAGCGATGTGACATCCCAGGTATGCAGACCGGTCGTGTTGATTGTCAGGGTATCGATGGCCGTGGTGTCGAACGAACCGCCCGCCGTACCCCAGGGCGTGCCGGTCTGGCGATCGTTCCAGGTCGCGCCATTTGCACCGCCGGTCCCCTCGTCCCAGGCCTCGGTGACCTCGAAGACATGGATATCGCTCCAGCCGCCGTTGACCTGGCTCGTGGCGTTCATCTCCAGGCTGGCATCGACAATGGTCGAACCGGCCGGCAGGCTGCTGAGATCGAACTCCAGCAAGATCCGGCCGTCACCATAGCCGCCGCCGCTTTCATCCAGCCGGATGACGGCGGAGTTCCCGTAGTTGGTCGTTTGATTATCGTCGTCCAGGTAGGTGTCCTGGATCGGCGTCAAGGCGATGCTGGACGGGCCCGGTGCGATATCGCCAAAGCTATCACCGATGCGGATCTCATCGATGGCGCTGGTGTTGCTGAAACCGCCGCCGCGCAGACCGATCTGCGTGAAGTCACCGAGGTCCGCTGAGGTCAACACGGCACCAGCGGCGACATCGGGGGCCGCCAAACCCGGCGTGGGATTGACATACAGCGAGACGGTATCTGTACCCGCCGTGAAATCGATTTTCGCGACCAGCAGATAGGTCTCGCCGTCGTTCACCGCATTGCTGATATAAGACCCACCGAACGCATTGGCGTTACGCGTGATCAGAAAATCATCGCTCAAGGTCCCGATGGTCACGGTGTCGTTCGAACTGTCGCCGAGTTCTATCGAGAAACCTTGCGCGAACCCCTCATCCGCCTCGAGCAAGAAACTCACCCAGGCGGTGGTGCCATCGGCGCCGATACTGGTGTCCATATCGCGCACTTGAACGACCCCACCATCCATCTGGGCTGCACCACCGGCCACCGGTAGGGTTCCACTGGGACCGACCAGCCCGGTGGCGATGACCTGGGTGGAGCTGCCGCTTGTGGTCGTCCAGTTCGAGGCCCCGGCCCAGCCGGTACCGCCGTTGGCGTTTTCCAAGGCACCTGCCGGGTAATCAAATCCTTCGTAGGCAATCAGGGCCAGGGTGCCCTGCCAGCTCTGTGAGGCACTCGCCGACAGCGCGGCCATCTCGACCGTGCCGGCCCGATACTCGAGCTCCCAATCACCGCCCTGGGCAGCATGACCGGTGCGATCATCCGACGCGGCGACATCGGCACCGGTCAGCCCGGCGATCGCATCCACCAAGGCCCGGCCCTGATCGTCCGCGGCGAGATCACAACCATAGATCAGGATGTCGCCAACATCGGCCAGTGCGCTACCCCAGTCACCCAGCCGGTCCGCATAGTCCGACAGACTGCCGGCCGACAGCGTGGTCGCGCCGAGCTGGACCTGCCCTGCCGCGCCGTGTGAGAGGATATGGACCGCATCGATATCCCGTAGTCCGGCCAGTATGTCGCTGATCTGATCGATGCCATCGCGCTCGGAGTCGAGTAAGACGATTTGGATGAACGGGCTATCTCGCCCCGCGCTGAGATCGGCCAGCAGCGTGGCCGCATCCTCCACACCCGGATCGACAAACAGGATCTCGCGCGCTGCCTGGGTCTCCTTTCCCTCGCTCCATGCGGAAAGCGCCAGACCACCCTGTTCGGCACGGTCGTCGAGCTCGGAATCGTCAGTACCTAGCAAGCCCGCGAGATCAGGCGGACCGCCGGTCGTTTCCAGCTCACTGCGCTGTTGGGCGGCTGTGAAGGCGGACAGCTCGTTGGCCGCGGCCGCGGCGTCCCAGGTATCCAGCTCGACGAGATCGCGGTCCATGGCGCTGGCATCCACGCCCAGCGCATCGGCCGAGAGCAAAACCCGCGGCTCCATGGCTTCGACGATGTACTCATCGGCATCTGTCGCGAGAACCCGCGTCGACACAGCTTGTGAGAGAGGTTTGCGCATCCTGCCCGATACCCGTAGCTGCGAGGACGGCTCAGCGTGCCGACGCGGCTAGTTGCCGGCGGCCTTCGCTCGCGCCGTGCGCGTCACTCAGCAACGGGCCATCGGTGTCGATCTCGACCCGGCACTTTAGGCCAGCGGGAATCGCACCCTTGGGATTGGGCAGCGCCAGGCGGACGCCGAAGGTACCGCTCCCGGCATCGCCCATCGGATCGACCAATTCCACGGTCGCACGGTAGGCCTGGCCGGCGTCGTACTCCGCGACCACCTGGGCGGACATCCCCGGACTGACCTTGCCGAACAGCCGCATCGGCAGGATGGCCTCGACATGCAGGGGATCGAGTTTGACGATACGCAGCAGTGCCTGATCTTCGACGTACTCGCCCGGTTCACGCAGGCGTGCGACCACCACGCCGTCGATCGGGCTGCGAATCCTGCGCCGGTCGAGCGCGGTCTCGGCGCGCGCCTTCTCCAACGAAAACAGTTGCAAATCATCATGTGCCAGACGCAAGCGCCAGGCCGACAGGCGCGCATCGCGTGCCGCGCGGTCCCGATCATGGGCCGAGGCCACCTTGGAGGCAGCCAACGAGTTCAGGCGCTTTTCGGTGCGCCGGTCGATCGCATAGGCCGAGCGGCGCAGCTTAAGTTCGGTTTCGGCCTGGGCGCGGAATTCGGCGATCGCCAGATTGGCCTCTTCGAGGCGCGAGTCGAGCTCGGCCACGATCTGCCCGGCCCGCACCCTTGCGCTGCGATCGACCAGGACCTGATGGATCTGCCCTGGGACCGGACTGCCCAGATCGACCGAGCGGGATGGTGTGATCACACAGTCGAAGCCCATCGGCGGCTCGTCATCCGCGGCCACGGATGCCGACAGCAGTGCGCCGGCCAGACCGCCGACGATGCAGCGGGAAAGAATCTTGTTCCACATAAGGGTCAGTGTTTTATTTGGTCTCCGCTGGTATGACGGCAGGGACCGGGGCTTTCTGAAAGCCTTCAGCGGCTTGCGGCAATTCGCATCGGCCGGCAATGGCCACGCGCGGGGCCACAAGAATCTGTAGAATCCCATCCCGTCGTGCTAGTTGCCGCCGACCGCTGCCCCATCACCGCCACAGTGCAGCCTGCAGATTGCCTGGCACACCAAGTACTGCCAGCGATACCTGTCTCAATGACGCGTACGGGTACCAGGGCTCGGGCGGCTGTGGCGCGAAACCTGGGTAGAACGCTGCGGACCTGCTGCGACGGACAGACCCGACACCATGCCGATCCCTCGCCCTTAGGGGGAACCGAATCAGGAGAAAATGATGGCAATTCGACTAGGCGACACTGCGCCCGATTTCACTGCACCCAGCACAGCGGGGGAGATCAAGTTTCACGAGTGGCTCGGAGACAGCTGGGGCATCCTGTTCTCGCATCCGAAGGACTTCACCCCGGTCTGCACGACCGAGCTGGGTCGCGTAGCGGCGCTGAAGGGCGAGTTCGACAAGCGTAATGTCAAGGTCGCCGGGCTGAGCGTGGATTCCGTGGACGACCACAATACCTGGGCCGGCGATATCAAAGAGACCCAGGGAACGGCGTTGAACTTTCCGCTGCTCGCCGACCCGGACCGGCATGTTTCGTCGCTGTACGACATGATTCACCCGAACGCCGACAACACGCTGACGGTGCGCTCCGTGTTCATCATCGGGCCGGACAAAAAGGTCAAACTGAGCATTACCTATCCGGCCAGCACCGGGCGCAACTTCGACGAAATCCTGCGCGTGGTGGACTCACTCCAGCTCACGGCCAATCACCAGGTCGCCACCCCGGTGGACTGGCAAGATGGTGAGGATGTCATCGTGGTCCCCGCCCTGAGCGACGAAGAGGCCAAGGCGAAATTCCCGAAGGGCTTTAAGGCCGTCAAGCCTTATCTGCGGATCACCCCACAGCCGAACAAATAATCACCCGCACCCGTATGGTATGAGAGGACACCCCCGCACGGGGTGTCCAGGGTGCGCATCGCTGGCGGTCTCGACCCAGGCGCTTCGGGCTTGCCTTTCTGGAACCCCTCTCGCAAGGTGCGCGGCGAATCCTACGGAAACGCACGGCCTGCGCGATGAAAACCCTGCTCAAAGGAACTGCACTGCTGGTGGTGCTGATCGCGGTAGGCGCCACTACGCTCTGGCTGCTGACCGAGCCCACAGCACTGCCGCCGCGCAAGACCCAATATGTCGACATGCACGTGCATGCCGCCGGCATCGGCGCTGGCAACAGCGGTGCCTTCATCAACGAGGCCATGGCCGATAGCTACAAATTCGACGTCTATCTCTGGGCCATGGGTGTGACCGAGGCCGAGCTGCACGCGCAAGGCGATGCCATATTGCTGCGCAAGCTGTCACAGCGCATCAGCGATTCAGAGCGCGTCAGCGATGCGGTCATCCTGGCCTTGGATGGCGTCATCAAAGAGGACGGCAGCCTGGATCGCGAGCGAACCCAGATCTATGTCCCAAACGAGTACCTGATGCGCGAGCTGCCGCAGTACGCCAACCTGCACCTTGGCGCCAGCATCAATCCCTATCGCCCGGACGCCATTGCGCGCCTGGAAGCCGCCGCCGCGGCCGGTGCCGTTTTGGTCAAATGGATCCCCAACATCATGCACATCGATCCGGCCGACCCGCGGATCGTTCCGTTCTACAGGAAAATGGTGGAACTTGGGATACCGCTACTCAGTCATGCCGGTCACGAACGGGCCTTCGCACACGCCATTGATCGCTATGGCGACCCGCAGCGTCTGAGGCTGCCGCTGTCGCTGGGCGTTACCGTGATTGCCGCACACATCGCCACAACCGGCCGAATCGAAAGCCAGCGCAACTTTGATCGCATCCTGCCGATGTTTCGCACATTCCCGAACCTGTACACCGATATCTCGAGCCTGACCCAGGTCAACAAGCGCAACTACTTGGCCGAAGCACTCGGGCACGCGAATCTGCACGATCGCATGCTCTACGGCAGCGACTGGCCTTTGCAGTTTGCGCCGCTGGTGTCTTCACTGTACCACCTCAACCATATTTCGCTGGCCGAGGCCAAGGCGGCATCGGCCCACGCCAGCCAGTGGGACCGCGATGTCGCGCTGAAGGAGCGCCTTGGCGTGCCCGAAGCGGTGTTCGAACGCAGTAGGACGCTGCTAGGGATGTAGCCAACGCAAACCGGCTAAAGGGGACCATAACGAGAAATGCCATCCTTGGCATTTTTCTTCGCGCACATCCCTGTGCCGCTCGGGCACTTAGATTTTTCGAGGTACCCTAAACTAGCCACCGCGTCATCTACTCGCTTCCTACACCTTGATACAGAAGGATCCTTCTACCATAAAGGTTGCCATGTTTATCGGACTCCCGGGCGGATCAGCTATTTGGGCCTCGCCCTCTAAGCGGCCTCTGGCGCCCGCGCCTTTGGCTCCCATAATTTCAAAATCTTCGATATCAGTAAATGGCGGTCCGAAATCGAGGGGATAAACAGTAAAACGGTCTGACAAAACCAGTGTCAACTCTAGAGGCGGCTCATCGCTGCCTTCCTCATCAAAGTCTTTCTCATCGGGGTCTTCCATTATATGAAGGAGAGTAGCCGCTGCGCCTGAGAGAAAGCTAATTCCATCTATCGTCGTGCCAGCTAAAAACAGGCCATCAAAGAAGGGGTTTACTTCAGACGCTTCGGGAAAGATGCGCTGAGCTGACTCTGTAGTTCCCTTAATCCAAATCTTCTCGCCATTCATTGCGATAGCACTGCCAGGATCGATTGTGCCACTCAGACAAGGGATTGGAGGGGGCGGCTCACCTGGCTCCGGATCTGGGAGCGGGTAAGCAAATGTGGTGCACGGGAAAAATCTGTCAACGAGTCTGCGCAGACGATTCACCTCCAGCAGAGGGCAACCGTTCTCACTGGTCGAAACCGTAGCGGAAATATTGACTGCCGCTGGCTGAAAGTTATTCGGGCATGTTTGTATAGATGTTGCAGCGAGTGCGGTGGGTCCGGAAAGACAGCATAAAATAAGGATGGTACTGATGACTTTGCTTCTATACATTGTTGGTAGTCCTTTTGAAATCCATTTTTTCTGATTTGCTTCTCAGAAAATTCAAGAAGGAAATAAGAGAGATGGACGAGCAGAAAGACTTCGCTGACGACGTGAGCAGCAAACTGCGACTCAAAGGCCTGTTGCCTTTCTGCTAACTCGCTTCCTTGCAGGATTTTCAAAGTAGCCTCGCCTATGCTACCGGATTAAAAGGATGAGTAATAGGCACAAATGAAACCAACAAGCGAATTGGGCTAGTCTACAAGTATTAATGGAAGTGTGAGTGGGTCTATGGCAGTTGCCGAGCGCAGATGAACTACAGGCATTGATATTTCACATTAAATCAATAGGTGACGCATAGGAAGTATTAACGACCTCTTCGGCGGCTCGCAGCAGACGGTCCCGCCTGATCGCCCCCAGCATCTTCCATCGCCCGACAGCGTGCAGAGCGGCGTCACGGCCCAGAATTCGCCCCACCAACGGCCGCGCCGGCGCCATGGCCGTGCCGCTGGCACCGCAACCCGCACGCGGTCAGCGTGGGGTCACCCAGACTGGTCGAACGTCGAACAGGGAACAATGATGATGAAGATCGCAGACGCCTGGCGAACCATAGACGCCAAAGTCGAATTCGCCGGTGCATCCGAAAGCTTTGCAGAGGGTGCGGCCGACACGGCAATCGAGGCCGCCCAACGCGCGTTGGGCGTGGAGCTTCCGCCGGAGTTCGTCGCATCGTATCGGGTTCACGACGGGCAACAAACCGGTGTCGAGTTTCTGTTTGGGCCGTACCGGCTGTGGTGTCTCGAGGAAGTTGTCGAGAACCATCGGGCCCTGCTGGCGTCGGGGTGCGACAGTGGCGAGCAGCTTGTCGGATTCGCGGACAACGGCGGCAACTCGACGGTGGCGATCCGGTTGGCCGAGGGCGAGGACTATGGCGCAGTGATCGAACTCATGGAGGACGGCGAAGAGCCGCTTGCGGATTCCATGCGGGCGTTTCTGTCGAGCCTGGCGGAACGACTCGAAACAGGCGAGCTTCTCTGGAGTACAGATGCCGGCGGTTTCGAGACCCTCGCGGACCGAGAAGAGGCCGAGAAATACGCGGCACAGCAGGCCGCGTGGGAGACTGCGCGCGCGGGACCCACGGCGGCGAGTATCCGCGAGTTGCCGCCGGGCACCGAAACGGAGCTCACCGGCACACGCTATGGCGCGGTCGAGCGAGACATCGTCCGCTTCGCAACCTTCGACGGCCGGGTCAAACTTCGCGGTTCGCTTAAAGGCGCGGGGTTCAATCAGCCGATCCGGGTCCGGATCCGCGTCGGTCCCCGGCCCAAGTTTGGTCTGGGATCGCCCGTGTACGAGATCCTATCCTGGGAACCGATCGAGCCCGAATGACTTACCAAACCAAGATGTTAAAGGCTTCGTAGCAGAGAACGCCCCGCAAAGGGGACGTCCCCCTAGGTATCACCCAACTCGGAGTGTGCCCCGATGGGCGACGTCTCTTCCGATACAGGATTTGCAGACCGCTGCTTGGACCTGTCCTTCGCCATCAACACATAAAGCGAGGGTACGACAAACAACGTAAATATCGTGCCAATGGCCATGCCACCGACCAGCACCAGGCCGATGGAGTTCCTTGCCGCGGCACCGGCACCGGTCACCAACACCAATGGGAAATGCCCAGCGATGGTCGCCACCGAGGTCATCAACACCGGGCGCAGGCGGATCATCGCCGCATCATGCACGGCATCCAGTTTGCTCAAGCCCTGCGCCTGCAACTTGTTGGCAAACTCGACGATCAAGATGCCGTTCTTCGCGATCAGGCCGACCAAGGTGACCAGCCCAACCTGGGCATAGATATTCATGGTCGTGGTCCAACCACTGGTCCAAGATGGCATGTTCGGGTCTGGCATCTTCAACACAGTAAAGATAAGCGCCCCGAACATCGCCAAGGGTACCGATCCCGCGAGGATCACAAAGGGATCGCGGAACGAATTGAACTGCACCGCCAGCACCAAAAAGATCATCAATACCGCCAGCGAGAACGCCGGCAGGAACTTGTTGCCCTCGGTGCGTAGCTGGCGCGACTCCCCGGTGTAGTCGATCCCATAACCGGGCGGCAAGATCTGTTGCGCGGCGTCCTCGAGGAAGCTCAATGCCTCGTCGAGCGTGCGGGTGCTCACACCGGACAGCTTCACGGCATTGAGCTGCTGAAAACGATTCAGCGAGCGCGGCACCACGGAGTATTCGATATCGGCCACCGACGACAGCGGCACCATCTGGCCATCGGGACCGGCGACGTGGATGTCACCCAACTGCTCGCTGGTGAGGCGATCGACACGCTGCACCAGTGGGATCACCTTGTAACTGCGCCCGTCCATGTTGAACCGGTTGACGAAGTCGCCACCGGTCGCGACCCCGAGATCGGCGCCGACCTGGGACAGGTTCAGGCCAAGGTCGGCCAGCTTGTCGCGGTCGAACACAACGGTTGCCTGGGGCTGGTCGATCTTCAAATCGATATCCGGCGGGAAGGCAAACAATCCGCTCTGAATGGCCTTGAGTTGCAACTGCTGGGCGAACTGCAACAACTGCTCGGCATCCGCGGTCGAAGTAATGACCAGCTCGACCGGGAAGTTGCTGCCACCGGGGAGCGCCGGCGGTGTGGTCATGAACACCTGGATCCCCGGGATCTGCGACACCCCGGCCTGCACCTCCGGCATGATCTCGGTGACCGTGCGATTGCGCTCGGCCCAAGGCTTGACCACCACACCACTGAAGCCGTCGGCGCCTATTGTCGCACCGATTGACGGCGGGAACAGTAGCTGGAAGGTCAAGGCCGCCTCGGGCACATCCAGCATCACCTGTTCGGCCGCCTCGGCATACACCGCATTCTGATCCGTGGTGGCGTTGGAGGCGGTATTGATGATCCCGAACAACACGCTCTGGTCTTCGGTGGGCGCCAGCTCGCTGGGCGAAAACACGAACATAGGCACTGTGCACAGACTGAGCACAACCCACACCAGATAAACGGCGGGCCGGGCCTTCAACGTCGTGCCCAATACACGACCATAGGCCTCGCGCAGGCGATCGAAGCGGTGGTTCAACCAACCGGTCAGGCCGCGCTCCTCGTCTTGCGCACTGCGCAGCAGTTTGGCCGCCATGGTCGGCGACAGGGTCAAGGCCACGACACCGGATATCGCCACGGCACCGGCCAAGGTGAAGGCAAACTCGCGGAACAATGCCCCGGTCAGTCCACCTTGCAAACCGATCGGGATGTACACCGCAACCAGAGTCAACGTCATGGCGACGATCGGCGCCACCAGTTCGCGCGCGCCGAGCAGCGCGGCCTCGCGCGGGGTCCGCCCCTCGCGCAGGTGACGCTCGACGTTCTCGACCACCACGATGGCATCGTCGACCACCAGCCCGACCGAGAGCACGATCGCCAGCAGGGTCAACAGGTTCAACGTAAAGCCAAAGACCTGCATCAAGAAGATACCGCCGATCAGCGACACCGGGATCGCCATCACCGGTACCAACACCGAGCGTACCGAACCCAGGAACAGGAAGATCACGATGACCACAATCAACAAGGTCTCGGAAAGCGTGCCCAACACCTCGCGGATCGCGTCGCGGACATAGCTTGAGGCATCGTAGCCGATGCTGGCGCCGAGGCCAGCCGGCATCTCGCGCTTGAGCTTATCCAGCTCGGCGCGCACTCCACTGATGACATCGATGATGTTGGCGTTGGGCTGCGGGAACACCCCGGCGAACACTGCCGGGTCGCCGGAATAGCGCACCGCGGTGTCGTAGTCCTCGGCACCCAACTCGACTTCGGCGATATCCTGCAGCCGCACAATGGTGTCGTCTCTTTGATAGACGACCAGGCGCCGGAAGTCCTCGACATCGTGCAGATCAGTATTCGCCGCAAGATAGGTCTGCACCAGGGCACCCTTGGTACTGCCCAAGGCAGCCAAGTAATTATTGGCGGCCAACGCCGATCTGACCTGGGTCGGAGTGACCTTAAGCGCCGCCATGCGGTCGGGCTTGAGCCAGATGCGCATCGCGAAGGTGCGCGCACCGAAGATCTCGATGCGCTGCACACCGGTGACCGCGGACAAACGCGGTTGCACGACTCGGGTCAAATAGTCGGTGATCTGCTCGGGCGAGAGTATCTCCGACCAAAAGCTGATATAGGCCGCGGCGAATTCCGAATCGGCGGACTGCACACTGATCGCCGGCACTTCGGACTCGGCCGGTAGGTCGTTGCGCACCTGGTCGACCTTCGACGAGATGTCGGCGAGCGCCTTGGTCGAATCGTAATTGAGCTTGAGTCGTGCATTGATGATCGAGATCCCTTGCAGACTCTTCGACTCCACATAGTCGATGCCCTCCGCCGCCGCGATGGCGCGTTCCAGCGGCGTGGTGATGAAGCCACGCACCAACTCGGCACTGGCACCCACATACACCGTTGAGATCTGCACCGAGGCGTTTTCGCTCAGCGGATACTGGCGCACGCTCAGCGAATTCCAGGCATTCAAGCCGGCAATGACGATCAGCAGGTTGACCACCGTCGCCAGTACCGGGCGACGGATGAACACATCGGTGAACGCGTTGCCAGACATGCGTGTCAGGAATCGCGGGGCCGGGGCGCAAGCTGGGCTGTGGGGGCCAAGGTGTTATCGATAACGACCTTGGTACCGGCGCGCAGCTTGAAGACACCACTGGTCACCACGGTCTCGCCGGGCTTCAGTCCCTCGGTGACGTCGACGAAATCACCGCGCGCCTGGCCCAGGCGTACGAACTGCTGGCGCAACACCTGCTCGGCCTCGCCCGACTGCTCGTTCTGCTGTTGCTCGATCACGAACACCGAATCACCAAAGGGGGCATACAGCACGGCGGTCGCCGGAATCGGTAGTACCGGCTCGGCGTCGGGCAGCACCACCTCGACATTGGCGAACATGCCGGCGCGTAGTTTCCCACCCGGATTCTCGACCAGTGCGCGCACACGCACATTGCGTGTCACGGCATCCACCTCTGGGCTCACGGCAATCAGCTTTCCAATGAAGGTGACGCCCGGTGCCGCGTCGGCCAGGGCGCGCACCTGCATGCCATGGCGTAGGTGCGCGATCTCGCGTTGCGGGACGGAGAAATCCAGATACACCGGATCGAGCGTCTGCAATGCCACAATCGGATCGCCATCGCTCAGGATCTGTCCGAGGTTGACCAGGCGCAGCCCCAAGCGGCCGGCGAACGGGGCGCGTACCGTTTTCTTGGCGATCAGCGCACTGATCACGCCGACCTGGGCAACCGTCTCCTTGACCTCGGCCTCGGCACGGTCGACCGCATCCTCCGAGGCCAGGGCACGCTTACCCAGCGCCCGTACCCGCTTCAGGTCGGCCTGGGCCAGCGCGGCGCTGGCCTTGGCCGAGGCGAGCTGGGCGTCTTCGCTCGCGGTGTCCAACTGCACCAATACCTCGCCGGCACTGACCACGGCCCCGGATTCAAAGGCGATCTCGGCCACCCTACCGGCGACTTCGGCACTGACCGTAACACCCTGCACGGCCGCTACGGTCGCCGTGGCCGGTATCACCTGCTCCCACTGGCCATTGTCGAGCGTGACCGCGGTCACCGTCTCGGGCGGCAACACCATGTTGGCCGCTGCCTCACCCATCGCGCTGAACTGACCGAGCTTGGCGTAGACGATGGCACCGACCAACAGTGCTGTGCCGACCCCGGCAAGCAATAGCTTTTTCACCATGATGTTTCCAAAGCGCGAGGCTCGATTGGGGCAGCAGATCTTACGGCCCAGTGTCGACGACCCGAGACAGCGACAGATACACAGGGTTCCCAGCGAAAAGAGAATATAAGCATATCCGCATAGTGTACTCCTCTAACGCAGCCAGCGTTAGAGGCATCACTGTGCAGAAAGGGTCGGCCAGGCGCTTCGAAATGGATGCTGCGGGGCGGACTCAGTTCTTTAGGAGGGCGTTTTTCCAACCCCCGACGGCATTGACTGATCGGCAAGGCCGCTCGGAACACTAGACACGATGTCCGGTGTAGTGGTCGGAACGTGATCTGACACTACCTGTCAGATCGTCTTGTCCACTTTGCGACCATTGCAGCCCATCAAGCAGTCAGGGGGCAATGTCAGGTTGCAAAGTACAGCGGTCGTTCAGAGTACCCGCTCCCCGGCAAGTCTTCGGCCGAAGCTGCCGCTGATCATCCGGCCCAGCTACGACCGCAATGGGTTTGGTACCGGTCATCGAATGGGAAATCTGGCTGAGCGGCAGCTTTCTGATTTCCCGACCGACAGGAAACAACACTTAGCTGCCCTTCAGGGATTTGCTAATGGAGGGTGCGAAGGTGCTCATTCAATAGCCCGGCGGCATCGCCGCTCCCGACCCATAGCCGTCATGAGTGTGATGATGGACAATAGGACCTCACACTTGTGGGCAGTTTTATGACGGAGTTTGATGATCTTTATTATGCAATTGCTCAAGGCGAAGCCGACGTAGTCAACCAACTCCTCTCTCGAAACCGTGGTCTTGTCCACGGCGACGAAGAGAACCCACCGCCTTTACATTGGGCGGTTTTTCACGATCAGATTGACGTCGCTGACTTGCTGCTCGCAAAGGGAGCTAGCATTACACAAACAGATGCTGATAGAGGCGCAACGCCGCTGGAATACGCTGCGGTCTACGGGCGCAAAGAGGCGATTCGTCTCTTATTAGCCAATGGTGCAAAGATGGGCGAGGCGATCGCTGTCGCTAGAAAAGGGGCTAGGGGCGGATTCGCTGAGTTCGAAGAGCTACCTAGTGCGACTGATTATCAGAAACTCCTAACCTACATCGAGGCTGAATTGTAGTTGAAGGTCCGTAGCTGGCCGGGGGCTGCCGGCGGTGACGCGGTTTGCATAGCAGTCGTTCACCGAATGCTCGTTTGTCCAGCGACCGGTTTCCGTGAGAACTATGGACCGCAGCTCCCGGCCATGAACTGCCCTTCGGGTGTCATCGGCGGACGGCTGGTTCAAGTGCATTGCAGTCATTCAACACCACCCAGCCGACCGGCAGTGGACAACAGAATCAACACAATGCCGACGCTCGACCAGAAGTGGACCCCGGATATTGGACAGCGCGATAAGTGCGTCCTCAGGTCAGGCCGCCAGCTTGGCAGCGGATTCGTAGTACACGCTGTCCGGCGTGCAC
>JANQRK010000096.1 GCA_028284585.1 Chromatiales bacterium
CACAAGCATCGTGGGCTGTGTTGCCGTCCTTGGAAAGGGCCTGCCATTCCCCGCGGACTGCGCCTTGCCCACAATGCTTGTGCCGTGGCTGAGCGTTACAGAATTGTCCGCTTGGCCCACCAGGCTGTGACCTCCCTGCGCGAACGGCTTCCGGCCATCGCGGTTCTCGGCTATCTGCTGAGTCTGGGGCTACCCCTGGGCCAGACACCGGCCTTGATACTGCTCGCGATCGCTGGCGTCGTCGCGGCCCTATACCAAGCCCCAGAGGCCAGCCCGGGATTGATACCGGTGGACAAGGCCCTGCTGGCCCTGCTCGCTACCGGCCTGGTTTCGACCGTGGCGGCAGTGGATCGCGCCCATGCGCTGGAGATGGCCCTGCTATGGACACCCAGCCTGCTGCTTTACTATCTGATCCGCGCCCACCTGGGACTACGCTGGATGCTGGTGCTGGGCCTCGGGCTGACCTCGCTGGCACTGCTTATTTCGATCAGGGTACTGGTGGTCGCCTGGAGTGCCACCGACCCCGACCCGACCGCACTCATGGCGGCTGTCGGGCTGGTCTACCTGCGGGTACCCAATGATCTAGTTCTGATTGCGCTGTGCACCCCGTTCAGCCTGGTGTTGCTGGATCATTACCGCAGCTGGCCAGTCGGCGTTGGGGTCGCGGCCTGCCTCGCCTTGTCCTTGGCCGTGATCATCCTGTATCGCAGCAACGTCGCCCTACTGGCCTTCGCGATCGTCGCCATCGGCGGCCTGCGCGCACTGTGGCCGCGCTGGACCCTGCCGATACTGGCCGCGCTGCTCGTTGGGGTCTTGCTGGTCGATGGACTGACCGGCTTCGCCCTCCTGGGTAAGTTTGCGCACCTCCAGGTCTGGGGCAATCGTGTCCCGCTCTGGCAGGCAGCCTGGCAGATGTTCCTGGATCACCCACTGTGGGGCGTCGGCCCCGGCGGTTTTTCGGTCTTGGTCGACGCCTACCAGTCGGTGCTCAAACACCCCGACTGGGTGACACCGGATCCGCGTCATGCGCCCTGGGCCCACAATCTCTACCTGGAGGTCTTGGCCGAGCGCGGACTCGCCGGCCTGGTGGCCCTTACCCTGGTGGGATTCCTTGTGTTTAGCACCATTAGGCGCTGTGCCGGACAACCCAGCGCCGAACGCTACGCCTGGGTCATCGGTTGGAGCCTTGCGGCATTGGCGATCACCGGCCTGGTCGAGATCAGCCTGCTGCGATCCTGGGTGCTGGCCCTGCTCGCCCTGCTCGCGGCGCTGGCGGCGCGCCTGTGGCATGAAAGCCGCCTATGATGCTGGATGGGGCCTCGGTGTCGCAGTGTGCACGCCGTCACGGGAAATCCTATAATGTCTGTAGAATTCACGTGTGTAGGGTTTACTTGCTCTTGAGCAAAGACTTACGGCACCATTTGCGGCTAGATTATAACTAAACCACCCGGGGCGTCCTCTACCATGTACCTATCGATTGCGCGTGTTGCGTTTTTGTCACTCGCAGCCATCGGCTGCATCGCTATCACCCTGGTACCGCATTGGCGTGACCTGGTTGCGCAGGATTACGGCACGAGCGCAACGGACATCTCCCAGCAGATGGCAAACAAGGAGAGAGAAGCACTGGAAAAACGCCTCGCAGAAACCCGCGAAGAGACAGGCGACGACATGCTGGCGGGCCGCTACGGGTTATTCCTTACCGGGACCTATGGCGAGACGGACCGCAGTACCACACGACGGGAACCCGGCTTCGACGCCGATCTGATCGGGTTCGTGGTCGGCGCCGACTATCGCATCAACCGCCAGACCGTCGTAGGTGCCGCGATCAATTATCAAGAGAGCGACAGCGACTACGATGACCGGCTCGGCAGCCTGGACAACGAGAGCATCGGCATTCTGGCCTATTTGGGCATGGTGCCCACCGACAATAGCTATTTCGACGTCAGGATCGGCTATGCCGAACTGGACCACGAGAACCGGCGCAATATCTTCGCTGATACCACTTCACCGACCACCATTACGGATGTCGCGCGCTCGGATTACGACGGCTATCGCTTCACGGCGGGCGCGTCCGCCGGGTATGACTGGTACGCCGGACCCTACAGCTATGGGCCGCGGGCGAGTCTCGACTACGTCTACACCGACGTGGACGCCTCGGTCGAGAAATCGGGCGGCGCCAGCGCGGTGCGGGTGGACGGCTATTCGAAAGACTCTCTGCAACTCAGGCTCGGCGTCGCTGGCTCGCGGGCCAACAGCTTCAATTGGGGCGTGCTATCCACTCAGGCGAGTTTTTCCTACGTCCACGAGTTTGCCGACGACGCCCTGACACTCGATATCACCAATATCGCGACCGGTACCGAATCCCAGTTCCGTACCGATAATCCGGATCGCGATATTTTTCTCGGTTCCATCGGCGCTGTTGCAGTCTTGCCTCATGGCATCTCTGTGTTCGGTAACGTCGAGAAGCTATTCGGTCACAGCTATATGGAGCGCTGGACCGCAAACGCCGGCGTACGACTCGAGTTCCAGTAGCGGTGCCACCGCTCAAGCGGTGGCCGTTTGATGCGCCATGAAGCGCTCAGGGCCGACCTCGTGAGTGCTGGCCGGCGTCGCACCCAGCGACCCGTCATGGCTACCTTTGATGCGCGCGGCCTCAAAGGCCGCGTCATACCCGCGGTGCAGCAACTGTAGGGTCAAGTCATCCAGCGCCAGGCCAGCGTTGATCCGTGCCTGGGCATAGCGGTGGAGGTCGACCGCGATCTTCAGGATGGTGTCGTAACGCGGCTCCAGGTCGTTCCATTCCAGCTCAATCTGGTCGATCTGGCACCAGCGATGGAATTGCGGATCCGTATGCAACTGCCCGCACCACCAGTTGGCCAGGCCCTGCAGGTAGCTACGGCGACAGTACTCCTCAAAGGTGAGATAGCGCACCATGCAGCTGACCGCCTGGGCGTTGTAGATCACGCGCAAACCGGCTTTGGTCAACCGATATCCCAGCTCGATATCTTCGGCACCGAAACGGAACAGCGGATTGAAAACACCGTTGGCGAGCAAGAACAGTCGCTTGCACGAGATCCGGCCGCCCCAAAAATAGTCGAAGCCAAGGGTCGACCCGTGCTCGATCAGCGGATAGGAGAATAGATTGTGCCTGACCTGGGTCACGAAGTGCATCAGCGGTGCGCCGGCCACGTCGATTCGTAACTCGGTCCTACCGAGGACGACGCACTCGGGCGCGGAGTGGCATTCATGAAACCTGAGATGCGTCTCGAGGAGGCCAGGGTCGGCGACATCGTCGTCGTCGAGAAAGCAGACGATGGGGCTGCGCGCCAAGCACAGGGCATGGTTTCGGGCCGACGCGATCCCCGATTGGCGTTGCCGCGCGTAACGCAAGGGTAGACAGCCGGAAAAGTTTTTCGCCACCTCACGCGTATCGTCGCTGGAGCCGTCGTCGACCAGGATGACCTCGAAGCGCTTGCGTTCCAGGGTCTGTCGGCACAGGGCATCCAACGCCAGTCGCAACAGGCCGGCGCGATTGTAGCTGCAATATAAAACGCTGAGCTCCGGCACCTGGCTCATGCTACGCGAATCGATCACCTGTGCCGTGGCCGATTGGACGCCGTCAAATGTCTGAAAGGCGACGAACGCCTCAGCACGCTGCAGATGCGGGGTCGAGGATAGGTAATCCGCCATGGCGGCCTGCATTGCGTTCAGATCGTAGTGGCTCGCCGGTTTGCGCAAGGCATGGCGTACCGGGGTTGCATCGACGATGCCTAGCTGCAGACCAGTGCGTTCCAGCTGCAAGGGCCAGACAAAATCCAGCCCCCAGCCCATGGGCGCACAGGTATCGAATGGCATCAGCAGTGCCGCCGCGTCCGATCGGAACGAGGTCAACGGCCCGATCTCGACGAAGCGCGTCCGGCGCGCATCGATGCCGGTCAGCTGCGCGGTGAAATGGTGATCGATATAGCTGTCGTGGGTCCGCGCCGGCTGGGCCAGCGCCAAGTCATAACGACGTTGCAGATCGATGAAGTCGTCGAGAAACCGTGCCGGCAGATCGATGTCATCATCGATCGCGACGATGAAATCATAGGATTGGATATCTATCGCCTCGAGCAACAGATTAAGCAACTCGAACTTGGATCGCGGTTGCAAGACATGCTGGCGCGTCAACGGTTCAAGGTCGAGGGGCACCGTCCCCGCTCCGAGCGCAACCCAATGCTGCTCCAGCGAGTAGCGCCGGCACCGGTCCAGTTCCGCTGCAATGGACGCGACCTTGCTCGGGGTGTCGAGCAGATAGACACCCACCACCAGTACCCTCGGAGACTCGTCTCCCTGGTTCAAGTACCACCCTGTGGCGTCGAAGCGTCGTGCCCGACGATCGACAGCAGGCGATCCCGCGCCGCGCTTGCTGAAAAACGCGCCGCGACCAGCGCGCGACCGGACTCGGATAAGCGCTGCCAGAGCTGCGCATCGGTATAGAGCGCGATCACGGCCGCCGCGAAGGCCTCGGTATCGTCCGCGATCAAGGCATGTCGTCGGTCTTCGAGGCCCAGGCCCTCGGCACCTACGCTGGTCGTGACAACCGGGAGACCAGCGGCCAGGCTTTGGCCGACCTTGCCCTTCACGCCGGCACCGTAGCGCAGCGGAGCGACAAAGACTCGCGCACGCCGCAGCAAGGGCATGACTTCGGGCAAGTACCCGAGGATATCCACCCGGTCGCTGGCCAGTTCGCGGAGCCGATCCGGCATGTCGCTGCCGGCGATCAGCAGACGGATGGCGGGGATCTGTTCGACAATCAGCGGCAGAACTTCACGAAGGAAATACACCATCGCATCCTGGTTGGGGGCATGTTCAAAGCCGCCGATGAAGAAGAGGTCTTGTCGCAGTTCGAAGCCAGGGACTTCATCCGCGACCTCGTGGATATTGCCGAGGACCTCGACCGCGAGACCTGGAACCTGTTCGCGCAACTGGCGACGCTCCTCATCGCTCACGACCAGAGTCAGGTCCGCGGCGCTGGCATTGGCGAGTTCCAGGCGGCGGTAATGGTCCGCGCGCCGGCCCATCTCCGGATCACCGCTCAACTCGGCCTCACGCGCGGAACGTACCCAATGCAGGTCCACGGAGTCATAGATCGCCTTGGCATTGACCGCGAACGCCCGGACCAAGGGCAGATAGGACTCCACGGTCTCGGGACGCGACAGGATCGCCGCACGATAGTGCAGCCCCTGTGCGCTCAGATGATCCAGCGCGGCCTCGCGGCCAACCAAAACCTCGACACCCAGGTGCTCGATTGCCTGTCGGTAACGCACCTCCGGTGCCGGACGATCGCCGATAAAGCAGACCGTGACGCCGGCATCCACCAAGCCACCGATGAGCTTCATCATGCGCACCGATCCGGAGTCCCGATCCGGTGTCGGCGGGCGTTGATCGATGATCAAAACCCTCCCGCTATCCGACGATTCATGCGGCGCCACCGACGACCACTCCCCTGACCAACCGGGCACTTTGAACGCCCTGGTCGCAGGCTGCGATGGTGCATCCGATTCCATAGCTTGCGTGGTCAAGCCAACTTGCTTACCGACTCGCAAATAGTGACCCAAAGCGTCGTTGCCAAACGCACTGGCTTCGGGATGCGCCTTCAAGTACCACAAGGGATCGAAGTACGGCGCCGGCCGACAACCTGCCTCTGCGCCCCAGCGTTGATAGTGATAAAGCGGATTCAGGCGGGTTGTAGCAACCTCAGGATAGGCTGCCAAGTACCAGGTGCTGTCAAAGACCGGATTGGGCGATGCACCCACGGTGGCCCCATGACTGAGGTAGTGTATTAAGGGGTTGCCCCCGGCACGGGCCAGATTGGGCCGCAGACTCAGATACCAACGGGTATCGAAGACCGCGCTGGGATCACACCACGGCGGACCGCACCGACTCAGATAGTGACTCAACGGATTGCCACCACCGACCTCCTCGCAAGCCCTCCGGTAAAACTGGGTATCGAACAGTGGATGTGGATCGAAGCCCGCATCGGCTCCCTCGGCCAGATAGTGCAGCAGCGGATTGATACCCGACGCGGCGACCGACGGGTAGCGCTTCAGGTACCAACCGGTATCAAATAAGGGATTGGGATCGGTGCTGTCACCTTGCGGGCGCTGCCAGAAGTGGACCAATGGGTTCATACCAGCGGCACATAACCCAGGGGTGCGCATGCGGTACCACTGCGTATGGAATAGAGGATTCGGATCTGCTCCCGCATCGGCACCCTCACGAACATAATGCGCCAGGGGATTGTCACCGGCCTCAGCCACCTGCGGATAGCGTTGCAGATACCACCGAGTATCGAACAGCGGATGGGGATCGAGACCCAAGGCTGCGCCGCAGCGCAAGTAGTGCACTAAGGCCGGTGTGGCATCGCGCGCTGCCGCTGGGCACTGGCTCGCGTACCATTTAGGGTCGAACAGTGGATGCGGACTGTACGCGTCACCATGGCGCAGATAGTGGCGCAGCGGGTTGCACTCGGTTCGATCCGACGCTGTGCAGTGTTTCAAATACCACGCGGTATCGAACAGCGGGTGTGGTGACCAACCCTGCGCGGCGCCCTGTTCCAGCCAATGATAAAGGGGCCGGTAGCCGCTGTGCAGAACCTCGGGGTGCTCACCGACGTACCAGTCCTCGTCAAACAAGCCGACCGCAGTGATCTCTGCTGCCTGGTGCCTCAGCGCTATCCGGCGGGGCAGCTGACCACTAAACAACCAGGCCAGCGTCTTCGCGGTCCCAGCGGCCCCCGCCATCAACCAAGGCGCCTTGTCCTCAATCCATAGCAGGGGGCGCACCGCCTGCCAGCTCAGGTGAGTCTGGTGGTAACTAAGACGCCCCGCGAGATCACGCCGCTGCGCACGCAAACGCGTCACTTCCTCATGTGTTTCGGACAGCATCGCCTCGGACTGGACCAGTGCCTGTTGCTGTCGATCCGCCGTCGCCTCCCAGTCCCGATATTGTTTCGACAACTGGTTGCCAAGGTCACGGGCTTGAGTACGCAGCACCTCGATTTCTTGGTCACGTTCGACTAGGGCCGGCTCGAGCACCCGGATCCGATCATTCAGTGAATCGATGCTGCTCGTGAGTTCGTCGACATAGGCATCGCGCAGTACCAGACGTTGCTGCAGCTCCCGTGCTGTGCGCTGCAACTCCGCTTGGGCGGCCAACCGATCGGCCAGCTCGCGGTCGCGCTCCAACAACGATGTACGCAGCTGCTGCAGTTGATCTTCTTGTGCTTGTTCCTGTCGGTTGGCCTCCGACCAGAGCAGTGCGCCCAGCAATTGGCTCGCGCGGTCGCATTCGCCCCGCAAGGTGTCGAGCTGCCGATGCACATCGATCTCGTCTTGCCCGGTCTGCAAGCACTGCACAGCCGCCAGTGCGCAACGCACCCATTCCGTCACTGTCTCGCCGTGTGAAACCTGTTGCGGCACGACCTCATGATGGCGGTGCCTGGGGTCTAAGAAGTCATCGATCTGTGCCTCGGTGGCGGGATTCAATCGTGGCCAATCGATCCCGAGCCGTTGCCCGATAACAGCGGCCACCGCGCGCCAGTCGCCGAGTAGCTGCTGATAGCTGACAAAGGCACGCGGTAGTTCGCGGCTCGCGAACTCGGCATCCAGCACATGGCGCAACCACAGCATCAAAGACTTCGATCGGCTGAAACCGTCGCGCCGGCGCAACGAGGCCGCAACCTCCAAAGGGTCACGTGTAACTAGGATGCAACGGGGCTGCAAGCCGGCCTCTGTCAACACATCTAGCCAAAAGGGCAGAAAGCGACAAATACGCGGGTCCTTGATTACGCAGAGCGAGGCGCCGCTGAGGTCTTTCTCGAGCAATGAACGGACACGCTGTCGGAAAGTGTCGGCAACGGGTGACCGGTACCAGCCCGGATTGAACGGCAACCAATCGTCCCAGGAAGAACCCGCTGAGGCCAACAGCTCGTCATGCAGCGCACGAAGGTCTTCAGACTCCCAGAAACCGGTTGCATTGACCTGCGCATCCGGGGGCATCAAATTGTCGGGCACCGTCGCGCCCAACAGATTCAGGGTCCGGGTGGTCGCTGAAGTGCCGCTGCGGTGCATACCCAACACCAGGATGGCAGGCCTCGCGGCTGCTGCAACTTTGGGCGCGCGGGCATCCTCGACGGCAGGTCCGGCGGCGGCGCCTTGCGATTCTGTCGCTGCTTCCTTGATCGGGCTGACGGGACGAAGGTCCTTGCGCGACATAGGTGGGCGTCCGGGAAGTTGCTCGGCGAAGAAGTGATTAAATTAGGAGGCTGACCCCGGGTTGTCAACGCGTCTGTGGACGCTGTACGTTGGCTTCCGCCCGGGAGACGATCGGTGTCAGGCCAGCGTCACGCTCAGGCTATGGGGTTGTTCTACCCACGATTGCGTACGCCACGGCACGATCTTGCCGTTCGCCGCGTTCAATGTGGCCAGTAGTGAAGTACTGATTCAATACAAGCGACGCCATCGACACCAGGAGTCTCTCGCTTTCCTTAAACACATTGATCAGAATGCCCCAGCTGAACACGATGTCCACCTGATCTGCGGCAACGATGCGGCCCACAAGCATCCCAAGGTATGCACCTGGTTGGCACGACGGCCGCGGTACAGTGTGTACTACGCGCCGACCTATGCCTCTTAGCTCAGTCAGGTCGAACGTTGGTTCGGGTTGATCACTCAGCGAGCGATTCGACGAGGCCCGTCCAAGGGCGTCTCGGGTTTTGTCAGACCCGTTAAATGCCATCCCGGGCACTACAATCTCTAAAGTGCATCCGATTGTCCGGACCACGCACGCCGAGTCGGTCCTCGTCAAGACCACAAGCGCTTAGGCAAAGTCACTACTAATAGAGCAGTACACTATGGGACAGACCAAAATGGAACTCATCCACCTCATCTACACGAGCGCCACGACAGATCCTGACCTAACAAAAGAGGCGCTCGACGAGATCCTAGAACAAAGTCGTGCGAACAACTCAAAGCTGGATGTCACCGGCATTTTGCTTTTCGACATGGGGGCGTTCTTCCAGGTGCTGGAAGGAGACAGCGACACAGTAGAGTCGCTGTACCGGAGAATCGAGGCAGACGAACGCCATAAGAACGTCGTGAAATTGATCTCGGAGCCTATTGAAGAGCGCTCGTTCGGCGAATGGTCAATGGGTTATCCCAAGGTCACTCACGCGGAGCTCGAAGAAATCCCAGGCTTGAACGATTTCTTTGCCTGCGGACATTCCTTTATTGAATTAGAAGATGGTCGGGCCAAGATACTACTCAAGGCCTTTAAGGGGGGGCAATGGCGCCTCTAGAGGCTTGTTACTTGCTGACCTGCTTGCGGTGCTTCGCACCTGGTCGCTAAGCGATTCAAGCGTCAACTTCACTTTCCCGAGCGTCCGGACATCATTCACCAAGTCAGCTCGATTAAGTGAAGGTCGTGCTGCAAGCGGTAGCTGTAATGCCGTCATGGCCCGTCGATAGAAGGGCTGCGACATACTTCTGCAACAACAGGGGTTGGGGCGCTCGGTGCTGTGCTTTAGAGCGAAAAGAATCGGCTGGTGAGCCACGATTAGCTTTCCATCGCTTTCGTCGGGGCGGCGTTTTGTGTCAGGCTACTACCAACCCCTGATCCCGGTATGCCTGTCTCTTCTTCATGTCCCGCATCTGTATTGTCGTGCTGACTTGGAATGCGCCAACGAGGACGTTGCAGTGTCTGGACTCCTTGTTGCCTGTGCTGGCTCAGGGCCACGCAACGCTCGTAGTCTGCGACAACGATTTAGGGTCCGAACTCCTGTCCCAGCTGCACGACTGGGCACGGACGCAGTTCGTGCCTAGCGAGATTGGTAGTGCCGATCTGGTACTGATCGAAAACGGCGCAAACCTCGGCTATGCGGCGGGAAACAACGTCGGCATCCGTTGGGCCATGGAGCACGGCGGTTTCGATGCGGTGTGGTTGTTGAATCCGGACTGCCGGGTTGACGCCAATGCGCTGCTCGCGCTGCAACGCTGTGCCGCCGCGCATCCGCGCGCGGCGCTGATCGGCAGCACACTGTTGGATGACGACGGATCCGGGCACATTCAATACGCCGGGGGCGCCCGCTATCATCCGTTGCTCACATGGTTCCATCCGATACATCGCGGCCAACCCGTCGAGCGCGTCGACGCCCTACCCACGGCGCTCCTGGACTATGTCAGTGGCGCGGCCCAGTACATTCGATTGTCGGCACTCGCGGACCTGGGCCTGTTGAGCGAAGACTATTTCCTGTTCTACGAAGAGTTGGACCTCGCCCAACGTATCAAGGCCGAGGGATGGCAGTTGCACTGGTGTCGCGAGAGCCTGGTCTGGCACCGGGGGGGCGTCAGCACTGGCGCCGACCCGGTGAGCACTGCCTATCACGAAAACCTGAGCACCCTGATTTTTACCGCACAGCACCATCCGGGCCTGTTGATCCCGGCCGCGCTAATCCGCACCGGCGTCAAAGCCTGGCTGGCCGCGGTCCGATTCGATACACAGATTTGGCGGGCGCTCTGGCGGGCCTACGGGGACTTCTTCGTGGGCGGCCTGCGGCGCTGGCCGAAGCCCGCTAACGAGCCGCGTATAATCTTCAGCGGCCGCCTGCCGAGCGATTGACCCCCTGAAGCCACTACCGTGAACCGATCCCTGCTGACCACGCCCCCTTGGCGCCAGCTCCTGAACTTGGGACTACTGGCCGTCCGCAATCCAGCACAGACCTGGCGTCTGCTCAATTTGGAGCGGGTGAAAAACCTCTACATCACCCTATTTCGCCAACCGCCGACCGCACGCAGTAGTATCTTCGGGTTCTACGAGACACTCTACCGGGAGCAAAACGGCCAGTCCCAACCAGGAACACCGGATCTCACACCGGTGTCGGTGCCCGTGCTGCTCGACTTTCCAACCGCATCGAGCGACCCGCAGGTCTCGATTATCGTGCCCGCGGCCAATCAATATGAAACAACAGTGCACTGTCTGGCCGCAGTGCTGCAAAATACGGGCGACATCGACTACGAAGTGTTGCTCGCAGACGACGCATCCGATGATGCAACCCGCGACATCCAGAAGCGGGTGCGCAATATCCGAATACTGAGCAACGAGAACAACCTGGGCTTTGTCGACAACTGCAACCGGGCAGCACGCCAGGCGCATGGGCAGTTTCTCGTGTTCTTGAACAACGATACGCTGGTACAGACCGGCTGGTTGGAGGTCCTGCTGGCCACACTGACCAACGAATCCGACGTCGGCCTGGTCGGGCCGCAATTGTGCTACCCCGACGGACGACTGCAAGAGGCCGGCGGTATTGTCTGGCGTGATGGCAACGCCCTTAACTACGGGCGTGGCAAAGATCCGCAGTGTCCCGAATATTGCTATGCCAAGGACGTCGACTACATCTCCGGAGCCTGTATTTGCATCCGACGTGGACTATGGGAGGCGATCGGCGGCTTCGATACCCGCTACCGACCGGCCTACTACGAAGACACCGACCTCGCCTTCGCGGTACGCGAACAGGGCTATCGCGTAGCCTATCGCCCACGTTCCCGGGTGTTTCATGTCGAGGGCGCCAGCCACGGCCGCGACGAGTCCAACGGCGTCAAGCGCTTCCAAGAGATCAACCGTGGCAAGTTCCTGAACAAGTGGCACACACGCCTGGCGGAGCAGTATCCGGACGCCAGCCACTTGTTTCGGGCCCGCCTGTTCATCGCGCCCTTGCGCAACGGTGCTGATATCAAGGGTAAGGTCCTGAAGGCGCTGCGACTGCAAGTACCCGTGGTGACCACCAGCGTCGGCGCCGAGGGCTTGCCAGAGCATGATCAGCGCTATCTCAGCGTGGCCGACACCGCCGAGGCCTTTGCCAAGGCCCTGCTCACACTCTACAACGACTCGGTGGCCTGGCGAGCACAGCGCCAACAAGGGCGGCTGGTGTTCAACCAGCACTTCACACCCGCTGCAGCGGCACGGGTCTTGGGTCAGGATATCCGCCTAGCGGCGCCCACTACCGAGGCGATTGCCACCCAACTCCAACGGGCCTATCCGTGAGCAAGGCACCGGCCATCGTCGTACAAGGGCTGGGCAAGACCTACCGTGTTTGGCACTCCCCGGCCCATCGGCTCAAAGGGGCACTGGCGACCCGTGCGATCCGCTGGACGCAGCGGTTACCGGCGATCACAAAGGCCTGCACGCGCTACCACAATCGCCTGTTCGACGAGTTCACTGCACTGGACGACGTCGCGTTCGAACTCAAACAAGGCGACGCGCTCGGGATCATCGGTCCCAACGGCAGCGGCAAGAGCACGCTGCTGCAGATAATCGCTGGACTCTTGGCACCGACGCAGGGTTCGGTTCGGGTCATGGGGCGGGTCTCAGCCTTGCTGGAGCTGGGCAGCGGCTTCAATCCCGAGTTCACCGGACGCGAGAACGTCTATCTCAATGGCGCGATCCTCGGCATACCGCGCGCACGCCTCGACGCCTTGTTTCCAGCCATTGCAGCCTTCGCCGATATCGGCGAGTTCATTGACCGACCGATCAAGCTCTACAGTACCGGCATGGTGATGCGCCTGGCCTTTGCCGTGCAGGTGCATGTGGAACCCGATGTCTTGATCGTCGACGAGGCGCTTGCGGTTGGAGACGCGGCCTTTCAAGCCAAGGCCATGGCCAAGATCGAACAGATCTTGGAGCGCGGGACAACGCTGCTGTTTGTCGGTCATGACCTCAACGCGGTGCGTAACTTCTGCGATCAGGCCCTGTACCTGCACCGTGGTCGCATCCTGGCCCATGGCGACCCCGAGGAGGTCACCCGCCAATACATGTTCGATGTGCAACGCACTCGAGTACAAGGCCTATTGGGTGCCGATACCCGGGTCGACGCCGCCGACAAAGACTGCGGTGTGCGGGCAGTGCGCTTCCTCGATGCGCGATTCGCCGGCGCTGGCCGACATGTCACCGTCGGATTCGGCGCACCCTTGGACATGTGTTTTCGCTTTACCTTGGCAACGGCAATCGCCCATCCGAGACTATTCGTGGACCTACTAGACCTCAAGGGTATCCAGATCACCGGTCGCCTGGTCACTATCCCAACCCACCCGGATGACGGGACTTTGACCTGTCGAGTGCGCCTGGCCGCCCGGCTGCAGCAAGGGGTCTATCGACTGCGGGTCAGGGTCGCGAATGCACACAGCCCGGCAGCGGCCGTGACCCTGCGCCGCCATGACGCCCTGCTCTCATTCGAGGTCGTGGACGACTCCAGAGAACGCTTCCTCGGTCTGTTCGAGCTACCTATGCAGGTCGATTGGCAAGAACCCATGATGCAGGCCGAGATCGGTGCCCGATGATCGGCCTGTTCCCGCCCTTACGCGAGAGCTGGACACGGCGCGACCTTGTGGCACAGCTCACTTACAAAGACGTGGTCGGTCGCTATCGTGGATCGAGCCTAGGCGTGTTCTGGTCACTGTTCAATCCGCTGCTGATGCTCGCGGTCTACACGCTGGCGTTCCGTGACATCTTGGCGATTCGTTGGGAACAGGCCGGGGACACACACGGCGACTACGCTGCCTTCCTGTTCACCGGGCTGATCGTGCACAGCCTGTTCGCCGAATGCCTCAATCGCGCACCCCTCTTGGTGGTTGAGCACCCCAACTATGTCAAGAAGGTGCCCTTTCCGCTGCAATCCCTGGCCTGGGTACTGCTCGGCTCGACGCTATTTCACGCCCTGGCCAGCGCACTGGTCCTGATCCTGTTCCTGGCCCTGACCGAGGGCGGTCTCTCGGCATCGGTGCTGTTACTGCCACTGGTGCTGCTGCCGGCGTTGCCGATGTTGCTTGGGATTATCTGGATACTCGCGGCGACCGGCGTTTACCTGCGCGATACCGCCCAGGTTACGGCACCACTAGCGACCGCCCTGCTGTTCCTCAGCCCGGTGTTCTATCCGAGTTCTGCGGTGCCAGCGTTACTCACACCGTTCATAACACTCAACCCGCTGACGCTGATTATCGAGCAAACGCGTCGGGTGTTGTTGCAGGGATCGGCACCCGACTGGTTGTCGCTAACCCTTTACCTATTGGTCGCTTGCGCCGTCGCCATGTTCGGTCTCGCCCTGTTCCAGAAGGCCCGCACCGGCTTCGCTGAGGTGCTTTGAGCTCTCAAGCCGCATGTCTCACTGTGGTCTGGAGTACTGTGAAACTAGAGCGAGCCACGCATTTCGAGGGCACAATTTAGGGGGCCTCGAAAAATGCCACGGATGGCATTTTTTGAGATCCCCCAACGACATTGTTGGTACACGGTGCACGCACAGCTAGTGGCTCGGCTCGGAAATGAGATACACACCGAGCACCGTGGGTCATGGAACTTGCGCCACGCGGCAGCATTCTGGCGGCTGTTTTTGCACTTGCCAACTGGAACCAACAAGTGGTGTGAGCACTAATGGCAGGGGGTGAAGCGTACCGGTTACCAGCACAGATAGCTTCTTATCCGGGGCCAACACGAAAATATGAGTACTAGATGACGAAACAGGTTAAACCGGCCTTCCTTGTACCTGGCTTGCGCACAGGCACATCGATACCGAAAAAACGGCGAGGTAGCAAAGCGCAGATTGCATCTGAGCCCGACAAGCCACAATCTCATCCCAAATAGGTCGAATATATGAACGCAGTCCGTCACTTCTCGTCACTCGACGCGGTTGTCTTGGCAGGAAGATTCATACTGTGAAAAAAAATAAATATATGCCATTACAAAACGATGGCTCTCTCGCATCTACCCAAAAGATCTTCATACTGCAATTTATTGCAAGCCGTTACAACCTTAAAATCAGACAGATAATTCTACGAAATCAAGACTTTGTATAGTAATCTATAATTTCAAAAAGATATCCTCTACTCTACCCGGCTCCGTTATCGACAGTCTTAGAGTCTTTATAAGAATATATTTAGATTTTCCATTTACTATAAAACAACGCAATTGAGTCAACAATGCCTCATGCATTTACAAGCATCACCGCTAACTATATACCCAAGGCCCGGGTACTTGCGCATTCCCTGAAGAAATATCACCCTGATCTCCAGTTTCACGTGGTGGTTTGCGATTCTCTTCCGGCGTACATGCGTGTGGAGAATGAGCCCTTTGACGCCATTATTCAGATTGAAGAGCTTCCTATTCCCGACAAAGAATCCTGGATCTTCAAGCACTCCCTGGTGGAGCTTTGTACCGCTGTAAAGGGCTTTGCATTTAAGGAGATTATTTCAAGACACCAGGCAGAAAAAATTTTCTACTTCGATCCAGACATAGTGATCTTGAGCAGTCTACGGAAACTGCTCGAGAGACTCGATCGATCCAGTTTGCTTTTAACCCCACATCAAACTGTACCTGAGCAGAGCGAAGAAGCTGTCATCGACAATGAAATATGTAGCTTGAAACACGGTATCTACAATCTCGGTTTTTTGGGCGTCCGGAGCAATCAGGAAGGTATGAGATTTCTGCACTGGTGGAGCGACCGTTTACACAAATATTGCTATGACGACAAGGCGGGTGGCTTGTTCACCGATCAGCGATGGATCGATCTTGTGCCGGCCTTTTTTCCCGATTTTTGCATCGTCAGAGACGCGGGTTGCAATGTCGCTACCTGGAATCTATCAAACAGAAAAGCAACCGGAACGATGAAGTCAGGAATTATGATAAATGGCGAGCCGTTGGTATTTTTTCACTTCTCAGGCGTAGACAGTGGCGACCAGAAGATTATGCTAAAAAAGTATATAGGATCCAGCCTTGTTTTGAAGGAACTTCGACACTGGTACGACGGCGAGTGTAGTAAATGGGGGCAAGGTAAAGAGAGCTTACTGCCGTTTGCTTATGCAACTTATGACAACGGAGAGTCGATCAGTGCACATGAAAGATTGCTCTACCGGAGCAGAAAAGACTTGCAGGCCACTTTCTCAGATCCATTCAAAACCTCAGATGTCGATGCGTCGTATTATCACTGGTATCAGGCCAATGTGCCGGCTGATGAGAGAGGATCAGGGGGCGATAATGACACGCCGGAGTCGCTGCGAATCGAGTTATTTAGGTGCCGGGAGGAGCTCAACAACATACACAATTCACTAACTTGGCGGATTATGCGCATCCTCGATAGAATCTATCGGAAGTTCGTTTGATGCGAAATCCCGTTATATTTCATTTATCATTTAACTCTCATCGATATATTTTTTAGACCTTTGACTCCCTATCATCAGCATTGTTTTACCCTTTATGTCTTATTAACCAGAGACTTCTCAGATCTCTGGATAGATAACACCAGTAGATTGATAAAACTACAGCGCTCAACTCGCGTAGTCATTGTAGGCGATGGAGCCCTGATTAGTCGATTTATTGCGCGTTCAGAATTGTCAGAATCTGATCGCATAGCGATCAATACAAATTCACCCCTGGACACATATCGCCAAATTATCGTTGCTCACCAAACGAGAGAGAGGGAAGGCTCGGGATTGTTTCTACTCCAATCAAATGTTTTTTTGCCTCAAATGAGCCTGAGTAAACTGATGAGCGGGGTTTATCCCGACGAGTATATTGGTTCTGTTTCCCCACTGATAAACCAGGGGCAATTGTTCTCGTTGTTCGAAAAAAATCAAACAACACTTCCCCTGGAATTGACCAATCAAATTCTGGCCAGGTTGAGCGAAGTCGCTCCTGTCGAAACTCCTTTTTTCTATCCAGGCGTTGTTTTTTGGCATTTTCCTGCGCTCAGAGACGCCCTGGCATTATTGGAGTCTGGTCAGAATGAACTGGATTTGGCCACGACCGCGAGAGACTTGGGTTATTTGCATATTCTCAATCCGCGAATGTATTGCGTGGACTGCAACCGCAATCTTATGCGGGTGATTAGGTCAATTGATAAACACCCACAATCGCGATCCATGATAGCCCAGCACCCACTGACAGGGCTAAAGCGCTATTTGAGCGCATTATCGCGCAATGTTAAGACGTATGAATCCCAAAATCCGCCCTATTCGTCGCCCACCCAGCTGCATATCATGCACAGTTGGGGCGGGGGGCTACATCAATGGGTTGCTAATTACATTGATGCGGACTCCAATGGGAACAACTATGTATTAAAGTCGATTGGAGATTGGAGCGCATTTGGTAAACGTTTGTCACTTTACCGCCATCCGAACGATGAGCAGGCCATCAACTATTGGGACCTTTATCTACCGATTCAGGGTACAGCTCTCGTCCACCATCAATACGCACAGATCCTGGGTAACATCGTATACGAATACGGGATTGACGTTATTCTCGTATCGTCTTTGATTGGGCATTCGTTGGACGTACTGAATACCAAAATAAAAACACTATCAGTTCTTCACGACTATTATCCATTTTGTCCAGCTTTGTATATCCATTACAACGACGTATGCAACTCCTGTGATGCGTCCAGGTTGGCTGAGTGTGAAAGGAATAATCCGCTCAACTTTCTTTTCAAAGGAATCAGCGAAGACCAGTGGATGCGGGTGAGGCGACGCTATGTCTCGCTAATAGTTCGCAATCAGATCATTCTAGTGACGCCATCACATACGGCAGCTCAGCACTGCAAGACGCTAATGCCGGAACTCAAGGATCAAAAGTTTGTGCACATTCCGCACGGAATGCCGGCTGATTTGATAGACACTAAGAAGACAACCCCGGCACGGCAGAGGCGTCGCAAGATTTTGGTTCTGGGGAAAGTCGATACACAAAAGGGCTTAGCACTTTATCGAGAGATAATAAAGGAAATTAGCAGTTTTGCAGATATTATATTCTTAGGATGCGGGGATGAGGGTCTAATATTTCAGGACACTGAAGGGGTTACAGTTGATCCGGTCTATCAACCCTACGAATTAACAACAAAATTGCAAAGCTATGCTCCAGATTTGGGACTGTTGCTTCCGATCTGGCCAGAAACGTTTAGCTATACATTAAGTGAATTGATGATTCATGCGATTCCAACTGTTGTTAGTCGCCGTGGAGCACCGATGGAAAGAATCGAGGATTTCCGAAACGGATTTCTTGTTGATCCGGAACCAAAAAAAATTACCTCACTTTTGCTCGGTCTGGTTGAATCGCCACAGGCAGTGGATCAGGTGCGGCAGCAGCTGGTGGTCGAAGAGTTTCGTTCTGCACAATCAATGGTTACCGACTATCAGCGGATACTCATCCGAGACTCGATAGAACTCGTCAATAGTTATGCCATGATTTGCCTGTCACGGCAGGTACCACGACCTGACAACATGAATCGTCCGACAACTTTTATTGGCGAAGGTGACTTCTTTGAGGTCATGAGACAGTTTGAGCATTATTTGGCCAGTATGGTTGATAAGTTGCCTAATGTTAACGCCTTTGCGCGCTGGATTTTCTCACTGGGTGTCAAGGTATGGTTGGGAATTCCGATTCGCTTTGCCGCGTGGTATGTAAGACTAAGGAAATAGTTTGGATGGAGTTCTTGCATTGAGACAGGGCCGGGACACACTGCTGCTATTTGAGTCACTTAAGCACTACGACGGCAGGGATCCGGATATATTGCACCTGGCGTCGCTGCTTTACCGTTATTACAATCGCTTCGATCTCGAGAGTAATTTGCTCAGGCATGCTTTGTCGTTGTATGCGGAATCGAGATATTTTGCGGAACGGCAAGCGTGGCATCAAGTTCCTTGGTTTGAAAAACTTTCGGCAAGAGAGATTAATCCGGCTCCCCGAGATCGTTCCAATATCCCTAAACAGGAGACGCTGAGCAACCTGTGTTTCGTACTGGCTGCTGATGATAATTATTTTGAGTTTTTGGTAGAGTGTATAGAGTCAATCAAAGCAACCACGCTATACAACCAGGTAGATCTGAAGATTCTCGACGTTGGGTTGTCCCATCCGGAATATTTTCGAGATCGCTGGAAGATCGAAGTACTGGCACCGGGATGGCCGGCAGCCGTCGAGAAGATACGCTTTTTTAAACGCTACTTTTCTCCGCCCTACGCAGTGGAGGTAGAAAGTCGGTCCGATGAGGGAGACCATGATTCGGTTTTGTGTGAGGACGTTCAGTATGCTCAGGCAGTTCTCAACAAGCCTTTCTTGCATGAGCTGGTCCCAGGCTACAACTATTATTGCTGGATCGATAGTGATTGCTGGATTCAGGATGAGCGGGGACTGGACCGACTGATCTGTCTGGCGGAACGGCAAGGATATGCGTTCCCTAGCGGTTATGTACCGATGCGTACTAATCCTGACCTGGGCACTCGTCGGGTGCCGTCAGACTGGCGCGACGGGTTTATCAATAAACCGAATAATGCATCGTCCATATACTGTAACTCCAGCGAGTTCCAGAGTCGTTGGGCGCAGTTTTATCGGGAAGCAGGAAAGAAGTGTGGTTTCTGGTGGGGCCAGGAGGAAGAGGTGGCTTCTTATTGCATGGGAAGTAGCCCGGAGATCATTGAATTTTCCGAGATACTCTATCTCTATAGACATTTCGGACTGCCGGTGGTTAAGCAGGGTGAAAGTGCACTGAGGAATCCGGAAACTCTGAGAATTATTCCGATTATAGGATTGGGGCTTGATAAAAAGAGATATTACTATCCGGTTGCCGAATATGATGAATTGGGTTTGTCCGACGATGATCTTCTGAACAGTGTTAAGGCTGTGGGATTAGATATCGATTGGTCAAAAGAAACTCCTGATCTGTTCGAACGGCAGAAGCTGGTCTCGTTCCGTTTCCGGTCGCACCCGAAAAAGTATTATGACTCGCTTATTCGGGAGATCGTTGAGCATTCCTGCCTCTCCGATGCACAGTTCCTCGATATACAAGAACACAAAAACAAGAAAATTGAACAACTACCACACGATAATAGACTTTTCCTGACGGAGTCGACACGGTGCAAGTCATACCTGGATCCTGATGAAATGCAAAGTATCGATTTGCCAGGAGATGCTGGAAAAAGTCTGGGGTCTCACGAGTTTAATGCTCTGAGAGAAGCACAAATTTTAGTTAGGCTGAAAGAGGAAAAGATCCAGAAGTTGGATGTGGGTTTAGCAGAAGCACAGGCAATAGTACGTCAACGCAGTATTGAGATCGAGGAGCTTCGGACTGCGTTAAAAACGGCACAAGATATAGTCCAAAAAAAGGAAAACCTTGAACAAAAGCTGCATTTAGGTTTGAGGGAGGCGCAGGAAATAGTCCAAAAAAAGGAAAACCTTGAACGAAATCTGTATTCAGGTTTGAGGGAGGCGCAGGAAATAGTCCAAAAAAAGGAAAACGTTGAACGAAATCTGTATTCAGGTTTAAGGGAGGCGCAGGAGTTGGTTCGTCAACGAGATAAGAAAATAGAACAATTGGAAGCAGCGTTACGCGAGGCACAAGAACTCGCTTGGGAACGGCAAGCTATCATAGAAGAGCTAAAAAAAACTTAGACGAAAATGTAACTCGAAATTTAACTGTCACAATGCAGGTCAGACAATATCGTTTCCGGTTTTGACGAAGCGAGTCGAATTATGCCGATGCCTTCCCGCTGTACCGCCAGGGCCATAATGAGATCCGCACGCAGGGCTCCTAATTGTGATCCTGAGTAGGACCTGATTTCGTGGATTCATTCCGTTCCTGATCGGCTTTTCGCACGATGATCATTGGGTAAAATACCGCATCGGTCGGATGTTGGTGCTGCCAGCTAATGATGTGTTGGTGTGGCAATCGCCAGCGTTGGTGAAAAGCAAACTCACTACCACTGCCAACAGGTGCTACTGAACGGTTTTTCGTGGTGCCACTTGCCCGCAACATAGTCGGCGCTGGGACTGAATGCGGCCATGAACCCGTCGGTCCAGCGCGCGCGCAACTTGTTGCAGTCGTCCGGGCGGGCGATCAGGTTGCCATCTCGGCCTCGGTACTTATGCCACAGAAAGGCATCGATCGCATAGTTGTTCAACCCCATGGTCTCCGCGGTCAGGCACAGATCGACGCCGTAGCAATGAAAGCCCGGCAGCGCCGGGTCGAACGCCAGCCCCCGGTTTTTACTGATACCCAACCACAGTTCGTCCAGTGTACGCACTCGGCAGGGCAATGGACCCTGGCGATGGTAACCATGAGGATCGCTCCAGTGGCCATAAATGACATCTTGGCCGTCCGCCGCCGGCCCCATGCCTACAGCGCCGATCACGCCCCAATTCGGGTCTGTCTCTGCCAATACTTGCAGTGCCGTCGCAACCCTCGCCTCCCAACCCAGCGGGAGATAGACGTCCTGGTGCACGAAGAACACCAGTTCATTGTCGGCTCGATCTAATGCGTCGTTGTAGAGGTCGGCGATGCCATCGGCCAAGGCATTGTCCCGGTTGTCGATCAACAGCCATTGGTGCCGATCGTCGGCCGCCACTGGCGAGGCCAACAGATTCCAGCGCAGCTCTTCGTAGTCGTTGATTGCGACGATGAAGGTGACTGGTGCGAGCGTCGCCGCCGATTGTGTCACCAGATCATGACGCTCACCCGGGTCGTAGGCAAGATGGTAGGCGTACTCGCGCCGCTCATGTCCGCGCCTAACCTGGATGGTCTTCAACGGGTACAGGGTGCGCGAGCGGATCTCGATGTCGCTGTCGTCGTAGCTCTCGCGCTCCAGGCCTTGATCCCAAAAAAGATAGCCCAGGTCACAACCGTGCAATTCCCGATGGTTCGGCAGGCCGAACAGAAAATGACCGGGCAGATCAACACCTGTCTGCCCGCTCAACTGCAGCAGGGTCGGGGCGATGTCGAGCGTCGAGCAGGCGCGGTACTCATCGGCCGGCGGTTGAATCACTTGCCTGAGCCGACTCGGTAGCCACACTAGCAGCGGGACATGGGTGAGGTCATTATGCAGCCGCCCGCAATGATGCACCCGACCGAGTTCCGGTTCGAAACCCTCGCCGTGATCACTGGTGAGCACCACCAAGGTAGTCTCGAAATCGACCTCGGCCAGTACGTTCTCCAACAGCCGGTCCATCGCCAAGATGCCTGCATCGTACTTCTTCAATAGTTGGTCTCGTGCCTCGTCCCGATTCACCCCCGCCGGCAGATCACACCATAGCTCGGGGCCATCCACGACCTCTTGCAGGGCCGGATCGATCGCTGCCCCGGCCCAGGGGGCATCGAGATAACAGGATCGCCCCATGTGGTAGTCGTGCACGATGTTGGCATGCAGAAACAACAGCCAGGGGCGCGACGGCCGTTCGCCGTTCTCGCGCAAAAAGCTGGCCGCCTGTTCGAACGGCACCCGTTCGTGTTCGCGTGACCACCAACGGTAGTCGTCGAAGCCGGCATCCCAACCGAAGCGACGCCACTTATCCGGCTTGCGCTCGTGACCGAGACGGTCGAGCACCGACTGCTCGATATGGTCCGGGACTAGGTTGCCATTGTTGGTCAACGCGACCCGGTGATAACCTGACCCCAGGTAGTGGCCCAGTTTCAGTGCCCGAAAGCGGTGCTGGTGATGCACCAGGCCGTGGTCCTCGGGCTGCAGGCCGGTGATGATCGACGCACAGGCGGGCAAGGTCCAACCCACCGGCGAGTGACAATTGTGAAATAGAGTGGCGTCGGCGCGCCGTCGGGCCAGGTTCGGGCAGGTCGCACGCTCGTTACCCACAAGGGATAACCGATCGGCGCGCAGATCGTCAATACAGATCAGCAGGATGTTGAATCGGGGGCTATCGTCGTCCGCGGACTCATCCCGCCTATGGCTTTGCTTCACGACCATCGTCCGTCATACACGTCTCAACCCGATTGGCATCCCGCGAACTTGGCATCACCGTCTCTCATCGTCCTGCACGACTACTATGACGGCGCGGAAGGCGGTGGACGCCTGGCCCTGACCTTGGCAGACGGCCTGCAGGCCGACCTCGCCTACGGCTTCAAGACCCAGGGGCACCCGTATTTCCATCGCTATCACCCGGCACGCGAAATCGACCTGGCGGTGCAACCTCGCTGGCCTTTGATAAGACAGCAGCGGCTCATCAGCGCCTTCGCCGGTCGGGATATCGTCACCGACTATGATATCGCGATCTATAGCGGGGCCTATAGTCCACTGGCCGCCATCACTGGCGGTGCCAAATTCGACCTGCTGTACTGCCATACGCCCCCGCGGTTCGCCTTCGACCAACGCGACCGACTGCTGGCCTCCCTGCCGCGTTGGCAACGCCGACTGGCCGCCTATGCGATCGACAAGTATCGCGAGCGCTACCAACAGGCGGTCGCATCCATGGACACGATTCTGTGCAACTCGCGTAACGTGCAACGCCGTATCAAGGCCCTCGTGGGACAAGACGCGCGGGTCGTTCCGCCACCCTGCGACACCGACTGGTTCCGTTGGCTGGGGCAGGCCGACTATTACCTCTCAACCGCTCGCTTGGATCCGCTCAAGCGGATAGACCTGATCGTCGAGGCCTTCCGACGCATGCCCGACAAGCAGCTGATCATCACCTCCGATGGCAGCGAACGACAGCATTTGCAGCGCTTGGCCGATGGTGCCGAGAACATCTGCTTTACCGGACCGGTTAGCGAGGACCGCCTGCGTGAGCTGATCGGATATGCCATCGCAACCCTGTACCTACCGCTGGACGAGGATTTCGGCATGTCGCCGGTGGAATCCATGGCCGCCGGCAAACCCGTGATCGGCGTCAAAGAGGGCGGCCTGTTGGAGACGGTGATCGACGCCCAGACCGGGCTCCTGCTCGACCCACCGCCTGCCATCGACGCCATCGTCGAGGCTGTGCACAGGCTGACGCCGGCGCGGGCCGAGACCCTGCGCAGTCGCTGCGAAACACAGGCCGAACAATTCTCGGTCGCTCGATTTCTCACCACCATGCAAACCGTGCTGGCGGATATCCGGGGCCGCTCCACATGAAAGTATTGCACCTCGGCAAATACTATCCGCCCCACCCCGGCGGCATGGAGAGCTATCTCGCAGACCTCCTCGACGCGACCCAAAGACAAGGGGTCAGCGGCAAGGCATTGGTTCACGCCAAGGGAAGCGCGAACGGCAGCGACGAGAGGGTATGGCGGGCACCCAGCCTGGGCGAGTGCCTGTTCACGCCACTAAGCCCGACCTATCCCTACTGGCTGGACCGCACGCTGGCCGAGTTTCGGCCGCACCTGTTGCATGTCCATCTGCCCAACCCATCCGCCTTCTGGGCCCTGGCGTCGCGGCGCGCGCGCCGCCTGCCCTGGTTGGTGCATTGGCACGCCGACGTGGTCGCCGGCGACCACCGTGCCCTGAAACTCGCATTGCACGGGTACCGACCGCTGGAAAGGCGCCTGCTGCTGCGCAGTGGCGCCGTGGTCGCGACCTCGCGACGCTATCTCGAATCGAGTCATGTCCTGCATGGTCTGAGCGAACGCACCATGGTCGTACCGCTAGGCAGGGACCCGACCGCACTGCAATCTGCGTCGACCGAGGACGCATCTTTTGCACAAGCCGCCTGGGGGAAGGCTGGTGTTCGGGTTCTCGCCCTCGGCCGCATGAGCATCTACAAGGGCTTCGTGGTCTTGCTACGGGCATTGGTGCGGATGCCGGCGGCGATATCCGTCATCGCCGGGCCGGAAACCGACCGCGCGCTCCGTTCGCAGGTGCGGCGCCTCGGTCTCGACGACCGCGTGCGACTGCTCGGTTATCAGCCACAGGGCCGCATCAATGCATTGCTCGCCTCCTGCGATTGCCTGTGCCTCCCGTCCACCAGTCGGGCCGAAGCCTTTGGATTGGTCTTGATCGAGGCCATGGCCCATGGCAAACCGGTGATCGCCAGCGACATCCCTGGCTCCGGCGTCGGCGAGGTCATCGATGACGGCCGCAATGGCCGCTTGTTTCCGCCCGGCGACGATGCCGCGCTGGCCGAGCTGCTGGATAACCTAAGCAAGCAGCCCCAGGCGTGGTCACGCAAGGGGCTCGAGGGACAGCGCGATTTCACTCGTCGCTTTCATATCGATCGTTCGGCTGAGCAAATCGTCGCACTCTATCGCCGCCTGGCAAATCGCTAGCCGGAGTATCTCACCAGCATCCCGAAAGCCGACAGAGTTCGCAGCCGCTGTGGCGCCGGTTCGGAACAAAAGTGATAGCCATAGCTATCGCTTGCGTGAAAACCAAGCCACGGCGAGCGAGAAACCGTCGGCATCAGGATAGAACAACGCCGGGTAGAAACTGCGCCTGCCTAATCTTTCCCTCATCAGTGATTTTCTCTGCTGTGCTCAGCAACTTGCGAGGTAGGCGTTGTTCGGCTGGTGAGATTTACGGGCCAGGGTTCAGCGCACTGGCCTAAATAGTCGTTGCCAGCGCACCCGATGCCGGGCGGTGTCCCAGGACCAGAGCACGGCGACGACCTCACCGCGGATTCGCGCACGCGGCACGGCGCCGAGGAAGCGACTGTCGTTGCTGTAGTCGCGGTTGTCTCCCAACACGAACACGGCATCTGTCGGGACCCGCCACTGCGCATCCTTGGCATGCAGCGGGAAGGGCTGCTCGAGGATGTGATTTCGGTAGTCGTCGATTGCCTCGATGAAGCTCGGTGACAGGATCGGCTCGCCACGATCGCTGACGAAGCTCACTTCGACGTCCGGCGTATAGTCGAAGGCCCGGCCATCGATCACCAGACGGTCGTCGTGGTAGGTAATGTGTTCGCCGGGTAGGCCGAGGACCCGCTTGACCAACAGACGTCGTGGGTCAATTTGGTCCGCATAGACGATCACATCACCGCGGGAAGGTTGCACACAAAACCCAGCCACCCTTGGGCAGAAATAGGCCAGGCGATTGACCAACACCACATCACCGCGCAACAGGTTCGGTAGCATCGAACCCGATGCGATACGGTTGCTGTCGACGACGCCGACCCGCACGAACAGGAGAACGGCCACAAACAGGCCCACTACTTCGGCGACGCGCAGCCGAGCATCCTGCGGCCGCCGTGCGCAATGCCGCAGCCGCCAGACACCATAAGCCGATAACAACAGACCCAGAGCCCCGGCTAGCCAACGCCAATGACCTGCCACCGGCATCGGGTCTGCAACACCCAGGCCGACCCACAGCAGGCCCAGAAAGAAATAGCTCGCTCCCATAACCCCTTGGTCCCGAGCTTATCGCAACGACACTGGGCTAGGCCCTACCCAATCGCTGCGGCACAGATCGCGTCGACCATATCGACGCACAGTCGGGCACGCGGACAAAGGGCTAGCCAGTTACAATGTGTTTGCAATACTCCGACCTGCGCCTCGGTCAGATGCAATGCCGCTTCAGCTTTGCTCATGCAGCTTTCGCTCGAACTCGAGAATCTCTCTTTTCTTTTGCTTTTTCTTATACAGGGCTTCGTTGGCCAGAACCGTGTGCTTCTTGACCTTTCTATCTAAAACCAAGTTACGCCAGGGACGGAAAATCCACCAAGGAAATTCGTCGATTTCTGCGTAGCACATTTCGTATAGCGCTTGCTGTCTTCGCTCCTCTTCTTCCAGTGCGCTCAGCTCTTGGTACAACTGCTCGAGCTCATCAGGCCTCGCTGGATTGGCAACACCGCACTTGGGGCAAAAGTCGGACTGCTCAGAAATCTTCTCGCCACACGCTTTGCACCTCATCAGGGCTATCCTATTCGTCATACTGATTTGATTCTAATGAGTCGACGCTGAAAAATCCGGTTTCGCATGATGCCGGCTGAGCGCGGAGCATCGTTTGATTCAGTGGGCCGGGCGCCATCATTGCGGCAGAGATTTCGAGCCCTTCCACAAACACCTTCAGAGTGTGAAGTATTGAGTGATGCAGTACCCCTTCACTCACGGCTAAATCGACAGCAGCGACGCTTTGCTCAGTAGTCAACACCCGCCGACATGACGAACAAAGATACCGACCAGGGCGCGCACGTGCTCAGCCGAAGAAACAGGCATACTCGTCACGATCTACCAAACCTAAGAACTCCTCCAAGGTCTCAACTTCAGGGTTTGGGTCATAGCGATGCCACTTGAGATCCGCTCTTTGCCAGAACACCTTCCAGACCTGATACCTTTTTACGTACGTCGCTTTTGCCACTGGCCCTTCGATTTTCTCCTCCGGATTATTCCAAAGGGAACGGGTCTCGAATATCTCGACGCTTTGGCCTTTAATGCGGAACCCCAGATCGAGCTCAGAGCGAACATGAGGCGGTGGGCGTCGCTTCTCAACGAAAGCCCCCACCTCCTTCTCGATCTTTTTTGTTTCGAATTCGCTTAGCGCCATTTTTCTACACACGACAGTACTCGGGTGCGCTGGAAGAAAACGCAAGGTTCAGCCTAACTGAAAAGGCAGGGCCTTCAAACTCTGCCTCAGGGCGCTAAAAGCCAAAGGCTCTCCGCTCGTCGCACAGCTCGCAAAATAGGCTGATGGACTGCCTCAGGGCGTGTGTTATGCGAATTGCCACACAACACATTGTTACCCATTCGCACCTCAATTTTCTGGCGTTACCCAGCCAATTTCCGCACCGCCAGGATCACGAATCCAAGCGACACGACCAACGCCGGGTACTACCCAGGGCGTTTTAAGCACTTGCCCTCCTGAGTCTCGAATCCGACTAATCGCATCGTCTAGATCGTCAATGTGCACGTAGGTTACCCAGCGATCATCGGTACGAGATTCCTCGCTAGCCTTTAGTGCGAGAACTCCACAAACAGGTTTTCCGCCAGATAAGCCTATCCAATAAGTACCTCCAGATGGCATTTTCTCAGCACGGAATTGCCATCCAATGGTCTCGCGGTAGAACTCTATGACTTCTTCTGCGTGATGCGTTTGAAGTTCGTTCCAATTGAATTCTCCATGTGAGGTCACGACTCCTCCTTCGCATAACGTCTGGGTTCACCGGGCCGCGGCGAACAGCATTGATTCCGGACCCCGCGCGACCCGCGGCTCCGCGTGCAAGCCATTGTTATCCACGGCCTGCGCGACAAGGATTGCGAATTCTCCATGAAAATCAACTGGCATCGATAAGTTCCATTTGGCGGATCAGCTTGCCGTCCATGATGAAGCGGTGTCTGACGTGTTCGTCTGCCAACGCATTCCCATCGAGATCTCTAACGACTTGGTGAACCGAAACGATGATTCGTCCTTCGTTATCGGTTGCGAAAGAAACTGGATCAACTGTTGCGTCGATTTCTGTCCATTGCTCAGCCCAATAGTCGCGAATGACATCAGGTCCTTCAACGTAGCCACCCTTGAAAGCGCGAGGCCACGACACATCGTCCGTCATCAATGCAAGAACCGCGTCAGCGTCTCGCTTGTTGAACGCATCATAGGCGGCTCGAAGTCGGTCGATGGTGGAGTCGCCAGTTGTCGTCATTTGCAGCTACGGTTGAAAGGGGAGCAGTCAAGTCGGATAAAGCGGTAAGCGGCGCTCGGCATGGAGTGCATGCTCGGGAAACAATGGCGCAGCCATGCCCGAGCAGGCGCGGAGTGCTGAGCTTGCGAGCAGCTTGACCGCCTTTATAGATGGTCCGTCCGTAGCCATTGATCATCCTTCTCTATGCTTGATGGTGGGACAGGCACCTGCCGGGGACGACTATTGAACGCCCAAGCATACGATGCTCACTAACATACCGTCGCCCCGGCAGGTGTCGCTGATTTCGTCAACGAATACTCAGGGACCGCCTTCCAAACGCTTCCTATAAAGCCTTCGCAGAAATCAGCACGCCTATCCCTTCAAGACTGTAGCAGCCGGAGGCCTCGCCATGAAATCACTCAACCACTTCGCCGCCGTCATCGGCATCGACTGGGCCGACAGAAAACACGATGTGTGCCTACGCATCGCCGCTTCGGATACGCTCGAATTCAGCGTCCTGACCCACAGCGCTCAAGCGATCGATGATTGGGCCAGCGGATTGCAGCAACGCTTCCCCAACCAGCAGCTCGCAATCTGTATCGAGTCGCGCAAGGTCCCGCTGATCCATGCCCTGCTCAAGTATCCCTTCCTTGTCCTGTTTCCGGTCAATCCTCAAACCCTGGCCCGCTACCGCCGTGCATTCCGCCCCAGCCGTGCCAAAGACGATCCTGCCGATGCACAACTGTTGCTCGACCTCGTTTCCCGTCACCCCGAACAGTTCAACCCCTGGACGCCGGAACGCCCCGAGGTCCGCGCCCTGGACAGCCTGGTCGAGCAACGCCGTACGTTGGTCGCCGACAAGGTCCGCTATACCAATCGCCTAACCGCCGCCCTGAAGAACTATTACCCCCAAGCCCTTGATTGGTTTGAGGATAGAGACACACTGCTGTTTACCAAATTCATCGAGCGCTGGCCCAATCTCGCCAGCGTCAAGCGAGCACGTCGTGACACCTTGAAGACATTCTTCCACCAGAATGGCGTACGCCGCCCGGCCGTTATCGAACGCCGGATCACCGCCATCCAGTCCGCCATACCCCTCACCACCGATCCGGCCGTCATCGAACCACAGCAGCTCCTGGTCATGTCGCTGGTCCACCGCCTGGCGCTGACCCTCGGTTACCTGGCCGTGTACGACCGTAAGATCGACGAGCGATTCAAAGCCCTCGATGACGCCAGGCTCTTCGCCGCACTGCCCGGTGCCGGGAAGCAGCTTGCACCGCGACTGCTCGTGGCCTTCGGCGAAGACCGCCCGCCGCTTCACCTCGGCCGACGCCATCTGTCGCTACGCCGGTATCGCGCCGGTCACCGAACGCTCCGGTAACAAGTCCTGGGTGCATTGGCGCTACAGCTGTCCGCGCTTCTTGCGCCAAACCTTCGTCGAGTGGGCCAACGAGAGTATCCGGTTCTCCTTCTGGGCGCGCGCCTTCTATAAGCTTCAGCGTGAGCGCGGTAAGACGCATCAGATGGCCGTGCGCTCACTCGCTTTCAAGTGGGTGCGCATCCTGTATCGCTGCTGGCAACAACGTACCCCATACAATGAAGCCACTTACCTGATGGCCCTCAAGGCTAAGGGCTCACCGCTCGTCGCCGAACTCGCAAAATAAATAATAAACGCTTGTCAGTCGGCCTCAGGGTGTGTGTTAGGCATCGCGCAGCCTATCTACGAGCACCTCGCGCATTCGGTACATCGGGCAATTGCCGGGAGTAATATCTTCGACATAGCCAAGTTCTTCCAAATACTTTGCTGCCGCCTGTACCTCTGGGTGAACATCGGTGTAATACTCGAAATGCGGTTTAGGTGCATTGAGAATGGTTGAGGTCGTTTTCAAAAAGAACTCCCGAATGTTCGCGGCTTCCGCCGATTGCATATCTTTCTTCATCTCTTCAATAACCACCGGAAAACGCTGACAGACTTGGGCCCATTCTTCGTCTTTCGCCCGCGATTTTTCTTTGGACCGTCGTTTGTCGGTGTACTTCTCACCAAGGTACGTTCCAGCCGCACCAGTGAAGGCACCAACTACGAAACCCACGGAAAGCGAGAGAAGGTCCATTTTCATTGCCTAACGTTCAAGCTCAGCTGCCGAGGTACGAGGTCGGCTGGAGCTTATTGTTATGCGAAAAGGGAGACTACTCCAGTCCGACATCATCACTGATTATAGTATTACTAATGATCGTTCGTGCCTGCATATGCAATTCCCATGCATGAGACGCTTGAGACCCAAAGTATGCTGACTAGTAACACAACCGCTGGTAATATCGCCACAATCCGGCCTATACGTGACCGAAGTATCGAATCAAGGTGGGGCGCGATCATCATGCAAAGTCCAAAGATGAGCACAGATGTTCCAGCCAACAACAGGCCTAGAAGAAAAACCCCTAAACCCATACACGAAACGAGACAGGTCATACTGCCCGATCGCTGAGAGAATGACCTAGCCCCGGTTGGCACGAAATTCAGCTTACGGCCGAGACTCGACCCCAATATCCAAAAAACTGTCTGCAGCACGATGCTTACGTGTATGCACAGGAGATTTGCACTCTGAGTAAGCGCTTTCCAACCAAGTCTCTGAATGTTGGGTAATTGATATACTAGCGGGCTAAGTAGGATGACAACAAGCAGCACTTTTAGCTCTGGCAGGGAGAGCGGGGATTGTGGGGTTTCGGATTTTGATAGAATGAATTCCATCAGGGACGGATTAGAATTCGCGCTTAACAGCAGGAAGCCGTGAAATACAGTTAGGAAGCCAACGAGAACGAGAGGCAAGAATACTCCACTCATCGCGACTAAAAAATCTGCCTTCTCAATCCACGGAACGTTTTTCGACCTTAAGAACGGAAGTAAATAAATTCGCAAACACTGAAGTGTTCCACACAGGATTCTCTTCTGCCGTTGGATAAACCGATGTGCTTCGCTTGGGACTTCCTCTTGGCATACTACATGCTGTGCATAGTACCCGCGGTAGCCGTGTCTTCGGAGTTCAAGGGCAAGAGCCAGATCCTCCGAAACCACTTCTGGGATTTGCCCAACCTCTCGAATCGCTTCCGATCTGAATAGTGCTCCGTGGCCATAGAAATGTTGAAAACCATTCCGGTTCCGTACTGGAGAGTAGAAGTTCCAATGATTCCTCTGGCCCTCCCCTATACGCTTCGCGAAGGCACTTTCTCCGTACTGGGTATGGGCTGCCTGAACAAATCCGAGACTATCGTCAGCTTCGGCAATTGCAACGAGTTCCTCGACGAAGTTCTGTGGCAACACATCGTCAGCATCGACGATGCAGAAGTATTCATATTGTCCAATGATTTCGGATAAGGCCGCGTTGAGATTGCCGGCCTTGAATCCCTCACGGGAAGGTCTTCTTCGTATTTGTGGAGGTACTTCTCTGCTTAAACAAAACGTGGTCACGATTCGTTGTTCGTTAGCAAACTCGGAGTCATCGAGAATAAAAACATCGAAATTGCGGTATCGCTGTAAACAGCATGATACTGCCGATTGCTCTTTGAAATCATCCTTACACAGATACAAAATAGCCACTTTCGGGTTGTTCTTCTCCACCCTCGGTATTTGCGGGAATCGCCGACAGACTATTGATAAAGTATACGAGGCGATGTGATACGCTGAGTAGAACCCGAGAACAACGGACCATGCGATTAGTATCGCGAACGCTGTCCAATGTGCCCAGTCAGCAGGTATTGACACTGCCACTAGGCAAACGTGTATACATAGAGAAAGGATTGCCCCCCACAGCAAGAGCGTTAGGAACACAAGGCTCATATCTCAAACTCTCTACTTTTCATCATTAGCACCAGATCATTGTCTGCTGGCGCGTTACTTTAAAGGCTCTCCGACTAGAGTTGGTGAAAGTACATTTTCTACAATGTGCATTATTTCTGCCTCTCGTATTCTGATTTCCTGCGCAAGATTTTGCTTAGTTGCATCGTCTTGCGCAGCGAGAAGTTGCTGTCTAAGGTCGCTTAGAGCGTTTCGAGCTGTACTCAGGCGTCCTTGAAACTCGCTGATATCTGACTCGACATCGCCTGCGTATGCTCCCCACAATCTGCGCATCTCGGCATTGGTGTTAACTGTGCTCATGAATTCCGCGAATGCCTTTCGCTTTAGGAGATTATCGTCTAGCGCCTTATCCAGAAAGTCCTTCAAGAATCCGCGCTCTGCTTCGAGTCGCGCAGTCTCTGCTATCCGTCGCTCATTCTCGGCACGCGTGTTCACCTCATACCATGTAAGGGCGGCATTGACTATGAGGGTCAACAATCCGAGAAAGAACACGCCCAAAAGCCATTGGAGGAACTTGATTCGTTGGCTTAGAAGGGCAACCTCTGCGGCTACGTCATTGCCTTGGGGTGCTTCATTACTGCTACTTTCAGATGCACTCCCGTCCGTTTGTGTCATGTTGGCAGTTTCCGTGGATATTTCAGCCTATTTGTTTAAAGGCTCTTGGGTTTAACGCATCTCGCGGTAGGAGCGCCCGTTACCGGGCGCCCCCCGCACAGACCCGGACGTGCGGTTTTCCCGCATCCGGTTCCTCGGTTGCACTCGCTTTCG
>JANQRK010000111.1 GCA_028284585.1 Chromatiales bacterium
TCGTGATCGCCGCCGTCAACGTCGTCTTACCATGGTCTACGTGACCAATCGTCCCCACGTTCACGTGCGGCTTCGTGCGTTCAAATTTTTCCTTGGACATGTTTGCTCAATCTCTCACAATGAAGAAAATGAATCGTCATCTACCACAACCGCCGTCAATCGACGCCGGCAAGTCTGGAGCCCAGGAGCAGATTCGAACTGCCGACCTCACCCTTACCAAGGGTGTGCTCTACCAACTGAGCTACCTGGGCTTATACCTTTAATATTAACAACGGACCCTGGGATCTCGTCTCGCGCGACCAAAAACCCGTTTACCCAGCCAGCCGCGCACGCTAACGTACGTCAAAGCTCATGGAGCGGGTGATGGGAATCGAACCCACGTCATCAGCTTGGAAGGCTGAGGTTCTACCGTTGAACTACACCCGCAGTTGTACAAAGATGCACCCGCTCGCGACTTGTTCCACTGGCCGTCTCGGGTTGCCGCACAAACCCGACTAATCCAGCTGTGGAGTTGACACTTCCTTTGTGCCGACCCGCTCATTCCAACCCGATGCGGGCAATGTCCCACGCTGGTGGAGGGGGGAGGATTCGAACCTCCGAAGGCTGAGCCGTCAGATTTACAGTCTGATCCCTTTGACCGCTCGGGAACCCCTCCAAAAAAGAGGCGGTATTTTCTGGCAAGCGACCCCAAGTGTCAACTGCGGCCGACAGAAACGCCGCCCTGATGTCGTACTATAACCAGAGCAACATAGGCATCGTGGCCGTTTCCCGCCCGCGGGTGCACATGCCCGGGCCTATTCTTTAATCGACCTTGATTATTAGCCAACGCCAGCTCCGAGGATCGGAATCAAATCATGAAAATCACCATTTTTGGCAGCGGTTACGTCGGCCTGGTAACCGGGGCCTGTCTGGCTGAGGTCGGCAACAAAGTCGTGTGCGTGGACGTGGACCCCGCGAAGATCGCGCTATTGAACAGTGGCGGGATCCCGATCTACGAGCCTGGTCTTAGCGAAATGCTACAGCGCAATCGGGAGGCCGGACGCCTGCAATTCACAGTCGACCCCAAGACTGGCGTGGATTTCGCCCAGCTCCAGTTCATTGCCGTGGGCACACCGCCGGACGAGGATGGCTCGGCCGATCTGCGCCACGTACTGGAGGTTGCCGAAACGATCGCTAGGCACATGACGGACTTCAAAATCGTGGTCGACAAGTCCACGGTCCCGGTGGGCACCGGCGACAAGGTCAGGCGGCGATTGCGCGGGATCTTAGATCAGCGCGGGGCCGATCTCGGCTTCGACGTCGTCTCAAATCCGGAATTCCTGAAAGAGGGGGCCGCGATCGGCGACTTCATGAAACCCGACCGAGTTGTGGTCGGTACCGAAAACCCGCACACCATCGAAACGATGCGCCGGCTCTATGCACCGTTCAATCGCAACCATGAGCGTTTGCTGTTCATGGACATTCGCTCTGCGGAACTCACCAAGTACGCGGCCAATGCGATGTTGGCGACCAAGATCAGCTTCATGAACGAGCTCTCCAACCTCTCAGAGATCCTCGGCGCGGATATCGAAAAGGTACGCGTCGGCATCGGCGCGGACCCACGGATCGGCTTCCAATTCATCTATCCGGGCTGCGGCTACGGAGGCTCCTGTTTCCCCAAGGATGTACAGGCACTGGAAAAGACTGCCCTCGACGTCGGCTACCAGCCGGCCTTGCTGCACGCCGTTGAGTCCGTCAACAACCGCCAAAAAACGCTTATGTTCAACAAGATCAGCGACTTTTTCGATGGGGACCTGACAAACAAAACCATTGCACTCTGGGGACTGGCCTTCAAGCCGAACACCGATGATATGCGGGCTGCGTCGAGTCGCACCCTGATGGAAGCCCTGTGGGAGACCGGCGCCCGCGTACGCGCCTTCGACCCCGTCGCCCATGGCGAGGCACGGCGCATCTATGGCGACCGCCCCGACCTACATATCTGCAGCCATGCCGACGAAGCCCTCGAGGGCGCCGACGTCCTCGCAGTGGTCACGGAGTGGATCGAGTTCCGCAGCCCGGATTTCACAGAGATCCGCAACAAGCTGAGGTTCCCCGCAATCTTCGATGGCCGTAACCTCTACGAGCCCAAAGCGGTTACCGCCGCTGGCCTGATCCACTACAGCATCGGACGCCGCCCAGCGCAGCCAAACTAACTCGAGACGACGCAGCAGGCGGGCCGACTTAGGTTGCCGCATGCAAGGCGTTCATGGCCTTCTGTAGCTCGCCCGCCTGGATAAGCTCCCACTGCCTTAGCGCCTCATCAATGCCGCTTTCGATCATGGTTTGCTCCGCTTTTCCGGGACGCGACAGCACATAGGCGACCACGGCTTCCTTGTGCCCGGGGTGCCCGATGCCGAGGCGCAATCGATGAAAACCTCGGCTACCCAATGCCGAGCTGACGTCCCGCATACCATTGTGACCACCATGCCCGCCGCCGGTCTTCAACCGGACGGTACCCGGATCCAAGTCGAGCTCATCGTAGGCAACTAACATTTGCTCCGGGGACAGGCGATAGAAATTGCCGAGAGCAGCGATAGCCCGACCACTGTGATTCATGTATGTCATCGGCTTGAGTAGCCAGCAGTCACCTGCGGCGGTGCGCAGTCGCGCGACCTCGCCTGAGAATTTCTTCTCGGCACGAAGTGTCACGCCGTGATCACGGGCCAAGGCATCGACAAACCAGAAGCCCGCGTTGTGCCGCGTCTCGGCGTACTTCGATCCCGGATTGCCCAGACCGATAACACACTCAATAGCTGGCACAAGCGCTCTCCCAAAAAAACAGCGGCATGGCAAGCCACTGTTTCCCACGCATCAACCAGCCCTAAAGGTCAGTGCCGCACCCCACTTACTCTTCGGTCGCGGCATCTTCGTCATCCTCGGCCTCGTCGGCCGCGCTGGCACCACGCGGCGCATGGATCGACACCACGGCCGCATCATGCTCGCTGATGTCGCCGTGACTGAATGCCTGCAGCGTCACGCCATTGGGCAAAACGAGGTCGCTCAAATGAATAGTTGCGCCGAGATCCATCGCCCCCATGTCGACGCCGATAAACTCCGGTAGATCTCTGGCCTCGCAGATAACCTCGACGTCGGTCAGGGTATGCGACACCTGCCCACCGGCCTTGACACCAGGAGCCGTGTCCTCATTCAAGAAGTGCAGCGGCACATGCATCTTGATACGGTCGCCCTCGGCAACCCGCAGCAGATCCAAGTGCAGCACGAAGGGCTTGGCTGGGTGCCGCTGCAGGTCCTTCAACACCACTTTCTGCGACGCACCATCGACCTTGACCGTTAAAATGTGGGAGTAAAACGCCTCTTGATCCAGGTGCTGGAGCAGCACATTGTGCTGCGTAGCAATCATCTGCGGATCTTTTCCACCTCCGTAGATGATACCGGGCACCATCCCCTCGCGACGTAGGCGGCGGCTCGCACCTTTGCCTTGATCGCTACGGGACACGGCTTCGATTTCGAAATTCTCTTGCATGTCTCGTGTCTCCATCCAACTCAATCGACGTCCGGCACCCGCGACCAGGTCAATTCCGAACGCGCTACACATGGGGACAGGCCCCGCTAAAAGTCAGTCCACAAAGAGCGAACTGACGGATTCTTCACTGTTGATACGGCGGATCGACTCAGCGAGCAATCCAGCAATCGACAATTGTCGAATCTTGCTACACGCCGCCGCCTCATCACGCAGCGGTATCGTCGACGTGACCACCAATTCATCGAGCTGCGACGACTCGATGTTGGTTACCGCTGGGCCGGACAGTACGGCATGTGTACAGTAGGCAACGACCTTCGCCGCACCGTCTGCCTTCAGTGCCCCAGCCGCCTTGCACAGGGTGCCGGCGGTATCGACCAGGTCGTCGATTAACACACAGCTCCGACCCTGCACATCGCCGATGATGTTCATTACCTGAGCCTCGTTGGTCTTCGGCCGGCGCTTATCGATGATCGCCAGGTCGGCATCATCCATGCGCTTTGCCAGCGCGCGCGCCCGCACGACCCCGCCGACGTCCGGCGATACCACCATCAAGTCGTCATACTTCTGGCGCCAAATATCGCCGAGCAGTATCGGCGACGCGTAGACATTGTCGACCGGGATATCAAAGAATCCCTGGATCTGGTCCGCATGCAGGTCCATGGTCAGCACCCGGTCGGCCCCCGCTGTACCGATCATCTTGGCCGCTAGCCGAGCCGTGATCGGCACCCGTGCCGAGCGCGGCCGCCGGTCCTGGCGCGCATACCCGAAATACGGGATCACAGCGGTCACTCGGCGCACCGACGACCAGCGCAGGGCATCGACCATGACCAACAATTCCATCAGATTATCGTTGGTTGGTTCGCAGGTCGGCTGAACCACGAAAACGTCCCGCCCACGGACGTTTTCCTCGATCTCTACCATGGTCTCGCCGTCGCTGAACTGCCCGACCACGGCCTTGCCCAGGGGGATATCGAGGTAATTCGCCATATCGGTCGTTAGCCGAGGGTTGGCGTTCCCCGAAAAGATCATCATGCCGCTGGTGGACAAGCTCGACCCCCGCCGATACCTCAGAAAATGGCTGGGGCGGGAGGATTCGAACCTCCGATGCCGGAGTCAAAGTCCGGTGCCTTAACCACTTGGCCACGCCCCAATGTAATTGAATCTGCTAGGTTTTTCTGCTTGCGCGGTCGCGAGCCTAGTCGCCTCTGCGGTTTTCACCGACCACTTGGCTTTCTCTACTACCGGCGCCGGACTCCACTGCCGGCGGCTAAAGCGGTCTGCATTTTCAGGCGCGCATGGTACCGGCCGATAGCCCGCTTTGTCTATGATTTGAAAGGGCTACATCCAGGGGCCACCGCGGCACATTTAGGTAGTGAGACACCTTGAGAAAACGAACACCCTAGAGCCGCTAGACGACACATTCCGATTCAGCCGGAAATGCCGTCACTGGCGGGTCGATCATAACTACTAGTTTTCAGCGATCTCTCTAATGATCTCTGGCGACAGAGTCGGGATCGCGTTCATCGAGACCGAGCCTGAATCGCTGACCGCCCGAGTGTCGCTGGGAGCAAGCTGGGGGGAGGATTGGCCATCCGAGTTTAGGATTTCTGGGCACTTCCCAACAATCCGCGCAGAGTTACCCGCCCGCACCGCATAGTGATTGGAATGACCCAACGGAGGAGGCTGGGTTGCTGACTTCAAAGGCGTCAGCGAATAAAGAAACCTGGTTCGACACAGATTTCGCTCGCGGCCCGGACCGCAGCCAAACGTCAGGCGCCTCAACCACTTGGCAACGCCCCAGATTAGGTCAATGTCATGCTCAGCTACATCGATCGAGTAACGGCGAACGATTCATCCCGCGCACGACAAAGCCAGTCGTTTTTGGCGGCCGGTCTTTGAGCAGCGCCGCTGCTGTAACACGATCGGGACAACTGGCAAATAGGCAGGCCCCAGTGCCAGTCAGCCGGGCCGGTGCCGCCCGCGTGTTCAACCAATCATAGGCCTGTTCGATCTCTGGATACCGCTTCTTGACGACGGGTAAGCAATCGTTGCGCTGCTCTCCAGCGAGAAAGTCGCGTACGGTGATTCTGGCGGAATCCCGCGTCAATTCGGGGTCTTGGAACACACTGGCTGTGTCGACACGAACCGCTGGCGCGAGCAGTACATAGACAGGCGTCGAGGGCACGACTTCGCTGAGTTGCTCGCCTATCCCTTCGGCCCAGGCCGCATGGCCGTGTACGAAGATCGGCACATCCGCACCCAGGCGGAGACCCAGTTCCGCCAGCTGGGCCGCATCCAGTCCACACGCCCAGAGCTGGTTGAGTGCCACCAAGGTGGTGGCCGCGTCCGAACTCCCACCGCCCAGGCCGCCACCTAGGGGAATACGCTTATCCAATTCGATATCGGCACCTAGCCCTGTCCCAGTCGCCTGCTGCAACAGACGTGCCGCGCGAATGACCAAATCGTTATCGTCGGTCACGCCGGGAATCGGACTCAACCGCCGAATCTCCCCGTCCTCGCGCACCTGGAAGGTCAGCTCGTCCATCAGGTCGATGAATTGGAATACTGTTTGCAACAGATGGTAGCCGTCGGGCCGACGCCCCACGACGCGCAACATCAGATTAAGCTTGGCCGGGGCCGGCCAGCCGGTCGAGGCGCTCATTTCAGGTCGGCCTGCAACCTCTCTAAGACCGCGCGAATCTTGTCGCTATCGGGTTTGTGCTCCAGGGCCTCGCGCCAGACCGCTTGGGCATCGGCGCGTTCACCGCTCATCCACAACACCTCCCCCAGGTGGGCGGCGATCTCATCATCACGGTGACTCAGCTTGAGGGCACGTCGCAGATAATCCGCCGCGCCTTCCAAGTCGCCCTGGCGATACAACACCCAGCCCATGCTATCCAAAATAGCCGGGCTGTCCGGGGCGAGCTTGAGCGCGCGCGCGATCAAGGTGAAGGCCTCATCGAGCCGTTGATTGCGATCGGCCAACGTGTAGCCCAGCGCATTCAGGGCATCGGCGTTGTCCGGGTTCTTCTCCAACAACCGCCGGAGATCGCGCTCCATCCACTCGAAATCGCCCTGCTGAATGACAAAGAGTGCCCGGTTGTACAGCAGGTCTTCGTTATCCGGGTAGGCGGTCAGCGCAGTTTCGTAGAGCGCCAGCGCGTCCCCTGGGTTGCCATCGTTCTGGATGATCAAGGTCTCGGCGACGTACAGATCGGCAGCCCGCCCAGGATTGGCAATCCGCGCCTGTTGCAATGCCGCGCGCGCCTCCTCCAAGCGGCCGCTTCGTCCCAGGATGCGAGCCAAACGGATGACCGCATCGACCTTGAACTCACCACCCTCCACGGCGCCGAACAGGTCGATCGCGAGTTCCTGGTTTTCGTTCTGTTCCTCGATCTGCGCCAGGTAGTAGGTTGCCTCATCGCGCCGACCCGGCCGCTTACGCAGCTTCTCCCAGGCTGAACGTGCCTCTTTCCAGCGTTCCTGCTGAGTGGCCAACATCGCATACCCGAACATCAGTTCCTCATCGTCGGGCTGCAGCGCTGTCAGTTTGCGGAACTGCGCAAGCGACTCACCATAGTCATTGGCGTCCACCAACATACGGGCGTATGTGGTGCGTAGCAGCACGTTTTTCGGGAACTGGCGAACACTGTCATCCAGCAGCCCAAGGGCCTCATCACGCCGCTTCTGAGCGACCAGCACTCGGGCCAACAGCACCCGGGGCTGCTCCCAGTCAGGTTTGTCGTCGATCACAGTGCGCAGGCGAGCTTCGGCCTCGGGTAAGCGGCGGTGCGCCAGTTCCAGGACCGCCAAGGCATACAACGAGCGCCGGTCATCCGAGTGGCGTTCGTGCAGGCCCTGCATCAGTTGCTCTGCAGCGGCCCGATCGCTCTCCACACTGAATACGCCGGCAGCCTGCAGAAACCCATCGATTCCGCGCGCGTCAGCAATTTGAATAAGGGCGTCCAACTGCTCGCCGGCCGCCTTGGGTTGCTCGTTGCGGAAGAACAGCACCGCCGCGAGCTGGCGCGCTGCCAAGTTGTTCGGCGCCAGCTCCACCCAGCGCCGGGCCGCCGTCAGTCCCGCGTGGTAGTCGCGCAGATGAAGGGCTATGCGGGTCGCTCGCTCAGCGGCATAGGCGTCCTGACCGAGGATTGCGGCATGTTGATAGTGCGTTTGGGCCAGCCGCAGCTCGCCACGGTGGGCACCGATCTCACCGACCAGATAGCTGTAGACCAGATCTTCATCGAGCTCGCGCGCGACCCGTGTCGGCTCGGGAAACGGCAGCTCCAAGGCGGCATCCGCCTTCTCCGGATCAGCGGTGGAGCCCGAGCCAAGCTTAATCGACTGGCACCCCTGGACGCAGAGCAACCCAGCTAGCCCAAGCCCCAAGATGGAAAATCTGTTCACGTTGATTAAGTTACCGGATGAAGTGAGGTCTCGGGAACGATCAGCGAGGACCTGCCCGCTGTCAAACTTTAGGTGTCAATATACTTGCATTCGATCCATTGTTAACTGAAACTTACACCGTTCGCCCCAAAACGCAGGCCTAGGTCACCATGCCGCTGCTTGTCATCGGACTCAACCACACAACAGCACCTGTTAGCATCCGTGAACGCCTGACGTTCGGCCCGGATATTATCGTTGCCGCGCTGCGCAGCCTGACCGAACAGCCTGGGGTGCACGAGGCCGTTATCCTGTCGACCTGCAATCGCACCGAGGTGTATTGCTTTGCCGATGCGGAGGCCATCGACGCCAACCGGAACTGGCTCGCCAAATTCCACGGCGTCGCCTTAGAAGACATCACTCCGTACCTATATGTTCACGAAGAACGTCAGGTCATCGAGCACCTGTTGTGCGTTGCCAGCGGCCTCGACTCGCTGATCCTCGGCGAACCGCAGATCCTCGGCCAGGTCAAAAATGCGTTCCAGACCGCCAGCGATGCCGGCCGCACCGGCAAAATGCTGACCCGTCTTTTCCAGCACGCCTTCACCACCGCCAAGCAGGTCCGCACCGACACCGCGATCGGTGACAGCCCAGTCTCGGTAGCATTCGCTGCGGTCAGCCTGGCACGTCAGATCTTCGCCGATTTGTCCCAACAGACGGCGATGCTGATCGGGGCCGGCGAGACCGTCGAGCTGGCCGCCCGCCACCTGTCGCAGAATGGCGTGGGGCGCATCATTGTCGCCAACCGCACCATCGCCCGGGCCCAGGAACTGGCCCAACAATTCGGCGCCGACGCAATCAGCCTGACCGAGATCCCGGCAAACCTCGCCGCGGCAGATATCGTGATCGCCTCAACCGCCAGCCCGGTGCCCATATTGGGCAAGGGCACGGTCGAAAGCGCGCTCAAAAAGCGCCGCCGGCGGCCTATTTTCATGGTCGACATCGCTGTACCGCGCGACATCGAGGCCGAAGTCGTCAATCTTGAAGACATCTATCTCTATACGGTAGACGATCTCGAAGAGGTGATCCAAAGCAACTTGCGTTCACGCCAAGAGGCCGCGGGTCAGGCACGCGAGATCGTCACCTTTCAGGCCAACGAGTTTTTGGCCTGGATGCGCTCCCTGGATGCGGTCGGCCTGATCCAGGACTACCGCCGCCAAGCCGGGGATATTCGCGATCAGGTCCTGACCAAGGCCTTGCGCATGCTCGAATCGGGGAAGCCGCCGGAAGAAGCCATGGCATTCCTCGCCCAGACCCTGACCAACAAGCTATTGCACACCCCCAGCGCCAAGCTCCGTGAGGCCAGCAGCAATGGCCAACACGAGCTGCTCGAGGCAGCCAACGCGCTGTTTCAGCTCGGGCACGGCCAGTCCGGCCACGATTAGCTCAGGTCGTCGATTCTCGGGCTCACGAATCGGGCCCCTGATACATCCCCTCCCGCCGCAGTCGTTGGCCGCCGGACATGAAGCCCAGCATCCGCAGCAAGCTCGAACACATCAACGAACGCTTCCAAGAGATCGCCGCGCTGCTGGCCGATCCTGCCGTTCAAGGTGACGCCAATCGTTTCCGCGACCTGGGCCGCGAGTACGCGCAGATAGAACCGATCAGCCAATGCTATCAGCACTACTTGGCCGCCGAGGCCGAACTGCACAGCGCCGAGCAAATGTTAGAAGATCCGGAGATGGCCGAACTGGCCAAGGACGCCTGCCGCGAAGCACGCGAGACCCTGGATCGACTCGAACCCGAGGTCCAGCGTCTCCTCGTACCCCGCGACCCCAATGACGAGCGCAACGTCTTTCTGGAGATACGCGCCGGTACCGGTGGGGCCGAGGCGGCCCTGTTCGCTGGCGACCTGGCGCGCATGTATCTGCGTTACGCCGAGCTGTGTGGCTGGAAGGCCGAAACCATCAGCCAGAGCCTCGGCGAGCACGGGGGATACAAGGAGCTCATCGTGCGCCTGGTCGGGCAACGCGTTTACTCAAAGCTCAAGTTCGAATCCGGCGCCCATCGGGTGCAACGAGTGCCGGAGACCGAATCCCAAGGCCGCATCCACACCTCTGCGTGCACGGTCGCGATATTGCCGGAGGCCGAGGCAGTGGACAGCTTCGAGATCAACCCGAGCGAACTGCGGATCGACACTTATCGCTCCTCCGGCGCCGGCGGCCAGCATGTCAACACCACCGACTCGGCGGTGCGCATCACCCATTTGCCAAGCGGCGTCGTGGTCGAATGCCAAGACGAGCGTTCGCAGCACAAGAACAAGGCGCGCGCGATGTCTCTCCTACAAGCGCGCCTGCTCGCCGCAGCCCAAGAAAGCGCCGCAGCCAGCCGCGCCGAAGACCGCCGCCTTCAAGTCGGCAGCGGCGATCGCTCGGAACGTATCCGCACCTACAATTTTCCGCAGAACCGGCTGACCGACCACCGTATCAATCTGACGCTGTATCGGCTCGACGCGGTCATGGCCGGCGAACTCGACCAGGTATTGGATCCGCTGGCGCACGAATACCAGGCCGAACAACTGGCGAGCTTGGGCACCGACTAGATGGCGCGTCGCGAGTGAACAGCGTTCGCAGCCTGCAACGCATGGCCGCCGCGCAGCTCGCGACTGCGACCGACGCCCCAACGCTGGAGGCCGAAGTCCTGCTGGCCCATGTCCTCGGCCGCGAGCGCAGCTTTCTGTATACACGGCCCGAACACATGCCCAGCACTGCGCAGATCGCCGAGTTCCAGAGCCTCATCGAGCAACGTCGCCAGGGACAGCCAATCAGCTATCTGACGGGCGAGCGCGAATTCTGGTCGCTACCGCTAAAGGTTGGCCCGGCCACCCTGATACCGCGGCCCGAGACCGAGCACTTGGTCGAGATCGCGCTGCGTCTGGATCTGCCATGCGATGCTCGGATCGCCGACCTGGGCACCGGCTGCGGCGCAGTGGCGCTGGCCCTGGCGAGCGAGCGGCCGGATTGGGACATACTCGCCAGCGACCGCTCAGACGCCGCCCTGGCGGTGGCGCGCGCCAACGCCGCACGGCTCGGTCTCGAGCACATCCAGTTCGTGCACAGCGACTGGTTCGGCGCATTGGGCCCCCACGCACCGTTCGATTTGGTGGTCGCCAATCCGCCCTATGTTGCCGTGGGGGATCCGCACCTGGACTGGGGTGACCTACGCTTCGAACCGCGCCAGGCCCTGATCTCCGGCACGGACGGGTTGGACGACATCCGCCGTATCACCAGCACCGCACCCGGCTACCTGAAAGCCGGCGGCTGGCTATGGCTGGAACACGCCTCGCAACAAACCGACCAGATCGCGCACTTGTTACAAGGCGCCGGCTTTGACCGACAGGAGCCGCAGCGCGATCTTGCCGGGCAAGAACGCCAGTCTGGTGGACGCTTGCCAGGCCCGTCAGCTAGACCGGCGCGAAACAATCCCCCTTGACCAGTATCGTCTTTCGGCACAGCATTGCTGGGATGGAAGCCCAAGACGAGCGTCTACACAAAATACGCGAGGTCGTGTTTTCTAGCCTACACCCCGACCCCGACCAGGTCGGGTCGGCGGCCGCGATGCTGCGCGGCGTGGATGGCGTAGAAAAGGTCGACATCTTGGGCTCAGGCACTTTGAAGGTGCACTACCAGTTGCTCAAGATCTGCCTGGCGGACATCGAAGGCCTGCTGGAAAAGCAAGGCTTCCACCTCGACAATCGCCTCCTGCACAAGCTGAAACGCGCCTTGTACAACTACACCGAAGAGACCCAGCGGGCCAACCTGGGCGTCACCCAGGGCGAGGCCGACTCGACACAGAAGGTCTTCGTTAATCGCTACCGCAGCCGTGAACACGGCTGTCAGGACGACCGACCCGAACACTGGCGGCGCTATCTGTAGCCGGCCACCGCCACGCTTACCCCGAGTCCCGGTGTAGGCTACACATGCTCGGCACCTTCCCCCGATGAACGACGATGAACTCCTGCGTTACAGCCGCCAGATCATGCTGCCGGAGCTCGGCATCGAAGGCCAGCAGCGCCTGCAAGCCGCGCGTGTACTGATCATCGGCGTCGGTGGTCTGGGTTCGCCGGCGGCCATGTACCTGGCCGCCGCAGGTGTCGGGACACTCGAATTGGCCGACGACGATGCGGTCGACCTGAGCAATCTGCAGCGCCAAATCCTGCACACAACCGACCGCATCGACTTACCCAAGACACACTCTGCGCGGCTCGGATTGCAGGCACTCAATCCGTTGGTAAAGCTCGGCCTGCATGGGCAACGCCTGCAGGATGATGCCCTGATCACCGCGCTACAGGGCGTCGATCTAGTCCTCGACTGCAGCGACAACTTCGCGACCCGCTTTGCGCTGAACCAGGCCTGCCAGACAACCCAGACCCCCCTGGTGTCGGGCGCGGCGATTCGTTGGGAGGCCCAGATCACGGTATTCGACGGCCGCCCCGGCGGGCCCTGCTATCGCTGCCTCTATCCCGAGGCCGGCGAACAAGACGAGACCTGCAGCGCCAACGGCGTTATCGCGCCGCTGGTCGGAATCATAGGCGCTGCGCAGGCATTGGAGGCCATCAAACTACTGTGCGATGTCGGCGAATCGCTCGCCGGTCGGCTATTGACATTCGATGCACTGCGCATGCAATGGCACGAGCTGCGCCTGCGACCCGACCCCAACTGCCCGGTCTGCGGCACTACAACCCTCTGATGATCTTGTTCATCCACGGCTTCGGTAGCTGTGGCTGGGGTGAAAAATCCCTCACCCTGCGTCGCCACTTCGGCATCGCCGAGCTGCTCGCACCCGACCTGCCCTTCCACCCGCAACACGCGATCGATCACCTGCGCGACATCACCGATCGCTACCGGATTCGCGCCCTGATCGGCTCATCGCTGGGCGGTTTCTACGCGACCCATCTCAATGCCACCGCGCCCCTGCCGACCGTGCTGATCAATCCGGCGGTCTGGCCACAGGCGTTGCGCGCCGAGTTTGCCGGTCCGCAGCGCCGCTGGTGCGACGGGGCGCAGTACTTCGTCGACGATGACTACCTCGCGGCACTCGATCGGCTACAGCGCGACCGGTTGAGCGAGGCGGAAGCCTATCTGGTGTTGCTGCAGCAGGGCGACGAAGTGCTTGACTATCGCGTGGCGGAAAGCTTTTACGCCGGATACGATGTAATCACATCGCCCGGCGGCTCACACCGCTTCGACGACCTGACAAGCCGCCTGCCGGCGATCACGCAGTGGCTGCAGTCCAAAGGCGCTATCCCACTGCCTGTTACCGCCGACTAAAACGCGACGCGCTGTACACATCCGAGTAGGCTAGGCATCGGCCCCGCAACCAACGCTCGCCACTGGCCGAGGCCCCGTGAAAAGCGCAAGCACCCATGCCTAAGAAGACCCGACCACCCTTGGACATCGACGGCCTGCGCGAGGACATCGTTTTTAACGACACCCTGCTCGGCCATGAGCTTGAGTTCCACACCACCTGGGGTCTGTTTTCGCCAAAGGCCATCGACAGCGGCACCCGATTGCTGCTCGATCACCTGGAGGTGCGCCCAGATGACCGCGCGGTCGATCTCGGCTGTGGCTATGGTCCGCTCGGCCTGGCGATCGCCAAATCCGCGCCGCAGGGCAACTGCCTGATGCTCGACAAGGACTTCGTTGCCATCGAGTACGCCAACACGAACGCACGAGTGAATCGGATCGACAATGCCAACGCCATGCTCAGCGACGGCCTGCGTCATGTCCCCGAACAAACCTTCAGCCTTGCCGTAAGCAACCTGCCGGCGAAGACCAGCAAAGAACACTACTACCTGTTCTTCCATGACTTGTATGAACGACTAGAAACCGGCGGGCGCCTGTATGTGGTGGTAATAACCGGCCTGCGCCAGTTCATTGCCCGGGCCTTTGGCGAGGTGTTTGGTAATCACCAAAAAGTAAAGCAGGGTCGTCAATACACGGTCGCCATGGCTGAGCGCTTGCTTTGAGCGGAAGCGCCGCTTCTGCGACAACAACCGACCGCGAATTTCTTGGGTTCCCCTCGGCGCAGTTCGCCAATATCGCAAGCAGTCCGTTTCACTACATGCCGTGATTCCTGGGGTGCAAATATCTGAGTGAGCACAACGAATAAAGCTTGACGCCTTGCGAAGTGTAGCCACCCCTGTTATTACTTTCGTTATAACTCACGTGAGGCCGCGACCATGTTGAAGGTAAAAGTGACCGCGATCGGCAACTCTATGGGAATTGTGCTGCCAAAAGAGGCGCTTACGAAGCTTCGGGCCGATAAAGGGGATGTGCTCTATTTGGTTGATGGCCCGGAAGGGCTGACGCTTACACCATACCAGCAGGATTTCGAGGCCCAGATGGATGCCGCCGAAAAGGTGATGAAGAAGTACCGTAATGCGCTCCATGAACTCGCGAAGTGAATGAGCCGGTATGGGTACTCCCAGAACTCATACTCGCCATTCATCAGACCCTTCTCGCTGAGCACGGCGGTTTACCGGGCCTACGTGACCGAGCACTTCTCGATTCGGCCTTGGCGCGACCGCAACAGAAGGCCGCGTACAGCGACGAGGTTTCCATTTTTGAGCTGGCAGCTTCATACAGTTACGGTCTAGTTCTAAATCACCCTTTCGCAGATGGCAACAAACGCATCGCACTCACTGTTGCCGCGGTGTTCCTCGAGCTGAACGGTTTCTCACTCGATGCACCCGAGCCCGAAACCGTGTTGATGTACCGACAACTCGCCGCTGGAACCATCACAGAACAAGAACTCGCAAGCTGGTTGCGCGATTCATCCATTTCGAACGCTTGACTAGACCGTCGAACTCGTGGGCTTCCGGCAGCAAAGTCCGCAATCGGCTTTTCTGCGCTTCTCTTCCGGCTGGTCGTTCGGTGGGGGCTCTGGATCTGCCTGTTCGATGATATCGTTTCCCGGATAACCACTGGGTACGCATCCGGACCAACAACCCGATTGAACGCATCATCCGGGAGATTCGACGAAGAACCCGCGTGGTCGGTGCCTTTCCGGATGGTCAGTCGGCTATGATGCTATGCGTGGCCAGATTCCGGCACATCGCGGGCACGAAATGGGGAACCCGGCGGTACCTGAACATGGACACGCTCAGACAACAGCAACTCGAGGAACAATTCGCCACCGCATGAGCACCGCCAGATCCAAAACGCACAACAACATTGACACTACCGACGCATCAGATGGCTGTGCGCTAACTCGCTTTCAAGTGGGTCCGCATCCTATATCGCTGCTGGCAACAACGTACCCCGTACGATGAAGCCACTTACCTGATGGCCCTCAAGGCCAAGGGCTCACCGCTCGTCCCTGAACTCGCAAAATAAATAACAAACGCTTGTCAGTCGGCCTCAGGGTGTATGTTAGGTGGCAACAGCCAATCACTCAACAAACTCGTTTCCCAGCCTGCTCAGAGGTAATTCGTAAGAAATACCAACATAATAATTAGACCTTTCATCTATCGTTATATTATTGAGGCCAGACCCCTCAATTTCGGTTTTTCCGTAACCAGCGTACATATTAAATTTAACAGCATCTAGAAATGCCCACCGAAACGCCTTATTTTTAGATTTTCTATAATAATCAATATTATTCTGACTTCCGAACAAATAAATATCCCTTAGCAACTTTTTATTGAAATATCCGAATTTCACTCCCCAAACGGATTGATCTGTGTCCAACTCAACCAGTGTTGCATTGCCAACATGCTCCGTATATCCGCTAGTATCCGTATAGCCATAATCTGCTTTTAATTTCAACGATCCCAGAAAAAAATTCTCAAAAGGAGCATTGACAAAATCTCGATCTCTAGCTGCTCTCTTTATCTTATCTTGTTCCTCCTGTTCCATTTTTTTTCTTCACCCACTCTTGCGGATCGCTGTCTGCGTATCCAGAGAACGGGAGGACCAGAAAAACCAAGAGTGCTGTGAACTTCATGTTCAATTCTCCATATAGTTAAATTAAGCGAGCATTTTCCATAGACTCCGAACGCGTTGCGCGAAGGCGTGGCACCTAGGCGCTCTACCAATTTACCAGTTCCAATATTCTCTAGTATTCCTAATGCCCCCAAGATGTTGAAGCTAATAAGGTAGTTGCTCGTATCTCGATTAGATGTGGCAATAGCCACGTTCGACAACGATAAACGAGCCCAGCACGGAAACTGTCATCAGTCGTTTCTCACCTAACGAGACTGTCGAATTTCTGATTGCACAGCAGCCGACGCCTTTACCCGCATAATCTGGGTTCCTCTCAAGCGATGAGGTCGCGATTTACCTGATCAT
>JANQRK010000024.1 GCA_028284585.1 Chromatiales bacterium
TCGTGATCGCCGCCGTCAACGTCGTCTTACCATGGTCTACGTGACCAATCGTCCCCACGTTCACGTGCGGCTTCGTGCGTTCAAATTTTTCCTTGGACACCGTCGTACCCCTTTCTAACTGTCAGCGCCTGTATCACTGATCGTTACTGTTTCTTCATGATGGCTTCAGCAACACTGCTGGGCACTTCATTGTATTTGGCAAATTCCATACTGTAAGAGGCACGCCCTTGGGTCGAGCTCCGCAATGCTGTCGCATAGCCAAACATCTCCGCCAGCGGCACCTCGGCCTTGACCATCTTGCCGGTCGGGCCATCTTCCATGCCTTGCACCATGCCGCGCCGTGAATTGAGATCACCGATCACGTCACCCATGTATTCCTCTGGCGTCTCGACCTCGACTTTCATCATCGGTTCGAGGATCACCGGCTTGGCCTTTTGAACACCTGACTTGAAGCCCATCGAGCCAGCAATCTTGAAGGCGTTTTCGTTCGAATCCACTTCATGATACGAGCCGTCGTACAAAGTCACCTTGACATCAACGACCGGGTAGCCGGCAATAACGCCACCTTCCATCGCTTCTTTGATGCCCTTGTCTACAGCCGGGATATATTCCTTTGGAACCACACCCCCGACGATCTGGTTGACGAATTCGTAGCCTGCGCCGGCCTCTTGTGGTTCGATGCGCAACCACACATGGCCAAACTGGCCGCGGCCGCCTGACTGACGAACAAACTTGCCTTCAGTTTCAGTGCTACTGCGAATCGTTTCACGATATGCGACCTGCGGCGCACCGACATTGGCCTCTACCTTGAACTCGCGTCGCATCCGATCGACGATGATGTCGAGGTGCAATTCGCCCATGCCAGATATGATGGTCTGACCCGATTCTTCATCGGTGTGCACACGGAAAGACGGGTCTTCCTGCGCCAAACGACCGAGGGCAATGCCCATCTTTTCCTGATCACTCTTGGTTTTGGGCTCGACCGCCACCGAGATGACCGGTTCAGGAAACTCCATGCGCTCCAAGGTGATCACATTGTTGATGTCGCACAGGGTGTCGCCAGTGGTGACGTCCTTCAGGCCAACCGCAGCGGCGATATCACCGGCCCGCACCTCTTTGATTTCTTCGCGCGAATTGGCGTGCATCTGCAGAATACGCCCGACTCTCTCCTTCTTGCGCTTGACTGGGTTGTACAAGGTGTCGCCGGAGTTCAGCACGCCCGAGTAGCAGCGAAAAAACGTCAGGGATCCGACAAACGGGTCCGTCGCGATCTTGAAGGCCAACGCGGCGAACGGGGCATCATCCGATGACTCACGCTGCGCCTCGGTCTCATCGTCATCGAGGATGCCCTTGATCGCCGGCACATCGACTGGCGAGGGCATCAACTCGATCACCTTGTCGAGCATCGCCTGGACGCCTTTGTTCTTGAAAGCTGTGCCGCAGGTCATCGGCACGATCTCAAGACTGAGCGTGCGCAAGCGCAGACCCTCGATGATCTCGTCTTCGCTCAGCTCGGTCCCTTCGAGATACTTCTCCATGAGTTCTTCGTTGGCTTCGGCCGCCGCTTCGACCATTTTTTCGCGCCATTCGTCGCAGGTCGCCTGGAGATCGGAAGGTATATCGATGTACTCAAACTGAGCACCCATATTCTCCTCACTCCAGTTGATCGCCTTCATCTTTACGAGATCGACGACCCCGGCGAAGTCCTCTTCGGCGCCCACCGGCACCTGGATCGGCACGGCCACCGCGCCGAGGCGATTTTCGAGTTGCCCAACAACCCGAAAGAAATCTGCCCCCATGCGGTCCATCTTGTTGACGAACGCCATGCGTGGCACTGCGTAGCGGTTGGCTTGGCGCCAAACTGTCTCAGACTGCGGCTGTACGCCGCCTACTGCGCATAGAACGAAAACGGCGCCGTCGAGTACGCGCAACGAGCGTTCGACCTCGATCGTAAAATCGACGTGCCCAGGAGTATCGATGATGTTGACACGGTGCTCAGGATACTGCTGCCCCATACCGTTCCAGAAACAGGTCGTTGCAGCGGAGGTAATGGTGATTCCGCGCTCCTGCTCCTGCTCCATCCAGTCCATGGTTGCAGCGCCGTCATGTACCTCGCCGATCTTGTGGGAAACACCGGTGTAGTAGAGCACACGCTCGGTCGTAGTCGTCTTACCCGCATCGATATGCGCCATGATGCCGATGTTGCGATAACGCTCAATAGGTGTGGTGCGTGCCACTGTATTTCCCCGCCCCGTGATGTAAAAGAACGAATGAGCTGGTCGCTACCAGCGGTAATGCGAAAACGCTTTGTTTGCCTCAGCCATGCGATGCGTCTCTTCTTTCTTCTTGACTGCAGCGCCCTTCTGCTCAGACGCATCCATCAACTCGCCTGCGAGGCGCGCGGCCATGGACTTTTCACTGCGCTTGCGCGCCGCATCGATCAACCAGCGCATTGCCAATGTGCTGCGCCGCACTGGGCGCACCTCGACAGGAACTTGATAGGTTGCCCCGCCCACGCGGCGTGATTTCACCTCAACCACTGGTCGCACGTTCTCCAGAGCCGACTCCAGCGTATCCATCGGATCGCCGCCGCGCTTGGTCGTTACCGTATCCAGCGCCCCGTATAGGATGCGCTCGGCAACCGCCTTCTTACCGTCTTCCATCACCATATTGATAAACTTGGCCAAGGTCTGACTGCCAAATTTCGGATCGGGCAAGATCTCGCGCTTAGCTGCAACTCTTCTTCTGGGCATCTCGATTCACTCTCACTTCTGGCGCGACCGGCTCGCAACCCAACTCGTCGGCCCGCTCAACCCTTGGGACGCTTGGCACCGTATTTGGAACGACCTTGTCGCCGCTTATCGACGCCGGAAGTATCTAGGCTGCCGCGCACCACGTGGTAGCGCACGCCTGGCAGGTCCTTGACGCGCCCGCCGCGGATCAGCACGACACTGTGCTCCTGCAGGTTATGGCCCTCACCGCCGATGTAGCTGGACACTTCGTAGCCATTGGTCAAGCGCACACGCGCTACTTTACGCAGGGCCGAGTTCGGCTTCTTCGGCGTCGTGGTGTATACCCGAGTACATACGCCGCGCTTTTGCGGGCATGACTCCAGGGCCGGCACATTGCTCTTCTCCACCTTGCGCTTGCGTGGCTTCCGAACCAATTGATTTATAGTAGCCATCTAACCTTGCGTCTCCGGGATCTGGCGCTCGCCGTGGCGACCGACATCATGAAGCTCGCCTGGCCCATTTCCCTGAGCACTGAGCGTCGGTGCGCTAATCTGATTCTGTTAACTGTTCGCGAAGCGACTGATTTGCCGCGGTTTTTCAGGCCAGCACAGCGGCCAACCTTAAGCGAAGGATGCGAATTCTAAAGCGGGCGCCCGACCCCTGTCAACAGAGGTCGGGGCTCATCACCCGATTTAGTCTTCGTCGGTGGTATTGAGGGCTTGTTTGATGGCCTCTTCCACCTCTTCGGTGGCCATCTCGACGGGAGCGCCAGCGGCAAGCGCCTCATGCCGGGCACGGCGACGCTCATTGTGATGGGCCAACCCGGTGCCTGCTGGGATCAAGCGGCCGACAATGACGTTTTCTTTCAAGCCATTCAAAGTGTCGCGCATACCGCGCACCGAGGCCTCGGTGAGCACCCGCGTGGTCTCCTGGAAGGAGGCCGCCGAGATGAACGACTCGGTAGCCAGCGAGGCCTTGGTAATCCCAAGTAGCAACGGCTCGAACTTAGCGGTTAGTTTCTCCTCGGCCTGGGCCGCCTCATTGGCCTCCATAAAGCGCGCGCGCTCGACCTGCTCGCCCCGCAGCAGTCGGGTCTCGCCCGCATCGATGATCTCGACCTTACGCAACATCTGCCGGATGATCACTTCGATGTGCTTGTCGTTGATCCCGACCCCCTGGAGGCGGTACACGTCCTGGATCTCCTTGACCAGATACTCGGCCAAGTCGGTCACCCCCTTCAGGCGCAGGATGTCGTGTGGATTCAACTCGCCGTCGGCGATCACCTCACCTTTTTCGACTTGCTCACCTTCGAACACATTGACGTGACGCCACTTCGGTATCAGCGACTCGTTCTGCTCGCCGTCGGCCATGGTGATGATCAGCCGCTGCTTGCCCTTAGTATCTTTACCGAAGCTCACTGTGCCCGTGGCCTCAGCCAAGATTGCCGGCTCCTTGGGTTTCCTGGCCTCGAACAGATCGGCAACTCGCGGCAGACCACCGGTGATATCGCGGGTCTTTGACGATTCCTGCGGGATACGTGCCAGCACGTCACCCACGCCGACACTTGCGCCGTCCGATACGCCGACGATCGCACCGCCCGGCAGAAAGTAGTTGGCTGGCAGAGTCGTTCCAGCGATGTTCACATCGTTGCCGGCATCGTCGACCAACTTGACCATTGGGCGCAGATCCTTGCCACTGGTCGGGCGCTGCTTTGGGTCCAAAACCACAATCGATGAAAGGCCGGTCACTTCATCGGTTTGCTTTTGCACCGTCACACCATCGCCGAAGTCGACGAAACGCAGCGTGCCTGCCACCTCTGTGATAACCGGGTGTGTGTGTGGATCCCAACTGGCCACCATCTGGCCACCGTCAACCGCGTCACCGTCGTGAACCAACAGCACAGCACCGTACGGAAGCTTGTAACGCTCACGTTCGCGGCCTACCTCATCGGCTACGACCACCTCGCCGGAGCGAGACACCGCGACCAGGTTGCCGTTGTCGTGTTCGACGGTCTTGATGTTGTGCAGCCTGATCGTGCCCGAGTTCTTGACCTCGATGCTATTGACCGCCGCCGAGCGCGAGGCCGCACCACCGATATGGAAAGTGCGCATCGTGAGCTGAGTGCCTGGCTCACCGATCGACTGTGCCGCAATGACACCGACCGATTCGCCAATATTGACCTCGTGCCCCCGCGCAAGATCGCGCCCGTAGCACTTGGCGCAAATCCCGTGGCGCGTCCCACAGGTGATCGGCGAGCGCACAACCACTTGGTCGACACCGGATTCTTCGAGGAGATCGACCCATTTTTCGTCCAACAAGGTGCCCATCTCGCAGACAATCTCGTCGCTCCCGGGGCGTTGTATATCGGTTGCGGCGACCCGACCCAGGATACGTTCCCGCAACGGCTCCACCACATCACCACCCTCGATGATGGGTTGCATGACCAACCCTTGGTCGGTTCCGCAATCCACCTCGGTGATCACCATGTCCTGGGCTACATCAACCAGGCGGCGCGTCAGGTAGCCCGAGTTGGCTGTCTTCAGCGCCGTGTCAGCCAAGCCTTTACGTGCACCGTGAGTGGAGATGAAATACTGCAAGACATCGAGCCCTTCTCGGAAGTTGGCGGTGATGGGGGTCTCGATGATCGAGCCATCGGGTTTTGCCATCAGGCCGCGCATACCAGCCAACTGACGGATCTGAGCGGCCGAGCCGCGCGCGCCAGAATCGGCCATCATGTAGATGGAGTTAAACGAGTCCTGCTCGACCTCCTCACCCTCTCGGCTGGTCACTCGCTCTTTGCCGAGCTGTCCCATCATCGCGCGGGCCACTTGGTCATTGGTATGCGACCAGATGTCGACCACCTTGTTATAGCGCTCGCCATTGGTCACGAGACCAGAGGCGTACTGGTTCTCGATCTCTTTGACCTCGGTCTCGGCCGCCGCAAGGATCTGCGCCTTCTCTGGCGGGATCACCATGTCGTTCACGCCGATCGAGACGCCGGCTCGTGCCGCCTGGCGAAAACCCAGGTACATCAACTGATCGGCAAATACCACGGTGTCCTTCAGACCCAGTCGCCGATAGCAGGCGTTGACCAGGCGTGAGATCGCCTTCTTATTCATCGGGCGATTGACCAGTTCGAACGGCAATCCAGTCGGCACGATGTCCCACAGAAGGGCCCGGCCGACCGTGGTTTCAGTCACCGCAACCCGCGGTTCGATCTCGTCGTCTGCATTCCTGATGTGCTCATTGATGCGTACCTTGACTCGCGCATGCAAGGCTGCGGCCCCAGTCTCATAAGCGCGTCGTGCCTCGGCGATATTGCTAAACGTCAGGCCCTCACCACTAGCATTGACCCGCTCGCGGGTCATGTAATACAGACCCAACACCACATCCTGAGTAGGCACGATGACGGGCTCGCCGTTGGCCGGTGACAGCACATTGTTCGACGACATCATCAGGGTCCGCGCTTCGAGCTGGGCCTCGATTGAGAGCGGTACATGCACCGCCATCTGGTCGCCGTCGAAGTCCGCATTGAACGCTGTGCACACTAGCGGGTGAAGCTGGATCGCCTTACCCTCGATGAGCACAGGCTCAAACGCCTGGATTCCCAAGCGGTGCAGAGTCGGCGCGCGGTTCAGCATAACCGGGTGCTCGCGAATGACTTCCTCGAGGATATCCCAGACCTCTGGCGCGCCACGCTCCACCATTTTTTTGGCCGCCTTGATCGTGGTCGCGAGACCGCGGAACTGAAGCTTCGAAAAGATGAACGGCTTGAACAGCTCAAGCGCCATCTTTTTCGGTATGCCGCATTGATGCAGCTTCAGTGTAGGGCCAACGACGATGACCGAACGGCCCGAATAGTCGACACGCTTGCCGAGCAGATTCTGGCGAAAACGACCCTGCTTGCCCTTGATCATGTCGGCGAGCGACTTGAGCGGGCGCTTGTTGGTGCCAGTGATCGCGCGGCCGCGCCGCCCGTTATCTAGCAGAGCATCGACCGACTCCTGCAACATGCGTTTCTCGTTGCGCACAATGATATCCGGGGCGTTCAGATCGAGCAGGCGCTTCAAGCGATTGTTGCGGTTGATCACTCGACGGTACAAATCGTTGAGGTCGGACGTTGCAAAGCGACCCCCATCAAGCGGCACCAGCGGACGCAGCTCGGGTGGCAAGACCGGCAGTACGGTCAGGATCATCCACTCCGGACGGTTACCAGAATCTTGCAGTGATTCGAGTAGCTTGAGCCGTTTAGCGATCTTCTTGATCTTGGTCTCAGAGTTGGTTGCCTCAACTTCTTCGCGCATGCGCGCGATCTCTTTCTCGATATCCATGGTGCGTAGCAGCTCGTAGACCGCTTCAGCGCCCATGCGCGCATCGAATTCATCGCCATTTTCTTCGATCGCCTCGAGATACTGTTCGTCGGTTAGCAGCTGGAAACGTTCCAGCGGGGTCATCCCGGGGTCGATCACGACGTACGACTCGAAATACAGCACACGCTCAATATCACGCAAGGTGATGTCTAACAGCAGTCCGATGCGTGAGGGGAGCGATTTCAGGTACCAAATATGGGCGACCGGGCTGGCCAGTTCGATATGCCCCATGCGCTCACGCCGCACCTTCGCCAGGGTTACCTCGACGCCACATTTCTCGCACACGACACCGCGGTGCTTAAGCCGTTTGTACTTGCCACACAGACATTCGTAATCGCTGATCGGACCGAAAATCTTGGCGCAGAACAAACCCTCGCGTTCTGGCTTGAACGTGCGGTAATTGATCGTCTCGGGCTTCTTGACCTCGCCGTACGACCAGGAACGAATCATTTCGGGCGACGCCAGGCCGATCCGTATGGCATCGAACTCCTCGTTCTGACCCTGCTGTTTCAGAATTTTCAGAAGATCTTTCAAGTGGATGTCTCCCGTTCAGTATCCTGTATGAGCCGCTGGGGGCGAACCCTCAGTCCTGCTCAAGTTCGATGTTGATGCCAAGTGAGCGGATCTCTTTGACCAGCACGTTGAACGACTCTGGCATCCCGGGCTCCATCCGGTGATCGCCGTCGACGATGTTTTTGTACATGCGCGTGCGCCCGTTCACATCGTCCGACTTCACAGTCAGCATCTCTTGCAGGGTGTAGGCAGCGCCGTAGGCTTCGAGAGCCCAGACCTCCATTTCCCCGAAACGCTGGCCACCGAACTGCGCCTTGCCGCCGAGGGGTTGCTGCGTGACCAGGCTGTAAGGTCCGGTCGAGCGCGCATGCATCTTGTCGTCGACCAGATGGTTGAGCTTGATCATATACATGTAGCCAACAGTGACCCGACGCTCGAACGACTCGCCCGTGCGACCATCGTATAGCTGGGTCTGACCGTCCAGGCCCTCCTCCGCGAGTTGCAACATGTGCCGAATCTCGTCCTCGTGGGCACCATCGAACACCGGCGTAGCGATCGGTACGCCACCACGCAGGTTGTTCGCCATCGCGAACACCTCATCGTCACTCCAGCTGCGGAGGTCCTCGCGCTTTCCACTGGTGTTGTAGACCTCCTCGAGAAAGTCGCGCAGTTCCTTGGCCTTGACTTGCGCATCGAGCATGCGGCCAATGCGTTCACCAACGCCCTTCGCCGCGAAGCCGAGATGGGTTTCGAGGATCTGACCGATGTTCATGCGCGACGGCACACCAAGCGGGTTCAGTACGATGTCGACAGGGCGGCCATTTTCATCGAACGGCATATCCTCGACCGGCACGATCATCGAAATGACACCCTTGTTACCGTGGCGCCCGGCCATCTTGTCGCCTGGCTGAATACGGCGCTTCACCGCGACATAGACCTTGACCATCTTCAACACGCCCGGCGCCAAGTCATCGCCCGAGGTCAGCTTGCGCTTCTTCTCCTCGTAGCGCTCGCGGAACTCATCGCGCAACTGGGCGATCTGCGCCGCAATGGCCTCGAGCTGAGCGGCTGACTCTTCACTCTTCAACCGGATCTCCAGCCATTGATCGCGGTCGATCTCCTGCAAGTAACCCTTGGTGATCTTCGAGCCGGCGTTGAGCCGATTCGGACCACCATCGGCCACCTTGCCAAGCAGCATCTTTTCAATCCTGGCAAAGGTATCCTCTTCCATGATGCGCAACTGGTCATTCATGTCCTTGCGCACCATGGCCAGCTCGGCCTCTTCGATCTGCAGTGCGCGCGTATCTTTTTCCACACCATCACGGGTGAACACCTGGACATCGATTACGGTACCGTTCATGCCGGAGCCGAGGCGCAACGAAGTGTCTTTCACGTCCGAGGCCTTCTCGCCGAAAATCGCGCGTAGCAGCTTTTCTTCCGGGGTGAGCTGAGTCTCGCCCTTCGGCGTCACCTTGCCGACTAGAATGTCGCTCTCGCGCACCTCAGCGCCGACATAAACGATGCCCGACTCATCCAGCTTGGCCAATGCGGCCTCACCAACGTTGGGTATGTCCCCGGTGATCTCTTCAGCACCGAGCTTAGTATCTCGCGCCATGCAGGTGAGCTCTTCGATGTGGATCGTGGTGAAACGATCCTCCTTCACAACCTGCTCAGAGATCAGTATCGAGTCCTCGAAGTTGTAGCCATTCCAAGGCATGAAGGCGACTCGTAGATTCTGACCCAGAGCCAGTTCGCCCATGTCGGTTGAGGGCCCGTCCGCCAGCACATCACCGCGCGCGATCTCATCGCTTACCATGACCAGCGGACGTTGGTTGATACAAGTATTTTGGTTGGAGCGCGTGTACTTAGTGAGATTGTAGATATCGACACCTGGCTCGCCCGCCATGGTTTCGTCATCATTGACTCTGACCACGATACGCGCTGCATCGACCGACTCGATCACTCCCCCGCGCTGGGCAACCACGGTCACGCCAGAATCCACCGCAACGGCGCGCTCCATACCCGTTCCAACCAGCGGCTTCTCGGCACGCAAGGTGGGCACGGCTTGGCGCTGCATGTTAGAACCCATCAGAGCCCGGTTGGCATCGTCATGCTCCAAGAACGGGATCAACGACGCAGCGACCGAGACAATCTGCTTGGGCGAGACATCCATGTACTCGATTCTGTCCGGTGTCGACAAAGTGAATTCGTTTTGATGTCGACAGGAGATCAATTCATCGACCAGCTTACCCTTGTCATCTAAGGAGGCATTGGCCTGGGCAATGACGAAACGACCTTCTTCGATCGCAGACAAATAGTCGATCTGCTCGGTGACCTTGCCCTTTTCCACTTTGCGGTAAGGCGTCTCGAGGAATCCGTATTTGTTGGTGCGCGCATAGACCGCCAACGAGTTGATCAGGCCAATATTTGGCCCTTCCGGGGTCTCGATCGGACAAACCCGGCCGTAGTGCGTCGGATGCACATCTCGCACCTCGAAGCCCGCGCGTTCACGTGCCAGCCCCCCGGGACCCAGCGCAGAGACACGACGCTTATGAGTGACCTCGGACAGCGGATTGTTTTGATCCATGAACTGCGACAGCTGTGACGAACCGAAGAACTCTTTAATCGCAGCAGAGACCGGCTTGGCATTGATCATCTCCTGCGGCATGAGTCCCTCGGACTCAGCCAGCGTCAAACGCTCTTTGACCGCGCGTTCGACCCTAACCAAGCCAACACGGAACTGATTCTCGGCCATTTCTCCCACGCAACGCACCCGGCGATTGCCGAGATGATCGATGTCATCGACCGTGCCGTTGCCGTTGCGGATATCGACCAAGGTGCGTAACGCATCGACGATGTCGGACGCATCGCCGTATCGTTCGACCAGCGACTTGGCCGTCTCGTCGTCACGCTGAGAGAAATACTTGTGGTCGTAGAGAATTCCCGCCCCTTCCGCCTCCTGACGACCGAGCCTGCGGTTGAACTTCATGCGTCCAACCGCTGACAAGTCATAGCGCTCATCGGTGAAGAACAGATTGTGGAACAGATTCTGTGCCGCATCCTTGGTCGGCGGCTCACCGGGGCGCATCATGCGATAGATCTCGACCATCGCCTCCAGGGCGTTGTTGGTAGGATCGATGCGCAGGGTGTCGGAGATGAAGGGGCCATGGTCCAGGTCGTTGGTAAACAAGGTCTCCACCTTTTTGACCCCCTTGTCCGCCAGCTGGGCGACCAGCTCTTCGGTGATCTCGTCATTGGCCTTGGCCAGCAGCTCACCGGTCGCGGCATCGACCACATCATGCGCCAGCGTGCGCCCGATAAGGAACTCGTGCGGCACCTCGAGCTTGCTGACACCCGCCTCTTCAAGTTGCTTGATGTGGCGCGCAGTGATTCGTTTGCCCGACTCCACGATCACTTTGCGGCCGGCCTTGATATCGAAACCGGCGGTATCACCTCGCAGACGCGCCGGCACCAACGCCAGATCTATCTTCTTTTTGCTGACCTGGAAGCTGTCTTTCTCGAAGAACATGTCGAGGATTTCAGCGGTTTCGTATCCGAGCGCGCGTAATAATATGGTCGCCGGCAACTTGCGTCGGCGGTCGATACGCACAAAGACCGAGTCTTTGGGGTCAAATTCGAAATCCAACCAGGAGCCACGGTAGGGGATCACTCTCGCCGAAAACAGCAGCTTCCCCGAAGAGTGCGTCTTACCCTTATCATGGTCGAAGAAAACACCCGGTGAACGGTGCAGCTGCGAGACGATAACGCGCTCTGTACCGTTGATGATGAAGGTGCCATTGTCCGTCATGAGCGGCAGCTCGCCCATGTAGATTTCCTGCTCCTTGATATCTTTAACCTGCTTGGCACCGGCCGGCGCATCCTTGTCATAGATAACCAGGCGCACCAGCACGCGCAGTGGCGCCGCATAGGTCGCGCCGCGCAGCTGACACTCGCGCACGTCGAATACGGGCTCTCCAAGACGATAGTGCACGTACTCCAGGGCCGCATTGCCCGAGTAGCTGACAATCGGAAACACCGACTGGAAGGCGGCGTGCAACCCGAGAGTCTCACGCTCGCCGGGGAGCCGCTCGGCCTGCAGGAAGCCCCGATAAGACTCTATTTGCGTCGCTAGGAGAAAGGGGACCTCAAGAATACTGGGGCGTTTGCCAAAGTCTTTGCGGATACGTTTCTTTTCGGTAAACGAATAGGCCATGCGTGCCTTCCCTCGAGTATGATCACCTGAAATCCTTTACGGGCACGGTTCACCGAACCGCCTCGCAATGGATCCCGTCGGCTGAACGACTGACCGAGTCAGACGGTCAGATTCATGGCGCGCGACAACAGTTCCGCGCACCTGCGCCTTGTAACGGCGTGAAAGCGGGAAAAGGCCGGCGGCACATGGCCACCAGCCTGATCCCTGTTGGCGCTGATTGTTACTACCAAGCCGAATTACTTCAGCTCAACAGCAGCGCCAGCCTCTTCGAGCTGCTTTTTGGCCTCTTCGGCCTCGTCTTTAGAAACCGCCTCTTTGAGCGTGCTTGGCGCACCCTCGACGGCTTCCTTGGCCTCCTTCAGACCCAGCCCGGTAATGCCGCGGACAGCTTTGATTACCGCGACCTTGTTGTCACCGAAACCGGTCAAGACCACATCGAACTCGGTCTTCTCTTCCGCCGCAGCGCCGCCGGCATCACCGCCGGCACCCGGGGCCGCAACCGCGACCGCGGCCGCTGCACTAACGCCGAACTTCTCTTCCATCGCCGAGATCAATTCGACCACTTCCATCACCGTCATGTTGGCAATGGCTTCGAGGATATCTTCTTTAGACATCGTATAACTCCAAATAACTGCTTTAGCACAAAGGGTGAACAAGTCCGCCGGTTAGGCGGCCTCTTTGGCGTCGCGAATGGCTGCTACGGTTCGCACAAGCTTGCTCGGGACCTCATTCATGGTCTGCGTCAACTTCTGGATCGGCGCCTGCATAACCGACATCAGCATGCTGATGGCCTGGTCATAGGTAGGCATCTTAGCCAGGGTCTCGAGCTCCGAGGGCGCAAGCATCTGACCACCGACTGATACCAGCGTGACCTTTAGCTTGTCGTTCTCCTTGGCGAAATCCCTAACCACCCGCGCGGCCGCCCCTGGGTCCTCCTGCGAAAACGCCAGCAGCAACGGACCAGCGAGTCCATCCGCCATGCATTCGAACTCGGTTTCCTGCACCGCGCGGCGGGCGAGCGTGTTCTTCACCACACGCAGATACACACCGTTGTTGCGCGCCTGAACACGCAATGCGGTCATGTCTTCCACGCTGATGCCACGATACTCAGCCGCCACGGCAGACAGAGCCGTGCGTGCCACTTCAGCAACTTCGGCGACTATGGCTTGCTTTTGCGCAAAATTGAGTGCCAAAGTCGTCTCCTCCCGATAACGTGGGACCTCAGTCCCGGTTTACACCTGAGGCCGCAAGGCCCCCTCTAATAGTGGTGCCCGTCACCAGGAACGGCCTGATTCCGGAGCGCCATCTACGCAGGCATACATTAAGCCGTGATTAGCGGCGCCTGCGGTCTTCGACGACAGGCGATCCGGCTAACCGAGATCGCCGCCCTCCAAGTTGTTTGCGCCGGCCACCAGTGACCAGCGCCGTTATTCATAAAATGGTCAAGCTCGCCTGATCCAAAGGCAGCCCGGGGCCCATGGTCGAAGACACGGTCACACGCTTCATGTAGACGCCCTTGGCTGTGCTCGGCTTCAGCTTCTTCAAATCGTTGAGCAGGGCCTCGAGATTTTGTTTGAGCGCAGAGGGCTCGAAGCTCACTTTACCGATCGAGGCATGCACAATACCCGCCTTGTCTGTTCGGAAGCGCGCTTGACCCGATTTGGCGTTGTTCACCGCCTGCGCCACGTCGGGGGTCACAGTGCCAACCTTGGGATTCGGCATCAGGCCACGCGGGCCTAGTATCTGACCAAGCTGCCCAACCACGCGCATCGCATCCGGTGCCGCGATCACGACGTCAAAATCCAGATTGCCGCCCTTTACCTCTTCCGCGAGATCGTCCATGCCGACCCCGTCTGCCCCAGCCGCCGCAGCGGCCTCGGCGGCCGGCCCCTGCGCAAATACCGCCACGCGAACCGCCTTGCCAGCACCGTTAGGCAGCACAGTCGATCCACGCACCACCTGATCCGACTTGCGCGGATCGACACCGAGATTCACCGCCACATCAACCGATTCGGCAAATTTCACCGAAGAGAGGTCTTTGAGTAGCGCGAAGGCCTCCTCGGCCGGATACAGGCGCGTCGGATCGATCTTTTCGCGAATCGCCTTTTGGCGTTTATTCAGCTTAGCCATTACTCGACCCCCTCGACATTGAGACCCATACTCCGCGCAGATCCCGCAATCGTGCGCACAGCAGCATCCAGGTCCGCCGCTGTGAGGTCGGGTTCTTTGGTCTTGGCGATCTCTTCGAGCTGGGCGCGGGTCACGGTGCCAACCTTTTCGGTATTCGGGCGCCCGCTGCCGCTTTGTATCCCAACCGCCTTCTTGAGGAGTATCGAGGCCGGAGGCGTCTTCATCACGAAGGTAAACGAACGGTCGCTGTAGACCGTGATCACCACGGGCACCGGCATACCCTTCTCTACGTTCTGGGTCTGTGCGTTGAACGCCTTACAGAACTCCATGATGTTGACGCCGTGCTGGCCCAATGCAGGACCCACGGGCGGAGACGGGTTGGCCTCCTGAGCCTTTACCTGCAGCTTGATATAAGCCTGAATTTTCTTTGCCATCAGATACCTCTTATGCCGGGTTCAAACGTTTGGGACTGGTTACCCAAACTCCCCGAAATCTTATACCGAACTCTTGTTCAAGAACCGCTCTCTCCCGTCCTTGGGGCCACGCCCAGCTCGGCCTTCCACGGCCTCGCGTTCGCGGCTCGAAAAGCCATGTTAAATGGCTTTTCGTCGGCTTCGCCGAACGCCGCTCACCCCTTTTCGACTTGGCCGAACTCTAGGTCGACTGGGGTCGACCGGCCGAATATCAATACCGACACCTTGAGGCGACTCTTGTCGTAGTCGACTTCTTCCACCACCCCATTAAAGTCATTGAATGGGCCATCGGTGACACGCACCACTTCGCCTGGCTCGAACAACACCTTCGGCTTTGGCTTGTCGACACCCTCCTGCATGCGCTGCAGGATCGCGTCGGCCTCTTTGTCGCTGATCGGCGCCGGCCGGTCACCCGTGCCGCCGATGAAACCCATCACCTTGGGCACATCCTTAACCAGGTGCCATGTCTCGTCGGTCATCTCCATCTTGACCAACACGTAGCCCGGGAAAAACTTGCGCTCACTGCGACGCTGGGCACCACCCCGCATCTCGACAACCTCTTCAGTCGGCACCAAGATTTCCCCGAAGGCATCCTGCATGCTGGCACGTTCGACACGCTCCAGCAGCGAGCGCTTTACATGCCCCTCGAACCCTGAGTAGGCATGTACGACGTACCAGCGTTTTGCCATCTCAATCCCCCTGGCCGGTAAGGAACCGCACCACCGCAAATAGCAGTGAATCGACTGCCCACAGGAACAAGGCCGTTAGTAGCACTGCCACGATCACGATCAGCAGTGTCCGCAATGTTTCCTGGCGCGTCGGCCAGACGACCTTCCGCACCTCGCTCCGCGCATCCACCGAAAACTGCCACAGCGTGCGCCCCATCGAGGTTTGCACAGCCAACAGCACAGACACCGTTACGACTGCGAGCAAACCAGCGAGCCGAACCCATAATGGTTGATCGGCAAACATGTAGAAGCCGAAAATACCGGCCGACAGGATGGCCACCACCAGCAACAACAAGATCGTGTCCAGTATCGATCTAAGTTTGCTTTGTTCTGCTTTCGCGCTCATTTCCCGCCGAACTTGGCAGGCCAAGAGGGACTCGAACCCCCAACCTGCGGTTTTGGAGACCGCTGCTCTACCAATTGAGCTATTGGCCTAAAAAAACACAAACGAGCCACCCCCAATCGAGCGGCCCGTCTCACCCTCTGGCTAATCGGCGTTACTCGATAATTTTGGCGACGACGCCGGCGCCGACGGTACGGCCGCCTTCACGGATAGCAAAACGCAAGCCCTCGTCCATCGCGATCGGCGCAATCA
>JANQRK010000026.1 GCA_028284585.1 Chromatiales bacterium
TGATTGCGCCGATCGCGATGGACGAGGGCTTGCGTTTTGCTATCCGTGAAGGCGGCCGTACCGTCGGCGCCGGCGTCGTCGCCAAAATTATCGAGTAACAGTTAATGACCAGTCAGCGTATTCGAATCCGTCTGAAGTCCTTTGATCACCGGTTGATCGACCAGTCTGCGCGCGAGATCGTCGATACGGCGAAGCGTACCGGCGCCCAGGTGTTGGGCCCGATCCCGCTGCCGACCAAGAAAGAGCGCTTCACCGTGCTGATTTCACCGCATGTCAATAAGGATGCGCGCGATCAATACGAGATCCGCACCCATAAACGCCTGATGGACATCGTGGACCCTACCGACAAGACGGTCGATGCGTTGATGAAGCTCGATTTGGCAGCGGGCGTTGATGTTCAGATCAAACTGAACTGAGGTTGATGAGATGGCGATTGGAGTTGTTGGTCGTAAAGCAGGCATGACACGTATCTTTACCGATGACGGCGCGTCTGTTCCGGTGACCGTGATTGAAGTCGAACCGAACCGAGTTACCCAAGTGCGCACGGCAGATAACGACGGATACGCCGCCATCCAAGTCACTGTGGGGAGTAAGAAGGCCTCTCGAGTGAATAAACCGATGTCGGGACACTACGCCAAGGCCGGTGTCGAGGCAGGACGTGGTCTTTGGGAATTTCGCTTGGATGATCACGCCGGCGACCCATTTGAAGTCGGTGCCGAGATCAGTGCCAATGTGTTCGAAGCCGGGCAAAAGGTCGATGTGCGTGGTATTAGCAAGGGTAAGGGATTCCAGGGCGGCGTGAAGCGTCACAATTTTCGTACCCAGGATGCGACCCATGGTAACTCGCTGTCGCATCGCGCGCCGGGCTCGATTGGACAATGCCAAACCCCGGGTCGGGTCTTCAAAGGGAAGAAAATGGCCGGACAAATGGGTACGGCGCAGGTCAGCGCACAGAATATCGAAGTTGTAAGCGTAGACACAGATCGCAACTTGCTCTTGGTCAAGGGGGCCGTGCCCGGTGCCCGTGGCGGCAATGTGGTCATTACGCCGGCGATCAAGCTGAAGAACAAGGGCTGACGACATGGACCTGAATGTACAAGGTGGCTCCAGCATCCAGGTCTCAGACCAGGTGTTCGGTGCGGATTACAACGAGTCGCTCATCCACCAGGTCGTTGTGGCCTACATGGCCGGCGCCCGTGCTGGAACCAAGGCCAACAAGAATCGATCGGCGGTTAGCGGTGGCGGCGCCAAGCCATTCCGCCAAAAAGGAACAGGGCGCGCGCGGCAGGGCACTATTCGAAGTCCGATTAGTCGCACCGGCGGCGTGACTTTCGCTGCTGCACCGCGCAGCTATGAGCAGAAGGTGAACCGCAAGATGTACCGTGGTGCGTTGCGCTCGATTCTGTCTGAGCTGGTCCGCCAGTCACGGCTGATCGTGGTCGACAGCTTCGCAGTCAGTGCGCCCAAGACTAAGGAACTGGTGGCGCGGCTTACCGAGCTCGATGCTGCCGATGCGCTTATCGTCACGGAGCAGCACGATCAGGATCTGCTGTTGGCTAGCCGCAACCTGTATCACGTCAATGTATGCAGCTTGAGCGAAATCGATCCCGTTAGCCTGATCGGATTCGAAAAGGTCGTGATCACAGCGCCTGCGCTCAAGGCCCTTGAGGAGAAGCTGGCATGAGCAAAGAGCGTCTCATGAACATCCTTCTGAGCCCGATCGTTTCTGAGAAAAGCACGATTGCTGCTGATAAGGCAAACCAGTTTGCCTTCAAGGTGGTCACTGATGCATCCAAGCCGGAGATTGCGCAGGCGGTCGAGCTGATGTTCGAAGTAAAAGTCGACCATGTGCGCACGATCAATATGCGTGGGAAGCAAAAGCGCTTTGGGGGTTCCTTGGGTAAGCGCAGTAGCTGGAAAAAGGCCTACGTCAGGTTGCAAGAAGGCTACGATATCGATTTCGCCGGTGGTGCCTGAGGCCGACGGCATAGGTTACGGATAGAGCAATGGCAATCGTCAAAACCAAACCGACATCGCCCGGGCGTCGCCACGTCGTCAAGGTCAAGAGCGAGGGGCTGCACAAGGGTGCCCCGCATGGGCCGTTGGTGGCCAAGAAGAGCAAGACCGGCGGCCGTAACAATAACGGCCGCATCACGACCCGTCACAAAGGCGGTGGTCACAAACAGCGCTATCGAGTCATCGATTTCAAGCGCGACAAGGATGGTGTGCCCGGTGTCGTTGAGCGCCTTGAATATGATCCAAATCGCACGGCACACCTGGCACTGATCAAGTACCTGGACGGTGAGCGACGTTACATCATCGCGCCCGCGGGCCTGAAAGTTGGTGATCGGGTTAGTTCGGGTGCCGAAGCGACGATCTCGGTTGGCAACTGCATGGCCTTGCGCAATATTCCTGTCGGTAGCACGGTGCACTGCATAGAGCTAAAGATCGGCAAGGGTGCACAGTTGGCACGCAGTGCCGGTGCTTCGGCCCAGCTGATCGCTCGAGAAGGTGACTATGCCACGCTGCGTCTGCGCTCTGGCGAGATGCGAAAAGTGCATGCGGACTGCCGTGCGACGCTTGGTACAGCCGGAAACTCTGAGCACAATTTGCGTAAGTTGGGCAAGGCCGGCGCGAGCCGCTGGCGCGGTGTGCGGCCGACTGTGCGTGGCGTCGTGATGAACCCGGTCGATCACCCGCATGGCGGGGGCGAGGGTCGTACCTCAGGCGGCCGCCATCCGGTCAGCCCATGGGGTACCCCGACCAAGGGCTTCAAGACTCGATCCAACAAGCGCACCGATAAATTCATCGTTCGCGATCGTCGCCGTAAGTAAATCAAGGTGAGAGGCTAGAAGGCAATGCCACGTTCAATCCGTAAAGGACCTTTTATCGATCTTCACCTGCAAAAGAAGGTGGATGCTGCGCGTGCGAGCAATGATCGGCGGCCAATCAAGACCTGGTCGCGGCGTTCGATGGTTAGTCCAGATATGGTTGGTCTGACAATCGCGGTGCACAACGGTAAGCAGCATGTGCCTGTGTTGGTTTCGGAAAATATGGTCGGCCACAAGCTTGGTGAGTTCGCCTTGACCCGCAACTATCGTGGTCACGTCGCGGACAAGAAGTCGCGGTAAGGGAGGAGTCATGCAAGCTGTAGCAAAACTGCGTTTTGCGCGCCTCTCGGCCCAGAAAGGCCGCCTGGTTGCCGATCAAATCCGAGGACTTCCAGTTGAGCAAGCCCTAAACATCCTGGCGTTCAGCAAGAAAAAGGGCGCTGCAATGGTTAAAAAGGTGCTGGACTCAGCGGTGGCGAACGCTGAAAACAACGAAGGCGCAGATGTCGATGAGCTGAAAGTCAAAGCCGTGTGGGTTGATGAAGGCCCCACGATGAAACGTATTCGCGCGCGGGCTAAGGGCCGTGCTGCGCGGATCCTCAAGCGCACCAGTCATATCACCGTCACGGTAGCAGACGAATAAGCGGTCAATAACTATGGGTCAAAAAGTACATCCAAACGGCATTCGTCTCGGCATCGTCTCGGACTGGACGTCAAAGTGGTACGCCGACAGCAAGCACTATGCTGATCTGTTGAACACAGATCTAGACGTACGCGATTTTCTGAAGAGCAAGCTACGCCAGGCATCAGTGAGTCGTATCCAGATAGATAGGCCGGCGAAGAACGCCCACATCACGATTCACACGGCTCGACCCGGCCTTGTGATCGGTAAGAAGGGCGAAGACATCGACGCGCTGCGCAAAGAAGTAGCGGCCCGTATGGGTATCCCAGTGCATATCAGCATCGAGGAGATCCGCAAGCCGGAACTCGATGCACAGCTAGTCGCAGAGAGCATTGCGCAGCAACTGGAACGACGCATCATGTTTCGCCGTGCGATGAAGCGTGCGGTGCAGAACACCATGCGTCTGGGCGCGCAGGGTATCAAGGTGAATATTGCCGGCCGGCTGAATGGCGCAGAGATAGCGCGCAGCGAATGGTATCGTGAAGGCCGGGTACCTTTGCACACTCTGCGGGCCGATATCGATTACGGCTTTGCCGAGGCGCGCACTACCTATGGGATCATCGGCGTGAAGACTTGGATCTTCAAAGGTGAAGTATTTGGCGATCGCGAAGAAGAACAAGATGCGGCGCCGGCAAAGGGCGCACCGCGAGGTTAGGTAATAAAAGATGCTGCAGCCTAAACGCACCAAATTCCGTAAACAGATGAAAGGCCGTAACCGTGGCCTGGCCCAGTCGGGCAATAAGGTCAGCTTCGGCGAGTTCGGGTTAAAGGCCACTGGCCGTGGCAGGATCACGGCCCGACAAATCGAAGCGGCTCGGCGCACGATTACACGGACAGTGAAGCGTGGCGGCAAGCTGTGGATTCGAGTCTTCCCAGATAAACCGATCTCAAAAAAGCCGCTCGAAGTGCGTATGGGTAAGGGTAAGGGCAACGTCGAATACTGGGTGGCGCAGATTCAGCCAGGCCGTATGTTGTATGAGATTGAGGGTGTGAACGAGCAGCTGGCGCGTCAAGCGTTTGAGCTGGCGGCTGCCAAGCTGCCCGTCCAGACCACTTTTGTTAAACGGATGATCCTTTAAATGAATGCGTCGGAGCTTAGAGAGAAGTCAGGAGACGAGCTGCGTGATGCCCTGCATGAGCTGCTCAAAGAGCAGTTCAACCTGCGTATGCAGCGCGGCACGGGGCAATTTTCCCGTCCGCATCTGATGAAGGCTGTTCGCCGCAACATCGCGCGCGTCAAGACAATCATGCGCGAGAAGCGCCAGGCAGGTGAAGCATGAGCGAGCAGCAAGCAGCTGATAATCGTACCCTGCAGGGTCGTGTGGTCAGTGACAAGATGGACAAGAGCATCACGGTGGAGATTGAGCGCCGAGTGAAACATCCGCTGTACGGTAAGTTTGTCCGTAAGACCACGAAGGTTCATGCACACGACGAGAACAACGATTGTCAGATGGGTGACTTGGTTGTCGTCGAGCAGTGCAGGCCGCTGTCTAAAACTAAAAAATGGCGCTTTACTAAGCTGGTCGAGCGTCCGAGCTGAATACAGAACACGTTCACGAATCGGAATACCTCAGGGTGATGTCATGATCCAGATGCAATCTTTACTGAATGTCGCGGACAATAGTGGTGCGCGTCGCGTTCAGTGCATCAAGGTGCTTGGAGGCTCGCATCGGCGCTACGCCGGGATCGGGGATGTCATCAAGGTTTCGATTAAGGACGCCAACCCGCGTGGGAAGGTAAAGAAGGGCGACGTATTCAATGCTGTCGTCGTGCGCACGCGTAAGGGCGTGCGCCGACCGGACGGTTCCTTGATCCGCTTTGACGGTAATGCAGCGGTGCTGCTCAATAATAAACTCGAGCCGATCGGCACCCGTATCTTCGGGCCGGTGACCCGGGAACTGCGCAGCGAGCGGTTCATGAAGATCATTTCACTGGCGCCTGAAGTGCTCTAGAGGTACGGGATATGGCAAACAGGATTCGAAAAGGTGACGACGTGATCGTCCTGACCGGCAAAGACAAAGGCAAGCGAGGTACTGTACTGAGCATGCTGGGGGATAGGGTGATCGTGGAGAACACCAATCTCGCCAAGAAGCACGTGAAGCCAAACCCGAACAAGGGTGAGCAAGGCGGTATCATCGATAAGGAGATGCCGCTGCATGTGTCTAATGTGGCGTTGTACAACCCAACAACCGATAAGGGTGACCGCGTCGGGTTCAAGACCTTGGATGATGGCCGCAAGGTGCGGGTGTTCAAGTCCAACGGTGAAGTCGTGGACGTTTGAGGCGATAGTCATGGCAAGGCTCCAGAAGCACTACAAAGAGACAGTCGTTCCCCAATTGATGGAGACGTTTGGCTACAAGACCGTCATGCAAGTGCCCAGAATCGACAAGATCACGCTCAATATGGGTGTCGGCGAGGCGGTGGGCGACAAGAAAGTGATGGAGTTCGCGGTTGGCGACATGGAAAAGATCGCAGGGCAAAAACCGATCATCACGCGAGCCAAGAAGTCGGTCGCTGGCTTCAAGATCCGTGACGGCTGGCCCATTGGCTGCAAGGTTACGCTGCGGCGGGATCGCATGTACGAGTTCCTCGACCGACTCATCAATATCGCAATCCCACGGGTGCGTGATTTTCGTGGGCTCAGCCCAAAGTCTTTCGACGGTCGTGGCAATTACAGCATGGGTGTAAAGGAACAGATCATCTTCCCCGAGGTCGAATACGACAAGATTGACGCGCTGCGTGGTATGGATATCACCATCACCACCTCAGCAAAGAATGACGAGGAATGTCGAGCATTGCTCGGCGGCTTTAACTTTCCGTTCAAATAACTAGCGGCATAGGGCTATGGCAAAGAAGAGTATGTGGGCTCGCGAGGCGAAGCGCGCCAAGTTGGTAGCTAGATACGCTAGCAAGCGCGCCGAGCTGAAGGCGGTTATAGGTGACCGCAGTAAGTCGTCGGAAGAAATCGACGCGGCGGTAGTGGCGTTGCAAAAAATGCCACGCGATGCCAGCCCAGCCCGCCAGCAGCGGCGTTGCCGGGTGTCCGGTCGCCCGCACGCGGTCTACCGGAAATTCGGCCTGAGCCGTAACAAGTTGCGCGAGGCCGCCATGCGAGGCGACGTTCCGGGCTTGAAGAAGGCAAGTTGGTAAGTCGCTAGCGTATCCTGCAAGTTTGCAGTATATTACCCTGCTCCCTCACTGGAGGGGGTTCGTGAAACCGGGTATCGCGCCTTGCAAGAAGGTGGGCTGACCCACAGGAGTCTCTAATAATGAGCATGTCAGATCCGATTGCGGATATGCTAACCCGCATCCGCAACGGCCAGGCTGCTGGTAAGGCATCGGTCCGCATGCCTGCCTCTAAGCAGAAGCAAGCTGTTGCGCAAGTCCTGAAGGACGAAGGCTACATCACCGATTTTGCTCCGGCCGAGCTGGACGGAAAGCCAGCGATTGAGATCACTTTGAAGTATTTCCAAGGTGCGCCCGTGATCGACTTCGTCAAACGTATCAGTCGTCCTGGCCTGCGGATCTATAAGAGTCGCGAGGAGCTTCCGAAGGTACGTGGTGGGCTGGGTATCGCGATTGTCTCGACCTCTAAGGGCGTGATGACTGATCGTGAGGCACGCAAACAGGGTCACGGAGGCGAAGTCATCGCCTTCGTGGCTTGACGGAGGAGTGCCATGTCTCGGATAGCAAAAGCTCCCATTGCAGTGGCCAAAGGCGTCGACGTGAAGATCGATGGCCAACAGATAACCGTGAAAGGTGGTAAGGGCTCGCTCACGCTGGATGTCCACCCCTCCGTCTCGGTGAGCCTCGATGATGGGGCGTTGAGCGTCAAGCCTGCAAACGATTCGGCCTGGGCCATGGCCGGTACGATGCGTGCTCTGCTGAGCAACATGGTGCACGGAGTCAGCGAAGGCTTTCAGAAGAAGCTTCAGCTAGTCGGCGTCGGCTATCGTGCACAGGGGAAGGGCAAGGTACTGAATCTGAACCTGGGTTTTTCGCACCCGATTGATTATCCGGTACCGGCGGACATAACGATTGAGACGCCGTCGCAGACCGAAGTAGTCGTTTCCGGTAGCGACAAGCAGCGTGTTGGCCAGGTGGCTGCCGAGATCCGCGCCTTCCGCCCACCGGAGCCTTACAAGGGCAAGGGCGTTCGCTACGCGGATGAACGCATCGTTCGCAAAGAAGCGAAGAAGAAGTAAGGGGTCAGGGTCTTGAATAAGAAAAGTGCTCGTTTGCGCCGCGCCCAGCGCGCGCGCTCTAAAATTCGCGAGTTGGGCGTGCATCGCCTGACCATTCACCGCACACCGCGTCATATATACGCGCAGGTGATTGCCCCCGATGGGGCCCAGGTCGTGGCCGCGGCATCGACCGTCGACAAAGCGATTGCCAAGAATATTCAGGGTAGTTGTGGCAACGCGTCGGCGGCGAGCGCCGTGGGGAAGGCGGTTGCAGAGCGAGCCAAAGAGAAGGGCATCGAGCGTGTTGCGTTTGATCGCTCCGGTTTTCGCTATCACGGTCGGGTTAGGGCCTTGGCCGATGCCGCCCGCGAAGCCGGGCTTGAGTTCTAAGGGGTCTTTGACGATGGCTAATTTCGAATCCAAGCCCACTGGTGATGATCTGATCGAGAAGCTGATCGGCGTCAATCGAGTGGCAAAAGTCGTCAAGGGCGGCCGTGTGTTCGGCTTTGCAGCGCTGGTCGTGGTTGGTGATGGTAATGGCAAGGTCGGGTTTGGCACCGGCAAGGCCAAAGAGGTGCCGGTAGCTATCCAAAAGGCTATGGATATGGCGCGTCGCAACCTGAAGCCGGTGAAGCTAAAGAAAGGCACCCTGCAGTACCCTCTGGTCGGGCGGCATGGCGCGGCAAAGGTATTCATGAAGCCCGCGTCGGAGGGTACTGGGATCATCGCTGGTGGCGCGATGCGGGCGATCTTCGAAGTCGTCGGCGTGAACGATGTCCTTGCCAAGTGCATTGGCACCAACAACCCGATCAATGTGGTGCGTGCGACCATGAACGGGCTGACCGATATGGATGATCCCGAGTACGTTGCAGCTAAGCGCGGAAAGACGGTCGAAGAGATTCTGGGGTAGGCAGCGATGGCCGGCAAAAAAGTGATGAAGGTTAAGTTGGTGCGCAGTGTTCACGGTCGCCTCCGCAAGCACCGTGCCTGCGTTCGCGGCTTGGGTTTGCGCCGTATGCATCAGACCGTGGAGGTCGAAGACACGCCTGCCACGCGCGGCATGCTGAACAAAGTGGCCTACATGGTCCAGCTCGTTGAGGAGGCGTAATGATGCGTCTGAATGCACTCAAACCAGCCGCTGGAAGCAAGAAAGACCTTAAGCGCGTCGGTCGCGGTATAGGCAGCGGCCTAGGCAAGACAGCGGGTCGTGGCCATAAAGGCCAAAAGTCGCGCTCTGGCGGTTTCCACAAGATCGGTTTCGAGGGTGGCCAGATGCCGCTCCAGCGGCGCTTGCCGAAGGTTGGGTTTCGCTCGAAGGTGGCACGAGTTACTGGCGAGTTGCGATTGAACGAGATCGCCAAAGTCGAAGGAGATGTGGTTGACTTAGAGGCGCTGCGTCGTGCCGGCGTCCTTTCGGCGAAAATGCGCAGGGCAAAGATCATCCTCTCGGGTAGCCTCGATCGGGCACTGACCATCCGTGGGATCGCTGCGACCAAAGGTGCTCGGGCCGCGATCGAAGCCGCAGGTGGCAAGGTCGAGGACTGAGACAGCGGGTCATGGCAATCAATCCCGCTAGTGCTGGAGGAGGCATGAACCTGGGGCGGCTCACCGAGCTGCGACAGCGTTTGCTGTTCCTGCTCGGCGCGCTGATTGTTTATCGAATCGGGACTTTCATACCGGTTCCTGGGATCAACCCGGCGGCCCTTGCGGCGCTGTTTGATCAGCAGCAAGGCACGATACTGGACATGTTCAACATGTTTTCGGGTGGTGCCTTGAGCCGGGCCAGTCTGTTTGCGTTGGGGATCATGCCGTACATCTCGGCCTCGATCATCATTCAATTGATGACCGCGGTGATTCCTAAGCTGGAGCAGCTCAAGAAAGAGGGTGAGGCGGGGCGTCGCAAGATCACGCAGTACACACGCTACGGCACTTTAGTACTAGCGACCTTTCAGGCGATCGGTATCTCAATGGCCCTGCAGGGCCAATTCGGTGAAGGGCTGGTAGTCCAGACGGGGCCAGCCTTCGTGTTCACTGCGACAGTGTCATTGGTTACCGGGACTATGTTCTTGATGTGGTTGGGAGAGCAGATCACAGAACGGGGCCTGGGTAATGGTATTTCAATGATTATCTTTGCCGGCATAGTGGCAGGTCTGCCTTCGGCATTTGGCTCGGTGATCGAGCTCGTCAAAAACGGCGAGATCTTCCCGTTGTTCGCGCTATTTCTATTTGTGTTGGCGATTGCGGTTACTGGGTTTGTGGTGTTCGTCGAACGTGGCCAGCGGCGCATCACTGTCAATTATGCAAAACGCCAGCAGGGACGCAAGATGTACGCAGCGCAGACCAGCCATCTGCCGCTCAAGCTGAACATGGCCGGTGTCATTCCGCCGATTTTCGCGTCCAGTATCATATTGTTCCCGACTACTTTGGCGCAGTGGGCAGGCAACACCGAGGGTATGCGTTGGCTCCAGGATATCGTTGCCAAGTTATCGCCCGGTGAGCCAATTTATGTTGCGCTGTATGCGGGGGCGATTATCTTCTTCTGTTTTTTCTACACTGCGCTGGTGTTCAATTCGAAGGATACGGCGGACAACCTCAAGCGGTCGGGCGCATTCATCCCGGGCATCCGTCCAGGCGAGCAGACTGCGCGCTACATTGACCAAGTCATGTCTCGCTTGACGCTGGCCGGCGCAATCTACATCACGCTGGTCTGCCTGATGCCGGAGTTCCTGATTGTCGGATGGAATGTGCCCTTTTACTTCGGTGGGACCTCGCTGCTGATCGTCGTCGTCGTGGTAATGGATTTCATGGCTCAAGTCCAAGCGCACCTGATGTCACATCAGTATGAAGGCTTGATGAAGAAGGCAAATTTGAAAGGGGTCGGCGGTGCGGGGATGCCCCGCTGAGATCGGCCTAACTAAGTTTGGGAGAAAGCGATGAAAGTCCGTGCCTCTGTAAAAAGGATGTGCCGCAACTGCAAGATCATCAAGCGCAGGGGCGTTATCCGTGTGATTTGCACTGACCCGCGCCACAAACAGCGCCAGGGTTGAATCGCTGTTGCTAAAATATTGAATTATGGGTAGAATTTCGCGTTTTCGCGCGCCAACTACCCGCACGACTAGGAGATAAAGGAGCATGGCTCGTATAGCAGGAGTCAATATCCCGGATCGCAAACACGCAGTGATTGCATTGACCTCGGTGTATGGCATAGGGCCCACCCGCGCCCGGCAGATCTGCGCCGCGGCTGGGGTTGCTCAGGATCGCAAAATCATCGAACTGACCGAGGCCGAGATCGAAAAGCTCCGCGGCGAAGTAGCGAAGTTCGCGGTCGAAGGCGATTTGCGCCGCGAGGTGTCGATGAACATCAAGCGTCTGATGGACCTCGGTTGCAACCGCGGCATCCGGCATCGCCGTGGCCTCCCGCTGCGTGGCCAACGCACCCGTACCAACGCGCGCACCCGGAAGGGTCCGCGGAAACCGATTAAACGATAAGCACAAGCTCAGGCTGGCAGGAAAAGGCAGATGGCCAAGACCCCGACCCGTACCCGAAAAAAAGTAAAAAAGGTTGTTACCGATGGCGTTGCGCATGTGCACGCGTCGTTCAATAACACCATCATCACGATCACCGACCGCCAGGGTAATGCCCTGTGCTGGGCGACGTCTGGTGGTTCGGGATTTCGTGGGTCGCGAAAAAGCACCCCATTTGCCGCCCAGGTGGCTGCTGACCGTGCCGGTCAAATGGCTAAGGACTATGGTGTGAAGAATCTTGATGTGAACGTCAAAGGACCCGGGCCGGGCCGTGAGTCGGCGGTGCGTGCTTTGAACAATGCAGGTTTTAAGATCACCAGTATCTCCGATGTGACCCCTATCCCACACAACGGCTGCCGTCCGCCGAAAAAGCGCCGGGTCTGAGTAGGAGATTTAGAAATGGCACGCTATATCGGTCCCAAATGTAAATTGATGCGCCGCGAGGGTACAGATCTGTACCTCAAGAGCCGGGTTCGCTCGGTTGACTCGAAGTGCAACATGGAAAAAGTCCCTGGCCAGCAAGGCGATCGCCGTCGGCGGTTGTCTGATTACGGCGTTCAGTTGCGTGAAAAGCAGAAGGTTCGTCGCTTGTACGGCGTGCTCGAGCGCCAGTTTCGCAACTACTACAAGGAAGCCGATCGGGTTCGGGGGCCAACGGGCGAGAACTTGCTCAGACTGCTGGAGAGCCGACTCGATAATGTTGTCTACCGCATGGGGTTCGGCTCGACGCGATCCGAAGCGCGCCAGTTGGTTAGCCATAAAGCGATCACGGTCAACGGAAAGGTGCTCAGTGTTGCCTCTTACAAGGTGCGACCAGAGGACGTGGTTGGCGTGACTGAGAAAGCACAAAAGCAAGAGCGTGTGAAAAACTCCTTGGCACTGGCGGAGCAGTACGGGCTGCCGGAGTGGGTCGAGGTAGACGCCAAAGGTATGAGCGGCACTTTCAAGCGTGCCCCGGATCGTGTAGAGCTTCCGGCCGAGATCAACGAGCAGTTGATCGTCGAACTGTATTCCAAGTAAAGGATCTTAAGAGGGTCATCCATGACGGAATCCGTCACCGCATTCCTCAAGCCGCGTATCGTCAACGTGCAGGCTGTTGGCGCGAACCATGCCAAGGTGTCGCTTGAACCCCTCGAGCGAGGGTTCGGCCACACGCTGGGTAATGCGCTGCGTCGCATTCTGTTGTCGTCCATGCCGGGCTGCGCGATTGTCGAGGCTGAGATCGAGAACGTGTTGCATGAGTACAGCGCGATCGAGGGCGTGCAAGAAGACGTCCTCGAAATTCTGCTGAACTTGAAAGAAGTATCGATCAGCATGGAAGACCGCGATGAGGCGATCATCAGCCTGAGTGCCAAAGGATCTGGTGTTGTCACCGCTGGCGACATTCAGCTTTCGCACGGCATGGAGATTGCCAATCCAGATTTGGTGGTTGCTCGACTCACCGACAAGGGTGAGCTGAGCATGACGATGAAGGTCCGCCGCGGCCGCGGCTACGAACCTGCAGCCAACCGTGAAAGCGCGGCTGGCGATGATCGCCCGATCGGTCACCTGCAGCTCGATGCGACCTTCAGCCCAGTGCGTCGCGTCGCCTACGCGGTCGAGGCCGCGCGGGTTGAGCAGCGTACCAATCTCGATCGTCTCGTAATCGACATCGAAACTGATGGAACCATTGATCCAGAAGATGCGATCCGACGCTCGGCAACTATCCTGCAGGATCAGCTTTCGGCCTTTGTGAAACTGGATGAGACAGCGTCGGCCCCGGGCGAACCGGAGCGATCCGAACCGGCGGTAGACCCGATACTGTTGCGTCCGGTCGATGACCTTGAGCTTACGGTACGCTCGGCGAACTGCCTGAAAGCCGAGAATATTTTCCTGATTGGCGACCTGATTCAGCGCACCGAAGTGGAGTTGCTGAAGACCCCGAATCTAGGAAAGAAATCGCTGACCGAGATCAAGGATGTATTGGCGACCCGTGGCCTTTCCTTGGGCATGCGCCTCGAGAACTGGCCACCCGAAAACCTCGAAGAATTAATGGCACGCTGAGAAGCGTCCAAAGTAACGTTTAACCAGGAAGTCGACCCATGCGACACCGCAAAGCCGGACGGCAACTCAATCGCAATAGCTCGCATCGCAAGGCCATGTTTCGCAACATGACTGCCTCATTGATCGAGCACGAATTGATCAGGACTACGCTACCCAAGGCCAAGGAGTTGCGTCGGGTCGCCGAGCCTTTGATTACAATGGCCAAAGACGACAATGTCGCGAAGCGGCGCCTAGCCTTCGCTCGGCTGCGCAGCGATGCCGCAGTCGGTAAGTTGTTTACCGAGCTAGGGCCGCGTTACAAAGAGCGCCCGGGTGGTTATCTGCGGATCCTCAAGTGCGGTCATCGCCCAGGTGACCGGGCGCCGATGGCTTTTGTCGAGCTGGTCGACCGTCCGGTGGGCGAGATCATCGAGGAGACCGAAGAGTAGACTGTATTTCGCATTTGCACCAAACCGGGCCCAGCGCCCGGTTTTTTGTTGTCGAGTGAGCGCGCAGCCAATCGGCGCAAAAGGCTTATCCGCTAAGTTTCGGCGCTAGAATCCTTTTATGGATCAAGGCCGCGCGATTTTCCTGTTCACTGATTTCAGCTGGTCGGGACCCTATGTCGGGCAAATGATCAGCGCCATCCAGCGGCTTGCACCGGCCTGCCCAGTCACTAACTTGATGCATGATGCACCGGCGATGCGCCCTGACCTGGCCGCCTATCTGCTCGCGGCCTGCTGTAAACACCTGCCGATCGAGTCAACAGTGGTCGCGGTGGTCGATCCAGGCGTGGGTGGTGAGCGATCGCCGCTGGTTGTTGAAACGAACGAGGGGTTATTCGTTGGCCCAGACAACGGGCTGCTCTCGCGCGTGCCGGGAATCCAGCGCGTGGCGCGCATCGACTGGCGCCCGGTCGAGCTCTCCAGCAGTTTCCATGGTCGAGACCTATTTGCACCCGTCGCGGCCAAGCTCTCGACCGGGTGTGCAGTAGCGACCACACCGCTCACTCGGGACCAGATGATCGGCGCCGATTGGCCGGATCAGACGGCGACGATCGTGTTCGTCGACGGTTACGGCAATCTGATGACCGGGCTGCGTGCTCGACAGTTCGACAAAACCAGACAGTTGAGAGCCGATGGGCAAGTGATTGGCTTTGCTGAAACTTTTTGTCGCGTGCAGTCGGGCGATTTATTTTGGCACGAAAATTCTCAGGGATTGGTTGAGATTGCTGCGAACGGCGTCTCAGCATCTGACCGCCTGTCACTGGCGTTGGGCGACAAAATCCTGCTAGATTAGTGCTCCGCTGCGAATGGTCTTGGCCCATTGGGCCTGCAAATTCTAACTAGATTCGCTGCGCCGAGATCTTAGCTGTTTTGCCTGCTGTGACAGTCACGGTTGCTTCATCGTGTGTCAACAGGGTTCATCGGTTGATCGCAACGCAATAGGCGCCTCTGTTTGAGGCTTTCGACCGAGATGTTAGTGATCTCGACAACTTGCCCAGTTCAAGCGTGCTCGGGAGGATTAGGCATGAGATCACAGCGTCGGTTTTCTTGGTTCCAACGGATAACCCAACGCAAAGCGCAGCCCCTCGCAGGCGATGTGGCAGAGCCCGAAGGTGCACAGTCAGGGACAGAGCAGTTGGGATTGACCGGCTCCGCGCTCGAACAGGCCTACCGAGATTTACTGCTCGAGAACCAGGTGCTTGCCGAGGCCAATCAGCGCCTGCACGATCGCCAAGTGAATCATGCAGACGAAGCAAACGCGCCGCCCGCGGCCAAACAGCTGATCCAGGCGCAGCGCAATGCTCTGGCGGAGCGCAGCCGGCGAATGCGCGAACTCGAATACGAGAACACCCAGCTCAAGCGCGAGCAAAAAGGTCTGCTGGATGAGAATCGCAAGCTGTCGTCAAGCCTCGCGCAGCACATGCAAGAAATCCAACCGCTGCTGCGCAAAGAAGAATTAGCACGGGGCCAGTTGGTCGAGGCCAAGGCGGCCTTGCGGGCCAAGTCCAATGAGCTGGCGAGACTGACCGATAAGTACTATCAGCTCGAGGCGCGCACCCGACCGCAGCCGCCACCGACCGCAGCCAACAGCGATTTTTTGAATTAGAAGTTGTCTCGCGACGCTTGGCCATGCGTCATGCAGCGCTGGCCGGCGTCCAGTCTACTAAGTCGCTGACTTAGAGCGGCGCGCCGTCTTCTTTTGACCGCGCTGCCGTTTAGGTGTCGCTGCACCACGTGACAACATCGGCGCCAGGAATCGACCCGTGTAGGATTGTTTGAGTTCGGCGACCTGTTCCGGCGTGCCCTTGGCGATGATCTCCCCGCCGCCTTCACCGCCCTCCGGACCCAGATCGATGAGCCAGTCGGCGGTCTTGATCACGTCTAAGTTGTGCTCGATAACGACCACGCTGTTGCCGTGATCGCGCAGTCGGTGCAACACGCCGAGTAGCTGCCGTACGTCGTGGAAATGCAGACCCGTGGTCGGTTCGTCGAGGATGTACAACGTACGGCCGGTATCGCGTTTCGAGAGTTCGCGCGACAGCTTGACCCGCTGTGCCTCGCCGCCGGACAGCGTGGTCGCGTTCTGACCCAGTGTGATGTAGCTCAGTCCCACGTCCATCAGCGTCTGTAACTTGCGCTTGATCACCGGCACGGCGTCGAAAAAGGCCAGGGCGTCCTCGACCGTCATGTCGAGTACTTGGTTGATGCGCCGCCCCTTGTACTGAATCTCTAAGGTCTCGCGGTTGTAGCGCTTGCCACGGCAGACATCGCATTGCACGTAGATGTCCGGTAGGAAATGCATCTCGACCTTGATCACTCCGTCGCCCTTGCAGGCTTCGCAGCGACCGCCCTTGACGTTGAAAGAGAAACGGCCCGGGCTGTAGCCGCGTGAGCGCGCCTCGGGGACGCCGGCAAAGAGTTCGCGGATCGGGGTAAACAATCCGGTATAGGTGGCCGGGTTTGAGCGCGGTGTTCGCCCGATCGGCGACTGGTCGATATCAACGACCTTGTCGAAGTGCTCGAGACCGGTCACTTTCTTGTGTGCGGCTACTGTGTGACTGGCACCATTGAGCTCGTTGGCCGCTAGCGGGTACAGGGTGTCGTTGATCAGGGTTGATTTGCCAGAACCGGAGACGCCGGTGACACAGGTAAACAGGCCGGCCGGGATCTCGAGTTTCACCTGCTTCAGGTTGTTGCCGCTCGCGCCCTCGATCTTCAACAAACGCTTGCGATCCACCGGATGACGTTCACTTGGCAGGTCGATGCGTTCGCGTCCTGCCAGGTAGTCGCCGGTTATCGAACCAGGCTCGGCACAGATCATATCGACCCCACCTTGGGCGATGATGCGTCCACCATGGACTCCGGCGCCGGGTCCGATATCGACGATATGGTCGGCACTGCGGATTGCATCTTCGTCATGCTCGACCACGATTACCGTGTTACCCAGATCACGTAGGTAGGTAAGCGTCTTGAGCAGGCGTTCATTGTCGCGTTGATGCAAGCCGATCGAGGGTTCGTCGAGTACATACATCACGCCGACCAAGCCGGCCCCGATCTGGCTGGCCAGGCGGATACGCTGGGCCTCGCCCCCGGATAGGGTCTCGGCACTGCGGTCCAAGGTGAGATAGTTCAAACCGACGTTGACCAAGAAGCGCAATCGGTCGTTGATCTCCTTGACGATCTTGGCTGCGATCTTGCCTTGCTTACCGGGTAGCTTGAGCTGCTCGAAGAAGGCCAGGCTGCGATCGACCGCCAGCGCGGTGATCGCTGGTAGGTTGTGATCGGCGACGAACACATGCCGGGCACCTTGGTTGAGCCGCGTTCCTCCGCAGTCAGGGCAGTGTTGCGAAGAAATGTAGCGTGATAGTTCTTCGCGCACGGCATTCGACTCGGTCTCGCGATACCGGCGTTGCATGTTGTTGATGATGCCCTCGAACGGGTGGTGCTTTTTCACCACCCGGCCGCGCTCATTGAAATAGTTGAACTCGATAGATTCCGGGCCACTGCCGGTCAAGATGATCTGTCGGATGTCCTTGGGCAGTTCTTCCCACGGGGCCTCGGGGTCGAAGTCATAGTGCTTGCCGAGCGAGCGGATCATCTGATGATAGTAGGCATTGCGGCGATCCCAGCCGCGTACCGCCCCACCGGCCAGCGACAATTGTGGGTTCGCGACAACCTTGCCCGGGTCAAAGAATTGTTCGACGCCCAGACCGTCGCAAGTCGGACAGGCGCCGACGGGGTTGTTGAACGAGAACAGCCGCGGCTCGAGCTCTTGGATGCTATAGCCGCATACCGGACAGGCAAAGTTGGCCGAGAACACCAGCTCGGGGCGCACCTGCTCTGTATCGTCGTCCATCCAGGCGACGCGTGCGACACCATCGGCTAGGTGCAGCGCCGTCTCGAACGACTCGGTCAGCCGCAGCCGAAGGTCATCGCGCACCCGAAAGCGGTCTACGACCACTTCAATGGTGTGCTTCTTGTGGAGTGCCAAATCAGGTGGATCATCGAGCTCGCAGATTTCGCCGTCGACACGGGCCCGCACGAAGCCCTGCGCATGTAATTCGGCGAGCAGTTTTTGGTATTCACCTTTGCGCCCGGATATGACTGGGGCGAGTAGCATCATGCGACTACCAGCCGGCTGGGACAGTACTTGGTCGACCATTTGCCCGATCGTTTGCGCCTCGAGGGGCTCGTCGTGTGTTGGGCAGCGCGGGGTGCCAGCGCGTGCGAACAGCAACCGGAGGTAATCGTAGATCTCGGTTATGGTGCCGACCGTCGAGCGCGGATTGTGGCTTGTGGTCTTCTGCTCGATCGAGATCGCCGGTGACAGTCCCTCGATATGGTCGACGTCGGGTTTTTCCATCATCGACAAGAACTGTCGCGCGTAGGCCGAAAGCGACTCGACATAGCGCCGCTGGCCCTCGGCATAGATGGTATCGAAGGCCAATGAGGACTTACCCGAGCCGGATAGTCCGGTGATTACGATCAGCTGATCGCGCGGTAAGTCGAGGTCGATGTTCTTCAGGTTGTGGGTGCGGGCGCCCCGAATGTGAATCGTGTCCATGGCAGCGGCTTCGACGACGAAAACGCTCAATTCTACGGCAGCCTAGGGTGCAGCGAAACGTCGGTCAGAACCGCAGTCGGAAGGCTCGTCTGCAGCGCGGCACCGGGTTTCGATTCCGGGTACTATTGGCGCGACATTATTGCGGGACCAAGCGGTGCGAGAGACGGCAACCACCAAGATGACCCAAGGCGAACGACGCGCGACCCTGGGCCTGGCCGGGGTGTACGGCGTGCGCATGCTTGGCCTGTTCTTGATACTGCCGGTGTTTGCGTTGTTCGCCGAAGGCCTGCCCGGCACTACGCCGTTCCTCACTGGATTGGCGGTTGGTATCTATGGCCTGACCCAGGCACTTTTACAGATCCCATTCGGACTGCTATCCGATCGCATTGGTCGAAAACCCGTCATCTTCGGTGGTCTTGTGTTGTTTGCACTCGGTAGCGCAATCGCTGGTGCGGCGGACGACGTGTGGCAAGTAATCCTCGGTAGGGCGTTGCAGGGCAGCGGCGCGATCTCGGCTGCCGTAATGGCGTTGGCGGCCGACCTCACGCGCGAAGAGAGCCGCACCAAGGCGATGGCCAGCATCGGCATGACCATCGGGATCTCGTTCATGCTGGCCTTGCTGGCTGGCCCAGTGCTCGGTCGGCTGATCGGTGTGAGCGGTATCTTCTGGTTGACTGCGGTGCTGGCTTTGCTCGCAATTGCCTTGGTCGCACTGGTGGTGCCGACACCTACGACGCGCAAGCTGCATCGCGATGCCGGGACAGTGCCGGCGATGTTCCGCCGAGTGTTTCGTAACACCGACTTACTACGTCTCGACTTAGGAATATTCTGCCTGCACCTGATACTCACCGCATCGTTTCTGTCGATCCCGGTGGTGCTGCGCGATTTGGGATTGGCCCCGGTGCAGCATTCGACGCTGTACCTCCCGGTGATGGTGATCTCACTCGCCGCAATGGTGCCTTGCCTGGTGATCGCCGAAAAGTTCGGCATGATGAAACAAGTCCTGCTCGGCTCGGTTGCAGCCTTGTTGCTGAGTCAGCTCAGCTTCGGCCTATTCGCCGACGACTTCTGGAGCTTTGTCGTAGCGCTGACGGTGTTTTTCGCTGCGGTCAACCTGCTCGAGGCGATGCTCCCATCCTTGGTCTCCAAGGTGGCCCCGGTCGATGCCAAGGGGACGGCGATGGGCGTCTATTCGACTTCGCAGTTCACTGGGGCCTTTTGCGGTGGCATGCTCGGCGGCTGGGTCCACCAGCAGTTCGGTTTGACCGCGGTATTCGAGGTCGGTGCCTTGGTGGCGGTGTTGTGGTTGGTGGTCGGTAGCGGCATGCACCGACCAGGGCGCTACTCTAGCCGCCTGGTGAGCCTGGATTCGGTCCGCGTCGTGGGCGATCACAGCGATCTCGTTGACCGTCTGCGCGGTGTTCCAGGGGTCGTCGAGGCCGTTGTGGTGCCCGATGAGCGGGTTGCCTATTTGAAGATCGACCGCGATCAGCTGGACGATGTAGCCTTGGATGCAATCGTGGCCCGGCCAGCGTAGACTTTCGGGCAATTGAAACAACCCGGTGGGGCAAGGAAGCCGCCGCCGGCCGCAGGAGGGAGCATGAGCAAAGGCAGCGTAAACAAGGTCATCCTGATCGGCAATCTCGGTCAAGATCCCGAGGTGCGTTACATGCCCAATGGTGGGGCCGTGTGCAATATCTCGGTGGCCACCTCAGAGAGCTGGAAAGACAAGAATTCCGGTGAAAGCCAGGAGCGGACTGAGTGGCATCGGGTGGTACTGTTTCGCAAGCTGGCCGAGATTGCCGGCGAGTACCTGAAGAAGGGCGCCAAGGTGTACCTGGAAGGCAAGTTGCAGACCCGTAAATGGCAGGACCAGCAGGGCCAGGATCGCTACACTACTGAGATCGTTGCCGATCAAATGCAGATGCTCGACAGCCGTGGCGGCAGCGCCGAGTTTGCGCCGTCGCAAGCAAACGCACAGACGCCCCGCGGCGGGCAGACGGCACAGTCGGCGCCGGCCGATACCGGCTTTGAGGACGATATCCCGTTTTGAGGCCGGGTCGCCGCTGGCGGATTGTCAAGCGGGGCTGCGGCCCCGTTTTTGCTGGGCGGACCGCCAATCCGGCGGCGCGTCCGACGCTGGTTGGTACGCAACAGATCAATTTCCATTCGCCCTATGTATAGCCTGCTGATACTGTTTTTTCTGGTCGCGATTCTGACTTCGTTCCTGTGCTCGCTGTGGGAGGCGGTACTGCTCAGCATTACGCCTTCATATGCGCAGATAAAGGTGCAGGAGGGCGGGTGGCTCGGGCGTCGGCTGCAGTCTTTCAAAGACAATATCGACCGACCCTTGGCGGCGATCCTGACCCTGAACACCATTGCGCATACGGTCGGTGCGATCGGCGTGGGTGACCAGGCCAGCAAGATCTGGGCGCAGGCCAATCCGCTGATTACCGGCCTGGTCGTGCCGGTGGTAATGACGCTGGCAATCTTGGTGCTGTCGGAATTGATTCCCAAGACCTTGGGGGCCAATTACTGGAAGGAACTGGCCCCATTCACGGCGCGCTCGCTGGCATTGATCATGCGGTTGTTGGCGCCCTTGGTCTGGTTCAGTCAGAGCCTCACCAAGGCGTTGAAGAAAAAAGACGTGGGTAGCGCCTTTACCCGCAACGATTTCCTTGCGATGGCCGATATCGGTGCCAAAGACGGCGTTTTCGAACCGCATGAGTCGGGCATCATCCGCAACCTGCTGCGTTTTCGTTCGGTGCGGGTCGACGACTGTATGACCCCGCGCACGGTGTTGCTTGCGGCCCCTGCCGAGCAGACCATCGGCGAGTTTTTGGAGCAGCATCCGACGCTGCGCTTTTCGCGTATACCCCTCTACGAGGGCGGCACGCGTGACCATATCATCGGCTACATGCTCAAGGATGAACTCTTGGCGCGTCGGGTCGACGGAGCACGTGAGATGGCATTGCGCGGGTTGCGGCGCGACATCATCACCATCCACCTAGGGCACCCGATCACCGAGTTGTTCAGCGAGTTTCTCGCGACTCGCGAGCATATTGCACTGGTGGTCGATCAATTCGGTGGCACCGCCGGTATTGTGACCATGGAGGATGTGATCGAGACCCTATTGGGTGTCGAGATCGTCGACGAGTCCGACCAGGCGGCCGATATGCAGGTCTTGGCACGTCGCCACTGGGAACGCCGCGCCAAGCGCCTGGGTGTCATCACCGACAGTGCCGATCCAGCGACCGCGACGCCCGAGAAGGTGCCGGATGCGGAGTGAGTATTGGCCGATCTGCGCGCTCGATGATGGGACAACGTATGGCAAGGATGTATTGGTCTTCGGGTCGGAGTAGACAGCCTTAAGATGTGGCAACCTGTGCAGTGCGCCATCGTGGTGTTGTTGATCGCCAACCCGGTGGTTGCGGATGACACCCGGAATAATCTGTCCGAGTCTGGCAATCTCTGGGACAAGACCTTGGAGTATGCGGGCGCTGGGCTGGAAGGTGCGCGCCGTCTGTGGCGCGAGGAACAGGCCGCCGAGGCGCGCTTGTGGGAGGATCTCACCCCTTACTTGGACGAAATCCTGGTGCTTCAGGATCGCCAGCGTGTGTTGCCGGAATCGGCCTGGTTCGGCGAAGACCAAACGTCCAATGCCGAGCAGATAAATGTCCTGCTCGACGAGGCGGTGGCGGTCCTCGTCGGTAGCAATGTGCTGCGTGCCAGGGTGCGTGAGCTAGTGGATGCGATGGCCGAGAACCGGCGTGCGATCGGCGAGCTCAAACGGCGCAAGATCAGCGCGCCTTCGGACTCCCTGTGGCGCCAGACCGTCGGTGATATCGAGGACGCGATCGCCGAGCGTGAGCAGGTGCTGGCGGAACAGCGACGTGCCTTGAATGCAGTGCAGAATGCGACCACCGCGGGTTTGCGCGAGATGGGGCTGGACATCGATGCCGAGGGCTTGGAATTCTTGTTGTCGACTGTCGTGGGTGACGACGTGGTCGACATGACCCTGGCCTTCGAGCAGGTCCGCGGGCTGACCGCGCAGCTCGAGGCACTGACCGCAGAGAGTCGAGAAGACCTGCCGGTTGCCCGCCGATACTATGGCATGTACACGGTGTTGCTCGGGATCCTCGACCATATGCATGCGGGTCTGATCGATGACATTGAGCGCGACTACTTGCCGCGTATCGGCGCTATCGGTGAACGTGCCCGATCGCTGCAAAAAGAAACACGCGCACTTCAGACCAAGGTCTCGAGCGCAGTGCTGCGCGCGAACCTGGAGGCGCAGCAGCTGACAATCGATGCAGCGCGGCGCTACACCGATTACCTATCGCGTCAGCGCCAACAGGTGTCGACCTCGCGTGAACGGCTCGCCCACGATCTTGCGGTGGCCCGCAATACTTATGAGACGGTCAAGATGTCGGGCGACCTGGTGGCCCTGATGCAGAACAGCCGGCAGCTACTCGACACCTTGTTTCGCCTACAGGTGCCGCCGTTGCGCGCGTTTGAGAATGTACAGATGAAGCGTGAATTCGAGCGCCTGACCCTGCGTCTGCGCGAAGACGGCGCGGGCTAGCCAAGAAAGTGTCGTCGGCCGGACGGCGGCTACATCACGATGGATTGGTTTAAAGGTGCGCACATGCAAACTATGGGCATTGTGCGAGGCTGACCTCGCCTGCCCACGCCCGTGTGCTCAGGTTGGGTTGCGTCAGAAACACAACGGCCGAGGCGCCGCCGTCGAGTGTGTCGGGGTCCAGCGCCAAGTTGACTTGGACAAAGATCTCTTCACTGGATCCGCGCAGGCTGACGGCTACGATGGATTCTCCCGCTGCCTCTGCCGGCAGGATGTCGGCGCCGCCGGTCACGACCAAGGTGGCCGCATCCACGGTTCCGTTCGGCGGTTCATCCGGCAGCAAGGCCCCGCCGCCATCGCCGTTTCCGTCGTCGTCAGGGTTGAGGCTGGAGTCGGCCAGTGTGCCGCGCAAGGAGAAACTGCCCTGGTCGTGCCACACATCGACGCGGATCGAACCCGTGACTTCGGTGGCGCTGCTCTCCTGCGTGTCCCAGCAAAATTCCCCTTGATACTGATGTGCGGAAGTTTGTAACGGGACCAGGAACAGCGCAGCCAAACCGCAGCGCCGCAATGTGTCCTTTGGGGTATTGCACGTTTTCATAAGCGGCCTCGTCGGTTGCATTATCGGTCGAGCGATTGTTTTGTTCTCGGCGCAGACTGCCGATATCGTCGGCCCTATCGTACTCCGCACCGCGACCCGCGATCCAACCGGCACGGGCGAGCGGGACCTATCCAACGCGGTCTCGATCTGATCGCCGCAAGCCTTATGCTTGGTCTGGACTCAGTCGGTAGGCAGCCCGGTCAGATCACAGCTGATCTTCCACAGGCGTTCGCTGGCCTCCTGGTCGTTGGCCTGGGCCGGGACTGCGATCGGTCGACGATCGCCGAAATACTCGCCACTGATACCGGCAACCGTGGGCGAATCCAGGAGGTAACGCACGCGCTCGGCGGCTTGTTCAGGAGATCGCAGGGCCCAGCCGAACAGCCGGGCAAACAGTCGCAATGCCAGCCCCTGGGCACCGTCGGTACCACCGAGGTTGGAGCGAAAGACGCCCGGGAAGACGCAGTTGACGGTCACGCCGCTGCCGGCCAGGCGGGGTGCCAGCGCGCGCGTGAAGTGGATGTTGCCGAGCTTGGACTGACCGTAGGCCTGCATCATCCGATAGGGACGGCGTTCGAACTGCAGGTCGTCGAAGTCCATCGCGGTATCGATCCGGGTGCCGACGTTGACGATGCGGGCCGCTGCCGCCGCACGCAGTCGATCGAGCAGCAGCCTGGTCAACAAAAAAGGCGCCAGATGATTCACCGCCAGCGCGCGCTCGATACCATCGGTGGTCAGGGCGTGCTCGCGAAACGCTGTACCGGCGTTGTTGACCAGCAGGTCGAGGTGTTCGCTGCGCTCCGCTACTTGCTGTGCAAGTCGTCGGACCTCGGCCTGGGAACTCAGATCCGCGGTCAGCAGTTCGATAGTGCGATTACCCGTGGTGTCCACCAACTCGGCGCGTGCCGCTGCACCTCGCGAGGGGTCGCGCGCTACCATCAACACCCGATCGCCGGCTCTGGCCAGCGCGCCGGCCAGAGCCTTGCCCAGGCCGGAGTTGGCGCCGGTTACCAGCGCGATGCGCGGTGTGCCGATGGCCATCACTCGAGTACTAGCTTGCGTCCGAACGGGTGCGGATTGTCGGCTTTGGCCTTGGGTACCGCCCAGATCACCTGGAAACCGGGGCGGTAAGTGGCGGGTCCTTCGAGATCGGTCAGAAAGACCCCGATGTCGGGCCGCCAACGGTCGGCCTCCTGTAATAGTGGCGAGAAATCCGTCCCGCCGCCGCCATGGAATTCGACCTCGTTGAAATCGATGCGCCCGGGCTCGAAGACCTCGACCTTACGCACCCGCAAATCGCCGACGATCACTACTGATTTAGCCTCGAGACGACGCGTGATCGCGGCAATTTCGGCAGTGAAACGCCCCAGCAGTTCGTCGTCGATCGAGCCCGAGACATCGATCATGACCACCAGCCGGGCGACTGCCTTGCCGGACGACCAACCGGGCTCCCAAGGCATGCGTTTGCCGCTCGCAATACGACCTTGGTTGGCAATATAGGAGCGCGCCGGCCGCGACCAATTGAGGGCACGTTTGAGCGATAGCCCGCGCGCCAGTTGAGTACGCAGGATCTGCTCCCAGGGCGTGTGCACCTTGGGCAGATCGGCGAGCAGGGCCCGTAGCATCGAGTGGTTACCATCGCCGGCGTGACCACGCAGCACCCGCTCACGCCACTCGCGCGACTGCGCCGCCTCGGTTTGCGGATCGGCGCCTTCCTCGGTCGGCACCAGATCGCGCGAGCTGTTGCGTCCCAGGGCGCGCACCAGATAGGAGTGTGGCCCGTCGCTGCGCGGTGCCGAGTTCCCGGTGCGGCGCTCGCTTTGTGCCGAATTGGCCGAGCCCTGGCCGCTTTTTTCGCCTTGGTTGCCTTTTTTGCCTTTGCTGCCGTCCTTGCGGCTGCGGAGCATTCTAGAGTTGTCGCGTGCGCGGTCGTCGATCGCCCGATAGAGGCGCTCGAGGTCCCATTCGAGTAGCGCCTTTTCGCCGTTTTCGCGTACCCCCAGCACCTTGGCGAGCAGGTCCTCGAGCAGCACTGCACCCGTCTCCAGTTCAAGCCAACTGAGGTGGGCCAGGGCGCTGTTGACAATCGCATCGGCGCAGATGTTGAAGAGTTCCAGATCGACGTCGCCGAGTTGGCGATGCAATTCGATATACCTGGGTGCATGGCGCAGTGCGACATGCAGCACCTGGTGTGCGACCAGGCCCGTCTGGCGCGGTAGCGACAGTCGTTCGAAGCTCGGGCTGTAGCGTATGGTCGAGCCGTCATTCGACGCCTTGGGTGCGTCGATTTCTTGCGCCACGTCGAGGTGATGCACCCAGAGCGCTAGACTGCCGGTAGCCGGTGCATATTCCACCATGCGCTGCACCGCGCGCGTGCCGCGATGGGCGTACAGGGCGTCCACCGCATCGGCCCCTTCAGGCATGCTTGGCTTCGCGCTCTTGCAAATAGCGTCGGTATACCGGGCTCTCCAGGACCGCACCCTCCAAGCCGCGGTCGAGGGCTTTCTGGAACAGCAGCTCCATGGCCAGGGTCTGGACCTCGCGGATCGGCAAGGGGGTGTTGCCCTTGGTATCCGGAAGCTGCTCGATGATCTCCAACGCGCGGCTCAGGGTCCGCTGGTCGGTCGCCGCGGCGAGCAACGCATAGGTCATCCCGTACAGGGCATCCAGGCTCTTCGGCAACAAGGCAGCGGTCTCTGGCCCGGGCCGAGCCTCCAGTAGCTCGAGCACGTTGGCGCCAGCCTGCAATTCGCGCAAGACGCCAAAGAACTCGGCCGCATTGGCTGCGCCCAGACGGCCTTGGACGAAGACCTGTTTGGACTCGTCGGATAGTTCGGACTTGATGACGTTGGAGATGTCTTCCCAACCGCGCGGGCTGGCGCCGATCAGGTGGTCGTTGGCGAGTTGCGACTGGGTGTCGTCGAGCTTGTCCGGGCGGACCTTGAGATAGGCCATGATCTCTGGTGCGAGGTCGTGCGCGATGGCGTAATCGAGAAAAGCACCAATCACGGTCTGGACGTTGAAGTGGAACATGCGATCCGCCAACGCGGTACCCATGTCGTGGCTGACCGCGCCGTGATAGGCGGCGTTGCCGGCCGCGACCACCAGCCAGCCGTCGGGCAAGTGATAGTGACCGACCCGACGATCCAGGATCAGCGAGTACGCCGAGATCTGCAGGCGCTGGTCCGCCGCAGTCAATTCATCGAGAAACAGCACGCCCTGCGGTTGATCGGGCGTGGGTAGAAACTCGGGTGGAAACCAGACCGTCTTACCTTGATCGTCGTCGGCGTAGATGGCGCCGCGGATATCGACCGGTTCAATGGTCGTCAGGCGCAGATCGACTAACGGTACACCACACTGCTCGGCAACCTGATGCACGATCGATGACTTACCCACCCCACGGGTGCCCCACAGCATGGAGGCGCGACGGCGCAGCACGGGGTCAGCGAATTGGGCGATCAAGGCGGCTTTGGCCGCGGCGACCGACACCGGTGGGACATTCATCGGGTTGCCTTGCATAGTGGGTCCGCTGTTGTTCTAGGTTCGCGGCGCGAACCAACTGGTTTGTTTCAATGGCCGAGGTATGCGGGGTAGCACGAGGTCCGGGACCTCGTTGAAGCCTAGAAAAAAGGCGATCAGCATTAGTGGCGGCGCATGGAAGACGAGCAGTTGCAGCATGCTGCCGCCATCCTGCAATGGGGCGCGGGCGATAAACGGGGTGGCGACGATCAGTCCCACCGCCACCAGCATGGGTGTGCCGCGCTGCACGGCAGCCCGCCAACGTTGGGCGTTGTACTGATGATGGAAGTCCGCGGGTGTCCGCGACAAGGTCGCTGCCAGATGCCGCACTGTGCGCGCGAGTTTGTCTTCGATGTCGTGAATTCGCTTGGGCTCGCGTTTGGAAACCCGGATGCTGCCGCGCCAATGGCTCATGTAGTCGCCGAGCGCGCGCCATTGCCAGCCAATTACCGCCAGCAGATCGCCCGGGATCTGCAACTGCTGGCCGGCTGGCGCGCTCAGCCGAATCTTGGCCGGCAGACTGGCGACGCGGTTGGCGTCGAGCTCCAAGGTGACACCGTGCACCTCGGCCTTGGCATTCACCAGCAAGGGATGCCACCCGGCCGACTGCTCGCCATCCTTGGGCTTGTCCTGATCCAGCCAGTAGCTACGTTGTAGCCGGACCCCGTCGTAGACCCGGAAGTGGCGCGCCATGGGGAAGTGCTCGATTTGGTCGAGTAGGACACCCAGGTCCTTGCCAGCGGCACTCAGGGTCGCCGACAGCGGCGACCCTGATCCAGCCTCGTCGAGCGGCGTCAGAGTGCGGATCAGCCGAAAGCCACCGCGTTCGGACACAATAAGGGCCAAGTCCTCTAGCAGCGCCGGTAGTCCCGCGGCCGGAGCCGGGTGCTCGATGGTCTTGAATGCGAGGCGCCGCTCGGCGCGTTGGCTCGCGGCCATGTCCAGGTGCCGATCACGTTCGGTGAATGGGCCGACCAAGGTGAGGATTTCGTGATGGGTCAACGGGGTGGCGGCCCGCTTGATCTTGGGGGCCGGCGGCTGCTTGGTGGCGCGTACCCTCAACACCGCGGTTTGACACCCGTCTCTGCACCGCTACACGACTCGAGTAACCCGCCCACGGGCCGAGCGATGCGTTCGATCTCGATGCGGCGGAAACGATACCAGCTCATTTTTGTCATCATAATCATCGATTTGATATTTTTACACGGGAATCAAGTTGGCGTCTGTAAGTCACGCCGGCATAACCCCAATCGCTGTCTGTAAATGCTGTTTGGGCTGCTTCCGAGTTGGATAGTGCCTGTCTAGGTCACGGACAGGGAATCCTGCGGATCTAGACGTGCCCAACTCAGCGTGCGTTGTCTGGGGTCGCGATCCTCAGGTGCTTAAAACAAGCGTGCTGGAAATGATTCCACACTGGCTTCTCCAAAAACCGCGATGATCACAGGCGATCTGTTGGCTGGCTGTTGCAACCGATAGATCTGCACAGGCCCCAAGGAGCCGCCAATGAAAATTGCATTGATCTTGGTTAGTTCGGCCTTGGTCTTGGCGGTAGCCGGCATGTTGGTGTTCGTCTACGTGGTCCAAAATGTCGAGCAGCCCGAATATCGCCTGGTCACCCAAGATGGTGATGTCGAGATACGTGACTACCCGCAATTGGTGGTGGCCGAGGTGGTTCGGGAAGGCGATCGTCAACGTGGATTGAGCGCGGGCTTCGGACCCTTGGCCAGTTATATCTTCGCGAAGCAGCGCACCGGCGAGGGCATTGCGATGACCGCCCCAGTGCAGCAGCAGGCCCTGGGGGCGGATGCGCGAATCGCGATGACCGCACCTGTGACCCAGTCGGCGCTCGGCGACACGAGTTGGGCGGTGCAGTTCATTATGCCGTCGAGCTATGCCATCCAAGACCTGCCTGCGCCGGCCAGCGACGACGTGCGGCTACGCGAGGTCCCGGCACGCCGCGTCGCAGTGATCCGCTTCAGTGGTCGAACCGATGATCGATTGATCGCCACGCAGGAGCAACGCTTGCGCGCCTGGCTGGTCGAGCGCGATCTCGCGCCTGCGGACGTGCCGATCTACGCCTACTACAATGACCCTTTCACGCCGGGCTTTCTGCGTCGCAACGAGGTCATGATCCCGCTGGCCGGCGACGCCTAGACTTGTTCCAGCCCGTTAGCGGGCCGCCCCTGTACAAAGGCGACCGATGTGCCACATTGTCGCTGTCCAATGTTATTCCGCGAACACCCGTGTCGTCGCGGGCCGGCGGCGTGTTACCCGTATTTCGGATAGCGCGCTTCGCGAGTGGCGTTGTTGTAGACGAGCGCGACCAGCGTGATCACAATCGCGCCGAACAGCGCAGGGAACAGCAAAATGATGTGTCAGCGATCATTCCGGATTCTCGGTCGGCGCGCTAAGACAGTCGGTGCTCGGTAACCGATTAGCGGTCTTGGTAGGCCCGAATTACTGCCTTGACGTCTTCCGGGTAGCCGCCTTGCTCCATCTTGGACATGGCTTGGCGGAGAAGGGCCGGCAGGTCCGCCGGGACATTCTTCGACATGCCGTCGAATGCGCGCTTCATGAGCGTGGTGTCCAGGCTGCGGGTCGCGACGATGCCCCAGTTGATGTGCATCACGTACCATGAGCGCGACGAACCGTAGGCACTACCGCGCGACTCTTCCCCAGGGTCCGAGGCGCTGATGACCTCTTCCATGAGATAGCCGAGCCGGGTCAGCCGCTCCGGTTCGTCGGTGTCATTGGCCAACGCGGCGAAGGCATTGGCCACCGGGTCCAGACACTGTACCTGGGCACCGCTGCGTGCAAGCCATACCGCCAGGCCCGCGATCGCGTGGCGGAGTTGTTTGAGCTCTTCGACTAATCCGGAGTTCTCGACGCCTGAAACCAAGTCTGGGGTGAGGCCCAAAAGTTGGTTGCCGACAGCCTCCAGGTCTTCTACCGGGGCCGGATCAGCCGCGCCTTGATCCGAGCCCTTGCCCATGGCGAGCTGCGCGAAGCGAACCAGCGCGTAGCGAATGGAGTGGCTGCCTTCCACGACCATAGTGTCATCGGGCCGCGCATCGATCATGACCTCAATCGCCGCGCTGAACACGTTGCCGATGGCCTCTATGTCTAGGTTAGCTTCGCGCATGGGCAAGAGAAACGTGCACTTGAGTTACATGGGCAATAGGTAGCAGACAGATCTTTAACTATACCCACCTACCTCAAGATCCGTGAATAAGGCGCGGTAAGTAGCCGATCGTTGCGTAGGCGGCGAATAGGCTACACCGAGATCGGCGATAGGTACGATCATGCACCGTTCCAGCAACCGTGAAACCCAAGGGGGATGGGCTGGGGAAGACCGAGCACGCAAACCGGACCCTCGTCGAGGCGGGCAGCGTCAAATACCCAGATATCACCGCGGTCGGCCGCCGCGTCATAGACCAGGGTGAGCAGCCAGTGGCGATCGCTGCCGGTGTCCGGGGCGAGTACTGGCTCGGACGGATAGCGGGCGTCACCAAGATCTGCTTCAAGCAGGTGTTCCCGCACATGGTCGAAGCAGCCGATGGCATCGTAGCGTTCGGTCGTTGTATCCGTGCCGCGGCGATGGATGGCGAAGAACGTGCGTTCCCAGGGTTGACCCACTCTGCCCGGCGTAACCATCGGAAACTCCAATGAGCGGTCACAGACTTCGACATGTTCGAGTATTCGGCCGCTTGTCGGTTCCAGCACCATCCGCCACAGCGAGGCACGGGTCGGCGTGTGCGTGTGTCCGCTCGCAATTTCACGCAGATGTTGATTGGACGCAAAGTCCTTGTAGCGCGCATAGTCGAGAGTGACCAAGCCGCCCGTAGTCACTGCGCCATTGCCGAAGTGCCATTGGTAGCCGGCCTCGACCTCGCTGCGCGCGGCCAGCGCGAGGCTGTCGCGGTCGAAGACCAGCACCTGGGTACCCAGCTCGGGATGCCAGCGCAGTGCATCGCCGAAACTGGTGATGCCCAGCAGCAGAGGCACAAACCTGGCGCGCACCGGTGCCATTAGGAATACCAGCCAGCGACCGGCCAGCACGAAGTCGTGGATCATTGGGATACCGTGCAGACGATGCTCGGCCTGGGCGACAATGCGGCCATGGCGATCGCTGCGATAGAGTCGCAGCCCGGCGTTGGGCCCGGTGATCGAAATGCCGAAATTGAAGATGTCGCCGCTGATTGGGTCGGGTTTCGGATGCGCCGAGTAGGGGCCGCCCGAGGGCAATGTCCCGTCCAGATCGTCCAGCCCTTGGGTGGCCAGCGACGCCAGATCCAGGGCATGCGGTTGGCCGCCCTCCCAGAGCGCCAGCAGCCGATCCGGTAGCGCTAGGACCGAGGTGTTGGCGGTATTTTTTGCCGGTCGGCGCCATTGGTTCCAGACCGGCCCAGGCGCCGTCATCCCGAAGTTGCCATAGAGCAGTTGTCCGGCTTCGGCTTCGGCCAGATAGCCCTCGGTCTGCACATAGCGGTAGGCGGCGCTGGCAGCGTCGTCGCCAAAGGCCACCGCCAACACCGCACCATCGCCATCGAACCAATGGTCGGCCAGGGTCTTGCCGCGGCCCAGCCGGGCCGGGCCATTGCGATACAGGGTACCCCGCAGACCAGGCGGCAGGCGGCCTTGCCGAATCTCGAGCGGCGTCGAGCCGAATTCCCTCGCCGGTTCAGCCAGGCAACGGAACCATTCTGCGGTTGGGTTCAATGGTGCACTCATGCCGGGGTCAGGAGAGACAGCGTCGTGACGATTCTTGAGGTAGGCAAGCGAGGATAACTAATCGCCGCCAAGCTGACGATGGCGAGCGACTAGGCGTTAATGGGTGAGGGTCTAATCTGCTTGCTTAGCCACTGCCGTTTGGCTCAGCAGGGTTGCTTGTCGTAGTAGGACTGGAGCACCGCCTTGACCTCTTCAGGGTGGTCGGTTTGCGCCGTTGCCTCGCGGAAGAATGCTGGCAGATCCCCAGGGATGACCTGAGCCATCCGGTCGAAGGCACGTTGCATCAACGTCGTGTCTTGACTGCGGGTGGCGACGCTACCCCACTTGAGAAACATCGTGCGCGATGCACCCGTGGGTGCGTACATCGGATTGAAAGCGTCTATCGCTTCTTCCATCAAATGGCCGAGCGTCGCTGCGCGCGCCGGTTCATGGGTTTCGTCCGCAAGCACTGAGAAAGAATCCGCGACCGGTTCCAGGGTGTCCAGCTTGGCACCGAAACGGGCGATGGATACTGCCAATCCGGCGATTGCATGGCGCAGTTGGCGCAGTTCTTCTTGCAGACCTAATTTTTCTATGCCAGCGGTCAGCCCCTCGGTGAGGCGTAGCAGTTTGTTTCCGGCGACATCGATGTCTTCGATTGACCCGCTCGGGGCGCCGCTGCGATCTATTTCCGTCCCGTCGGCATTCACGGCAACAGAGAGGTTGATGTATTGCACCAGGGCGTAGCGAATCGCATGCGCATTTTCTTCGGTCGTTGGGTCGTCCGGGTCTTCATTGACCATGACATCGATGGCCGCGCTTATTACGCTCCCGATAGCCTCTATTTCGACATTCCCCTGGGAGCCTTGTTGCGGTTCGTTCTCTTGGTTCATGGCTTCGGCGTGTTGACATCAATTGAACTGGACAGGAAGTATATGACGTTAAGTCGGTCGTGCGCATAGGCTTCCTGCGGAAAACTCTGTTTTACGCACAGTGTTAGTGGGGATGTATGCAGCAAGGGCTCGGCGCCGCCAAGGTAGATTGGGAACGCGGGGCTCAGGTGCCGCGTGTTGAGCCTTTAAGTTCCTGGGTTTTCTAAGCTAGCGGCAAGCTCAGCCGCTATGACACGGGCAACCGGGGGCAACCGGTAGGACCTGATCATGCTGATCTCTGCAACTCCCATTCATAGTCACGCTCAGGGTGTTGGCGCACGGGCCAATTCTGCGACACCAGTACAGCCTGTTAGCGCTGTGCGCCCGGATGGAAAAGACCCTACCGACCCTACGAAGAGAGCCGAGGCAACGGCCAACCCAGCTGCCGTCGACAGTGAGCTCAGTGAGGCCGAGCAGAAACAAGTCCGCGAGTTGCGCGACCGTGACCGCGAGGTACGCGCGCATGAACAGGCGCATGCCGCAGCGGCAGGCGGGCTGGCCAAGGGTGGGCCATCCTTCTCCTACAAACGCGGTCCCGATGGGAAGCTATACGCCACCGGTGGAGAAGTGCAGATCGACACCAGTGCGGTCGCCGATGACCCGCAGGCCAGCATCGATAAAGCGCAACGCATTCGCCGTGCTGCCCTGGCCCCGGCGCAGCCTTCTTCTCAAGACCGCTCCGTCGCCGCACAAGCGGCCAAGATGGAGGCCGAGGCGCGCAGCGAACTGGCAACTAAGGCAGGTTCTGATGCGCAAACCCGGACCGACGGCATTGCAAACGATCGGCCGGCCGACCTAGCTTCCGCACAAGCCATCGGGCAAGATAACGAGGCCGGAAGGGCCGACAGTAAGTGCGCCCTGTGTGGGGGTTCGCACAGTGCTGAATCGCACAGTGCCGCCAATCAAGAGAAAATAGGCAAGACTTTTCTCGCCCAACACAATGACTCGTTGGGTAAGTTGCTCAGTACTTCGGCCTGACGGCTAGTCGAAAGCACCTGGGCCTGGTCCCACGACTCGCAGTCTGTCCTTCCCCCAACGTTTGATTTTAGTGTTCAGTGTTTTGCGCGCTTGCCTCAACCGTGAACGACCAAAGCAACTGTATCCATGGCCACCAGGTCAGTCCGTTTTCTGGCGACCGCGAACAGGCCTTCACTTGGTGGGGATGTCTCGAGGAGGTTAGCGTTTTCCATGTCGGGCCTTTCATGGTCATGCGCAGCAATGCGACGAGCCTGCACAATGCGGCGTTCTGGGGAGCTCTAAATCGTACGGGACTAGTGGGCCAAGCGGATAATTCTGTAACGCTCAGCCACGGCACAAGCAGTGTGGGCAAGGCGCAGTCCGCCGGGAATGGCAGGCCCTTTCCAAGGAC
>JANQRK010000092.1 GCA_028284585.1 Chromatiales bacterium
CCCTTGTAAGAGAGTTCGTAGTTCTTGGTGTACTCGGAGTCATAGTCCGTGACGCCAGAACCACCGAAGATGTCCAGGTCGACACCGCCGGGACGGTAGCCCTCGGAATAGGTGAAGCCCACACGCTGCGTTTTCGACAGGGCGTAGGTAGCCGCGAGCTTCGGCAAGAACACACTCTGGTCTTTATCGCCGTCCAGGGCCAAGTCTGCAAACACGAAACCGCTGGGCTGTAGCGTGATCTGTCCGGCCGTCGACAAATCGAAGTCGAGGCGCTCGTAGCGAAAACCGGCAGTCAATGTCAGCTCGTCGATAGGCTTGAAGTCGAACTCGGCGAACACGGCCGCTGCCTTTATCTTGGTGGGGCTGAAGAAATCGATATCGAGATTCTGCGTCCCTAGCGGCGTCGAGAAATCTACCAGGCCAATGCCATCGCGCGTATTCAGCTCGTCGAAATCCGAGTAGTAGACCCCGGCCACACCATTCAGCGCCTCGCCCTTGTAGTTGAGCCTTAGCTCCTGCGAAAACTCCTCCTGATCTATACCTGCCCGCCAGACCTCTGCTTCGGTCGGCAAGGTGACCGCAAAATTATTGTTTCGATCGTCCGAATCGAACTTGTTGTAGGTTGATATCGACTCGACTTCCCAACTGTCTGAAACATCGTAGATCACGTTGAGGGTAGTGATGTCGTGATCGGTGTCCATATCGGAGTCAAAGGGGTTGCGACTGACGAAACGCTTGCGTTCCACCTCGTAGCTCTCGATGTCGTTGTTGGTATCGGCCCGCAGCATCGTATGACTCAACAAGACCTCAAGCGGCGAATGGGCAGGGGCATACAGCAGCTTGGCCCGCAGAGAGTTCGAGGATTCGAACGCATAGTCATCCTCGTTTCGTACCTTGTTGTCGAGAAAGCCATCGGTATGTTGGTGCTGGAGCGCAATGCGATAGGCAAAGTCGTCACTGATCGGGCCGGTGGTCGCTATGGCGGCATCATAGGTGTCGAATGATCCATAGGAACCGCGTACCAAGGTACTACGCTCGAACTCCGGATCCTTGGTCTTGACCACGACTGCACCGGCCAGCGAGTTCTTGCCCTGATTGGTACTTTGTGGACCACGAAGTATCTCGATGCGCTCGACGTCGAACAGGCTAGTGATACCGCGCGCACTCTGAACCCGTGTGGTATTGGCACCATCAATGATGATCGAAGCCAGCCCCTCCTGCCCGGCACCGCCGACGCCGTCGGTATTGATGCCGCGGATGGAGAAATCGAAACTCTGTACGCCTACGCCGGTAGAGATGACATTGGCCGTGCGCTTGAAGACGTCCTGGATATTGTCATCATTGCTGCGCTCGAGCTTTTCGCTGGTCTGGACATTGACCGAGGTATTGGTATCGAGCAGGCGCCGCCGAATGTTCTCACCGGTAATCTCGATCGGTTGCATCTCCAACACGGAGCCGTCAGCATCGCCGGATACATCGGCAATCCGTATCGCAATCACAGGCCCGTCGACCTGCGCCGCCAAGCCACTACCCTGCAGCAAACGATCGAGTGCTTGGCGCGCGGTCAAGCGCCCGGACACCTGCCGTGCCATCTTGCCTTGCACCAGCTCAGCGTCGACCAACAGCGTCATGCCGGTCTGCCGAGCCAAGGTATCCAGCGATGTAGCCAGGCTACCGGCAGGAAGGCTCAGCAAATGTCGTGCATCACTCGATCCCGCATGCCCCTGAGCCCTTGCGCCAGGGGCAGGAGAGAGGATCAGCGTTAGCGAGATTGTCGCCAAGGCGGCGAAGCGGGCGAGTGCGTGGAGAGGCGGTGGCATCGCGATTCGAGGTAGATTGGCTTGCATTGGTTTTCCTTGGTCGACTGGTTTCTTAGGTGTTGTTTCATCCCTTGCCAAGCGACATGCGAGGCCAAAGGCGCTGGGTGGTCTTTTTTTGGGGACGCGAAACTCCGCGGTGGATTTCGGACCCGAATAGGGTTCGATCAGCGCAATGCAAAACGCACTGGCACCACCAACTGCAACTGCGACTCCGGCATTGAATCGGGCATCGCCGGCAACGGCTGGGCGCGCTCGATCATTGCGACCACCTCACGATCGAGCAGCGAGTATCCGGAGCTCTGCCGGATCTCATAGCTCAGCACGCGTCCTTTACGATCCATGACGAAATGCAGCAACGCAGTACCTTGCTGTTTGCGCCGGCGTGCACGACGTGGGTATTCCTTGTGACGCTCAAGCCAGGCCTGCAACATCGACATGTAATCCACGCGCTGCCCGACTTGGCCACCGCCAACGGTGTTGTCGCGACTACCCTGGTCGGGTGCGTCCTGGGTTCCGGATTTGCCAACGCCGCCTTGCACTGCAGCCAGTACAGGCTTTGGTGGCTCCTTCGCTTGTTTGGTCACAGTTGGCTTGGGTGCCGGCTTCGGAGGCAGCGGCTTGGGTGGCGGTCGTCGAACAGGCTCGGGCTCTGGTTCGGGCTCGGGCTCGGGCTCGGGCTCTGGTTCAGGCTCGGGCTCGGGTTCTGGTTCTGGCTCGGGTGCTTCGACCGGCTCCTCGGCTTCGACCGTCGACACATCTCCGGCTGCGGCACCGGCCGGGCCGAGTCCGATCTCGATCCCACCGATACCGAGTTGCACCGCCGCGGCCGGCGGTGGTGACCGCCACAGCATCAGGATCGCCCCGCCGACGTACAACAGAGACGCGATGGCCGCACCGAGCAGCCAAAGCCGTGTGTTCAGTTCCTTCATTGCACGATCGGCAGCGTCAGCAGGTACAGCCGCTCCACGCCGGCCGCGCGCAGGCCCTCCATCAGCACCACGACCCGGTTGCCGGCGACCCGTGCATCGGACTTGAGCTGGAACCGCAACGCCGGATCATCCGCCAGGCGTTCTGCTATCTGTTGCAGCAGGGCCTCGCGATCCAATGTCTCACCATCCAACGCCAGTTGCCCTTTGGGCCCCAGCAGCACGCTCAGGGTATCCGGCTCACTCACGGCCTCGCTGACCGATTCAGGTGCTTGCACCGCGAACGGCTCGACTGCACTGAGACTGCCGGCGAGCATGAAGAAGATCAGCAACAGAAAGACCACATTAATGAGCGGCAGGATGCTCGCCTCGCTCTGGTCAGTGCGGGGTTCCTCGAAACGCATCACCGGTCAGTCCTGCGCGGTGGGTGAGGGCGTGCCTGCGGCATTCCAGCTGCGGTCGCGGATCATGCTCAGCTGTGTAATACCGGCAAGCTGCAGCTGGTCCAGCACCGCGATCACGGTCTGCAACGTAGTATCACCGAGCGGCTGCACGCGCACCACGGCACCTGGATCGACGTCGAGGCGTCGTTGCAGTATGGGTAGCATTGCCGCCATCGTCATCACTTCGCCGTTGAGTTTGAGTTGTGCCGTACCCACACTAAGCAACAATGGCCGAGGCTCCGTGGTCGGCTGGCTGGTGGTCGATGGCAATACCGTATCCAGTGAGATCGAACGCCAATCGAGAAAACTCGAGGCGAGCATGAAGAACACCAGCAGGATGAACACCACGTCGATCAATGGCGTCAGGCTGATCACACTGCGCCGGCGTGCCGGCCGGCTGTCGATGCTAAATGGTCTGGAAGTTGCGGGCGTCTGCATCACGCGATACATCCGGTCGTCTCGACGAAGGCGGCACATCGACTGCGGCGGGGCGGGGCGAGGTGACTTCGATCGACAGGTCGGTGGTAAACACCTGGGTCACCAGATTGTCCATATCGTGCGCCAGGCGATCGACGCGGCGCTCCAGCCAATTCAGCAAGGCAACCACTGGGATAGCGACGCACAAGCCCACTGCCGTGGTCAGCAAGGCCTCCCAGATACCACCGGACAGGATCGCCGGGTTGACCCGGTTGCCGGCCGCCTCGAGTTGTCGGAAGGCCTCGATCATGCCCAGCACGGTTCCCAGCAGGCCGAGCAGCGGGGCCAATGAACCGATCACCTCAAGCGGTCGCAGACCGCGCCTCAACTCGAACAACATGGCGCAACCGTGGCGTTGCACCTCCTCACGCACCAGGGCCTCGGGCAAGCCGCTGCGCTGACCATGGATCGCGCGCGCTATGACTTGCGAGGTCGGGTCTTGGCAGGCTGCGAGCTGCTTGAGCGCCAGCTCTGGCTGGCCGGCTTGCCAGTAACGCAAGGCGGCGGTCGCAGGTCGCCGTCGACCGATCCGCAGCCACTGGAACTGCAGTAGCTTGACCACGATGATGGTCAGCGCCACAAACGACATCAGCAGCAGGACCACCACCACAGGACCACCGATCTCGAGCAGAGAGCCGGCGCGCTCCAACACGCCGCCCAAGGGTTCGAGTTCGGCGGCGCCCGCCGTGGCGATCTGGCTCGTGTCGGCCAACCCGGCCGGCTCGATGCTGCCCGGCTGGGTCGCTAGGCTCGTCATAGCGGCATCGGTCGCAGGCGCTTGGTTCAAGGTATCTGTCATGTCTTCACTCTCGAGGGTCCACGCTGGACCGCATAGGCCCGGGTGAGTAGCCAACCGGCAATGAAAAGAAAGCCCAAGGCGATGGCCGTGTCGGCCGTGCTGCCGCGCAGCACGCCGAGGGTGACCGGCAGCAGGACCAAACCGAAATAGCACCATCGGGGCAGGCCAAAGGCCGTGTGCTTGGTGGGCAGCCCTTTGCCTGCGGCATGCCGCTTGGGGTCGCCGCTGATCAGGATTGCCAACCCGGCGATGGCGGCTGCATAGGCCAGGACCTCGACCAATGGCGCAAGCATCAGGTTTCCTCGCTACGCTGGGAGATTGCCGACCAGGCAGGTCGGCGGCCTGAGCGTCTTGCCGACCAACGCTCTAGACAGACCAGCCCGGCGATGAGCAACAGTAAGTCGACTGCGGGAACCACCGCCCAGCCACCGGCGATCGCGTCACTCCAGGGCATGCCACCGCCGAGCAGGCGCAGTGGTGTCACCGATAGCAAGGACACGGCAAGCGCGAGCAGCAGATGGCGGCGCAGCCGGTCGAGGTCACTGGTGTACCAGACCAGTAGCGACACACTGGCCGCTACTGCCACAAAGCCGAGTTTTACTGCCGCACCTGCGTTGAGATCGAGCAGGGGGGCGGCGAAAAAGCCGATCGCGCTACCGATGAGCGCCAGCGGCAGGCCATACAGCATCCATTGCGTGAGCTTCTCCAACCGCAACCAGCCCTCGGTACGCCGCCGCAGCAACCACAAGAGCAAGCCAGACCCGACGACATAGGCCGCTGCGCACCCCAGGCCAAACCATGCGGCCTTCGAGGCGAACCCGGCGAAGTTGCCAAAATGCAGCGGCCCGATCAGGCCCAGCACGTCGTTGCCGAGCGAGGGCTGCAGACCAATCGCCGGTTTGGGTCGCATGAATTCGCCGGTGGCCGCGTCATACAGCAAGATGGTCCCGCTCAGGCTGCCCTCGGGCGGGCTCATGCCGACCGAGGTGATGGCATCGGCGCGGCCCCAGCGCTGCACGCTGAGCGAGATCGGGTGGCTGCCGTCTCCAGACGTTCGTGCACGCGCATCGTCCAAGATGCCGTCCAAATCGGCCATGACGGCTGGACTGTCGTCATGCGGTGCCGGCATGCCGATGACGGTCTCGATCAGCTTTTTCTGATCGCCGCCCGTGGCCACCATCGACATGACGGTCAGACCGAAACTGCCGGCGAAGCTAAAGAAGCTGCCGGTAAAGGCCAGCAAGAAGGCAAAGATCAGATTCCAACTTCCCGCCACCACATGGCGGTCGCGCGCCGTCAGTAATGTATTGCGCGCACTGATGCGCTGCACGAACAGTTGGCTCAGCAGCTTGCGATGCACGATCAATCCAGTGATTGCGGCCACCATCATCGCCAGGCCGAGGGCCCCGGTCAGCAGCAAGCCCCAGGGATCGGGGAGGTACAGGCGTACATGGAGGTCCACCAAGAATCGCGCCAGGGCCGCGTCCGTGTCGGCGGCCCGGATGTCCGGCCCTTCACCTTCGCGCCGGTCCAGCAGGGCCCAGGTCGACGGGTCGTATTCGAGCTCGACACCCTTGTCGACGATACCCCCGTCCTGGCCCTCGACATGGGTATGAAAGAACACCGATAGGCGTTCACCGGTGGCGGCGAAGATCCCGACCTCTTCGTAGTATTGTGGATCCACGGTCCGGGCTGCATCACGCACAGCGGTATCCAGTCCGGGCTGCAGGATCTCGCCCGGGTGCGTCGGCAGCGGGCTCGACCACTGGCCAATTTCCTCGGCGAACACCGCCACCGTGCCGGTCACAATGACCGCGTAGAGCAGCAGGCCGAGCGCGATGCCCGACCAGCCGTGAATCGCGAACAGGCGTTTTACCAGGCTGCTGCGCTGGGTCTCTGGTGAATACAAGTCGGGACGGGTCGATGCCATCTCTGTCTCCTGCTCTAGGCCAGGTGTTGCACGATGACGCCGACCTGCACGACCGCCAGGCCGCCCACGACCCAGAGTCCCCGGTTGACGTGATGCGTCAGGCAACCATGAAAAAACAACACCGACCAGAACACCGGAAACAGCACTAGGGGCAATACGATGTTGTCGACACCGGCCGCGCCGGGCGGCATCCAGACTGCGCCGGCGGCCATGATCAGCACAGCGGTGACAAACGCCAGCGGCCCGGCCAGCCAAAACCGGCGGGCACGCAGGAAGCGCCAGCGGTTTGATGCCGCTGCTTCAGATGGTGCGGAGCGCGCTAGCATGAGACCCGGCCTCGTGCACGCTGAGCATCACCAATGCCCAGGTCTTGCCCGCTAACGGTTTGACTGGCGCGGCGGCTAGCAACGGCCAAAACCATGGCCTGTAGCGATATCAAGGACGTCGACCATCCGGGCAGCGATCGCTCCGCGCCCGCGCGGCCCCAAGGGCTATTGCACAGCATCGGCTCTTTCTGTTTTTTGTCGGCTTGTAGGGTTATCTAGGGTTTGCCCCGCGAGATCCAAAAAGGGGAACCCAAAGGAGGAAAAAAATTGGTCAGCGGTTTATTGGGCAGACGTGGCGGAATGCCGGCCCATCGCACACGCTGACCTAATGGGAGGCCACTGAGGTCTCGATGTCCTTAGAAAGGCAGCGTCAAAAGTTGACCGTTACGCCCATTTCCAGGCGCAGGGGATCACCGACTCCGATGTTGTTCTGCCCCGCAGCGGATGTGTAGTACTCTTTGTCGGTGACATTCTTGGCCAACAGATAGGCATCGACGCCCTTGTCGAAGCGGTATCCGGCCCCGAGATTCAGACGCACGGAGGACGGAATCGTGGTCTTGATCGTCGCTGAGGTGTTAGTCAATTTCTCGTCCTCGTAGATCAGGCTGCCGAACAATCTCAGGCCGGCGAGCGAGCCCTGGGTAAAGCGATAGGCGATCTGTGCCGAGGCTGCGTTGCGCGGGATATTGCGCAGACGGATACCGGCCGGCAGCGATGGGGTTTCCGATTGAGTGCGGGTGTCGGTATAGGCATAGGTGAAGCCGAGGCTAAGGTTGTCGTTGACCTCGCCAGACAGGTCGAATTCGATACCCTCGCCACGCACCTTACCCAGGTTGACCGCGCTCAATCCAAACGGATCGTTCGGATCGGTCTCAAGGACGTTTTCCTTGTCGGCCCGGTAGATCGCCAAGGTGCCGTTGAGGCGACTATTGGGACTCTCCAACTTGACACCCAGTTCGTAGTTCTTTGCGGTCTCCGCATCCACGGCGATACCCGAGGCATCGGCGAAGGAGAATCCATCGACAGGCGGTCGATACGACTCGGCGTACGAGGCATAGACGCTGACATAGTCGACCGGTTGATAGACGATACCGGCGCGTGGTGACAGGTTGGTGTCCTTGAAGTTGGCGTCTTTCTCTACGGGCAGTAAAAAGCCGATATTGAAGGCATTGTCGAGGCGGGCATCGAGATCGACGCTATCCCAGCGCAGGCCAAGCAACAGCTTCCACTGCTCGGTCACATCGATCTGGTCCTGCACATAGACGCCCAGGGAGTCGCCGTCGACCGTGGAGTCAAAGATCACGCTACCGGGGGTAGACAAGTTCGTATCGAGCGCGGGTACGGGGATAGAAAAGTCTGGATCGAACACATCGATGGCGCCACCGCTTGGGCCGATCAGGCCCAAAAACTCTGACTTCTCGTGCTGAAAATCTGCGCCGAGCAACAAGCGATGCTCGATGGCTCCGGTCTGAAACGAACCCGTCACCTCAGGCTGTACCGTAAAGAAACGATCACGCAGATCGACGCGACGTCGCTGACGCTCAACGGTGCTACCGTTTATCGACGCCTGCTGTACCGCGTTGCCCTCACGCTGGTCATCGCTACCATAGACGCCCAATCGGGCCTTCCAACCCGGCGCGAACTCATGCTCGAGACGCAAGGTCGCCGATGTATAGTCTTTGTCGATCTGGCCGGTATTGCCCTCGGCGACATTAAAGTCCAACGGCAGGACTAACTTGCCATCAACGAAGAACAAGCCACGGTCGAAGGTGTCTTCGCGTTGCTGATGGATGACCTCCAGATTGACAATGGTGCGTTCGTTAATCTGGTAGTCAATGACCGGCGAGATGAAAAGCAGCTTCTCGTCGACGTCTTGACGAAAGCTGCGCTCGTCCTGCACCGCGGCATTGAGCCGATAGCGCAGCCGCTTGTCTTCGGTTAGTGGGCCACCCAGGTCAACCGCCAGCCGGCCCTGCTGTAGACGCTCACCATCGCCGCCGAGACCGCTCGCCCCAGAAAGACTGACCTGGCGCAGTTGCTCGTTGAGTGGCTGCTTGGTGATCACATTGATCAGGCCACCTGGATCGGCCTTGCCGAACAGTGTGGCGGTCGGTCCGCGCACCACTTCCAGCCGCTCGACATTGGCGATGTCCAGTGTCGAAGCGCTGGAGGTTCGATTGCCGTTGGTCAGGATGTTGTCGGTCTGGAAACCGCGGACGATGACTTCATCGCCCTGCAGTCCTCCCTGGGTATTGTCGCGCGTGACCCCGGCGAGAAATTCGTAACCATCGGCAAGGGTCTCGGCCCCCGTGTCCTGCAACGACTGACGGGTCACGGATTGTGCGGACACCGGCGTTTCGATCAGGGGCGTATCGGTGCGGGTCGCGGCGAACGAATCCGGCGCGCTGTAGCTTGTGGAGACGGTACCCTCGAGTACCGCATCGACCGTGATCGGCGCCAGCTGCAAGGGTGCGGTGGCGGCCACTGGCAGCAGGGTCAGGGTCGTGCCGCGGCGCTCGCTGGTCAGGCCCGACCCCAACAACAGCCGATCGAGTGCTTGTTGCGGTGAGAAGCTGCCTTCCAATCCGGCGCTGGTCTTGCCGGCGGTCAGCTTGCCATCCACCGACAGTACTAGGCCGCTCTGGTTCGCGAAGCGAGTCAGCACGGTGCTTAGCGGCCCGGCTGGTATATCGTAGCTGCGGACTGCTGCATTGTCCGCCGCCGGATTAGCGGCCGACTCTGCATGGGTGCGGCTAGCTAATGCACTCAGTGTAATGATCAGGCAAAACAGCACAAGCATGGCCCATGGGCCATGCCATCGCTCTATCATCATCGTCGTTTGACTCCCGGCTTTGTCGTTCTTTGTAGGGAATGCCCCGCGAGGGCGGAAAAGGGGAACCGGGCCGGGCCTCGCCGGTCACCGTTCGCGGCAACGGAACCAAACTTTCAGGAGGCGCTGATACCCTTTGATAGATCCTGCGTTTCCTGTCTACGACGAGAGGATCTTTTTCTGGCCGTTCGTTTCCTCCACCAAATGATGATGCCCGTAACGCTCAGCAAGGCCACTATTACACCAACGAAACAAACGAAAATACGAAACGGCAAACCCCATACACCGGCCATGTGCAGCGTCTTGATCCAAGTGGTGAGGGTGTCACCAGCGGCTTTGCCCGTGGGCAAATGGAGAGATCGAAACTCCCCGGTATCGCCATCGATATACAGGCGGGTTCTACCCCACTCACTGTCGACATCTCGGTTACTCCTGAAGCGATAGTGATAGACACCGTACCTGGCCATATAGCTCATGCCCGTAGGCTCGATCTGATAGACGAGATCATCGGCATCTTTGGCCATCGGGCGGGCTAGATAGGATAGCGCCGCATCTCTCGCCTCTGCATAGCTAAGCCCAGGGCTGTCATTGGGTTCCGTGAGTCTGGGTAATTCACCTCTGGCGTCCTGAAAGTCGAATGCGGAGGCCATCACTGGTTGGTATACGCTACCCAGATTGAAGGCCACACTGCTCAAGGCGAGCACGAACAACATTGCCCAAACCCATAAGCCAGCGCTTGTGTGCAGGTCGAAATTGAGCTTGTAGCTGTTACGGTGCCAGCGTAGTGCCCATGCCGGCCACCAGCGTCTAAACCACGTCTTGACTCTCACTAGGCTCGGACTGACTAAAACCGCTACACGATCTACTCTACGCCAAACCCGTCTCGGCAGCGTTAGGTATACGCCTATGATGCAATCAATGGTCCACAGTAGGGCGATAATTCCTAGCAGAGTCGAACCAAACCGATCCAAAGCGAGCTGAAAATGCAGCTTGTACAAGAAAGGGATCAGGTTTTCGATCCCATCAGTGATCTTCCCCCAGCGGCGCGTCCCAAGCACCTGCCCTGTGTAGGGGTCCACGAATATCTCATCAAAATCCGAAACCGCTACGGCTTGTGAACCATCCGTTTCTTTCGGGCTCACTCTTATGCGCAGTGCGTGGTCAAGGCTGGGCTTGAGCGTGATCCAATTGATTTGAAGATCAGGATACTGATTCAGCAACGCTTCACGAATGACTAGCGGATCTAGCAGCTCTGATTTCGGCGGAGGACGCGCCATATCATAAAGATTGGGATTTATCGCGGCATCCAACTCCTTATAAAACACAAGTACCGATCCAGTGAGGCCTGCGATGACCAAGAATACCGCCATCGACAAGCCCACATAGCGGTGGACGATCACCCATACGTGACGCATCAGGCTCTTTATCGATTCAATCGAACATCACGTAGACGGCTCAAGGGAATTCGCCTAAAACTCATACGCGAGGCCCACGATGACCGATCGAGGCTCTCCTGGATGAGCGATCGACGCATCAGAGGCCCTCACAATGTAATCTTCATCAAGAAGATTGTTTATTTTCAGACTCGCCGTGAATCTATCTCTTCGATACTTGGCACCCAGATCCACTACCGTATAGCCATCCAGTTTTATATCATTGGCGAATTGAACACGCCGCTCACCTACATGGCGTACCCCGCCCGCCAGCTTGAGCCCCGTCAGTGCGCCGGTGAAGTCGTATGCTACCCAGAGACGCGCAAGGTGACGCGAGACATTGCCTAGGGGATCGCCAACCGTTGAAGGGTCACCCTCGTTTTCAAGCACCTCCGTATCGGTGTAGCTGTAAGCTGCGATAAGCTCAAGTTGATCGGTTAGCTTCCCAGTAATATCTAATTCAAAGCCCCGGCTGCGTTGCTCTACACCCGGGAAATAGGCGATCTGGCCTGTGGCGGCAAAGAGATCGTTATCGAAAACCGCGACATTCTCTTTCTCGATTTGATAAATGGAGGCAGTAGATATCACGCGTTCATTGAGAAAGTTGCTCTTTAGGCCGATCTCAAACTGTTCTCCGGTTTCTGGCTCCAAAAGGTTGCCGTCTTGGTCTACAGCAAACGATAATTGTGGGACAAAGGACTGGCTGGCACTAAAATACACGGCGTTTTGCTCGGTGAGTTCGTAGAGTACCCCAGCCCTGGCAGTGATCTCGCTTTCGTCGGTATCTGGGTTACGAATACCGTTGCTCGAACTGGTACCAGACACATCATCAAAACGGACACCCAACAACACCTTCAAACGTCCATCTTTCAATAGTGACATTTGGTCCTGGGCGTAAAGGCTCCACCACTCCCTGTCCTCAGGATCGGTGCTCAGGGGTTGATCGGCTGGCGGATCAAAGTTGACATTCGGATCCGATGAAATAACGACGTTTGGCAGATTCTGTCTAAAACGATCGAATTCCCTGTCTTGATCAACATATTCTGCTCCCAGTAATAGTTTATGATCTATGTCGCCCGTACGAAAGCTGGCAATACCGTCCAACACGAATTGAACTTCATCCTCTACCCGGTCCTCATTCTGATAGCGCTGACGAATCTCTGTTTCGTTATTGCGGACACCTCGATTGCGCAGGGATTCATTGCGATTGTCCGCGCGATGAAATTGCAATTGGTTACGCAGTGTCCAAGTGGGATTGACTTCATGTGTCAACTGGTAGCTTGCGTAGTAATCCTCGTTCGTTCTACCGTCGAGGTCCGGGTCGCCAAAGAAAGTGCTGTCCGACACCAGAGGTTCACCGTCCTCAGAAATGGGGATACCGGAGTCATAAGGCTGGGTTTCCTTGGTGTAGGAGAAGTCGAGCAGAAGCTCAGTCTCGTCACTGGGCCTCCAAAGGAAACTTGGGGCGATAGAGGTGCGCTCTAGCTCAATCTCATCACGAAACGAATCGCTGTCGGTATACGCCGCATTGAGACGATACATCCAGGTGGCGCTTTGGTTGATGGCGCCTGTACTGTCCAGATTGGTCTGAAAAAGGTTGTCGCTACCCAGCTTTTGCGAGACGGTGTGACGGGATTCTGGCTGCGGTCGTTTGGTGACGTAGTTGACGATACCGCCGGGCTGAAGTGCTCCATACAGGATAGATGCCGGGCCTTTGAGTACTTCAACGCGCTCGATATTGATTAGATCTACAGCCCCCGCAGTGGTTGCGCGAAGGCCGTTCCGTAGCAGGTCAGGCGACTCAAACCCTCGGATGATCGGTAACACGGCGGACTGCGCATTGAGCGTATTACCCGCTTGTTGCACCCCGCTAACGTTTTCGTAGACATCTTTCAGTTCTATCGCTACCTGGTCTTCGATGACATCGCGCGGAATGACTTGCACCGATACGGGCGTCTCAATGATTGGCGTATCTGTCTTGGTCCCAGTCGCACTGCGCTTGGCAGCGTATCCGTCGACTGGGCCGACTGCAGTTTCTTGGGCTGTCTCTACGACGATGGGCGGCAATCGTGTCGGTTCCTGTTGAGCTTCCTGCGCCAAGGCAAGGGGGGAAACGGCAAAAGACGCTGCCACCAGAGCGATTCCACCAGCGTGTAGGCCCGCGACGAGTGGCCTCAGGTTGAACGACCGCTCCCGATGGCGACTAGCTGCGATCGTTGGTTTCTTGTTGAGCATTGACAAATACTTGGTCCTCCCAAAACATAAAGAACAAGGGTGTCGCCATTCCGAAAAGCACTTCGGGATAGTTCGGTCATCCAATCTGATGGGCCTACGCCATAGCCATTGATGTCTCGGCCCCTCGACGCCCAGGCGTTACTTCGCTTTGCACGCGCTCCTCAACCAGCCCGTAATCGGCTGTGCACACTGACCTACAGCCGCATCTCCTTAGCGTCTGTGGGCATTCCCAATGCTCTGGCGGGAGGCTCGCGGGGCAACAGCTCAAAACTCCACCGCCACACTCACCCCCACGACCCGCGAGTCTCCAGCTGTATCTGCGTTGTCCACGCGCCGCCGCGAGAGGTATTGCTTGTCGAACAGGTTGCGCGCGTATGCAAACACCGACCAGTCGTCGGCCTGGTAACCGACCCTTGCATTGACCAGAAAGAAACTGTCGGATAGTTCACCTGGGTCGTTGTTCGCGGTGTAGTAGCTCTGGTCCGTGTAGCTGCCATTGAGATGGATCTCGTAGCCCTTCGGGAAGTAATAGGATCCACCGACCGCACCGGTCAGGCGCGGTGCCTGCGGAAACTCGTTGCCCTCGAGGTTGATCGGATTGCCGGCCTGGTCGCGGCTCGGGAAGTCGACGAACTTGGTCTTGACATAGCCTAGATTGAAGAACAGATCCAGATTGTTGGTCGCCAGAAAACGCGTCTCCAATTCACCGCCATAGAGCTCGGACTCACCGGCGTTTTCGATGGTTGAATCGAGAAAGGTACCGGAGGGCCCGGGCGTCGTGACCTGCTGGTCCTCCCACTGGGTATAGAACAGGTTGGCATTGATCGTCAGCCGCTCGTCGAGCCAGGTCGAGCGCAGCGAGTACTCGTAGTTGGTGGTGAACTCAGGGTCGAACTCGAAGGGTCGGCCGGTACCGAACTCAACACCGCTGCCGCCCGCACGATAGCCACGCTGCACAGTGATACCGTGGCTGATGTTGTCGTTCCAATCGTAGACGATGCCGAGCTTGGGCAAGAAAGCATCGTAGCTGGCCGAGCTCTCTTGTGGAGGGGACGACGGTATCGGGATGATCGGTGGGATTAGCACCGTTGAAGAGCTCAGCAGCGTGTCACGCTGCTCATTGTCGTAACGCGCGCCGGCGATGACGCGCCAGTCTGGCAAAAACCGATACTCGACCTCGCCAAACACGGCATAGTTTTCTACATCGGTATCTTCAGTATTGCCGAATCTGGCGCTTGTACCCGGTGGCACCGGCAGAAACACTGTGGCATCGGCGACTTCTGCCTCGAAGGTCAGGTCTCGGTGTGTCTTGGCGTAATAGGCACCGAGTACCGCATCCAAGCCGCCCCCGGCGTATTTGACCCGCAGCTCTTGGCTGAAGGCGCTCTCATCGATCAGGCGTTCACCATTGGCACCGTTAGGATCGGCCGGATTCGCGGTCTGGAAAAGTTCGTAGTCATTGGTGAAGTAACTGGTTTCGGCATCGATCGACCACGCCGGGCTAAAGGTATAGGCCACGCGCAGGTTCGTTAGATCATTGTCGCCCTTGACTTCCTGTGGGGACGAATTGACGCGGCGCTGCGGCCACACATCGGGATCGATGCTTTGACCCGAGAACTCGTTTTCGGTGACCGTGTGGCCCAAGACGATATCAAGTCTATCCGTTGGCTGGTAACGGACCTTGCCACGCACCGTCCTCAAACTACCGTCGCCGACGTCTTCACCGGTAAAGCGGTCTTTGATGTCGCCGTCGCTGCGGTAGTCCTCGGCGGCGACGCGGACCGCCAGGGTATCCTCAACCAACGGCAAGTTTCCGGCCACCGCAAAGCGGGTTTCATCGAAAGAGCCATAGTCGGCTCGACCCTTGAACTCACGCGCGAAAACCGGGTCCTGAGTGCGTACGACGATCGCACCGGCCAGCGCATTGCGGCCGCGCTGGGTCGATTGCGGGCCGCGCAGGATCTCAGCCTGCGCCAGGTCCCAGGTGCTGGTCGGGCCAGTACGCACGGATTGGGCGGGGGGAATGCTGGCACCATCGACCGTGACATTGATGGTCGAGCCGCTGCCGATATTGCCGACGCCGCCCTCGGCGATGCCGCGAATCGTGAACCCGAAGCCGCCACCTTGCTGGGTGACATTGGGCGTACGGTCGGCCAGATCGAACAAGTCGTGATCGGGGCTCTGATCCAGCTCTTCCCCGGTAAACACCGCGACGCTGGACTGCGCGTCCTGCAGCGTGCGTTGTTGCAGTTCGCCGGTCACGACGATAGGACCTAGCGCCACCGGCCCATTGTCGCGCACCACGGGTGCGCGCTCCAAGGTCAGCGTGCTGTCGCTGGTGAAGCGATGGATGACGCCGCTGCCATCCAGCAGGCGCGACAGCGCTTGTTGCCGCGTGAAGCGGCCCTGCAGTCCGGGGCTGGTCTTGCCAGCGGTCAGCTTGGCATCGAAAGACAGTGCTAGGCCGCTCTCGGTCGCAAAGCGCGTCAACACGGTACTCAACGGCCCGGCCGGAATGGCGTAGGTATGGACAGAAGCACTGCGGGTTGCCGGTTCGGCAGGTGCGGTGTTTGCACACACAAGCAGTGTGATCGTCAGGCCAGCAAGCGTATAGAGCACCCGTGGGGCACACCATCGTTCTGTAGTTGTCATTGTAAAGATCCCGGCTTCTTCGTTTCTTATCGGTATTGCTGGGTTGCCCCGCGAGACACAAAAAGGGGAACTGGCTGGGACCAGTCGATCATGGGTGAGGGTGGTGCTACCGGTACGGTAGTGATGCGCGATCGATGCGCAGGGCGCTCAGAGCAACTGGATTACACGGAACAACAACAATGGATGAACCGGAACCTGCCACACGACAGCCAATCTGCTAGCGAAGCCGTTACCGCGAGAGGGCGAGGTCGCGACCTATGATTCGGTTGCGAGATCCTGTGTGATCGAAACTGCAGTGGCCGTCTCGACGATCTGACTCATCGCCGTGTGATCTTGACCCACCACGGGGTCAAGCGCTTGACATGGATCGGCAGGGTCGCCTGGAGTGCGTCCAATATTCGGTCGGTATCGCCGAGCGGGAAGGCACCGACCAAGCGCAATTTTGCCGCGGCAGCATCATAGCGCAGCACGCCACGTCGGTAGCGTGCCAGGCGATCGAGGAAGGCGCCGAGCTCGATGTCATCTGCGACCAGCATGTTCTGCAGCCATGTCGTCTCGCCGGCCGCAACCAGGCCCTGGTCGAGCACCTTTTGGTCATCAAAGCGCAGCGACCGACCGTGTCGGAGGTCGATGCTCATCCCGGGTTGCAAACGCGGTGTCACCGCCACGCGACCACCGACCACTGCTACATGCGTCCGATCTCCCTCGGTTCGCACACTAAAGCGAGTCCCCAGCGGCGCTACATGACCGTTTGGCGTGATTACCTGTAGTGGTCGCGGATCGGCCACGGTTTCCATAAAGACCTCGCCGCGCAGTAGGGTCAGGTGACGCCGGTCCGCGCCATAGTCCAGGGCCAGTGCGGTGTCGGTGTTCATCCACAGGGCAGCGCCATCAGGCAGTTCAGTATGGCGGACTTCGCCGACCGCAGTCTGCATATCGGCGAAGCCATGGCCTGGTGATGACAGCTGCCAGGCCGCCCAACCCAGTGGCATCGCGATGGCCAGACCGCCGAGGTTCGTGAGAAAGCGCCGCCGTCTGCGGCCTGCCGCCTGCAACACTTCGCGCGCCGGTTCCGATGCCACGCTGTTGAACTGTCTGTCGATCTGCTCGACCCGTTGCCAGGCCTGACGGTTGGCTTCACTAGCCGCTAGCCACTCCTGCCACTGTCGGCGTTGCGCCTCGGTAGCTTTGGCATCGTTAAGAATTGCAAACCACTCCGCAGCCGCTTCCAGTCGAGCGCCTTCTTGGCCTCCCGCGCCATCGGCCGAGAGACTCATGCGGTGACATCCTCGCTGACTTGCAAGCAATGGAGCATCGCCCGCGCCATGTACTTTTTAACCATTCGCTCGGATACACCGAGGGCATCGGCGATCTGCGCGTAGCGCACACCGTCGAGGCGAGACAGCAAAAAGGCCTGGCGGACCTTGGCCGGGAGGCCATGCAACAGCGCATCGATTTGGCACAGCGTTTCGATTACTAGGTAGCGGGCCTCCGGCGAAGGCGCCTGGGCACAGGGCCGTTGCCGCAGTGTCTCCAGATACGCCCGCTCGATGTCGTGTCGCCGCCAATGGTTGGCCACCAGCCCCGAAGCAATGCGACTCAGGTAGGCACGCGGCTCGGCGAACACGGCTGGATCTTCGTTGCGGATCAGCAGGCGCACGAAGGTGTCGTGGGTGAGATCGGCGGCCGTCTCGGCGCAGTGCAGCCGCCGTAGGATCGACCGCTGCAGCCAATGGTGATGGTCCTGGTACAGCGCCTCGAGCCCTGCACTGACAACGATGGTGGACATAGCGAAGCACCGATGTAAACGATAACCGATATCGTTACATTAATACGAATATTTCGCAATTAAGATGTGCGCAAACTGGCCTGTCTGCGGCATTCCGGCCCCAGCTGATCGCTTTGATCAGGTGAGATCGGCAGCCATTGTGGCGCGCAGCAATCGCCCTCACGCGCTCGCTGTTTGCACCGGCAGAACCTCCTGCACGGATTCGAAACCCTCGAATTTCGGGTGGCCGGCGTAAAGGCTGCGGTGGTCACCGGCGTCCTCGTGCGCCAGCTTGAACGCCTCGGAGTGGGTCCAAGCGTCGAAATGTTCGCGCGATGCCCATACCGTGTGCGAGGAGTACAGCGTGTAGTCGTCGCTCGACGGGCCGCGCAGCAAGTGAAAGGCGCGAAAGCCATCCAATGTGGTGAGGTGGCTGTCGCGTGACTTCCACAAGGTCTCGAAAGCGGCTTCCTGGCCGGGCACGACGCGAAAACGGTTCATGGCGATGAACATGCTTGAGGTCCTCTTTGTGTGTGGGCGAAACGGTGGCTTATGGTTAAGAAGCTCTGAATTTTTTGGGGTTCCTTAACCGTTTGTTCGCAAGGGCGTGTCCCGGTTGCCGGCATTGCTCAGAACGTTGTTCTGTATGTCAATGCCAGCGCCCGACCGGGTGCGGCAAACCGGCGGTTCGCGGTAAAGCCCAGGCGTGACTGACTCTCGGCGGGGAGATAGTCTTCGTTGAACAGGTTGGTAACCTGCAGCTCCAATCCACCCACCGGCAGGCGATAGCCGGCACGCAGGTCGACGGTGGTGTAGCCGTCCACCTCGAAGCCGTCGACGCCGTCGTCGAAGGCGCGTGAGCGATCGCCCGCTACCAGCACTTGAAAACCGAGGTCGAGATCGGGCGTTGCTTGGTATTGTCCAGTGATCGACACCTTTACTGGTGGCACCTCGAGAGAGCTGAGTGCATCGAAGTCACCGTCGTTGTCAACGTCGTTCTCACCCTCTTGCCAGGATACCGACAGCCCGAACTCGAGAGCGTCAGTCGGAAACACCTGCAAGGCAGCCTCGACACCGTAGTTGCGCTGCGGCGCGCGCTGTGTTCTGCCCGTCCCCGTCGTCGGGTCGATACCAACGGCTTCGCCATCGTCGGATTCCGCATAGAAACCCGCGAGTGAGAAGGCTGTGATGCCAAGCGAGCCTCGGATCCCGGCTTCGTAGCTGTCGACCTCGACCGGCTCGACCAGGGCGGAGGTGTCGATCGGCACGCCGGGTGCGACCTGGCGTGCCGCGATGCTGATGTCGGGCAACGAGAAGCCCTGGGCGAAGCTCACGAACGCGGTGACAGTGGGCGTCAACGCATAGCTGACGCCGGCGTTCAACGAGACTCCGTCCGCCGAGCCCGAGCCGCCCGGCCGGACGCCTGGGATATCGAACGGCGGATCGAAGGGTTCGATATCGAACGCGAAGCGGTCGTAGCGCACACCGCCGCTGAGGACCAAGTCGTCGGTGATATCCAGATTGCCCTGCACGAACACGCCGGTGTTGCGCAAGTCGAATTGTGGCGCCTGCTGCCGAGTGGTCGACGCGTCGAATCGGCTGGTTGCACCGAACACGGCCTCTGAGGATACCAACAATGGTGTCGAGTTGAACTGGTCACTGTAGTCGGCACCAAGGGTCAGCGAGGCACGGTCGAACAGGTCGCGCGTGATGTCGCCGCGGAAACCGATCTCATCGGTGTCCAAGCTGGTCTGCCAGACTGAGGGAAAGAATGCCGGCAAGGGCAGGCCGCGGAGATCCGAGCCCAGCTGTACCAGATCGGTTTCACGGTAGTAGGCCTGCAGCTTGAGCGCATTGCCATACAAATCGGTGTCGCTATACACCAGGTTGGCGAACAGGTTTTCTTGGTGCGGTTCTTCTCTGTAGCTGACCGGGCGCCGTACCGCAAGCGATGCCCCATCCGTACTGACGGCCACGAAATCGAAGGCGTTGAATGTCAAATTGGTGTAGTTGACCGTCGCCTCGAGGCGCTGGGTGTCGGATAAATCGAAGCCGAGCTTGCCGAACAGATTTAGGTCGTCACTGTCGTCGAGGCCGGAGGGTGCGATGCGCTTGCCGTCGGCGTCAAAGAAGCCGTTGGCGGACTCGAGACTGATGCTGCCGACGTAGTCGAATGCATTGGTGGTCCCGGTAAGGGTGCCGACGGTTCGATAAGAGGTGCTGTCTTTACTGAAGGCTTCGTCGTTGATAGACGTCCGCACGCCGGCCTCGAGCGTGGTCTCGAGGGCCCGTTTTGATGCGGCCTTGGTGAAGAATTGAATCACGCCACCGGTGGCACCGTTACCGTAGAGTGCGGTCGGCCCATACAGCACCTCAATGCGTTCGATAATGTTAGGGTCAAAGTTGCTCAGCTCGCGCCCGAAGCCGGCGTTGGATGCCAGCGGCACGCCATCGATGAGCAACAATGCTTCGCGTCCGCGCAGCGTCAGCGAGCGCGTCGAGTTTTGGAACACCGGCAGCCCGAAACCTGGGATGAGCTTGCCCAGCGTCGTGGACAAATTGGAAGACTGACGGGTGTAGCGTTCGATGGTTTCGCGGTCGATGACGAGCACGGCCCGGGGCACGTCCGAGAGTGCCTGCTCCTTCCGGGAGACCGATACCACGATAGGATCCAGTACCTGCGGCGATGACGTGTCACCGGCGGTCGGCGGCGGTTCGCCGTCGTCGTTCTGCGGCGGGATAGTCTCAGTTGCCGGTTGTGCGCCGGCGGTCGCTGCCAGTGCATAGAGTCCGCAAGCGAACAGGGCAGAAAGCGTCGCTTGAAAAGGCCACGGGCAGGCATTTTCGGCACACGGCACGGGAAGGGTTGTGCCTTCAAAGGGGATCACAACCGTCCCCCCCAATCCGACTCACCAACCTGCGGGAGTTAGGAGGCCCTTCACCCGAGGCATCGGCGGTGCATAGACCGCTGAGCGAGGACGCCGAGTGCATCGGCAACAACGGCTTGGGCGAAGGCGAGAGCATCGTCTACTGGCACCACAAGAATTATCTATAAATATTAATAATAACAATTCGTATTAAAACTCTCAACAATGAGAAGGAGGCATAGGGGCGTCCACCGGATCTTGCTCAATCGGGCTTGACGCCATCCTTCCCGGTGCATTAACGTAAATAAGAATCGTTAGTATTATTGTTACATACAACAAATCTGATTTTCGTGTGGTTCCGATCAGGCGCGCGACCCGTTGTCTGACTCGAGCGATGAACGGCGCCAACGGGCAGCGACTTACAGATAGGCAGGTCGGTGAATAACCGACGACCAAACGCCGGGGGTTAGGAAATGACACTGCTTAAAATCGACAAAGTCTTCGCGGGTTTCTCCGCTTTTTTCTTTTTGATGGGTGGCCATGTTGGCCCTGCCGTTGCAACCGAACGGTCTTGCTCGGTGGCGGCTTACCAAATCCATTGGGGTGGCCAGATGGCTGGTTTCATGGTCAGCGGTCGTTTCAGTTACAACGAGGCGAGGGTTCCCGCCAACGGCATCGTTCGAGAGGAGGACCTGTTGTCGCTCGACCTGTCCTTCTATGACCCGCAGGGCAACCTCTTGCGTACCTATGCCGACAACCACATCCAACCCGTCGACGAGAATGGCGTCCCCTATGTCAACTTCGCGTTCGACACGCTGACCAAGCAGCTCCTGCAAGACGGCACATGGAAGGTAGACGACGATGACAACCGTTTTAGAAACGGCTTCGTCATGGGTGAAGGGAATCCAGACCTTCGGAGCGTACCTGGGTCTCAGTCCGGCTTGGCCTTCTGGTCGCGACCCAGTGACGACAAGGTCCCCCATTTGCACGTGGATGACTGGAATGACGAGAATGGGGACGGTGAGTTTGGCTTCCCAATCGGATTCAGCAGCCATGAAGACGTCTCTTTCCTCACAAAAACAACCCAGGACAGGATTGATACCGGCAAGGTCGGAGAGGCCTACTATCTGGAAGATGAAAACGGCGTAGTCATCGTTAACAAGTTGGCCTCTGACTTCGGCGCACTGGGCCAGCGGGTACGCGTGATACGGGCCAAGAAAAACCTCCGCCTCGATCGGCGGGATCTGCGTAGATGTCGCAGATTGCTCTGATCGTTCGCGCTGTAGTTCGCGCTGTAGTGATTCAGACTTAATCGGGCATTCCTTGTCAGATTTCCGTGACCGGTTTGCGACCTCAAGAGACGTTCGCCGGCGCGGTGGTTTTGGCCGCCAGATGGCCCTGGGCTGACAGAACGGTGACCGACAGCAACCAACACACTCCGGTCATTCCTGGATATGGCATCCAAGGTGGTAGATCACGTTTCGGCAAGATCGAGGCGGATGAGCGAAGACGACCCATTGCGACGGGTGCACCCATTGGCGCAACCGTCGGCTTTCAGATCCCCAAACAGTCGTTGTCAGAGGTTCAAAGCGGATCGGTGCGGAGAAAAAGTTCGGCCCTGACTCCTTCATAGGTCGGCAGGGCCGGTGTGTCGAATAGGCGGTTTGCAAGATAGCGGTGAAAGTCGACGACGATGCGCTCCATGTCTACAAGCTGGCCGCCTTGCGTTCGGGTCGCCCCCATACTGCGCTGCACGCGCTCACAGATGTCCTTGTCTTCAGCGAAAAAGGCTTCAGTAAAAGCACGTGAGTCACTGTCTTCAAAGCTGCGGAGATCGGAGGTGATGCCACCCGACCGAACAACGGTCGTAGTCGCATCAATGGGGTGTGCGGATACCCAAGCAAATGAGTCGGAGCCCAAAACCCCGACGAAAGACGGTGGAATGGAAACCAGAAGATATTGGTCGTAGACCTCCGGGTATGAACTCTTCGTCCGTTCGCCTAGCCAACTCTTGTCTGAAACGGTTTTGCCGCCGCTGACTGTCCACTCTGAGTTGCCAGCCACGTAGTATGCATCGCGCGTTGGCGTGATGGCTTCCAACGTGCGAGTGTGCACCTTAAACAGGTGGTAGCTCTCCATGGCGTTCTCCATGATGAGCTTCCAATTCGCATCCCATACTTTGATTGGACCCGACGAGCTTGCATCGAACGCGCTCGCGGTGAAAACCGCCAGATAGCGCTCGATGCCCGCGAGCCGCTCCGAGAAGGGTGTTGGCTTCTCGCCCAAGTGCACGAACAGGAGCCCCAGCCACTCGTGTACTGCAAAGCCTGGCAGGCAATGCGAATCCCGGTCGACGGCGATCTCTTTGGCAAAAGGAGTTGCCCGCAACCCGCCGAAGTCATCATAAGCCCAAGCGTGATACGGGCACACAATGAGCTTGTCGATGCGCCCGAAACCATCGTCGAGTAGCTGAGTACCACGGTGTCGGCAAACATTGGAGAGTGCGCGCACCTGCCCGTCCGCGCCGCGCAGGATAACAACGGGCTCGGCGCCAAGGCGCAATGCGTAGTAGTCGCCTGGCGCGACAATTTCACGTGCGGCGCAGACGAATACCCAGTCGTCGTGAAACAGGCGAGTCATTTCCGTATTGAACAGCCCTTCGTCGCAGTACGCCGCAAACGGCAGTGAGCGCGCTTGGCCGTGCGGCGCGGCAGCCGCATCTTTCAGTTCTTCGAGCAAATTCATTCAGAGCTCCTTCAAGGACATGACATCCAGCCCAATCATCAGCACACAGAGGCCCAACCAGCTCGCCATCAGCAGCCAATAAACGAACGGGTTCGCCGCGCGCGTCACGCGTTCCATGAACCAAGTTTCACCCCGGCGTATGTCGGCGAGTGCCCACCAGGCCAGTATCGCGGCCCAAGGAGAGTAGAGATTGAGCGCAATGGCCGTGTAGACCAGCGCGAGACCCAGTAGCGCGCGCCACCGCCACCGGCCGAACGGTGCGTTCCCCCGGACCATGGGTGGTTGAGCTGCTTGCCTCTCGGCGCGTTGCAGGGGGCGCCAGCGAGATTCGGGGACTGGTTTATAAGACACTAGTGTATCATAACTCGAGTTAATGAACGATACAAGTATGTCTCATAATTATGAATGAGTTCGACGCTCGCGTTCGACGTTCGCGCGAATCCCTGCTCGACGCGGCCCTGGGTCTCCTGGCCGAGAACCCGTCTGCATCTCTGCGCGATGTAGCCGAGCGCGCCGGCGTTGGACGCGCAACGCTCTACCGGCACTTCGCTAGCCGGGAAGGGCTCGTGCGCGCCGTGGCGCATGAATGCTTACGACGTACTGACGAGAACCTGGCGCCAATCGCTGAACAAGGCCTAACTGGAAGGGTCGCCCTCGAGGCAGTCATTCGTCGCATCATGCCATTGGCGCAGCAGTACCATTTCTTGCTGTCGCTATGGAGTGTCGCCGAGGAAGATGAGCAGGTCCGCAGTATCTACGAGCGCCAGCTGAATCAGCTTTCGGTCCTAGTTGACGAAACGAAAGCGGAAGGTGCTATTGATCCGACGGTATCGACCGGGTGGGTTGTCACTTTGATCGACGCACAGCTTGCCGCTGCTTGGTGGATGATCGGGCGCGGTCAGTTCAACGCGGAGCAGGCCGCCGATGCCGTGATTCGTGCGTTGTTTGAGGGCATCTCGCCCGCACGATAAGCGGGCGGTAGTTCTCGGATCATCTGACACCGATTGTCGGCTCAGATCCCGATTTTCACAGGGTGTGGGGCGGTATCCTCGGATGTCCCTATACGTCACATCCTTACGATCACCGCCCATCCGTGCCTGCAGTGCGGCTGAAGTCCTGCCCTTCGAACCCCCGACGCAGCGTCTGTGCCGCACTGACCATATTTTGCAGCGCCGCTGTCACCTCGTGCCAACGGCGCGTCTTCAAGCCACAGTCCGGGTTCACCCAAAGACGCTCGGGCGGGATGCGCTGGGCTGCCGTACGCATGAGTTCGACCATCTGTGCCTCACTGGGCACATTGGGCGAGTGGATGTCGTACACCCCGGGCCCGATCTGGTTCGGGTAGTCGAAGTCCTCGAACGCCCCGAGCAATTCCATATCGGAGCGTGAGGTCTCGATGGTGATGACGTCGGCGTCCATCGCCGCAATGGCCTCCATGATGTCGTTGAATTCCGAGTAACACATATGGGTGTGGATCTGGGTGGTGTCGGCGACGCCATTGGCGGCGATACGGAACGCCTCAATGGCCCAGTGCAGATACTCTCGCCATTGGGCGCGACGCAACGGTAGCCCCTCGCGCAGCGCCGCCTCGTCGATCTGGATGATGCCGACCCCGGCGCGCTCCAGATCGAGTACCTCTTCGCGGATCGCCAGTGCGAGTTGGTAGCAGGTGGTCGAGCGCGCTTGGTCATCGCGTACGAACGACCAGTTCAGGATGGTTACCGGTCCGGTCAGCATCCCCTTCACCGGCCGGTCGGTCAGTGACTGGGCGTAGCGGATCCAATCGACCGTCATCGGTCGTGGTCGGCTGACATCCCCATACAGGATCGGTGGCTTCACACAGCGCGAGCCGTACGACTGCACCCAACCGAAGCGGCTGAAGGCGAAGCCGTCGAGTTGCTCGCCGAAGTATTCCACCATGTCGTTGCGCTCGGCCTCGCCGTGCACCAGCACATCCAGCCCCAGGGTCTCTTGGGCACGCACCGCGCGTTCGATTTCGCGTTGCATCTGAGTCTCGTATTCACCCGGGTCCAGTTTGCCGCTGCGCGCTTGGCGTCGCGCCTGACGGATCTCGCTGGTCTGTGGAAACGACCCGATCGTGGTGGTGGGGAACAATGGCAAGGCGAGGCGCTCGGACTGGGCGACCGCGCGCTGCGCATAAGGGCTAAGACGCTCGCCGAGTTGCTCCGAGACGCCGTCGGTTGCTGCCGCGATGGCCGGATTGTGCACGCGCGTCGATTGGCGACGGCTCACCAGCGCGGCACGGTTGGCGTCGAGTGTCGACGAGACAACGTCGCGCCCTCCATTGAGCGCCCTTGCCAGGGTGCGCAACTCGTCGAGCTTTTGCAATGCGAACGCCAGCCAAGTTCTGACTTCGGAGTCGAGCTCGGTTTCGCTATCGAGGTCGACCGGTACATGCAGCAGCGAGCAAGAGGGTGCAATCCACAGGCGATCACCCAGCTTGGCATGGATGGGTTCGAGCCAATCCAGCGTCGTGACCAGGTCCGATTTCCAGATGTTGCGACCGTCGATCACACCGAGTGACAACACTTTGTGCGACGGCAACCAGTCCACCAGTTGCGCGACTTCGTTGCGTGCATTGATCGCATCCAGGTGCACGCCGGCGACGGGTAGCTCGCAGGCCAGTTGAAGGTTGTCTCGCAACTGTCCGAAGTAGGTTGTAAGCAGCAGCTTGACGCCGCTGGTCTTGAGCTCGTGGTAGGTATGGCGCAGTGCATGCTGCCAATCGGCGTCCAGCTCAGTGACCAGGATCGGCTCATCGATCTGTACCCAATCGACACCAGCGCGCGCCAGAGCGTGCAACAGTTCCGCGTACACCGGCAGCAGTCGCGGTAACAGGTCCAGACGGTTGCTGGCATCCTTGGTCTTGCCCAGCCAGAGATAGGTGACCGGACCGATCAGCACGGGTTTGGCTGCAACCTGCTGTTGCCTCGCCTCGGCGAGTTGGTCGAGCAGGCGCTCGGGGTTTAGGTCGAACTCGATGTCCGCCGTGAACTCCGGCACGATGTAGTGATAGTTGGTGTCGAACCATTTGGTCATTTCAGCGGCGTGCACGCCTTGGCAGTCGCTGTCCTCGGCCGAGCGGCCGCGTGCCACGCGAAAGTAGCGATCGAGTTCGCTGCCGCCGTGGGCTGTCGCACGTGTTGGGAGGTGGCCCAGGGTCTGGCTCATGTCCAGCACCTGGTCATATAGCGAAAAGTCGCCGACCGGGACCCAGTCCAAGTCGGCCTGCTGCTGCCAGTGACGTCGGCGCAGCGCGGCGGCCGATTGTGCCAGTGCGTCGGCGTCGGTCTTGCTGTGCCAAAACGCCTCGAGCGCGAATTTCAGTTCGCGCTTGGCGCCGATGCGCGGGAATCCCAGATTGTGTGTCTTAACCATTGCGGTACCTCCTGACGATCGCGAGGAGCTTAGATAGGTCAAGACATGAATAAAATTGGTATTATTTCATTAATCAATGAATAAATTACATGTGAGTAGCCATGATCGAACGCAGTCACTTGGCGATCCTGCGCGAGGTCGAGCGGCGCGGTTCACTGACCGGGGCGGCCGATGCCCTATGCCTCAGCCAGTCGGCATTGAGCCATGCCATCCGCAAGCTCGAGCAGCAGCTGGGCGCGGCCGTCTGGTTGCGCGAGGGGCGGCGGCTGCGTCCGACCGAGACGGGGCGCTTTCTATTGTCGTTGGCCAACCGCGTCGTGCCGCAGTTCGAACACGCCGAGCAGGTGGTGGCGCAGATCGCCGCGGGGCAGCGCGGTACCCTGCGCATTGGTGTCGAGTGCCACCCGTGCTACGAATGGCTGCTGAAGATCGTAGCGCCCTATCTGCGTGACTGGCCGGGTGTCGATGTCGACGTGAAACAGCGCTTTCAGTTCGGTGGCATGGCGGCCCTGTTCAGCCATGACATCGATCTGCTGGTCACACCAGACCCCTTGGACAGGCCGCGCCTGCATTTCGAGCCGGTGTGGGCCTATGAGCAGGTACTGGTGGTGGCCAAACAACACCCGCTGGCGCGCCATCCCCATATCGAGCCGGCGCAGCTCGCGGACCAGACCCTGATCACCTATCCGGTCGAGCCGGAACGGCTGGATATCTACAGCCAGTTTCTACTTCCGGCCAACTGCAGTCCGCGGCGGCGCAAGGTCATAGAAACCACCGAGATCCTGTTGCACATGGTCGCTGCCGGTCGCGGGGTAACGGCCCTGCCACGCTGGTTGGCCGAGAGCCATGCGCAGTCCTTGCCACTCGTGGTGTTACGCCTCGGTAAGCGCGGAATCCAGAAACACATCCACCTCGGGATACGCGAGAGCGATAGGGATATTGATTACTTGGCTGCGTTTTGTGACTTGGCAAAAAGATAGCGAAACGCAGTGCTGTATCCCGCTATGGATGGGGTAGGTGTATTCGTTGGTATCTAGCCTGACAGACAGTGTCAGATCCTGTTGAAAGGAGACGTTCGTGATTGCCTTGACTCACTGTCTCAGTTCCACCCACAACGGCCATTGGATAGAAAACGTTGACAGCAAGGTGCGAAAGCTTACTGTGAATGTATGAACGCCTATTCAAGATTGATCGTCATAGGCGGATTGCCTGGAACAGGAAAAACGACCATCGCGGAATTTTTAGCGGATCGTTTCTCGATACCGCTGTTTTCGAGGGATCTAATCGAAGCTGCGGTTGTCGTTTCCGAGCTGGATTTTCCGACTAAACACGATGAGGTTCCGAACCTGTCTGGTGTCGGTTTCTCAGTCATATCGATGCTAGCGGAGCACCAACTAAAGCATGGCCAGTCGGCGATTCTAGACAGTACGGCGCGCTCGCAGCAGATTCGCGATGAATGGTTTGCAATTTCCAGAAGGTATGGCACGACCCATCTTGCAATCCACTGCGTTTGCTCTGACCCGAAAGTGCATAGACAAAGAATAGAAGGCCGTGAACGAGGTATTCCGGGTTGGTACGAACTCTCGTGGGCGCAGGTTGTAGATGCGGCCAGTCGCTTCGACGACTGGACATCTGATTGCCTGATCTGCGATTGCTGCAACCCCCTAGAGTCGAATCTCGCGCTGGTCGAGGAGTACATTCGAAACGCGTAGAACGTCCATTGCTGGCCGATCTGGGCTGCTAGTCACGTCCTGTTCGCGTCTTGTTGTACGTTCGATTTGGGGCTGCCTTACGATCTTCAGACTCTGTCTGTCAGATCGGATCCGAGCTATCAAAGGAGGCCTACATGCAACTCGGTTGGAGCAGGTAGCGCCACAAAACCGCAACTTAAGCTTCACAAACCGCTGTTAGCTTACCGGTTCCTCAAGCACAACTATCTAATAAAGGAGCCGAACCGGATGAGAATAAGAAAGCTCGTCGCGGCCCTTGCCCTGGGTGCGACTATTGCGCCCTTGGCGACTGCCGGTAATCATCGCCCAGATTCCAAGCTGTTCCACCACATTGCCACATTCGATGTAACCGAAAATGCCGGCAGCGAGGTCGCAGAGATCGTCGATGCGACCCGCAACGGCAAGACCCTGGTCTACACCGATTCGGAGCAAGGTCTGATTGGTTTCGTCGATATCTCTGATCCGAGTAGCCCACAGCCGGATGGCAGCGTGCCGGTCGGCGGCGAGCCGACCAGTGTCGCGATGCACCGCCGCTATGCATTGGTTGGTGTGAACACCTCTACAACCCACGAAGTAACTTGCGTCGAGCCAGGCGACGACGGGGTCTTGGGGACCGCCGACGACGAGTCCGAAGATATTGAATTCATCACCGGTTGGAATGGCGAGCTGGCGATTATCGATACCCAGAGCCGAGTCCTCGTCCATAAGATCCCCCTTGGTGGTCAGCCCGATTCGGTGGCCGTGTCACCCAATGGCCGCTATGCCGCCATTGCGATCGAAAACGAACGCAACGAAGACGTCGACGGCGGTATCTTGCCGCAGGGGCGCGAGACCATTGATTCCGATCCCTGCGCATTGCAGGCGACCGGCCCGTCCGAACCGGGGCGCTTGATGATCGTTGATCTGCAGGGTAAGCCAACCCGATGGAGCACGCGCAGCGTGGCCTTAACCGGTATCAGCGATGTTGCACCGGATGATCCAGAACCCGAGTTCGTCGATATCAACCGCGCCAACCAGGCCGTGGTCACGCTGCAGGAAAACAACCACATCGTGATCGTCAATCTGCGCAACGGCAAGATCATCAATGATTTCCCTGCCGGCTCGGTATATCTGATGAATGTCGACACTGTCGAGGAAGATCTCATCCATCTGGATACGGAGATCGAGAAACGTCGCGAACCCGATGCGGTGGCCTGGATCAACAATGGCTTGTTGGCGACCGCCAATGAGGGTGATTACGAGGACGAGTTTGGCGACGAAGGCGGCAGTCGTGGATTCACCATCTTCCACAAGCGCGGCGACGGCAACCCGACCTTCGAATCCTACGAGGCGTTCGAGCACTTGTTGGTCTCGGCGGGGCACTACAACGAAGGTCGGTCGGAGAACAAGGGTGTCGAACCCGAGGCCGTGGAAACCGGCCGCTACGGCAACCAGACCTTGCTGTTCGTCGGCTCGGAGCGTTCCAATGCGGTGGGCGTCTTCCAGACGCGCGGGCGGCGGGCGCCAAGGCTGCTTCAAGTGCTGCCAACGGGGATGGGGCCCGAGGGTTTGAAGGCCATCCCACGGCGCGGTCTGTTCGTCGCATCGACCGAGGCCGAGGCGTTCGGTGACGGTATCCCCACGATGATCAATATCTACCAACGCAAGAACGGGCCGGCGGCCTATCCCATGATTGCATCGGCCGACGACGTCGACGGCCTGCCGATCCCTTGGGTGGCCCTTTCCGGTTTAGCGGGCGATCCATGGGATGCGGACATCCTCTACGCAGTTAGCGACTCCTTTCTGGCCAAGGGCTTCGTCTACACTGTCGACGTCAGCGCGAAGCCGGCGCTGATCATCGACCGTCTCGAGGTCTTGTCAGACGGCTTGGATCTCGAGGGCGTCGCGGTGGGCCCGGACGGCAGCTTCTGGCTGGGCAGCGAGGGGCAAAGCCCGGGCGGCCGCGAAAATCGGGTGCTCAAGGTCGATCCCGACACGGGTGACGTCCTGCTGGATATCGCACTGCCGGCCGATCTGATCGATGAGCGGCGTTCCAACGGCATCGAGGGGATCGCCGTAACCGGTAGCGCGGGTGCCGAGGTCGTCTATGTGGCCATCCAGCGTGCTTGGCCCGATGAGGGCGACACCGATGAGTCCAACACCAAGATCGGACGCTATGACGTGGCCGGTGGCGAGTGGAGTTTCGTACATTATCCGCTGCAACCCGAGGGCAGCGGTGGCTGGATCGGCCTCTCCGAGCTCACCCATCTGCCCGATGGCAGCTTTGCCGTCATCGAGCGCGATAAGGGCTGGGGGCCCAGTACCCCGCCCAACGCCGAGTTAAAGGCCGTGTATCAGATCGACCTGGCCGGGGCACCTTTCGCGCCCTATGACCAGACGTCGGCGAATGGCGGGCTCGTGACGATCGACAAGACTCTGCTGGCCGATCTGACACCGCTCATCGCCAAACACAGTATCTGGACGGCGGAGAAGCTCGAGGGCCTTGCGGTCGCGGCCGACAATCAAGTCTACGCGGTAACCGATAATGACGGTGTCGACGATGCGCCCGGCGAGACAGTATTTCTCCATTTGGGTGATCTCGAGCGGCTGGGCGAGGTCGATTGACCACGCAAACGACGTAGCGGGCTCTGCATCAGCGGCCCGAGCCTGTCGAATGGGCACGGCGCTGCTTGGCTGCAGAATTGCCCGCGAGTTGGCGTTCTCTGGATAAATGCCTGGGGGAGTTCGCCGACGATCATGTAAGTTTGCATTTTTGAGCACACTACCACTGAGCTTGGTTAGGGCTCAGGGGAAAAGATACCGATGGAAGCCAAACGCATTCGCGTGGCCGCCGTGCAAGCCAGTTCGGATGAGGGAGACATCAGGAACAACCTAGCTCGTGTGGCCCCCTTGGTGAGTGAAGCAAGCGCCAAAGGCGCGCAGTTGGTCTTATTGCCGGAGTTCTTGTCTACAGGTTATCGCCTCGAAAGATCCATTTGGGAAAGGGCGGAGCCACCCAACGGAATTACTGCACAATGGTTGATTGAGCAGGCGCGCACCTACGCCGTTTGGATCGGGACCAGCTTCTTGGAGGCCTCGGGAAGCGACTTCTACAACAGCTTTGTGCTCTTTGACCCCAAGGGGACAGAAGTCCTGCGTGTCAGGAAGAGCAAGCCGGCGGCAACCGAGGTGTACTATTTTCGGGGCGACAGGTCCGGGCGGGTAGTGGATACCCCATTGGGTCGGATCGGGGTAAGTATCTGCTATGAAGCGGCCTTGTTCGAAACAATGGAAGCCTTGTATCGGCAAGGCGCTGATTGGGTGCTCATGCCGATGTCGGCACCGACGCCGACCCTGAACAAACCCCTGTCCCCGGCCGACATCGACGAATACAACGACGCGATAAGAAACCTCGCATCGGACGTTTCCATAGACCTGGGCGTGCCGACGGTGATGGCGAACAAGGTGGGTCGATGGCAAACCCAATCGCCCTGGCCATTCCCGTTGGAGGAATCCAGTTTCCCGGGCTTCAGCACCATCTGCGACGCTGGCGGGATCGTTCGATCGCAGATGGGAGACGAGGAAGGCGTGATCGTCGCCGAGGTCGAACTGGATGCGCTAACCAAGGCCAGCGAGCTACCCGCATCTGTGGGGAAATGGGCCAGAAAGCCGCCCCGACTGTTCAACCTGTTCGTGATCGCCGAAACGCTGGGAAAGATCGCCTATCTGGCCAGCGTCAAGCGGCGTCGGATCGCACGGTGTGTCTCTGCGGCTGGCTGATTCGCGGCCTCGGAGACTGTAGCGGTAAGCAAGGCTCGCTTCATCCGTCTCGCTCGAAAGACACTCGTAGACAGCATCTCTCCCAACCGCCCCGAGGTGCGGCGTCTTGGGTTAGTGGCGGGGACTCGTGGAGTGTCGAGAATGTTTACAATCCTGCAGAATTAGCAGTAGGCAATACTGGTAAGTACATAATTTATAGAAAAATATCGAAAATGGCAGGCTATGTGCAGATGCAAAGCGAGACGATCGCTGCAATTGCGATCGGTCGATCGAGCCGGCACGAGTTGAGTGGCAGTGTCAGCGCTGGACAGGCCGCGGAGTTTAGCGCGTGCCATCCCGACCCGAGGCGGCGCTAGCCGAGTAGCGCTGCCGCCACACGGAGACCGAGCACGGTTCGCCCGACGTCCTCAAGCAACTGAAAAACACAAACAGGAGGATGGGACAATGTTAAATGCAAAACGGTCTATTGCAGCGGCTGCCTTCCTAAGCGCGGCAATAGTTCCCGGGTCGGCGTCAGCGCTGGAGCTGACCATCGACCTTGATGACGCACTGACTTTCTTTGTCAACCCGAACCCCAACTATTCGGTCGTGGTCAATCTGCCGCAACCGATCACCTACACGCCGAACGAGACCCTCGAGATTTGGTTTGATTTCGTCGATCTGGACGGCTCCGCAGGCGTGGTCGGTGCCAAACAGCACCTCGAGGTATTCGATCTCGTTGAGCAAGTGGGTCAGGACCCGAACCCGGCACAAGACATCAATGTTTTCCTAAACAGTGCGAGTGCTCCAGCTGCGAGTGCTTCGTTTCAGGTCGAGTTCACCGGGGTTACGGTGAACCCGGGTGCGGTGCTTGCCGGTACTGTGTTCAACACCGTGGCGGGCAACTGCGCGGCTGGCTTGTTTTGCACATCTGGGCCCCTGGGTGCAGATTTGATCACAGGCGACGACAACATCGATCGCTCTTTTTATTTCCACGACTTCCACATCCAATTTGGTACCAACGACCTGACCAGCGGCCCCTTTGATATCACCACAGTCTCGTTCGGTGGTGCTGCAGATGCGGTGGCCATAGGAACTTGGCCCATTCCCGAGCCGGGATCGCTGGCCCTGCTAGGTCTGGGCCTTGCCGGTCTGGCTTGGCGCCGGCGTGAGGATTCCTCGGCCTGTTGAGGAATCCTCGAAGAACTCCACGGATGGCGTTCCCTGGATTGTGGCCACAATGCTTAGGTCGCTAGCGTGCAGATTGCTGCACGTGAGACATCCCGATCATGCCCAAGAGCCCCAGGGCCAGCAGCGCCAGCGGCGGTGCTGCACTAACCGGCGCTGGTAGGGGACCGTTTGCTGCGCCAGTCTGTGTCGATCCCAAGTTATAACGTCCACCGGGTCCGCTGGGGGGTTGTGTGGTCTGCCAGAAGAAGGTGATCGATTCACCGGTGTCCCAGCCCGCATCTTCGCTGAGGCGCCATTCGATAGTGTTTCCTGGCACATGCTCGATGGTGATGCTTGCTCCATTGGCGAGCGCATCGGCGGCATCGGAAAAGCTGTAGCCCGCGAGCCCGGTAAAACCGGCTGCGTCGAAGCCGAGCGAGAAGCGGTCTGCGCCATCGAAGGGCAGAATAGTGTCGGGTGAGGGAAAGGGCGGATCATTTGGCAGGTCGACACCCGGCGTGACTGTGTGCCGATAGGTGTAGAGGGTGCCTGCTGGGTTGGTCGGCGGAACACAGTTCGCAAAGCCCGCCGGACAGGATACGCTGCTGATCAGGTCGCCGATCCCCTCGCCCGATGCGTTGACGAAGGTGGATTCGACCTCGGGTCCGACGGGACCGATGATCTTGGCCCCGAGGTCAAGCCCATCCAGGTCAGTCGCTGCGACCGGGGCCGCACTCGTGGTGCCCATGGCGAGTAAAATCGAAGTGAGCACAACCAAGGCCGCGGCACATGGTGGCCAATTTGCATCCACTGCGAACAAGCGATCCATTAGCAGTCCTCCTGGGTAAGTGATCCAGAGCCGCTGCGACAGAATTCGCATCGCGCCAAATAGACTCGCATGTGCTTCCCAGGCGTTTCAACCGTTGCTCGCTGTGGTCCGGGGAGCAATAGTTGATACTGTGGACTGGCTCCGAAATTCAGGCCGCTGCGGGGTCGCGGTCTTCGACCTTGCTCAGGCTGCGTGCCGGGGGCGGGGTGCGCTTTGGTGTGTCGCCCGAGGTCTCGGTCGTCGTATTGCAGGCACCACGGCCATAGCATCGTGTTCCGCCACTGCCTGGCTCGAGACGGTGATCCAGTTGCCGTCTTGCCACGTATAACTTCTGGGCGATCAATTGAAATCGCTATCTGGGGGCGACGAAGGCAGGCATCTGGCGCGACGCAGGGGCCCGATCCGTCCTGGATGTTTTTCAATATGTGATCGTGCTCACACAGGGGTGCTAGTACACACAACGACATGGGGGCGTTATGCAAATGCTGAAAAAAACACTAACGATATCTGTGATCTCGATTGCCATGGTCTGCGGTGCCTGCAGTGTCGGAGAAAAAGGGCGCAAAGCTGACGCCGCCTCGGCAGCGGCGCCTGGCTTGAGGGATGGCGAGTTGGCGGTGCCCGCCAACTACCGGAGCTGGCCGGTCTTTCTGGCAGACATCGACAAGGTAAAGGCCAAGCAGATACGCGATATCTACATCAGCCCGGCGGGACATAGGACGAAAGAAGGCGATGAATTTCCCGACGGCACGATATCCGTCATGGAAATCTGGAATCCGAAATTGGAGGCCGACGGGTCCCCGGAAATGACCAGCGACGGCAAGATGGTAAAGGATAGCCTCAAGTTGATCTTCCTGATGGGCAAGAGCAAGGATGCCGGTGCCATGGTCGATGCCGCGCAACGCACTGGCGACTGGGTTTACGCCGGATACAAGGCAGATGGTGTCACACCGGGCGGACCAGACACATCCGCCTGCCGCGGGTGTCATGTCACTCAGCCAGACAAAGACTGGATATTCCGCTACGACGAGTATTTCGCGAAGCGGACCACCGAGCACTCGTCCTACTGAGGGTATACGCACTGCCTGCCACGGCAGGCAGTGCGTGTTTCAGCACCTTTCCTCCGCGACCGTCGGACTCCCGGGTTGCAAAAAGGGCGATCGTCCTTCTCTCGCCCGGACCTAATCTCAATACATGTTGGATGTCGCATCGATTGGCGGTGCAGTGTCGCGATGCGCTTGCCGACATGTGCGCCTGATCGGCAGGATAAATGGCGTCAATTCGCTGCATGCTAGGATATCGGGCCGTTGATCACTGTAGCTGAGAGACCGTATGAGCACTAGAGAAGCAGGCTGGATGCAGCACTGGGCCGCCGTTTGCGTCGGCCTATGTCTGCTTAGTCCCTTTGTGGGTGCCGCTGAACACCGCGATGAGCAGGGCCGATTGAAAGTTCTTTATCACATCGATGGAAACGACGTCGACGTGGCGAAATATGCCATGGTCCTGATCGACAAACACATCGAGGCCGAAGGTGGCCCGGATAAAATCGACCTCAAAGTAGTTGTGCACGGTCCGGCTCTCGAACTCTTCGACAAGGAAACCGTGGATCCGGTGTTGAAGGATAAATTGGCAACGGTCATCGCCGAGGGCGTCCAACCGGAGATGTGCCAAGTATCGATGAAACTATTCGATAAGCCCCTGGATGCCCTGGAGCCGGGGTTCATCCCCACTGAGCACCCTGTGGCGGTCAAGCGCATCGCCGATTTGCAAGAGCAGGGCTACTTGTACATCAAGCCTTAAGGGGTCGCGCGCATGGCAACCGAGTCCGATCTAAAGCAGGCCGTTGCAGCGCGCAGCCAAGCTTGGATCGAGAGCTTCAACAACGGCGACGTCGATGCCTGTGTCGGCGCCTACCAGACGGATGCCGTGATCAACGCCAAGCCGTTGGGCACGTTCAAGGGCCTGGCAGAGATCGATGGCTTCTGGCGGCCCTTCATGGCGTCCGGCGCAGGGGACCTGAAGTACCAGGACATCAAGCTGCAGGTGGTCGATTCTTCCACGGTGCTACTCTCTGCGCGTTGGTCGATGAATGTCGGGAGCGGTGTCATCACGATGGAAAAATGGGTGCGGCAGCAAGATGGCAATTGGCTCTTGGCGCAAGACGACTTTGAGATCCAAGAGAATTACTAGGGCCTGAGGTGGCGGCGTTCAGCTATCTCACTCATGGTGGGTACCGGGGCCCGAAGATCAGTACGGCGGGCCCATGAACCGAGCATGCCGTCTACTTGCTGCGGTGTTCGTTTGTGCGATGTTTGGCGCGTCGGCCGGCTCTGCTCAGACCGCGACCTGGGACGACGACCTACTCGATGCACTGCGCACGCACTCTACGACACTGCGCAGCGCCGCCGACCTGGATCCCTTGCTGGATGCCGCCGGAGACGCCCGCTTGGTGCTACTCGGTGAGTCGACACATGGCACCCATGAGTTCTACATCTGGCGCGATCGCCTGTCGCGGCGCTTGATCGCTGAGCGCGGCTTCTCGTTTATCGCCGTCGAGGGCGACTGGTCGGCCCTGGTGCCGCTCGACCGCTATGTGCGTCATCGGGAGGATGCTTCAACGTCGGCGCACGCCGCGTTGCTCAGCATCGAGCGCTGGCCGCGTTGGGTCTGGGCGAACCAGGAGCTGGCCGCGCTCGGCGAATGGCTGCGTCAATTCAATCAAGAGAGGGCGCCCACGGATCGCATCGGCATCCATGGTATCGATCTTTATGGAATCAGCGATTCGATCGACGCCGTGCAGCGCTACCACAAAACTCGGCTGCCAGCAGCGGCCGATCGAGTACACGCGCTGTATCAGTTCTTTCGCCGCTTCGATGGTGACGCAGCGGCCTATGCCGAGCATATCAAGCGTGATGGGCCATGGGTCGGTGACGGCATCGCTGGCGTGGTGCAAGATCTCGCGACGCGTCTAATCGATGCCCCGCCAGATGAACGCGATCTACTGTTCGAGATGCTGCAGCATGCCAGGGTGGTTGCATCCGGTGAGCGCTACATCCGCGCATTGGCCGAACCTGGCCCGGCCGCATGGAATGTGCGAGACCGCCATTTCGCGCGCATGCTCACCGCGCTATTGGATCACTATGGTGCAGACAGCCGGGCCGCGGTCTGGGCGCACAATACGCACATCGGCGATGCCCGGGCCACCGGGATGGCCGCCAGGGGCGAAGTCAATCTCGGTCAACTGGTGCGCGAGCAGCAGGGTGCCGCGGCGGTGTTCACACTGGGTTTCGCCACGGCGACCGGCAGCGCGCTGGCCGCAGCCGCATGGGGAGAGCGAGTCCAGCGCATGCAGTTGCCGCCGCCGCGTCCGGACAGCCTGGAGGCCGCGCTGCTCGCCAGTGCCGCAGGCAATCGGGTGTTGCGGCTTGACCAGAGTTCGCCAAATACTGCCTTGCCAAGCACTCCGCTGTTGCAGCGAGCGATCGGTGTGGTCTTTGTGCCGGAACGCGAACCCAAGGACAACTATGTGCCGACTCGGCTGGCCGAGCGTTACGATGCCTTGGTGTTCTTGCCGGTAACCCAGGCATTGACCCCGCTGCACGCGGAATGATCTGAGTCGCCGATCTGAGCTGAGGAAATTTAGCCTGAATATGTCAGTGCGCCGTGAAAAGGCGCGTTCTCTCAGTGGGTGAGATTCCCACCCGGCAACCACCGCTCCACCCCGTACGTTTCGATGGCCGCGAAATCCTCACCATCAACTCCCGGCTTGCCAGCATTGTGGCGGACCAGCCAGTAGGCATGGGT
>JANQRK010000029.1 GCA_028284585.1 Chromatiales bacterium
CGTTGCTCGTCGTTCATTTAGACTCACTAAATCGCTCTCTTCGCGCCTTGCCTGGCGCGTTTTGGGGCAGCAACGCTGCGTCTCACTTAGTGTGAACAGGCCCTAAGGGATGTCGGGCAGCTGTGCGAGGCCCATCAAAGGCCCAGTTTGCTCTCGAGGTAGTGGATGTTCATTCCACCGGTTTGAAATTTCGGGTCCTCCATGATTTCCGCATGCATTGAGATGTTGGTCTTGATGCCGTCGATCACCATCTCCGCCAGTGCAGTGCGCATGCGCGCGATTGCGACCGCACGCGTCTCGCCGTGCGTGATCATCTTGCAGATCAGCGAATCGTAATAGGGTGGGACCCGATAGCCGCTGTAAAGGTGCGTGTCGATCCGCACTCCAGGGCCTCCCGGGGTGTGCAATTGGGTGATATCGCCCGGGCAGGGCAGGAAGGTCTGCGGATCCTCGGCGTTGATTCGACACTCGAGTGCGTGCCCGCGGATCTGGATGTCATCCTGGGCGTAGCCGAGTGGTTCGCCGCCGGCGATCGTCAATTGCTCCTTGACGATGTCGACGCTGGTTATCATCTCCGTGATCGGGTGTTCGACCTGGACCCTAGTGTTCATTTCGATGAAATAGAATTCACCATCTTGGAACAAGAACTCGAAGGTGCCCGCTCCGCGATAGCCGATCTGCCGGCAGGCTTCGGCGCAACGCTCGCCGATGCGGCGGCGCTGCTCCTCGGTGATACCCGGCCCCGGAGCCTCTTCTATCACCTTCTGATGGCGGCGCTGCATAGAGCAGTCGCGTTCACCCAAGTGGATCGCGTTGCCATGGGTATCGGCCAGCACCTGAAACTCGATATGACGAGGGTTCTCAAGGAATTTTTCGAGATACAACGTGTCGTTGCCGAACGCAGCTCCCGCCTCGGTCCGGGTTAGCGAGACCGTGCTCAACAGTGCAGGCTCGGAATTAACCACGCGTATACCGCGTCCCCCGCCACCACCGGCTGCCTTGACGAGCACCGGATAGCCGATCTCGCGTGCCAGCTTCAAGGTGCGTTGGTCATCATGAGTGAGGGGGCCATCTGAGCCGGGCACGGTTGGGACGTCAGCCTCCTTCATCGCCTCGATGGCGGCGATCTTGTCGCCCATAAGGCGGATTGTCTCCGGGCGCGGACCGACGAAAATGAAGCCGGAGTGTTCGACGCGTTCGGCGAAGTCGGCATTTTCGGCCAAGAAGCCGTAGCCGGGGTGGATCGCCTGAGCGCCGCAGACCTCGGCCGCACTAATAATGGCCGGGACGTTCAAATAGCTGGCGGCTGAGGCGGCCGGCCCGATGCAGACCGACTCGTCGGCCAAGCGCACGTGCTTGAGGTCGCGGTCGGCCTCTGAGTGGGCGGCGACAGTCTTGACCCCGAGCTCCCGGCAGGCCCGCAGGATGCGTAAGGCGATCTCCCCACGATTGGCGATGACGACCTTTTCCAACATGCTAGGGCCTGTTCACACTAAGTGAGACGCAGCGATGGCGGCCGTTTTTCTGGCCAACAAGGGGCTGTGAGCGCGGTGTGCCCAGCGCACAGGAGCGAGCAGCAACGCCCTTGGACGGAAAAACCGCCCCGTCCCTTCGGGTTGCGCCCCAAAACACGCCATGCGGCGTTGCTCGTCGTTCATTTAGACTCACTAAATCGCTCTCCTCGCGCCTTGCCTGGCGCGTTTTGGGGCAGCAACGCTGCGTCTCACTTGGTGTGAACAGGTCCTAGGTCTCTTTGTCAAATAGGCGGCGCTTGAGCCGATACAGGGCCGAGATGTCGTCGTCACCATGCCCTGCGTTCAATAGGCGTTGGTAGTGCTCCAGGGTCATTTCAACAATCGGTAGATGGACATGATCTGCAGCCAACATCGCCTGGCAGATCTTCAAGTCTTTGTCGTGCAATGCGACTCGGAAACCGGGTTCGAAGGTTCCCTGAGTCATGCTCGGCCCACGGTGTTCGACAAACCAATTGCCGGCCGCGCCACCACTGACGACGTCGATCACCTTTTGCATGTCCAGGCCCTGATGCTGGCCAAACGCCAAGGCCTCGGTAACCGCCTGATTGACCCCCGCGCACATGATTTGATTGACCGCCTTGGTAGCCTGGCCGCTACCAACTGGTCCCATGTGCACGCGCTTGCGGCTGATGCTGGCCAACACAGGTTCGATATGCTGCATGATCCTTGGGTCACCACCGATCATCATGACCATGCTGGCCTGCTCGGCACCCTCTTTGCCGCCTGAAACCGGGGCGTCGAGAAAGTGGAGGTCTTGCGTGCCTAAACGCTCGGCCACCGAGCGTGCGGTGTCGGCGGCGACTGTCGAGGTGTCGACCACGATGCCCCCAGCGGGCATGGCCTCGGCCAGGCGGTCGACTACGCTACACAGGTCGCCGTCCGCCGATAGCGAGGTGATCACCAGGTCGGCCTGCTCGACAGCGGCCTCGAGACTATCGCTGAGCGCAAAGCCGTGGCGTGCCGCGGCCGCAGCGGCGCGCTCCGGTGTCCGGTTCCAGGCTTGGCTGAGATGGCCGGCGCGAAACAGGTTGCCGGCCATAGCGGCGCCCATGGCGCCGAGGCCGAGTACTGTCGTCTGCATAGTGCTGCCCTCGCTGGGCGGTTGGCTTGGGTCGGGCGCAAGGCGCCAAGGCTGAATCCTACCGGCCCCGCAGCCGGTGGCCAAACCGATCAATGCGGCGGAGGTGCCTGGGCATGGCGCGGTGTTTGGGTCGGGCATGCGATGTCCCGAATCTCGCCAGGCTCGGCCGGTTCGGATCCGAGTCCCAGGCCGCGATAGCAGGCCCTGACTCGAGATGCTGGACGTTTTGTGAGCCGATTCGCGGCCGATCCCAGTTATCGCTTAGCAAGCGGTCGGCGTGCCATACTCGGACCCTAGGGGGCTGGCCGAGATCGCCCCGAGGTAACTATCGTGTTTCAGCTAGCGAAGGCACTGATGAATGGGCTTCTGATGTTGGTCTTGCTGGGGAGTTCCGGCATGGCGAGATCGGCCGATGGGCAAACGATAGAGGCCCCTGAGCCACCACCGCCACTGCAGTCTGGCGAGCCCCTGGAGCCCGAGGTCACGATCCGACGTACGCCGCGTGCCACCATCTACGAGTATCGGCGCAATGGCTCACTGTTCATGATTCGTGTGTTGCCGAGCTCCGGGGCACCTTATTATTTCGTCGATACCGATGGTGACGGTGCACTCGATTATCAGCCAGGCGAGCCGGTCCAGGACTCCACGAACCAGTGGATTTTGCTGGAGTGGTAAGGGCCGAGTCAGTCTCCAGACGAGTTATTGAGCGCGGATAGTAGACAACGCAAGGCTTGGCCGCGATGACTGAGTAGGTTCTTACGCGCTGGTTCGAGTTCGGCCGCGCTGCATTGCATGTCCTCGACATAAAACAAGGGATCGTAGCCGAATCCGCCTGTGCCATGGATGTCCTCCAGGATGCGCCCTTCCCAAGTCCCCTGACAGATCAGGGGTGTCGGGTCGTCGGCATGCCGCATGAAGACCAATAGACACTGAAATCGGGCGCCACGGCGTGTGGCCGGGACGCCCGACAGGGCTCGAAGCAGTTGGGCATTGTTTGCCGCACTGTCACCCTCTGGGCCGGCATAGCGGGCGGAATAGATACCCGGGGCGCCGTTCAGGTAGTCGACCTCGAGTCCGGAATCATCGGCGATTGCCGGTAGGCCGGTATGCCGAGCCGCGTTGCGTGCCTTCAGGAGGGCATTCTCGACGAAACTCAGACCGGTTTCGGCGGCATCCGGGACCGCAAAATCGGATTGCGGTACGACCTGTATTCGACAGGTCGCGAGAAGCTCGCTGAACTCCCGAAGCTTTCCCGGATTGCCCGTGGCGAGGACGACGCGCTGGGATGCCGCACTCAGGGACACGGCACTGATTTCTCCGGTATACCGTGTTGGGGAACCGTGCGTCGAATGTCGGTCGTCGCGATGCCGCTCACGATTCGTCGAGGACGGCCTGTTGTTTGGCGATTACTTGGGCGACGCCGCTGCGTGCGAGATCGAGCATCGCAGCCATTTCGTCGCCGGAAAAGGGTGCGGCCTCGGCGGTGCCCTGGATTTCGATAAAACCGCTGCGATCGTCCATCACCACGTTCATGTCGGTATCCGCGTTGGAGTCTTCGGCATAGTCCAGATCGAGCACGGGAATACCCTCATAGATGCCGACCGAGACCGATCCGACGTTGCCGACGATTGGATCCTGCTCGATCCCACCGGACAAACGCAGTTTGCGCAACGCTAGGCTGAGTGCAACGAAGGCACCCGAGATTGCGGCGGTGCGGGTGCCGCCATCCGCCTGGATCACATCGCAGTCGAGCGTGACGGTGCGGGGGCCGAGTTGTTTGAGATCGACTGCGGCACGTAGCGCACGACCGACCAGGCGTTGGATCTCCATCGTGCGACCACCCTGGCCGCCCCGCGCTGCCTCACGTCCCATCCGGCTGTGAGTGGAACGCGGCAGCATGCCGTATTCCGCTGTTACCCAGCCCTGGGTGTCATCGCGCAGCCAACGAGGCTGGCGGTTTTCGATACTGGCGGTGCAGACCACTTTGGTATTGCCGAAAGCCGCCAGCACCGAGCCCTCTGCATGCATTGTGAAGTTGGGCGCAAAGGAGATTGGCCGCATCTGGTTGGGTGCTCTTCCACTGGGTCGCATGCTGTTTCTCCATCGAATTAGGAATCGCCTGGCTCAGGCGGTGGATCCGTCCGGCATCCAGGTTTTGGCGCGAGCTGCTCATCGGGTCGTTGCGTGGGCAGGTCCGAATGGGTTGCCAGCCAACGCAGTGCCACTGCGGTGACATTGTCGCTGTTGGGCGCTGCGGCGGCCCGCTTGACCAGTGCTGCCAGGCCGACGTCTAGCGCTTGGTCCGGGTTTTGCAGCGCCTGCGCCAGGTCCGCGCTCGACAGCTGCTGCCACAGACCATCCGAACATAATACGACCAGGTCGTGGCCCTGCAAGCGTGTTTCCGGGCCGCAGGTCGTGGTCGGGGGGTGTAGCATACCGCCCAGACAGCGGGTCAGGCTGGATTGCGGTCGCGACAGTTCGTGTGCACTTTGGCGAACGAAGCGGATCTGCGCGTGATCGCGGGTCTGCGACACTACTTTGCCATCGCGGATCAGGTAAAGGCGACTGTCACCGACGTGCACCCAGTGGATTAATCCCGCCTGTACGACCGCCAAAACGGCCGTTGTACGTGGCGCGATGGGTGGCGCCTGGCGTCGACCAAAGTTGAGTATTGCGCGGTGTGCCTGGCCAATGCACTGCAGCATAAATTGTTCGGGATGGTGCAAGGGTTTCTCGGCACGGCGAAACAGGGTCTCGCATACGTCGATCAGCAGCTGGGCGGCCACTTCGCCACGCGGATGACCACCCAGCCCATCGGCCACACCGAGCAGGTTGCAGTCGCCGTCGCCGAGAAACAGGCAGCGGTCCTGGTTACTCGGGCGATCGCCTTTGGCGGTTGCCCGGGCTGCCTGGAATGGCCGTGCCGGGCGACTCACTTGGCTGCACCCTCGTCCGCAGTCGCTTTCGGGACCTCGATCCGGCCGAGCAGGGCGTCGCACAAATCGGCGGCACTCTGCGGACGCTGCTCGGCCTGGACGCGCATTGCCCAGTCGATGGCCTCGAGAATCTCGCGTGGGTAACGCCGGCCGAAGACCTCGATGGCAGGTGCCAGCGTATCCTTTGCGTGGCGTTCGACCGCCGAGGGCGGTGGGCTTCCCTCGATGCACGCACGCATGGTCGCGCCGATCGCATACACATCGGTGTAGGGACCAACCCGGGCCGAAGCATAGTATTGTTCGATCGGAGAGAAGCCCGGCGTTACCACCTGGGCCTTCTTGTTGCCCACGTCATCGAGCTGGTAGACCGCGCCGAAGTCGAGCAGCAGGGGATTGCCGCCGGGCCGCAGGTGAATGTTGCTGGGTTTGATGTCGAGGTGAAGGTGCTGGCGGCTGTGGATGAGCTGCAGTGCATCGAGCAAGGGCGGGAACACGGTCATCAGGAAATTAGTGCTGAGTCCACCCCGGCGTTTCTTTATATAGCGTCCGAGATTCTTGCCTGGCTCATAATTCATGACCAGATAGGCAGTCTGGTTGGCTAGGAAACAATTACGGACGTAGACAATGTTCGGATGGCGCAGCGTTGCCAGGACCCTGGCCTCTTGATAGAACAACCGCCGGCCGCGCTGAAAGCTTTCATACTTAGCATCTTTGCTGGCCACGACGGCGAGACCCTTGTGGCGCATTCCGAACCTTTTCGGAAGATATTCTTTGATCGCGACCTCGTCGTGGTTGTCCTCGTCCTCGGCGAGGTAGATCAGGCTGAATCCGCCGCTACCAATAAGTTTCGTGATTCGATAGCAGTCAAGCACGGTACCGATCGGCAGGCTGTCTCGAGGTCGGGCGGACATGCGGTCGCGGGAGGTCTCGGTGCGTTGGGCGGGATTGCAGCCTATGATACACGCAAAGCCCGTCGCCGATGGGGCCGGGCGCTCTACGCAGAGGACATCATGATTCGAAGCATGACGGCATTTGCCCGCGAGCAGGAGCGCGCTGAGCATGGTGAGCTTGTCTGGGAGATCCGATCCGTGAACCACCGCTACCTCGAGGCGACGGTGCGTATGCCCGAAGACCTCAGGGCGATCGAACCTGTGGTTCGGGAGCGTGTCAGTGCGCGCCTTGGGCGTGGCAAAGTGGAGTGCAATCTGCGTTTTCGGGTGGCGCCATCCGGGGCCTCGGAGCTGAAGATCAACGATGCCTTGGTCGATCAGATCCTGGTCGCTGCAGACAAGATGGCGCATCGTCTGCATAGCTCGCATTCGCCAAACATCATGGATGTATTGCGCTGGCCCGGTGTGCTCGAGGACGACCAGCAGGATTGGACCCCAGTACAGGAGGCTGCGCTGTCTCTGCTGGACAAAGCGCTTGACGCCCTGGTCGGGCACCGCGAACGAGAGGGTGCCCGCTTGGCGGAATTGATCGCGCAACGCGCCACCGCACTGCGCGATCAGGTCGTACTTGCCCGCGAGCGGATGCCCCAGGTGGTTAGTGCACTGCGTGAGCGCCTGACCACCCGCTTGCGCGAAGTGGTCGAAAACCTCGACCAAGAACGCCTGGAACAAGAGATGGCACTGCTGGCGCAGCGACTTGATGTCGACGAGGAAATGGACCGCCTGAACACCCACCTCGATGAGGTCGATCGGGTGTTGCAACAAGATGCCCCGGTCGGTCGCCGATTGGATTTTTTAATGCAGGAGCTCAATCGCGAGGCCAACACCTTGGGATCCAAGTCGGCTGACGGCGCCACCTCTGCGGTCTCGGTAGAGATGAAGGTGTTGATCGAGCAAATGCGCGAGCAAGTTCAGAACATCGAATAAGTTGCCAGGAACCATGTCCGATGCCGCGATACTCTTTATTGTCTCTGCGCCTTCGGGAGCCGGTAAGACCAGTCTGCTAGGCGAGCTGGTATCGAGCGACGAGCGCCTCTTGGTATCGGTATCTCATACCACTCGGGCTAGACGGCCCGGTGAAGAAGACGGCGTCCACTACCATTTCATCAGTGTGGAGCATTTCGAGCATCTGGTGGCCGAGGGTGCCTTCCTGGAGCATGCTCAGGTGTTCGATCACTACTATGGCACCACGGAAGCCGGCGTGCGTGGACAACTTGCGGGTGATCGAGACCTGGTGTTGGAGATCGATTGGCAGGGTGCGCGCCAGGTGCGCCAGCGCTTTCCTGAAGCGGTGTCCATTTTCATTGCACCGCCGAGTATCGAGGCGTTACGCGAGCGGCTTGCTCAGCGTGGACAGGATGACGCCGAGGTGGTGGAACGGCGCATGGCCGATGCGCGAGGCGAGCTGTCGCACTACGCCGAGTACGACTATCTAGTGATCAATGACGATTTTTCGAGTGCGCTGGAAGATCTGCGCGCTATCGTGTGTGCCGAGCGTTTGCGTGCACCGCGTCAGGCGCTGTGCGCCGCTGGGGTATTAGAGGGGCCGCTTGGCCCGGTGCATGGAAAACCTTATACTTGACCCTGAGTAAATGGTATCCGCTTCGGAGTTGTGACGCACCATGGCCCGTATAACCGTAGAAGACTGTCTCGCCAATGTCGATAATCGCTTCGATCTGGTCCTGCTGGCCAGCCGGAGGGCACGTCAGTTGGTCAATGGCGTCGATCCCTTGGTGCCCTGGGAGAAAGATAAGCCTACCGTGGTCGCACTGCGCGAAATCGCCGAAGGGCTGATCAGCGAAGAGACCGTGGCCGAGCCGGAAGAGAGCAAGGATTCGATCGACGAAGAATTGGCCGCTGCACTGGCTGGCGAACTGGGAGTTGCGGATCTGGGTAACGACGATGAGTAACCCTGCGGGTGGACGCGTCTACCTCTGAAAGCGTCCCCCGACCGCCCGCCGGCGACATCCACAGTGCGGCGGGCGATGCCGATTATTTAATCCGCGATCTTTGTAACTCTCTTGAAAGCTATCTGAGTCCTGAACAGGTCAGTGAAGTCTATCGGGCCTACTTGTTCGGCGCCGAGGCGCACCAGGGTCAGAGTCGTCTGTCTGGCGAGCCCTATATCCATCACCCAGTCGCAGTGGCCCGCATTCTGGCCGGGATGCGTATGGATCATCAGTGCGTGATGGCGGCCATTCTGCATGACGTAATCGAGGATACCGAGACCGCGAAGGATCAGCTAGCGCGGGAGTTCGGGTCAGAAATCGCCGAGCTGGTCGATGGCGTCAGCAAGCTCACTCAGATCAAGTTCCGCTCGCGCGCCGAGGCCCAAGCCGAGAATTTCCGCAAAATGATGTTGGCGATGACCAAGGACATAAGGGTCATCTTGATCAAGCTCGCCGACCGTCTACACAATATGCGGACCCTGGGTGTAATGGGCCCTAGTAAAGCTCGCCGTATCGCCCGCGAGACCCTCGACATCTTTGCTCCGATCGCCAATCGTCTCGGCATCAACAGCATGCGCCACGAGTTGCAAGAACTCGGTATGGCTGCGCACTGGCCGTGGCGCTACAACATCTTGCGTGGCGCATTGCGGCGGCAGCGCGGTAATCGCAAGGAGGTGGTTGGCAATATCGAAGAGGTCTTGCGTGGGCGCTTGCAGCTCGAGGGTTTTGACGGTGCGGTCTATGGCCGCGAGAAGCATGTCTACAGCATCTACCGAAAGATGCTCGAAAAGAAGCAGTCGCTTACCGAGCTGGCCGATGTCTATGCATTTCGCATCATCGTGGATTCGGTGGACACCTGCTATCGGGTGCTGGGTGTGGTGCACAACCTGTACAGGCCGGTGCCGGGCAAGTTCAAAGACTATATTGCGATTCCTAAGGCCAATGGCTATCAGTCCTTGCACACGGTGTTGTTCGGACCGCATGGCCTGCCGATCGAGATTCAGGTGCGGACGCGGGAAATGCACCGGGTCGCCGAGGAAGGCATAGCAGCGCACTGGCAGTACAAAGATGTGGGGGCGGGATCACTGACACCGGATGCCGCTGCCGACTGGCTACGCGATCTCCTCGAGGTGCAAAAGGACTCCGGCAACTCGATGGAGTTTCTCGAGCACGTCAAGGTGGACCTGTTCCCGGACGAAGTCTATGTATTCACACCGCGTGGTCAGATCTTCGTACTGCCCAAGGGTGCGACCGTGATCGACTTCGCGTATGCCGTGCACTCCGATGTCGGCAACCAGTGTGTGGCCGCCCGCATCGATCGCCGATTGGCCCCGTTGCGCTCCGAGTTACGCAATGGTCAGACGGTCGAGATCATCACCAAGCCGAGTAATCGTCCCAACCCCGCTTGGTTGGATTTCGTGGTAACCGGCAAGGCGCGCGCAACCATCCGTTCTTTCTTGAAACGCCTGGAGCAAAAAGAGGCCATCGAACTCGGTCGTCGCCTCTTGGAGCGCGAGTTGGAGTCGCTGGGTCGTCACTTGGACGCCATCGACGATGCGGACCGGGCGCGGCTGTTGCACGAGATCGGCTTGGCCAGCTTCGATCTGCTGCTCGAGCAAATCGGCCTGGGTAACAGAATGGCCAAACTGGTCGCCCGGATACTGATATCCTCGGACGATCGGCCGAGCGCCGAGGAGGGCCTGGCCGGATCGCTGACCATCAAGGGCACCGAGGGTATGGTGGTGCGCTTTGCCAAGTGTTGTGGCCCCATCCCAGGCGATCCAGTGGTGGCGATTTTTAGCCCGGGCCGTGGCCTGGTGGTACATCACCGCGATTGCCCGAACCTCGGCGATTTCCGCCGCCAGGGCCAGAGCTGGCTCGATGTGCAGTGGGCCGAAGACATCAGCGGAGAGTTTTCGACCGGGATCCGTGTGGATGCGGGCAATCAGCGCGGCATGCTCGCGACCATCGCAGCGTTGATCGCCGAAGAAGGCTCCAATATCGAGGATGTGCGCAGCGAGGAGCGCGATGGCTTGAGTACCAGCGTGCGGTTCGTGGTCTCTGTCCGGGGCCGCATGCACTTGGCAAACATCATTCGGCGCCTAAAGAAAGTGCCGTTCGTGTTACGCATCAATCGGGTGATCGGCTAGGCGGGTAATCGGCCAGGGTTGAGTAGGTGGACCGGACCTCTCATTGGGCAGGCTCAGTGCGGATCGGCGATCATAGCCAGGTGGCCGTCTTGTACCTTTAGTTGACGCTCGCCGCGCAGCAAGGCCTGCAATGTGCTCCCGGCCAGCGCGTATCGCCAACCTTCGAGCAACGGACAGTCGGCGTCGCCACGTACGAAGTGTTCCAATTCCTTGTGACTGGCGATCGCTAGCGGCGATAGCTGGTGTTGTTCGCCGAGCAAACGCAAGGCGGCACTCAACAGGTCCACCATGGCCTCCTGCTGAATGCTCAGAGGTTTGCCGCGCGCCTTGTCTTGCGGCCATTGTGCTTGCACCGAATCCGCCGCCTGAGCGATCGATTCGAGTAAGACTTTTCCGTCACGGCGCAGCTGCGCCGGCTCGATGCCGCGTACTTGGGCCAGCCCTGATAGGTCGCGCGGTATGCGGCGACTCAACTCGATCAAGACCTCGTCCTTGAGGATCCATTTACGTGGTAGGTTACGTGCCCTCGCCTGGGTCTCGCGCCAGCTAGCGAGTGTCTGCAGCACCGCGAGCTGTCGACCGCGCAGCCGCTGTCGCCCTTTGACCCGCTGCCACATCGTCTCCGGCTGCGGGTAGTAAGTGTCTGGGTCGGCGAGCATCGCGAAGTCGGCACTCAACCATTGCAGACGCCCGCGCTCGCTTAGCTGGCTGTGCATCTGCGAATAGAGCTGCCCCAGGTAGACCACGTCGTCGAGTGCATAACGGGTTTGTTGAGCATTCAGCGGACGTTGCGACCAATCGGTCCGTGATTGATCTTTGGGCAGCTCGACATCGAGCACCAGATTCACCAGGTTGGCATAGCCGATTTGATCCCCATGGCCGAGTAGCGCGGCAGCCGGCTGGGTATCGAACACCGGCATCGGAAGCCGTTGGTAATCGTTCAGGAAGATCTCTAGGTCCTGGCGCGCGGCATGCAGCACCTTGACGATACGATCGTCGTACAAGATCTTGAGTAGCGGTTGCAGGTCGTTCAATCGCAATGGATCGACGCAAGCCGCTATCTCCCCGTTGCACACCTGAATCAGGCAGAGACGTGGGTAATAGGTCTTCTCACGGATGAACTCAGTATCGAGCGCTATCCACTCGCTGTCGTGTAACTTGGTGCACAGCGCGCGCAGGGCGTCCGGGGTGTCGACGAATTCTTCTTGCATGACGGTACTTCCGGTTGGGCGACCAAGGATAGCATCGAGCCGGACATTGTCTGGGCCGCGCGGGGTAAGATAGCCGGGCATTTGGCAGCGTGGTAACCCTGCATGCTCGCATTGATACAGTTCTTTTTCGAACTCGCGCTGCTCCGCCGCGGGCCGCAAGACCTTCCGTCGTCGTCCGTCTTGCTGGTCTTGGTGGTATTACTAAGTGTCACTATCGGCACCCTCAATGGTGTGCAGTTGTTCGGTGGTCTGGGCCCAGCGCTGGGGGCCAACTTGCTCGATTTGGCGCTGAGCATGGCGTTGCTAGCTGGGTTGCTGATGTATCGGGGGCGGATGGCGCGTTGGCTGCAAACCACAACCGCCTTCCTGGGTCTGGGAGTGTTGGGTGGTGGGGCGATGCTGATCGCCCGCGCGCTGGCGACGACGCTGGGGGTGATGGATGTCGCCATGCTGGTCGAAGTGGTACTGGCGATCTGGTTGCATGTTGCACTCGGCAGTGTGTTGCGTCATGCACTGGATGCGCCGCTAGTGCTCGGCGTGATCATCGTGTTTTGCTATACGGTGCTGGTGTTCAATCTGATCTCCGGGATCTTTCCACTTGTGGTGCCGCGCTAGATGAAGATCCATATCCTGGGTATCTGCGGGACCTTCATGGGTGGTATTGCTCAAATCGCTCGCGCTTTGGGACACGAGGTGACCGGCTCGGACGCCAATGTCTATCCGCCGATGAGCAGCCAACTCGAGGCGGCCGGTATCGATGTCACCCAGGGCTATGACCCCACGCCGCTGGACCCGGCGCCCGACCTGGTGGTAATCGGTAATGCCATGTCGCGTGGCAACCCCGCGGTCGAATACCTGCTGGAGCGCGGTCTGCGGTACACCTCGGGGCCGCAGTGGCTCGCCGAGCACGTGCTCAGCGGGCGCTGGGTGTTGGCGGTCTCGGGCACCCATGGCAAGACGACGACCGCCGCGATGCTGGCTTGGATCCTCGAGTATGCAGGCCGTGACCCGGGCTTTTTAATCGGTGGCGTGCCGGAAAATTTTGGGCTATCCGCCCGTGCCGGTGGGGATTCTGTGTTCGTCGTGGAAGCCGACGAATACGATACGGCATTCTTCGATAAGCGCTCGAAGTTTGTTCACTATCGTCCACGGACCCTGGTGATGAACAATTTGGAGTTCGACCATGCCGATATTTTCGATGATCTCGCCGCGATTCAGCGGCAGTTTCACCATTTGGTCAGGACGGTGCCAGGCAATGGCTTGATCGTGGCGCCCCGCACCGATCGCGCGCTCAATGATGTGCTAGATATGGGGTGCTGGACGCCGGTCGAGTATTTCGATTTGCAGGCGGACGCAGCTTGGCAGATCGCGCAATGCACGCCGGACTGCGGAAAATTCAGGGTGGTCTGCGAGACCCAAGCGATCGGCGAAGTCGACTGGTTGCTCAGCGGTCGTCACAACGCCTGCAATGCTTTGGCGGCCCTGGCCGCCGCGCGCCATGCTGATGTGCCCCCGGCGGTGGCAATCGCGGCGTTGTGCGAGTTTCGTAACGTCAAGCGGCGTATGGAGCTGCGCGGTGAGGTACGTGGTGTACGGGTGTTCGATGATTTCGCCCACCACCCGACCGCGATTGCCACCACACTCGATGGTCTGCGCCAGCAGGTCGGCGCACGACGGATACTGGCGGTGCTGGAATTGCGCTCGAACACGATGCGGATGGGGGTGCACGCGGGTCGGCTGGCCGAGGCGCTGCACGCGGCCGACCAAGTATGGGTCTATGCGCCGGCCGATCTGGAATGGGACGCGAGCCAGGAGCTGCTGGACTTGGGTGCGCGGGTGGTGGTTGCCGATTCGACACAGGCAATCATCGATCAGCTCGCCCAGGTGGCTTTGAGCGGTGATCAGGTGCTGGTAATGAGCAATGGTGGATTCGAGGATCTCCACCAGCGTTTGCTGGCGGCTCTGGGCACGCCCTGAGGCGTTGCGTGAGCAGCGCTGTCTATGACAAGCGAGTCCAGGCGAAAAACACGGCCCGCCCGCGCATGATTAAATAGCGGTCATGAACATCACCCAGAGGCCCATTGCGGTTGCACTCACTGGGGCCTCTGGAATTCAGTACGGCCTGCGATTGGTCGAGTGCCTGCTCGGCGCCGACCGTGATGTCCAGCTGATGGTCTCTCAAGCTGCCCAGGTGGTCGCGAACATGGAGACCGACCTGCGCCTACCTGGCCGCCCGGAAGAGATGCAGCGCTATCTCGCCGGACACTTCGAGGTGTCACCAGAGCGCTTGCAGGTGTTCGGCCGACAACAGTGGACCGCACCCGTTGCCAGTGGCTCTAATCCGCCCGCGGCCTTGGTGATCTGTCCATGCACGACTGGCACCCTGGCAACGGTGGCCAACGGGGTCTGCGACGATCTGATCGATCGCGCCGCCGACGTCGCGTTGAAGGAACGTCGCAAGCTCATCCTGGTAGTGCGTGAGACACCCTATACGGCTATCCATCTGAAAAACATGCTGCGGCTTACCCAGGCCGGAGCCGTCATCATGCCGGCCAACCCCGGGTTCTATTTTCGACCGCAATCGGTCGACGATCTGATTGATTTCATCGTGGCGCGCGTCCTCGACCATCTCGGGGTCAGGCATGATCTCAGCAAACGGTGGGGCATGCATGACGACGAATGAGCCCCCGCAGGTCGAGCGTCTTGCGCTATTCCCGCTCAAACTCGTGCTGTTTCCTGGGGGCTTGCTCCCACTGCGGATCTTCGAACCGCGTTATCAGCGTATGGTCAGCGAGTGCCTGCGTCGCGAGGAGCCATTTGTGGTTGCTGCGATCACAGATGGTGGATCCGAGGCAGGTGGGGCCGCCACCACAGCCGGTAGCGGGACGCTAGCGCGCATTATCGATTGGGAACAGCTTGACGACGGCCTGCTTGGCTTGTTGTGCGACGGTGGGGAGCGTGTCTTACTGGGCGCGGTCGAGTCAGAGCAAGACCAATTGTTGCGCGCCGAGGTGATTCGCCAGCCGGTGCCGGCCGTCCAGCCGCTGCCGGCGGACCTCGCATGGACTGGGGCCTTGCTCGATCGGTTGCTGGAACAGATCGGCGATCCCTTCGATCGCCTGCGTGATGTCGAACCCAGTGCCGATCATGTAGCGGGCCGGCTGATCGAGCTGATGCCGTTGCCGATCTCGGAAAAACAGGCACTGTTCGAAGTCGATGATGCGGTCGAGCGGTTGCGTCGCGTGGCGGCGCTTATCCAGCCCAGGGACGATACGACGGCGAACTGATCAGGTTCGCTTGCGCACCTGGATCAACAGCCATAGCAAGACGATGATGCCGATGGCGACCACCGGGAATAGCAGTTGGCGCCAGTCGCCGAACCCGGCGATTTCACCGAACAGCATGCCCGGCGCCAAGTAGGCCGGTGCCCAGACCAGGGCCGAGAGGATATTGGCGGTGTAAAAACGCCGCGGTGGCATACGCATCAGGCCGGCGATCAGCGGGACGACCGCGCGGATCGGTCCAAAGAAGCGGCCCAAGGCGACGCTGATATCGCCGTATTTTTCGAAAAATTTGATCCCCTTCTGCAGGTGATCTGGGTGCAGCCGAAACCACCGCCAGCGCTCGGTGAGATAGTCGAAGTGGTGGCCTAGCCAATAGCTCAGGCCGTCACCGATGATGGCGCCGGCGATCGCCCACAGGCACATGCTCCAAAAATCCAGTATCCCGGCACCGATCAAAACACCGGCCCCCAGCAGGACGATGACCCCAGGGATGATGGCGCCGACGATGGCCAGGGACTCGACCAGTGCAACGCCGAACACCACCCAACCGGCATAGCCAGGGTGCTGCGCGATCCAGTCCAGCAGACCCCCGAACCATTCGCTCAACAGCAGCGGTTCATTGCAGCTTGGCAAACACCGCGGCCGCGGCGTTCAGGGTGGCGTCGATGTCATCATCCGAGTGGGCGGCCGAGACAAAACCGGCCTCGAAGGCCGAGGGTGCTAGATACACACCGTGTTCGAGCATGCCATGGAAGAAGGTCCGGAACCTATCCTGATCACAGGCCGTGGCAGCGGCGAAGTCGGTGACCTGCTCACGCTCGGTGAAGAACAGACCAAACATGCCGCCGAGATGGTTTTCGGTTAGCCCGACCCCGGCCTTGGCGGCGGCCGTGAGCATGCCGGAGACCAAGCGCTCCACCTGGCCGCCGAGGTGCTCATAAAAACCCGGTGCGGCGATCAGTTCCAGGGTTTTGAGACCGGCGGTCATGGCCACTGGGTTGCCGGACAGTGTGCCGGCTTGGTAGACGGGTCCGAGTGGCGCAATCTTCTCCATGATGTCGCGGCGGCCGCCGAATGCGCCAACCGGCATGCCGCCGCCGATCACCTTGCCCAGCGTGGTCAAGTCTGGCCGGACACCGTACACCGACTGTACGCCACCGAGCGCCACTCGAAAGCCGGTCATGACTTCGTCGAAAATCAGCACCACGCCGTATTGATCGCAGGCCTCGCGCAGGCCTTGTAGGAATCCGGGCTCCGGGAGGATGCAGTTCATATTGCCGGCCACCGGCTCGACGATGACACAGGCGATTTGGTCACCCGAGGCGGCAAGGGCGTCGCGCACCTGATCCAGATCGTTGTAGCTCAGCGTGATGGTGTGTTCGGCGAGCGCTGCCGGTACCCCCGGTGACGAGGGTTCGCCCAGGGTCAGGGCCCCGGACCCTGCCTTAACGAGCAAGGAATCCGAATGTCCGTGATAGCAACCCTCGAACTTAACGATCTTGTCGCGCCCGGTGAAGCCGCGCGCCAGTCGAATCGCCGACATGGTTGCCTCGGTGCCTGATGAGACCATGCGCACCAGCTCGATGGATGGCATCAACTCGCACACCCGATCGGCCATACGGGTCTCGATTTCGGTCGGGGCACCGAACGACAGGCCTCTACCGATAGCATCCGCGACTACCTCGATTACCGCGGGGTGGGCGTGCCCGAGTATCATCGGGCCCCAGGAACCGACATAGTCAATGTAACGTCGGCCATCTGGGTCGAACAGATAAGCCCCCGCAGCGTGATCGACAAAGACGGGGTCGCCGCCGACACCTTTGAACGCCCGTACCGGCGAGTTCACCCCGCCCGGTATATGCTGTTGGGCGAGTTCGAATCGGTCGTGTGCGGCGCTCATTGTGGGATCTCCTCGGCAGTCTTGAAACAAATGGAAAACGCCCTCGCGGCGGCGGCAATGTCGGGTGCGGCAAACACCGCACTGATAACGGCCAGCATGTCGGCTCCGGCCTGAAGCAAGGCCGCGCCATTCTCCGGAGTAATTCCGCCTATAGCAACTGTAGGTAGGTGCAGCTCGCGATTAGCCCTGGCGAGCAAATCCGGGGTGGCGCGCACTGCGCCTGGTTTGGTCTGCGAAGGGTAGAAGCTGCCGAAAGCGATATAATCGGCGCCGGCCGAGGCGGCGTGCCGGGCACGATCGAAATCGGCGTAGCACGACACGCCGATCAATGACTCGGGCGGTAGCTGGCGGCGCGCACAGGCGATATCTGGGTCTTGGCACCCGAGGTGCACCCCGTCGGCCTGGACCGCGATCGCCAGTCGCAGGTCGTCGTTGACGATGAAGGGCACCTGATGGGCGCGGCATAGTTCGGCTAGTGCTCCGGCCTCCGCGAGACGCCGGGCGCGGTCGTTTCCTTTATCGCGGTACTGGATCAGTCGGGCGCCGCCGCGCAGTGCCGCAAGGGCGGCGCCGCACTGTGCATCTGGTCCTAGCCGACGATCATCTGTGATCGCGTACAGGCCCTTTAGCCTGTGGCTCATGTGGACCGCCCGGGCAGCCATTGGCCGCGCCCTATCTGCCTGGCTTGTGCCAGCGCATGCCAGGTGTGGGCCTGAGCCGCGGCGACCGCGGCCGGTAGATCATCTCCCAGTGCTAGACGGGCGGCGCAGGCGCTTGCCAGGGTGCAGCCCGATCCGTGGTAGTCATGGGCTAGGCGAGGCCAACTAAAGTCTAGTGGTTTGTGGCCTCGGCTATAGAGGGTGTTGCAGAGGCTATCCCCGGTCGCTTCATCGGCGCCGGTAACCAGCACGGCGGCCGCCCCGGCATCTATAAGGTCTGCCGCAGCGACAGCGTGTTGTTCTTCACCCGTCAAGCAGCGTGCCTCGAATCGATTCGGGGTAATCAGAGTGATCAGCGGAAGAATTTCTTCGCGCAGCTGTTGGCACAGGGCTTGGTCACCGGTCTCGAAACCACCGCCTGCACGCAGTACCGGGTCGAGTACGATTGGGCCGTCAAAGTTGGCAAGCAAACGGCGGATGGGGGGCAGCAGCTGGTCGCTGCCAAGCAAGCCGATTTTGATGGCGTTTGGCTTTATATCGCTTAACAAGACCTCGAGCTGGCGGGTGAAGAAATCAACCGGGGTAGGCAATATGGCATCTATGTTGGTCGTGTTCTGCGCGGTCAGCGCGGTGACCAGCGTCAGGGCACGGGCACCGAGCGCGCCCAGGGTCTCGATATCGGCTTGAATGCCCGCGCCGCCGGTAGGGTCCAAACCCCCTAAGCAGAGGATGAGAGGCGGGGTGTCCATTGCCGCCGATTGTAGCAGTGCGCCGCGCCATCGGCCCGGACGAAACTCGGCCGGTGGTCCGCCCATTCGGCCAAGCATCTGGCAAAATTCAGGCCTAGTGATCCAGTAGTGGTTTCTGTACTTGGGGGGATTTGACGGAATAATGAAGACCTATGAATGCGTAGTTTGCGGTTTTGTGTATGACGAGGCCAAGGGACTCCCAGACGAGGGAATCGAGCCCGGGACCCTTTGGGAAGATATCCCGCTCAATTGGGAGTGCCCAGAGTGTGGTGCCACCAAGGAAGATTTCGAGATGACCGAGATCTGAGTACGGAGGGCAACCGCCGCGCTTGCATGCCGCACCTTGGGGTCCGACTCGCCCTGGTCGAAATCTGGGCTACACTTATTTTTCAGTCGAGTGTTGCGCTCAGACACTTAAAAATCAAGCACTTATGTGAAGTAGCCTATTGTCTGGGCGACTGGGTTCCGAGGAGACGCCATGAAAACCGATGTCCGAGAACTGCTCTCCATCGCCCGTGGTTACTGCCGTTTGATTGAGTCTCTTAAGGAGGGTGATAGGTGTGTTTTGGGACAGCTCAATGGGCTGTTGCCGCGTTTGCATGCCGCGATGGCCACGGCTGGGCCGCGCCAGGAGGCTGTCGCCGAGGACGCTGGTATTGACCTTGATCAGCGCTTCGAGCTGTATACCCGGCTGCATCGGCTGCTGGGTGATCGCGACAGCTACTGGATGGAGTATGACGTAACTCCGGATTGCCAAGAGATGAGCGGTAGCCTTGCCGATGACCTGACCGACATTTACTGCGAGCTGAAGAATGGGCTGAGCCGGCTGGACTACAATCACGATGCCCAACGCACCCTGGGTAGCTGGCAAAATGGGTTCTGCAAGCACTGGGGGCAGCACGTGGTGGACGCCGAGCGACACCTCTACGCGCTGGCCGTGCGCGATCGCTTGTACTGAAAACCGATCGTCTGAGTGCTACACTCGGCCCAAATTTAGTAAGAAAACCCGTAAGAGGTAGACTCCAATGAATCAGGCCGCAATGAACGAGATCGACATCACACTGAGCGATGCGGACATCATGTTGACCCCATCCGCGCAGGGCAAGATGGCCGAGCTGCTGAGCCAGGTCGAGGACAATACGCAGGGTATTAGAGTGTTCGCGACGCCTGGCGGCTGTAGCGGACTCAATTTTGGAATGACCTTCACGGATCAACTGAACGACGACGATCGGGTGCGTGAGGTCAATGGCGTCCGAGTAATCGTCGATGCCGGCACACTGCAACATGTGCGCGGCGTTGAGATCGACTTCTCCGATGGCAGTGATGGCAGTGATGGCGGTGATGCACGCTTTGTATTCAACAACTTACAACAAGCCAAAAGTAGTAGCGGCTGCGGCACCTGTGGCTCACAGAGTGGCTGTTCTTCCGCTTCTTGAGGATTCCAGTTGGGATGCAAGAGGCCCGCTTCGGCGGGCCTTTTTTGTGTGAGGTTTTTCTCGAATCTGGCAGTTAGTGGCAGGCTGCTGAGGCGTCAGGGCTGCCATCGATTTGTCTGCGCACGCAATCGACGTACGGGCTAGTCTGTTCCTCAAGCTCGAGGGCCATGTCGAGGTCACTGCGTGCGGCTTCGGTGCGCCCTAGCCGCCATGCGACCCATGCCGCGCGTGCCCGGTCAGATGCGTTTTCCTGCTCGGCAAGTGTTTTTCTCAGGTAGCTCTCGGCATCTTCCAGCCGGTTGGCATCGATCATCGTTAGCGCCATTGCGCGATAGCGCCTTGGATTGCCTAGGCCCGACTCGAGCGCGTTCGCCAACAGCGGGTAGGCTTCGACGAATCGCTGTTGACCAACCAGTGCGACCCCTAAGTCGGCTTCGGCCTCGGGAAAAGGCCGCCTGCTCTCAAGGGCGCGGCGCAGGCTGCGTTCGGCGGTTTCGTACGCCTGCAGCGACAAGTGGCCCATACCGAGCCAGTACAGGGTGAGCGGATCTCCAGGCTTTTGCTCCAGCGAGGCCTCGAAGCTATCGAGAGCTTCACCAAATTGCCCCAGCCGCCACTGTGCCTGCCCCAGCACGAGATAGGCGATATGGGGTAACCAGTAACCGGTAAAAGATGCATCGTGTGACGCCTCTATTGCCGCTAGCGTATGATTGATTGCTACTTCGGGTTGGCCTTCCTCGAGCGCCAGTTTGGCGAGTTCAATACGCCCTTCCATGTAGTGCGGGTCGCTGGCGATTGCACTCTCGAATAGCACGCGGTGATCCCACCAGCGGGCATTGGAGAAAGCGGTGATAACCGCGAGCACCGTGACCAAGGGAAGATAGATCACAGCCTCGCTACCTGAGGTCATCTGTCTGCCGATTGGCCGCCACAGCATGAATAGGCCGTAGGCCAGCGCGAGCATCAAGCCCCAGGTTGCGAGATACAGAATCTGGCTGGTGTAGTAGTGACTGACCGGGAAGATGCCGACGCCGGGCAGGACCGCGAGCAGGAACCACGAAACCCCAACTGCGATCGGGTGCCCATATCGCAAACCTAGTCCGGTGGCGCCGAGAATCAGCAGCACGCCGAGTAGTGCGGCGGATTCGGTGGAGCTCCAGCTCGAAGTCACCGGCCTGGCATCGGAGATGATGGCCTGGAACGGCAGCAGCGTCTGATCGAGCAGAAACCAAAAGTGGCGTAGCGCAGTGCCCAGGTTGTAGAAGATATGATCGCTGGGGTAGTCAGCGGCAAACTGCATGCCACCGATGACCAGGATCCGATAGGCGACTACGGCCAGCAATACGCCGCATATTGCGGCGAGGCCGATAAGGCGCACTGCGGCGATGCCGAACAACGCAGAGCGGCCGCGTTCTCGGCTTTCGAATGTCGCGATAAGGAATGCAAGCACAGGCAGCACATAGGTAGATTCGTGGCTCAACATCGCCCCCATCGCAGTCAATGTCAGCCAGAGCGGCCAATAGCGCATGTGGCGCCGGTGTGACTGGCTGGTGGCTTGCAGTCGGCTGAACACGACCAAGCACCAAACCGACATCAGTGCCGCCAGCAGGTAGGGGCGCCCACCAATCCAGGCGACGCTGCTCACGGTAGCCGGGTGCACCGCAAACAGCGCGGCTGCCCAGACGGCAATACGTCCACCGTGCCGGCGCTTCGCCAGAAGCTGTTGGCCTAGCAGAAAGACGCCGATCACCAGTCCACCGTGGAGCAGGACATTCTCGAGGTGAAAACAGAATGCACAGTCACCCCATAGCGCCCAGTCGGCGGTGTAGGAGAGGATGCCCAAGGGTTGCCAACTGCCTACCGTAGGATCGGCGGTGCTTCCCAGCACCCGTGACCGGAAGGCCTCTCGGGTGGTGGTCATTGCGTTGGCTAGATCGTTTGCGCTCTGTAACCTGTTGGCACCGAGCAGAATGTCTTCACGGTCGGACCAGACGAAGCTTCCGGCGAGTGCGCTGGCGTAGACGATCAGGACCAGTACAGCGAGCCAAGTAACACGGCTGCGTTGAATTTTCCGCTCTTGTTCCGGTGTTCTTTTTCCGCGGGATCTGGCCGAGCGCGGTAGCTGTCGGTGATTTGGTGTGTCGGACGTCTGCATAACCGGAGACGCTAGACAGGTTTGAGGACGGCTAGAAGCACGATCGCAATCAGCAGCAGTACAGGCAGCTCGTTGAACCAGCGATACCAAACATGACCATGCACGTTGCGGTCGTGCTTGAAGTCAAACAGTAGTTTTCCGCAATAGACGTGGTAGATCGCCATTACGCTGAGCAGCGTAAGCTTGATCTGTAGCCACAGGTGGTCGCCAAATGCCACCCAGGCATAGTCGAATAGCATCCACAGGCCGAGAATCAGGGTAAGGATGCCGGCTGGTGTGGTAATGCCAAAGAACAGTTTGCGTTCCATGATCTTGAAGCGCTCGATCGAGATCTGATCAGTGCTCATTGCGTGATAGACATAGAGTCGCGGCAGATAGAACAGGCCAGCGAACCACGCCACCATAGCGATCAGATGCCAAGCCTTAAGCCACATGTCGTTGTCCCTTGTTGTGAAGTTGATCCGAGGTTGCGCATAGATGCACTTCGTTGTTTTTTTGTGGTGTCACTGGCTGAGATTGCACGTGATGCCCCGGAGTCTTGCACCGCCTGCGGCCGAATGAAACAACGTGGTTTCGGTGTCCGGCGTACCTTGCCGGATTACCGCGGATTTAGGCGATGGGTGGTGGAGTGTCATGTTGGATCGCCATTTGATCTGTGATTCGGGTCGTCGCGAGAGAGTTCACGCAGCAGGCGCTGGCGACCCGCGGGCGGCGTATTGATGTCGTCGGGGTCGCGGCCTTTGCTGCGTCCGCCAATCCAGCGCCGTAGGGCCGTTATGGCGCGCCAGATTGCTCGCCAGATCTTGGGCAACAGCCAGGCGACAATGAGCAAGAAGACGAAAAACAGCGTTAGAAACAGCCAGGGCTGGTTCAATGCCGCCCAGAGGCCAGCGAAAACCGCCAGGTCCTCTGTCAGCGATGCACCCCAATTGCTGACCGGCTCTGGTGAGGTGTTGATTAGTACGCGCCCGCCTGCCTTGGTCGCATGGCTGGTTGCGGCGACTCCTCCGCCGAGTAGTAAGCCCACCAACTCGCCAGCTTGCCCCATGTCCAGTCCCTGGGCCGCTGTTGCCGCCAGCAGCGCACCTGCGGGGATCCGGATGAAGGTGTGTAGTCCATCCCAGGCGGTATCAACGCCAGGTATTTTGTCGGCGAAGAACTCGACCAAGTACATGCCGCCTGCCGATAGCATCACAGCTGGGCTGCTGAGGACCTGGAGGTCGGGCGGCAGATCAAGCTGACCGCTGCCCCCGAGCCAGCCCAGCACCAGGACCGCGGCGTAGAGATTAATGCCCGAGGCCCAGGCGGCTCCGAGTATCAGCGAGATGGCTTCGATTGTTTCCATTGTTTGCTGCCCGAACGGTGTTCGAGTGGCGAATTATTCGTTAAGGCAGGTATCCGCTGGCCGTGGTCCGCGCGTGGCTCGTGCTCCTGCGGGTCCCCGTGTGGTCGGCGAATAGCCTCGAGCGACTTTAGCATGGCTGGCCTTATATCCAATAAGAGCCAAAGGCCCATCGCTGACGACTAGCTGCTTGGCGATTGCGACGCCCCAGAGATCGTTTGCGTTTAGAATCGAGGTTCTTAGGATCTTCACCAGCGGCGTTCGAGGACGCGATGATCAAGATTGGCATCGTCGGGGGTACGGGTTACACGGGTGTGGAGTTACTGCGGTTGCTTGCAACGCATCCGCACGCCGAGGTCCTCCAGATCACATCGCGTTCCGAAGCCGGCCGAGCGGTGAGCGAACTCTATGGCAACCTACGTGGCCACTTCGATCTGGACTTTTCGGAGCCTGACCCGCAGCGCTTAGCCGATTGTGATCTTGTGTTTTTCGCGACGCCGAACGGAACCGCGATGCAAATGGCCCCGGAGTTGCTCACCCAGGGTGTGCGGGTGATCGATTTAGCCGCCGATTTCCGCTTGCGCGATCCGGCGCTCTGGGCGCAATGGTACGGCATGCAGCACGCTTGTCCGGGACTGCTCGAGGAAGCGGTCTATGGTCTGCCGGAGCTCAATCGAGCGCAAATTCGTGAAGCGCGGTTGGTGGCCAATCCCGGATGCTACCCGACCGCTATGGCGCTGGGTTTTCTGCCCCTGATCGAGCACGATCTGGTGGACCGGGAAAACTTGGTTGCTGATTGTAAGTCGGGGGTTAGTGGGGCCGGCCGTGCTGCCAGTGTTGGCACTCTCATGGGTGAGGTGGGTGAGAGTTTCAAGGCCTATGCGGTGGACGGTCATCGCCATCAGCCGGAGATACGTCAGACCCTCATAGGGGTCGGTGGCCAGGCGGTCGGCCTGGTCTTTGTCCCTCACTTGGTGCCCATGATCCGAGGCATCCATGCCACGCTTTATGCACGCTTGGTGACGCCGGCAAGTGATTTGCAAGCCTTGTTCGAGTCACGTTATGTCGACGAACCCTTCGTCGATGTATTGCCCCCAGGTAGCCACCCGGAGACACGCGGTGTGCGCGGTGTTAACCATTGCCGCATCGCACTGCACCGACCACAGCAGGGTGACACCGCCGTGGTTTTATCGGTTATCGACAATCTGACCAAAGGGGCGGCTGGGCAGGCGATACAGAACATGAATCTGATGTTCGGTATGGATGAGACCTGCGGCTTGGAGCAAGTCGCTCTATTGCCCTAAACGTCATGCCCAAGGTGAAGCCCATTCGAGTAACCACCCCGCGCATCGTGCAGCCGGGCGAAGGCGGTGTGCGTGCCTGGGTGTGGTTATTGTTCCTCGCTGCCTTGGGTGCCTTGTCGTGGCAGGTCTTCCAGTTCGGCCAGCAGCGTGCGGGATTCGATATCGATCGAAGCAACGCGCGCGAAGAGACACTGCAGGATCGCATCGCTGAACTTGAGGGAGAACGCGAGGTTTTGCGTGCTGCAGCGGCCCGATTCGAGCGTGCTGGACAGATCGACCGAGCTGCTGCTGATGGTGTCAAGGCCGAGATAAAGGCCTTGCAGGACGAGCGTGCCGAGCTCAAGCGCGAGGTGGCATTTCTGAAGTCCTTGGTGTCTGGTGGGGGCGGCAACAAGCGGTTGAAACTCGATGATTACCGGTTGACCGCCGTTGGTGAGGAGGCCTATCGCTTCGAGGTCACGCTGTCTAAGGCGGAGAATGACAGCGCGACAGTCAATGGTCAGGTGATCTTGCGGGTAAAGGGGAAGGCTGCAGGCACCCCGAAGACGCTCGATATGCGGGCACTAACCGATGGGCGGCGGACCAACATCGGTGTGCGATTTAAGAATTTCCAGAAGCTCAAGACAGATCTGCAACTGCCGATCGGGTTCGAGCCGGCTGCGATCGAGATCGGCGTGAAGTTGGATGGTAATAGTTTCAAATCATTCGAGCAGGCCTACGATTGGAGGCTATCGGACGCCTGATTGACCCAACATCGGGAGCAAGTGACCAGATGGCGCGAGGAATACGATTCAAGGCCCCTAAGGTCGTCACGGTTATTGGCCAGGACACGGTGATCACCGGCGATCTGCAGTTTGCGGGTGGTCTGCACCTGGATGGTGCGGTCCGAGGCAAGGTGACCGGTGAGCCGGATAGTCGGGCGACCCTGATCGTCAGCGAGCAAGGCAAGGTCGACGGCGATGTTCGGGTGGATAACCTGATCCTCAATGGTACGGTGACTGGCGACGTGCACGCTGCACAGCGCGTGGAACTCGCTGCGCGCGCGCGGGTCAACGGCACCGTCTATTATCAGTTACTGGAGATGGCGATGGGCGCCGAAGTCAACGGCCGGCTAGTGCATACCAACGAACAGGATTCGAGTGTGCCAGACGGTGATCTCCATGCCGGCGTGGCGGTCGGTGGTGAAGAGCCTAATACTTGACCAAAACCGTCAGGAAAAGCATACTTTTCCGACGTGCAGGGACGAGAGTCCACTGAGCAACCCGAACAATTCGCAGGTAGTTCTATGACTGATCAGGCAGCGACGACTGAAGAGTCCCTGGTTTTCACCGCAGCAGCGGCTCAGAAGGTTTCCGAGTTGATTGCGGAAGAGGGTAATCCCGACCTCAAGTTGCGCATTTACGTGCAAGGTGGAGGCTGCTCGGGCTTTCAGTATGGGTTCACCTTTGACGAGGAGATCACCGAAGGCGACGAGCAGGTCGTCACCGATGGGGTGACCCTGCTGATCGATCCAATGAGTGTGCAGTATCTAATGGGTGCCGAGGTCGATTACTCGGAGGGTCTCCAGGGTGCTCAGTTCGTGATCCGTAACCCTAACGCCACCACTACCTGCGGCTGCGGTTCTTCATTCTCGACCTGAGCGAGCCTGCCAACCCAATCAGGGCTGAAGATGGGTGGCCTGCCTGGCCGTACGTGTTTGTCTACGCCAATCGGGTTTAGTCCAAAATTCCGAGGCGGGCTTCCTCCAAAACGACGCTCTCACATGCGTTCGTCTTGCTACTTGGCAACGATCAATTCGGCAGGTTCCGGCGCAACTACCATCCAGGAGCCCAACCCCAGGCGGCGTTCAAAAAGTGCCGGTGCGTGGACCTCATCGCTAGGACCTGTTCACACTAAGTGAGACGCAGCGTTGCTGCCCCAAAACGCGCCAGGCAAGGCGCGAGTAGAGAAGTTTAGTGAGTCTAAATGAACGACGAGCAACGCCGCATGGCGTGTTTTGGGGTGCAACCCGAAGGGACGGGGCTGTTTTCCCGTCCAACGGCGTTGCTGCTCGCTCATGTGCGGTGGGCACACAGCGCTCACAGCGTCTTGTTGGCCAGAAAAACGGCCGCCGTCGCTGCGTCTAACTTGGTGTGAACAGGCCCTAGTTCGGCTGCTCGTGTGGTGATGGATGCTTTGCGAGAGCGACTGCGGCAGCGTGCCGTGGCAGGTCTGACGCGCTCGCGACGCGTGACCGATGGTGCGCAGGGCGCGGAACAGACAGTCGACGGCCGTCGCATGCTGGTGTTTTGTTCCAACGACTATCTTGGCTTGGCCGCCGATCCGCGCCTGGTCGACGCGGTCCGACGCGGTGTCAGCCGCTATGGTGTGGGTAGCGGTGCGGCACACCTGATCTGTGGCCACAGCCATGCGCATCACGCCTTGGAGGAAGAGCTCGCCGAGTTCACGGGTCGCGAGCGAGCATTGCTGTTCTCGACCGGTTACATGGCCAATCTCGGGGTGCTTGGGGCATTGCTCGGGCGCACCGACTGTCTGTTCGAGGACCGACTCAATCATGCGTCTTTACTGGACGGTGGGTTGCTCGCGCGCGCGCCAATGAAGCGCTACCCACATGGCGATGTTGCGGGTCTCGCTGGGCTGCTCGGCGCGGCCGAGGGGCAACACAAACTGATCGCCACCGATGGAGTGTTCAGTATGGACGGCGATAAGGCGCCGCTCGCCGACTTGGCCGCTGTGGCGGCCGAGCATGCGGCCATGCTGATGGTCGACGATGCTCATGGCATCGGGGTGCTGGGCCCGCAGGGTCGTGGCAGCGTGGCGGCGGCCGGTCTCGACCAGACTCAGGTGCCGATCTTGATGGGGACCCTAGGCAAGGCGCTGGGGACGGCTGGGGCCTTTGTGGCCGGTCCCGAGGAGTTGATCGAAGCCCTGATCCAATTCGCGCGGCCCTACATCTATACCACGGCAATGCCGGCGGCGATCGCTGAGGCGACGCGCACCAGCCTGCAGATTGCGGCTGAGGAGGAGTGGCGGCGCGAGCGGTTGTTCGGTCTGGTGCAGCGTTTCCGACAGGGTGCGCGTCGCATCGGGCTCGAGTTGCTGCCCTCGGAGACACCGATTCAGCCTATTCTGGTGGGTGATTCGGGGGTGGCGACAAGCTGGGCCGAGGCGCTACAGCGGCAAGGCATTTTGCTTGCGGCAATCCGCCCGCCGACGGTCCCCAAAGGGGGGTCGCGATTGCGGGTCACCTTGTCTGCAACGCATAGCCCGGCCCAGGTCGAGGCCCTGCTCGAGGTCTTGGCCGAGACCGCGCCGGCGACCTCGGCATGAGTCTTTATTGCCATCGGGAAGGTGTGGGTCCGCCGCTGGTGCTGGTCCATGGCTGGGGGATGAACGTGGCCGTGTGGCGGCCGCTGATGTCAGATCTCACGCAGCATTTCAGGGTGACGGCGATCGAGCTGCCGGGGCACGGAGCGAGCACCGTCGCGCGCGCTGCCGACCTCTCGGAGTGGGCGGCGTCCTGCAGCGCAGTGGCGCCGGCACGTGCCCACTGGGTGGGTTGGTCGCTCGGTGGACAAGTGGCATTGCGCGCCGCGCTGGATACTCCAACGCGGGTTAGCGGCTTGTCCTTGGTCACGACCACGCCGTGCTTCGTGCAGGCGCCGGACTGGCCGTGCGCCATGCCGGTCGGCATCTTCCAGGCCTTTGCCGACGCCCTGGCGGACGATCCCGAGGGCACACTGCGTCGCTTCCTGGGGCTCCAGGTCCAAGACACCGAGCAGGCGCGTGACACATTGCGCAGGTTGACGGCTGAGCTGGCCGAGCGGCCTCTGGCCGACCGTCGCGGGCTTACCCAAGGGCTTGAGTTGTTGCTGCACACCGATCTGCGCCTAGAGCTGGTTCGCCTGGCCTGTCCCAACCATTGGCTATTTGGGGCGCGTGACACGCTGGTGCCTTGCGCGGTTCGCGAGCAAGTCCAGGCATTGTTACCGACGGCCGATTGCACGCTGTTGGACGGGGCGGGGCATGCCCCGTTCCTGTCCCACCGGACGGCGAGTCTCGAGGTGTTGATACGCAACGCCATCGACCCGGTGGTGCCGTGACCTCGGATCGGCGTTCATCGCTGGATAAACGCAAGGTCAGACGCAGCTTTGGCCGGGCCGCGGTCGACTACGACGAAGTCGCAGTGCTACAGCACGAGATTGGTCGACGAATGCTCGATCGCTTGGACACGATGCGCATCAATCCGGTCCGCATCCTGGACCTTGGCTGTGGGACGGGGCGGGCGACCGATGCCTTGCTAAAGCGCTACCCGCGGGCGGATGTCGTGGCACTCGACTTCGCCTTGCCGATGCTGGCCCTGACCCGGCGTCGCGGGCGCTGGCTGCGTCGGCCACGCTGTCTGTGTGCCGATTTGGATCATCTGCCGTTGGCCGATCAGAGCATGGACCTGATCTTTGCCAACGCGGCGTTGCAGTGGAGTGCCCAACCGGATCGGGCATTTGCCGATATCGCGCGGATTCTAAAACCCGGGGGCTTGCTGATGTTCAGCTCGTTCGGCCCAGATACCCTGGGTGAGCTGCGCGCCGCTTGGGCCGAGGTGGATGCCGGACCGCATGTGCATGAGTTTATCGATCTGCATGACTACGGCGACATGCTGATGGGTGCGGGGCTGAGCGACCCGGTGATGGATGTCGAACGCATGACCCTTACCTATGGTGATGCGATGCAGCTAATGCGTGAAATCAAGTTGATCGGTGCCGGCAATGCCAGTGCGGGTCGGCCGAAAGGCCTGGCAGGACGCGCCCGATTCGAGCGTGTATGTGCGGCCTACGAGCGGTTTCGCGGGGCTGACGGCAGCCTGCCGGTCAGCTACGAAGTCGTGCACGGCCACGCCTGGGGTGCACAACAGCGGCGGGTCGGTGGTGAGACGCGGATTTCGCTCGACGTGTTGCGGCGGCCTGGGTGAGGACCGGGGTCTTTGTCACCGGGACGGATACCGGGTGCGGCAAGACCCATGTCGCGCAGACGCTGGTCGCGCAACTGCGCACTCGTGGCGTCAAGGTCGCCGGATTCAAGCCAGTGGCCGCCGGTGCCTTTTGGCGTGACGGACGACTGCAAAATGCGGATGCACTGGCGCTGCAAGCTGCCAGCGGGTTCTCGGTGGCCTACGAAACCCTTAATCCGTATTGCTTCGAGCAGGCCGTTGCGCCGCACCTGGCAGCCGAGGCACAGGGTACGGCGATTCGGCTCGAGCGGATCCTCGCCGCGTATGATGCACTGTGCACCCTCAGCGACTTCGTCGTGGTCGAGGGCGCCGGCGGATGGCGGGTACCGCTCGGTGGGTCGCTGGATATCCAGGGTTTGGCCTGCGCGCTGCGATTGCCGGTGTTGTTGGTGGTTGGGCTGCGCCTCGGCTGCCTCAACCATGCCCTCCTGAGTGAGCAAGCGATCGTCGCGAGTGGCGCTGATCTGATCGGTTGGGTCGGCTCGCAGGTCGAACCCGAGATGGACTACCTGAAGGAGAATTTGGTGGCCTTGGATAGGCGACTGATGGCGCCCTGCCGGGGGGTTTTGCCCCACCCAGATGGTCCCGAGCAAGTATCGCTGGAGCGGCCACTTGAGCTCGATGACATCTGCGGCCTAGACCCGGATGGCCGGAGCAATGCCGGGATGTCATAGACAGCTTGTCGCTGCACAGATTGGGCGCGATCTCGATGATTGGCTGTTTTGCGATTCCCAGCCAAAAAACTTGTTTGGATCTGCCGGCATCCCGCGTTACTCTGGCGTCTTGTGTTGCGATGGCCAAAAAGTAGGGCGGCCCGTCTCGGCGTGCATCCTTCGCTTGCGCTGGGAACCTTAGGTATCGATGGGGATATCCGATAATTCACCCAACAACTCCGGGTGTCGGGTAGTGATCTGGCCCAACCATGGGTTGAGTCGGTGCCGGTCGATACGCTGTCTCGGCGCGAGTGCGCGCTACCCTTGCTGCTTTTCCCGGTGTGCTTGCGAAATGCTGGCTGCGGTAGCCGCCACGATGCCTCGGGCGTGAGTTGGCCGTCTTCGATATTTGTGCTCTGCTGGTATCGAGCGCAGCGGGGCCCGGAGATGAACCTTTTGCGGGTGCGGCCACCTGCGCCGACTTCGGAACAATCGCGCGGCCCGAATGGTCGAGGTTGGCGGGCCCCTGGTGGGAGAGAGACAAGTTGAATGTGGTGGTGGCCTTGCACGGGTCGCGCGCTAAAGTTGGTTGCCGGGACCTGAGTTGGTTGCCGGGACCTGCCGCGGGCGGGCCATGTGATGGGGTGACGACATTGGATTTGAGGGGACCTCAGTGGAAAGAGTGATGCGCATTGTCAGCAGCGTCCTAGTGGTCTGTCTTTTGACAGCCGGTGCGGTGGCGCACGCCGATTTCGCCCTCAATATGCGCGAGGGGGTGACGCAGACCAGCCGGAGTGTGTATGAGCTGCACATGATCATTTTCTGGGTGTGCTGTGCGATCGGGGTGATCGTCTTTGGCGCCATGCTCTACTCGATCATTCGTCACCGTAAGTCCCGGGGCGTGGTTGCGGCGCAGTTCCATGACAGCACGTTTATGGAGATGCTGTGGACCATCATCCCGATCGTGATCTTGGTTGGCATGGCGATCCCGGCGACGACCACCTTGTTGGCCATGGAGGAGACCGGCGATGCCGACATGACGATCAAGGTGACCGGTATTCAGTGGAAATGGAAGTACGACTATATCGACGGCGAGGCCTCTGGGATCTCGTTCCTCAGCTCGTTGCATCCGAAGCACAACGAGGCAAGGATGCTGGGCTCCGATGTCGATCTAAGGCAATTCGGCGATCAGTATCTGCTCGACGTCGATAATCCGCTGGTGATACCGACCGGACAACGGGTCCGCTTCCTGCTGACTGCAGCCGACGTGATTCATGCCTGGTGGGTACCCGATCTGGGATGGAAGAAAGATGCAATACCTGGCTTCATCAACGAGGCCTGGACTCAGATCGACGAGCCGGGCACGTACCGAGGTCAATGCGCCGAACTGTGCGGCAAAGACCATGCCTTCATGCCGGTTGTCGTGGTCGCAAAATCCCCCGAGGACTACGCGGCGTGGGTAAAAGAGCAAAAAGGCAGTGTTGCAGAGGCCGCTACCGAGGCCCTGCGTGAGTGGACCAAGCCGGAATTGATGGCCAAGGGTGAGCAGGTTTACACGACTGTCTGCGCGGCCTGCCATCGGCCGGACGGGCAAGGGCAGCCACCGGTGTTTCCGGCGATCGCCGGCAGTGCGATTGCGAATGGCGATGCCGCTACCCACATCGATGTTGTCATAAATGGCAGACCCGGCACAGCGATGGTGGCGTACCGTTCGATCTTGAACGATGTCGACATGGCTGCCGTTTTGACCTATCAGCGTAACGCCTGGGGCAATGCCGCCAGTGTCGTTCAGCCGACCGAGATCCAGGCAGCGCGCTGAGCTGTAACCTTAAGGAATCGAAGACAATGAGTACCTTGAGTGCTGGGCACGAAGATCACCACGAGCATGGTCCCGCCAAAGGGCTCCTGCGCTGGGTTACCACGACCAATCATAAGGACATCGGTACGTTGTACCTACTGTTTGCGCTGGTGATGTTTTTCATCGGTGGGGCCATGGCGATGGTCATCCGCGCCGAACTCTTCCAGCCCGGTCTGCAATTGGTCGACCCGAATTTCTTCAACACCATGACCACGGTGCATGCCTTGGTCATGATCTTTGGTGCGGTGATGCCGGCATTCACCGGACTGGCAAATTGGCTGATCCCAATGATGATCGGTGCCCCCGATATGGCATTGCCGCGAATGAACAATTTCTCGTTTTGGATATTGCCGTTCGCCTTCACGTTGCTGTTGTCCACCTTCTTCATGGAAGGCGGCGGACCGTCCGCTGGTTGGACCATCTATCCGCCGCTGTCACTGCAGATGGGCGAAGGTTTCCCCTTCATGATCTTCGCCCTCCATCTGGCCGGTGTTTCGTCGATCTTGGGCTCGATCAACATCATTGTGACCATTCTCAATATGCGCGCGCCTGGGATGCTGTTGATGAAAATGCCGATGTTCGTTTGGACTTGGTTCATCACCGCATACCTATTGATTGCGACCATGCCGGTGTTGGCGGGCGGGCTGACCATGCTACTGACTGATAAGTTTGCCGGTACCAGTTTCTTCGACGCGGCCGGTGGCGGCGATCCGGTGATGTACCAGCACATTTTCTGGTTCTTCGGCCACCCGGAGGTCTATATTCTTATCTTGCCTGCGTTCGGCATCATATCGGCTATCCTCCCGACCTTTGCGCGCAAGCCCCTGTTCGGCTACAGCGCGATGGTCTATGCGACCGCCTCGATTGCCTTCCTGTCGTTCATCGTCTGGGCCCACCACATGTTCACCGTGGGTATGCCAGTGGTTGGTGAGCTGTTCTTCATGTATGCGACCATGATGATTGCGGTACCAACAGGGGTGAAGGTGTTCAACTGGGTGTCGACGATGTGGCGAGGTGCGATGACCTTTGAAGCCCCCATGTTGTTTGCGGTCGGCTTCGTAATCATGTTCACGATCGGCGGCTTCTCGGGTTTGATGCTTGCGATCGCTCCCGCTGACTTCCAGTATCACGATACCTACTTTGTCGTGGCGCATTTTCACTATGTCCTGGTGACCGGCGCCGTGTATTCGATCATGGCGGCGGCCTATTATTGGTTGCCGAAGTGGACCGGCAATATGTACGACGAGAAACTGGCTCAGATCCACTTCTGGATCTCGACTGTTTCGGTCAATGTGTTGTTCTTCCCCCAGCACTTTCTCGGTCTTGCCGGGATGCCGCGTCGGATACCGGATTATTCGGTACAGTTTACCGACTGGAACATGATCTCCTCGCTGGGTGGATTCGTCTTTGGCGTTTCCCAGCTGCTGTTTGTGTACGTGGTGTTCAAGTGTATCCGCGGTGGAGAAAAGGCCACTGACCGGGTCTGGGAGGGTGCGCATGGACTCGAGTGGACCCTGTCTTCGCCACCGCCCTACCACAGTTTCACGACTGCACCTGAGGTCAGGTAACGGAGTTGCCCTGGGCTAGACACCATGCAAGACACAAAGAACAGGGCCAGGGCCAATGTTCGCCTGGCCATCATGCTGGGATTGGTAGCCTGTGGGTTTTTCCTGCTGGGCCTCTACCTGGCCATGGGCAAGGGGGCTTGATCGGGTGGCCGATTTGAACGCACGCTCCTTCGCGAGAGTCGCAATCGTATCGTTAGCGATGTTTGGCTTCGGCTATCTGCTTGTGCCTTTGTACGATATTTTTTGCGAAATCACCGGACTGAACGGCAAGACCGGCCGGCTTGACGAAACGACGGTGGTCGCGCGCTATCAACCGGATACCTCGCGCTTGGTGACCGTGCAGTTTATCGCGAACAACAACCAAGGGATGCCATGGGAGTTCCGGCCGCTGGAGCCCAGCATGCGGGTGCACCCTGGCAAGGTTTATTCAGCAGCGTTTTCGGCGCGTAACCCGACCGCTCAGGATATGGTCGGTCAGGCGGTACCGAGTGTGGCGCCCGGCAAGGCCGGGCGTTACTTCAACAAGACCGAGTGTTTCTGTTTCAATCAACAGCCGCTGGCGGCTGGAGAAACCAAAGAGATGCCGTTGCGTTTTATCGTCGATCCGAATTTGCCCGCGGCGGTCACGACACTCACGCTGGCCTATACGATGTTCGATGTAACGCTAATCAACTAGCTTTTGCAGTGTTGATTGCAGCCGATCGACTGGCTAAGTAGCAGTTTAGGAAACCGCTAAAGTGAGAGGCTACCGCGACCCAGGGATGTGTCGCCAAAATCGACCGCGATAAGCGGTTGATTTTGGAGCGAGGTGCAAATGACATTTGCACCGCGGCGTGCTCTGAGAAGTCCAGGATGGACTTATTCAGAGCTTCTTTTAAGCCAGATGCAGACTCGGAGGGAGACATGGCAGGGGCCAGTGAACAGTATTATGTGCCGCATAGCAGCTTTTGGCCGATCGTGGCCAGCATCTCGCTGACCATCGGTTTGGTGGGGGCAGCGGGCTGGTTCAATGGCAATGCCTCCGGACAGACGGTACTGCTGGTCGGTCTGGGATTGGTGACCGTCATCATTCTCGGCTGGTTTGCGACCGTGGTGAACGAGAGTGTGAAGGGTGCCTACAACGCCCAAGTCAATCGCTCTTTCCGGCAGGGCATGATGTGGTTCATCTTCTCCGAGGTGATGTTCTTCGGTGCGTTCTTCGGTGCCTTGTTTTATTCGCGTGTGCTGGTGCTGCCTTGGCTGCTTGGTGGCGATTTTTCGACCCACGAGTACTTGTGGAAGGGCTATGGTGAATCCTGGCCAACCAACGGACCTGGTGATCTCGGTGGCGATTTTCGCAGCATGGGGGCCTGGGGTATCCCGGCGCTCAATACCTTTCTGCTGCTGACCTCAGGCACAACGATTACGCTCGCCCATTGGGCACTGAAGGAGAACGATCGACTCAAGACCGTTTTATGGATGATGGCAACCATTGCGCTGGGCTTGTTGTTCCTGGCTTTCCAGGTCTATGAGTACATTCACGCCTACTCCGAGCTCAATCTCACGCTGGGCTCGGGGATCTATGGGTCTACGTTCTTCCTGCTCACAGGTTTTCACGGCATGCACGTGACCTTGGGAACCGTGATGCTGATAGTGATTACGGCGCGGGTCATCAGTGGCCATTTTACGCCAGATAATCACTTCGCATTCGAGGGCGTGGCCTGGTATTGGCACTTTGTCGACGTGATTTGGTTGGTGTTGTTTATCTTCGTCTACGTGTTGTGAGCAGGCCCCGGTTGGGGCACGCAAGGTGCGCGTTACTGGGACACGTCAGGCGCAGAAACGCTAGGTGCTCCGCGGTACACTCCGTGCGGCTCGATGACGCCGAACCCGACCAGAATCATCAGGAAGACGAATAGGCCGACCGATAAACCGATGCGGAAAGTCAGCGCGCGCAGTGTGCGACGCGAATCGCCCTTGTCATTGATTAGATAAAACAGGCCGGATGCGAGGCTGGCAATGATGCCAACGAACACCAAGGCAATGATGACCGTGACCCACACGACGATGAAATCTCCTGTGCTGTCATCGAAGTATAACAGCCGTGCACCCTATGAAGATCTTACCGTTAAAGATTGGCCACTACCGCTTCGCCCCAGCGTTCTGGCCTAGCCTCGTTTTTTTGGCGGTTTTTCCTTCGCTCCTGGGTCTGGGCTTCTGGCAGATGCAGCGGGCAGGTGAAAAGCAGGACTTGATCGAGCGGCGGGCGGCGAGTGAATGGGCGGTGCCGTTGCAGCTGCGACCTGGTGCCCAACTGAGTTCCGAAGACCGCTACCGCCCGGCGGTGGTGCGCGGCAGCTATGTGGCAGGCCAGCAGTGGTTATTGGACAATCGCCTATGGCATGGTCAGCCCGGGTATCATGTCTTTTCACAGTTTCGGATGCTAGACGAAGGGCGGCCCAGCTTGTTGATAAATCGCGGCTGGATCTCGGTAGGCGCGTCGCGCGCGAATCTGCCGCGACTACCTTTACCTGAGACTGCTGTCGAACTGCACGGGCGTTTGGACTCGCCAGCGTCGGTCGGCTTGGTGCTGGGCGACGTCCCGCTAGCGAGCCCGGCAGACCGAGTGCTGGTACCCGCGCTAGACATCGCTGCCCTGGCCTCGGCGCGAGGCATGGATTTGTTGCCTTATGCGCTGGTGATCGACGCTGGGCAGCCGGGCGGCCTGCAATATGATTGGTCGCCAATCCCAAGCATGGGGCCGGAGAAACACCTCGGTTATGCGGTCCAGTGGTTCGGTTTGGCTATCGCCCTGTTGATTATCTACGTTGGCGTAAACAGTCGGCGTGACCACGGCGACGGAGAGCAGGGTGCCGGTGTCTGAACCACAGCGCGTCCGGGGTGGCCGGATCAAGCTGCTGCTGATCGCAGTCTTGTTCTCAGTGCCGCCGCTCGCCGCCTGGGTGGCTTGGCAGATAATGGACGGCTCGGGTGTGCGTTCGACCACCAATGCCGGTACCTTGATCGCTCCGGCCCGGCCTCTGCGCCTGCATGGCCTGGCAACGCCCGACGGGGCGTTGGTTGATGACCAGCAATTGCGCGGGCGCTGGACTTACGTGCTGTTTGCGCCCGAGGGATGTGATCGGCGCTGTGGGCAGCAGCTGTATCTCACGCGTCAGATCCGGCTGGCGATGAACAAGGATGTGCGGCGTGTACAGCGCTTGCTCGTGCTGGGCAGCATGCCGCGACAGGAACTTGCTCAGTTGCTCAACAGCGAGCACGCAGACCTGACCTGGGTGGTCCGTGACCAGGCTGCTGGGCCATTGCTCGATAGATTCCGCGGTGCTGGCTTCGCACCCGATGGGGGTCAGTATTTTTTGGTCGATCCACTGGGTAACTTGATGATGTATTACGATCTCGAGGTCCCTGCCAAGGGCACCATGAAGGACTTGCGCAAACTGTTGAAGGTCTCCCAGATCGGTTGACCGTCGGTGAGCTATTTTCGTTTCGTTTTATTCGCCTGTGTGCTCGCGTACGCGGTGATTCTGCTGGGCGCCTATACTCGTTTGGCCGATGCCGGACTGGGTTGTCCGGATTGGCCGGGTTGTTATGGGCAGTTGACTGTTCCCGCCAGTCCAGAGCAGGTGGTGGACAAGGCATGGTTGGCGCAGCGTCCGCTCGAGCCCGACAAGGGCTGGAAGGAAATGGTGCACCGCTATTTTGCCGCTGTCCTGGGGTTGGTGATCTTGGTAGTGGTGGTTTGGTCTTGGCGACGGCGCCGAAGCAACCCCGAACAAGCGGTTTGGTTGCCGACCTTGCTGCTTGCCCTAGTGGTCTTGCAGGCGATCCTGGGGATGTGGACGGTCACCTTGCTGCTCAAACCCTTGGTTGTATTGGGCCATCTCCTGGGTGGTTTCGCGACGCTTGCGCTGCTGGCATTGTTGGCAATGCGCAGCATGCCGCGCCGGCCGCCCGGGGTACCTGAGCGTTGGCGCGCCGGTGCCGCAGTGGCCCTGCTGGTGCTGGTGGCCCAAATTGCGCTCGGTGGGTGGACGAGTTCGAATTACGCTGCCCTGGCTTGCCTCGATTTTCCGACTTGCCAGGGTAGCTGGTTGCCTCCCATGGATTTCGACGAGGCCTTCGTGTTGTGGCGCGGCTTGGGCGTGAATTACGAGTATGGGGTGTTGGAGCATCCGGCGCGTACCGCGATCCATGTCGCCCATCGTGTGGGTGCCTTGGTGACCTTGTTGGTGCTCGGCTGGCTGGTGTTCGCCATCCTGCGTGCCCGCAGGGGGCTTGGCGGGCTGGCTGCGCTGATCGGATGTCTGCTGCTGGTGCAGGCCGGGCTAGGTGTTGCGAACGTCTTGTTGCATTTGCCATTGGGCGTAGCGACAGCCCACAATGGCGTCGCCGCATTGCTGCTTGTTTCATTGGTCTATCTGAATGGTCTCTTATGGCAACGACAGTACTGAAGACTGCCCAGGCTAGCTGGCGCGAGTACCTGGCGCTATGCAAGCCCAACGTCGTTGCACTGATCATGTTTACCGCGCTTGTGGGGATGTTGCTCGCGACTCCCGGCATGGTGGCGTTCGACACCTTGGCGTTCGGTATGCTGGGGATTGGTCTGGCTGCGGCTTCCGCGGCGGCGATTAACCATGTGGTCGATCAGCGGATCGATGCTGCCATGCGCCGGACGCGCCGACGCCCACTGCCGCAGGGCGCGATCAGCAGTCGCGATGCGCTGAGCTTTGCGCTGACGATCGGCCTGTCGTCGATGCTGATACTGGTCATGTGGGTCAACCTGCTTACCGCGGTGTTGACCTTCTTGTCTCTGATCGGCTACGCCGTGGTTTACACCATGTATCTGAAACGTGCCACGCCGCAGAACATCGTCATCGGTGGCGCGGCCGGTGCGGCACCGCCGGTGCTGGGTTGGGCGGCAGTTACCGGCAGCGTCGACCCTGCCGCCTTGCTATTGTTTTTGATCATCTTCGCGTGGACACCGCCGCATTTCTGGGCCCTGGCACTGTATCGAGCCGAGGAATACCGCAAGGTCGACATGCCCATGCTACCGGTGACCCATGGTGCCGACTTCACTCGTTTGCAGATCCTGTTGTACACCTTGCTGCTGCTGCTGATCAGCTTGCTACCCTATGGCTATGGCCTGAGTGGTGGTGTCTATCTGGGTGGTGCGCTGGTGCTCGGTCTGGGTTTTCTATTCTACGCCGTGCGCCTGTATCGAAATGACGACGCGCGGATGCCGATGCGCACCTTCGGTTATTCGATCACTTATCTGATGGCGCTATTTGGCCTGCTGTTGGTCGATCACTATGTACCCAATCTGATGTCGCTGTTTGCGTGAGTGATGGCCACGGGCGTCGCCAAAGTGACCCGGCCGGGGTCGGGTAGCGAAGCGACCGCTGGCGACAGCGCGGCGGGTGCGGATTGGCATTCTGGTCGCTTAGGCAAGGATTCGGCGGTGTCCAGAGCGGCCTGTTTTCATTGTGGCCTGCCGATACCAAAGCACACTACCTACTCGGTGACCATCGATGGCCAGCCCCGTGCGATGTGCTGTCCGGGTTGCCAGGCGGTGGCGCAGGCGATAATCGATAGCGGCCTCACATCTTTCTATCGGCATCGCGAGGCGCCATCACGGCGGCCCCAGGAGCCGCTGCCCGAGGTGTTGCACCGCCTTGAGCTCTATGACCAACCCGCTTTGCAGCAGGCTGTGGTCGACTCCGACGACTCGGCGTTCAAGAGCGCCTCTTTGATCCTCGAGGGCATCACCTGTGCCGCTTGTGTCTGGCTGAACGAGCGGCATGTCAACGCCCTTCCCGGAGTGGAGGAATTCTCGGTCAACTACAGCACCCGCCGGGCACGGGTGCGCTGGGATGACAGGCGTATCCATCTGTCCGATATCCTCAAGGCGATTGCCGCAATCGGCTATGTCGCCCACCCATTCGATCCTGGCCGGCAACAGGCTATTCACGACAAGGAAAAATCGATTGCCCTGCGTCGCCTGGCCGTGGCCGGCCTGGCGACAATGCAGGTCATGATGCTGGCGATCGCGATGTATGCCGGCGACTACAGCGGGATGGATGCCGATCTGCGCCGTTTCATGCGCTGGATCAGCCTGTTGTTGACCCTGCCGGTTGTATTTTATTCGGCGGCTGGTTTCTTCGTGGCCGCCTGGCGGGGTCTGCGTAGGCGCCGACTGGGTATGGAGGTACCGGTGTCGCTGGCGATCGCCGGCGCTTTTGTCGCTAGCCTGTGGGCCACACTAAGCGACGGCGGTGCGGTGTATTTCGATTCAGTCTGTATGTTTGCGTTCTTCCTGCTGACCAGCCGCTACCTCGAGATGGCGGCAAGACACCGTGCCGGCGAGGCAGCCGAGGCGCTAGTCAAATTGCTTCCGGCGACGGCGGCCCGCCTCAGCGAACACGGCGAGCAGCTTGTCGCGGTGTCCGAGTTGGTGCCGGGTGACCGGGTCCTGGTGCGGCCCGGCGAGACCATTCCGGCAGACGGCCGGGTAAGCGAGGGGCAGAGTTCGGTCGATGAATCTCTGCTCACGGGCGAAAGCCTACCGCGGGCGAGGGCGTGCGGTGATCGACTGGTTGGCGGCAGTATCAATATCGAGAGTCCCTTGGTATTGACTGTCGAACACCTCGGTGAGGAGACCCAGTTGGCGGCGATTGTGCGTCTGCTCGACCGGGCCCAGGCGGAAAGACCGCGCATGGCATGCCTGGCCGATCGTGTCGCCGGGTGGTTCGTCGCCGGGGTACTGCTCGTGGCCGCTGCGGTTGCCCTCGGATGGTGGCTGTATGCACCAGGGCAGGCCTTCGCGGTCACCTTGTCGGTGTTGGTCGTGACTTGCCCCTGTGCGCTGTCGCTGGCCACGCCGACCGCGCTGACTGCCGTCAGCGGCGCGCTTACCCGCGTGGGCTTGCTGGCCACACGGGGCCATGCGCTCGAGACCTTGGCGCAGGTCAGCCACGTGTTGATCGATAAGACAGGTACCCTGACCCGCGGTCAGCTGCGACTTACCCAGGTCGAAGTCCTATCGCGGCGTGCCGATCGGGAACGCTGCCTGGCGCTGGCCGCTGCCTTGGAGCATGGCTCCGAGCACCCGATCGCCAAGGCGTTGCTGAGCGGCGCCAGCGAGGCGCCGGCGGTCACTGCCCTGAGTGGGTTGCCGGGCCAGGGGATGCAAGGCGAGATTGCCGGGCGCCGGTATCGCATCGGCAACCTGGCCTATGTGACGGCACTGAGCGGCGGATCGTCGTCGGCGCTTGCCGATAGCGATGCTACTCAGGTGTTTCTCGGCGACCAGGCCGGCCTGATGGCGCGCTTCGAGCTGCGCGACACCGTGCGGCCGGATGCCGCTGCGACCATACAGCGGTTGCGCGAGTTGGGCCTGAGCGTGGAGATCCTGAGTGGTGATGTTCCCAGGGTGGTCGACCGGGTCGCCACCGAATTGGGTATCGATAAAGCAAGCGCAGGTATGAGCCCGGATGACAAGTGGGCCCGGGTTCGCGCCTTGCAAGCGGCCGGGCACCGCGTGGCCATGGTGGGTGATGGGGTGAATGATGCACCGGTTCTGGCCGGTGCCGATGTCTCGATCGCGATGGGCCGTGGTGCACAGCTGGCCCAGGCGAGCGCTGACATGGTCGTGCTGTCCGAGCAGCTATCTGTGGTGGCGTCTGGGGTGCAGGCAGCACGCCGGATGCGCCGGGTGGTCAAACAGAATCTCGCTTGGGCTCTATCTTACAATGTCGCGGCGGTACCCTTGGCGGCGGCAGGGTTGATCGCCCCTTGGATGGCGGCGATCGGGATGTCGGCCAGTTCGCTGGTCGTAGTATGCAATGCCCTGCGTTTGCGGGGCGGTTAACTAGGGCCGCAGTCGTGTCGATTCTTTATCTGCTGATACCCTTGGCGGTCGGCTTGATGGCGATCGCAATCGCCTTCTTCATTTGGTCGGTGCGTACTGGGCAATACGATGACCTCGAGGGTCCAGCGTATCGCGTGCTACTGGACGATGACAATCCACGGGTCGTCGACCCGAAGCTTGATGTTGCGCAGTCCTCAGGAGACGCACGCTCGGCTGGGTCTGTATCGGATCCGCCGGCCAAGTCGTCTGGCGGTCGGTCGTCCGAGGGTGGTGATCCGACGAGTTGAAGGAACAAGGCCCGCGTAGTGCGGGCCTTTGTAGAAAGCGATGAGGCGGTGGCGGGATCAGGCCGCGAGGGTGCCGCGCAGTTTCTTCATTGCCGCAGCCTCGATCTGCCGAATACGTTCGGCCGATACCCCGTATTCCCCGGCCAAGTCGTGTAAGGTTTCCTTGCTCTCGTTCAGCCAGCGTCGCTGTAGGATGTCGCGGCTGCGCTCGTCGAGCGAATCGAGCGCGGCGTACAGATGGTCGCGGTCGGATGCGGCGCTGTCTGCCTGCTCCAGCATTCGAGATGGCTCGTGGCGCAGGTCCGGTAGGTAAGCTGCCGGCGCGATCGCCAGGGCGTCTTCGTCATCGGTATCGCTGCCGTCGAATGCCAAGTCGTAATTGGCCAGACGGGATTCCATCTCGAGCACTGTCTCTGGCTTCACGCCGAGATCGCGTGCGACTTCGTCGACCTCTTGTCGGGAAAACCAGCCGAGGCGCTTTTTTGCGCTGCGCAGATTGAAGAATAGTTTGCGTTGCGCCTTGGTCGTCGCGACCTTGACGATTCGCCAATTGCGCAGGATGTATTCATGGATCTCCGCTTTGATCCAATGCACTGCGAAGGAGACTAGCCGGACACCAATATCCGGGTCGAAGCGACGCACTGCTTTCATCAGTCCGACCGTACCTTCCTGAATCAGATCGTGCTGCGGCAGACCATAGCCGTTGTAGCCGCGCGCAATGCGAACGACAAAGCGCAGGTGCGACGTGACCAAACCACGGGCGGCCTCGAGATCGTTATGGTCGCGCAGGCGTACGGCGAGGTCGTGTTCCTCTTCGGCCGATAACAGGGGCAATTGGAAGGCGGCCCCGATGTAGGCCTCCATATTGCCGGTCGGCAGTGTAAGCGCTGTCGCAGACTGCTTGCTCATATGTCCCCTTAAACCCTACTGAATAGCGTTTCGAATTTAGCACTCCGAAAGATCGAGTGCCAGTGATAATTTAGCAATCGGCGAGTGAGAGTGCTAATTTAGCCTTAAAGTTCCGATAATTCACTAAGTTATTGAAAATCTTTAACTATTTTAGCCTTCGAATGGGGCTGTGGCGGTGTGAGTCTGCCATTCAGCGCGTTCCAGCCGCTCTGTTAAGCGGTGCCACTGCAAGGCCAATATCAACGGTTTACGGCTGGCCTTGGCGCTATGCCGGTCGGGTCCGCGCCAAGTGCCGGCCGACCGCCAGCCAGGCCCCGGCCAACCCGAGGAGTGGACCGCCGATCAGCAGCCCGAGTAGCCCCTTCAGGTCGATCATCGACAACGCGAAGGTCGACTCGTATAAACCGGCCAAGGCGCGCACTGGGCCGTTGAGCAAGTATAACGAGACCAGCACCAGGAGCAGGCCCAGGGTGGCGCCCAGTGCGCCGTACCATAGCCCTTCGTAGAGAAAGGGGCGACGGATGAAGGCATCGGTGCCCCCGACCAGCGTGACAATCTCGATCTCGCTCCGTCGATTTTGTACCTCGAGGCGGATGGTGTTGCCGACAATCAGCAGTACCGCAACAGCCAACAGTACGGCCAAAACCCACACCCCGCGCTCGATCATTCGGGTGATCGCGCTGAGCCGTTGCACCCACTGCAGGTCGACTTGGGCCAGATCGATCTCGCGGTAGGTCTGCAGTGTGTCGGCCATGCGTTTGACCGCCGCCGCGCCTTGGATGCGCTGATGTGGTCTAACCACCACGACGGCAGGCAGCGGATTGTGATCGAGCAGATCGATGGCACCGCCGAAGCCGGATAGCCGTCGGAACTCCTCGAGGGCATGGCCGCGGCTGATCAAACGCGCCTCGACTACGTCCGGCCGCTGGATGATGCGTGCTCGGACGGCCTTCGCCTGCGCCTCGTCCACCGACTCGGCGAGAAACAGAGATACGCTGGCGGAACCCTCCCAGGCATCACTCAGTACGCGCATGTTTCCGATTAACAGGTGGAGACTGCTCGGCAACGCCAGGGCAATACCGATCACCATTGTAGTCATCAGGGTGTTGATTGGGGTGCGCCACAGGCGACCCAGTGCGGACAATGCGGTTTGCGCATGTCGCAACAACCAGGTGTCGAGACTGAAGCGGCGCTTGGGTAGCTGTGATTTGCTGCGCTTGGCCATCAGGTGGTGCGCTGGCTGTCATCGGCCACTCGGCCTTGCTGCAGGGTGATGATGCGTCGGCCTAGGTGATCGACCAGTCCCAGATCGTGGGTCGCAATCAGCAGCGTGACGCCCACTTGATTGAACTGCAGGAACAGCTCCATGATTTCACGCGACAGATCGGGGTCCAGATTACCGGTCGGCTCATCGGCCAACAGGACCGGCGGTTTGCTGACTAGGGCGCGGGCTATACCGACACGTTGTTGTTCGCCGCCAGATAGGGTGATCGGGAACACCTTTTCCTTCTTGAGCAGGCTGACCTTGTCCAGCGCCGCGCGCACCCGGCGGCCGGTTTCGGCTCGCCGCATACCGGTAACGACCAGCGGCAGTGCGATGTTGTCGAACACGGTGCGGTCGGGCAGCAGGCGATGGTCTTGGAAGATCATCCCGACCTCGCGCCGATGGTAGGGAATATCGCGCTGCTTGAGCTTGTTGAGATTGCGTCCATTCACCCACACCTGCCCGCGAGTCGAGCGCTCGAACAGCCCGATCAGCTTGAGCAGCGTGCTCTTGCCGGCACCCGAGTGACCGGTGACGAATGCCATCTCGCCGGGCGCCACGTGCAGATCGACCACGGCCAGCCCCTCATGCCCATTCGGGTAACGCTTGGCGACGTTGTCGAATTGAATCATGCCATTCGGGAGCGCGGAGGATGTTGCGGTGCCAGGCTATTCGAAGAGCGCCTTCACGAACTCGTCCGCGTCGAACGGGCGGAGGTCCTCGACATCCTCACCTACCCCGACGTAGCGAATGGGTATCCCGAGCTGCTCGGCGATCGCAAAGATAATGCCACCTTTTGCGGTGCCGTCCAGCTTGGTCAGCACGATCCCGGTCACCCCCATCGTGCTGTGGAACTCGACTGCCTGGTTTAGGGCGTTTTGCCCAGTACTGGCATCCACTACGAGGATCACCTCGTGCGGAGCCGAAGGATCCAGCTTCTTCATTACTCGACCGATCTTGGCGAGCTCGTCCATCAGGTTGCCCTTGGTGTGCAGCCGACCGGCCGTGTCGGCGATTAGCACGTCGGCTTGGCGGGCGGTCGCTGATTCGAGCGCATCGAAGATCACCGAGGCGGCATCGGCGCCCGTCTCCTGAGCGATCACCGGGACATCATTGCGCTGGCCCCAGGTCTGGAGCTGTTCGACCGCTGCGGCGCGAAAGGTGTCACCGGCGGCCAGCACGACGCTCTTGCCTTGGTCCATGAAGCGCCGCGCTAGCTTGGCGGTCGTCGTGGTCTTACCGGCGCCATTGATACCGACCATGAAGATCACCAAGGGGTGTCCCGGCGGTGGTTCTGCCGGGGGACGTTCGATGCGCTTGAGGATGCCGGCCAATTGGCTGCGCAGGGTCTGACCAAGTGCCTCGGCATCCGACAATTCGCGACGCCGCACCTGGGCGGTCAGCTCCTCGATGATAAGACGCGTGGCGTCGACACCGACGTCCGCCTGCAGCAGCAGGGCCTCGATGTCGTCCAGCAGTGCGTCGTCGATCTGGCGTTGTCCACCGAGCAGATCGCCGAGCGCGTCGCTCAGATTGGCACGGGTCTGCGTCAGTCCAGTGCGCAGGCGGGCAAACAGGCGGCGCGCTTTCTTCGCCTGTTTAGCGGCCTTTCTTCTCTTTATTAGCCAGCCGAATCCGAACATCTGTGAATAGGTGCCTGGGAACTGTCGTACGAACTGCCGGTCGATTGCCGCAGTCGCTAAGCGCCGCTGGCGGTTGCCGATCACGGGCCAGCTTGCCAGAATCGCCCCTCGTCGACGCATGGTGGCCCTGTGCCTGCGAAGCGCATCCTAACACCGGTCGAGCCGGTGGCCTATTTTGGAGAAGTAATGGTGCAAACTGCTCTGCTAAAAATTTTTACGCTGGGACTGTGTCTGGTTGTGCTGCCAACGTCGGCGCAGGTAACCGAGCATGTACTGAAGAACGGGATGAAGGTGATCGTCAAGCAGGATCGCCGTGCCCCCGTCGTGGTAAGCCAGCTTTGGTACAAGGTGGGTGCGAGCTACGAACCTAAGGGGATCACCGGCGCATCGCACGCGCTCGAGCACATGATGTTCAAGGGCACTGAGACGATAGGCCCGGGCGAATTCTCACGGATTGTTTCTGCACTCGGTGCCACGGAGAATGCCTTCACCGGCCGTGATTACACTGCCTATTTTCAAATGCTGGCGGTGGAACACTTGGAGCGCGCACTCGAGTTGGAGGCCGATCGCATGCAGAACCTGGTGCTGGACGGCGCCGAGTTCGAGAAGGAGATTGCAGTGGTCAAGGAGGAACGCCGGCTGCGTACCGAAGATCGGCCGAACGGCACCGTGTATGAGCAATTCAACGCCGTTGCCTGGCGATCCTCGCCATATCGCAACCCAGTGATCGGTTGGATGAACGATATCGACAACATGACTGTCGAGGACCTCGATGCCTGGTATCGGCGTTGGTATGCACCGAACAACGCCACCCTGGTGGTGGTCGGGGATATCGAGCCGAAAGCGGTCCAGCAGATGGCGGAGCGGCATTTTGGTTCGTTCGAGGCCAGCCAACTCACACCACCGAAGCCGGCGGTCGAACCACGCCAGGTCGGTGAGACCCGGGTGGATGTGCGGATCCCGGCTCGCCAGCCCTACCTGATAATGGGCTACAAGACGCCCAATGTTGGCAGCTCGAAGGAGCCTTGGGAGCCCTATGCTCTATTCGTGCTTGCCAGTGTCCTCGATGGCGGCAGCAGCGCCCGGCTGTCACGCGATTTGGTGCGTGGCCGCGGCATCGCTGCGTCGGCAGGGGCCGATTACGCCGTTTACAGCCGCCTCGCCGGGATGTTCCTGCTCAATGGGACGCCTACCGACGACCATGGCACCGACGAGCTGGAGCAGGCTTTGCGTGAGACTGTAGCCCGCGTGCGTGAAGAACTGATCGAAGAGGCGGAACTCAAGCGCGTTGTGACTCAAGCGGTCGCCAGCAAGGTCTATCAGGCCGATTCCCTGTTCTATCAGGCGATGGAGATCGGCACGCTCGAGAGCATCGGGCTGGATTGGCGATTGCTCGATCAAGAGATTGCAGCACTCAAGGCGGTTACAGCTGAGCAGGTACGCAGCGTCGCAAGACGCTACTTGGTCGATGAAAACCTGACCGTAGCGACACTGCATCCATTGCCGATGGACGGCAAAAAACAACGCACCGCACCGGTGCCGGGAGTGCGTCATGGTGGTTAAACTCTGCTTGCGCGGTTGCGCGACCACCACATCTCGACGTCCGGCCGGCCCAGCGTGGAATATCGGCTCGGCCCTGTCTGTGTTGGTCTGCGTCGGTATGCTGCTGGCCGGCGCGGTCCAGGCCGGTCCCAAGGTCGAATCCTGGCGGACCAGCGGGGGTGCCAAGGTGATGTATGTCCACGCCCCGGATCTGCCGATGATTGACGTGCGTGTGGTGTTCGATGCCGGCAGCGCGCGTGATGGTGATTTGCCGGGTCTATCGCGCTTCGTGAGCAGCATGCTCCACGAGGGGGCCGGCGAGTGGGATGCCGATGCCCTGGCACTGCGTCTCGAGGAGCGCGGCATCGAGTTCGAGACCGGCTCCCTGCGGGACATGGCCTGGGTCAGCCTGCGCAGCCTGACGGAAGCCGAGGTGCTAAAGGTGGCCTTGGGAACGCTGCGCGAGATCGTCGCGAAGCCACGTCTCGAGGCGTCCGACATCGAGCGGGTCCGTCAGCAACTCCAGATCGGCCTGCGCCACAGTTTGCAATCTCCGGCCACCGTTGCGCAGCGGCGGTTCTTCCGTGCTCTATATGTCGATCACCCGTATGCCCACCCACCGGCCGGCGATGAGGACTCTCTGGCGAAGATCAGCCGCGATGATCTGATCCGCTTTCATCGCCGCTACTATGTCGCTGCCAACGCCGTTGTCGCGATCGTCGGTGCGTTAGACCGAGCGACTGCCGAGCAGGTCGCCGAGCGCGTTACCGGAGGTCTGGACCAGGGCCAGCACGCACAGCCCTTGCCGGAACCACCACTGGTCAACGGCGGCGAACTGCGCGAGTCTTTCCCCTCCTCACAGACCCACATCTATGTGGGACAGGGCGGGATGGCGCGCCATGACCCGGACTACTTTGCGCTCTATGTCGGTAATCATGTACTCGGTGGTGGGTCGCTGGTTTCGACCTTGGGTGAAGAAGTGCGTAACAAGCGCGGGCTGTCGTACAGCGTTTACAGCTACTTTCGTCCGATGCGCGTCGAAGGCCCGTTCTTGATGATTGCCCAGACCAAGAACGAACGGGCAGACGAGGCGCTGCAGGTCATGCGCGAGACCCTAACCCGGTTTGTCGAAGACGGGCCCACACAAAAGGAGTTGGACGCCGCGAAGCAGAACTTGATCGGTGGGTTCCCGTTGCGCATCGCGAGCAATAACAAGATTGTCGAGTACTTGGCGATGATGGGCTTCTACGACTATCCGCTGGACTACTTAGATACCCTAACCGAGCGCTTGGCGGCGGTCGACATCGATCAGGTACGTGACGCCTTCAGCCGCCGCATCGATGCCGCCGGCGGTATCGCTGTGATTGTCGGGGGGTAGTGGCTGGCCTGGCCAATCGGGTCCGCATAATCGGCGGTCGCCACCGTGGTCGGCGCTTGTCTTTCACACCGGGTCATGGTCTGCGACCGACTGCCGACCGGGTGCGCGAGACCCTGTTCAACTGGCTGCGCAGTGAGCTATCCGGCGCGCGCTGTCTGGACCTGTTTGCCGGTACCGGGGCGTTGGGCCTCGAGGCAATATCGCGCGGCGCCACCTATCTTTATGCGATCGAGAAGCATCGTGGTGCGGCACGGTGCCTGTGCGACAACATCGACCTGCTCGGCGAGCAGGACAAAGTCGAGGTCGCAGTGGCCGATGCCCTGGGGTGCTTGCTTGAGCCGCCTGAACGACGGTTCGATATTGTCTTTTTAGACCCACCCTTTGCCGATGCCGTGCTGGTCGAGGCCTGTCAACTCCTCGAGACGCGGCAGTGGCTGGCCGCCAAGGCCCTGATCTATCTCGAACAGGATGCGCAACGGGCCTGGCCGGCGCTCCCCGGGGGTTGGCATGTGCTGCGCCAGGGCATAGCGGGTCAGGCATCTTTTGGGTTAGTCCGCCGCGCCAAGCCGGGCTAGAATACCATTCTTGATTAGTGGCGCTGGGATCGCGCGGTCGACGGACGTTGTCCGCAGTCGTCCGGGTCCCGACGGGGCACGATGAAGATTGCCGTCTATCCGGGTACCTTTGACCCCATCACGAACGGCCACAGCGACTTGGTCGCACGTGCTGCCCGCCTGTTCGATCAGGTGCTCGTGGCCGTTGCGGAAGACACCGGCAAGGCCCCTGTCTGCGCCCTGGAGCGGCGCCTCGAATTGGCGCGATTGGTACTGGCCGGTATCGACAACGTCACTGTGGTGTCGTTTGAAGGCCTGCTGGTGGACTTCTGCCGGCAACGCGGTGCCCAGGTGGTGATCCGCGGGCTGCGCGCTGTGTCCGATTTCGAATACGAGTTCCAACTGGCCAGCATGAATCGCCGCTTGGCACCGGAGATCGAAACCTTGTTCCTGACGCCAGCGGAGAAATACGCCTTCATCTCCTCGACCTTGGTGAGGGAAATCGCTCGACTCGGCGGGGATGTGTCAGAATTCGTACATCCCGAGGTAAAGCGCTTGCTCGATGCCTGGCGTTGACCTCGATGTCTGCACACCGAGAAAACCTGGAGTTGCCGCCATGGCCCTGATCATTACCGACGAATGCATCAATTGTGACGTCTGTGAGCCGGAATGCCCGAACGGGGCGATCGCGCAGGGCGAGGAGATCTACGAGATAGATCCCGAGCTGTGCACCGAGTGCGTAGGCCACTATGAGACTTCGCAATGCGTCGAAGTTTGCCCGGTGGATTGCATCCCGCACGACCCGGATCGTGAAGAGACCGAAGCGGAGCTGATGGCCAAGTACGAGCGCATCACCAAGGCCAGTGCCTGACTTGTTGTATCCCCAAACTGCGAAGCTAAGGGCTCCCTTGTGGAGCCTTTTTGCACTCTGGCTGCTGTGCGGCTGCAGCAGCATATTGGAGCAGTCTCGCCCGGATGCCGCGGCGGTGGTCTCGGCCCATCCCCTGGCCAGTGAGGCAGGCGCCAAGATCCTCGAGGCGGGCGGCAATGCCTTCGATGCGGCGGTTGCCGTAACGGCGGCGCTGGCCGTGGTCGAGCCGGCCGGTTCTGGTCTCGGTGGTGGCGGTTTCTGGTTGCTACAGCGCGCGGCGGATGGCCATCAGGTGATGGTCGATGGGCGTGAGCGGGCCCCGCTGCAGGCGACTGCGGATATGTACCTGGATGCCCAGGGTGCGCCAATCGCCGGTGCCTCGATCGATGGCCCCTTGGCCGCGGGTATCCCCGGGGTACCGGCTGCACTGGAGCACATCGCGCGCGTCTACGGCCGACTGCCGTTGACGGCCAGTCTGGCCCCGGCGATTGAGTTGGCACGCGATGGCTTCCCGGTCGATCCGGTTTACCGACGGTTGGCGGGTTTCAGGCTGTCGGCGCTGCGTGCCTCGGCGGCGGCCAGCGCGCAATTCCTGGTCGACGGTGAGGTGCCGCCGGCGGGCCACCGCATTCGCCAACCAGCACTGGCCGACACCCTCGGGGCGATCGCCCGCCGGGGTGCGCAGGCCTTTTACAGCGGCCCGATCGCACAGAGCCTGGTCGCTGCAGTGCGCGCCGGGGGCGGTATCTGGACGCTCGCCGACTTGAGCGAGTATCAGGTCATCGAACGCGCCCCGATCGTGGTCAACTATCGGGGCCATCGCGTGGCCAGTGCCAGCCTGCCGTCGTCCGGTGGCATCTTACTGGCGCAGATGCTGAACATGCTGGAGCGGCACCCGGTCCAAGACCTGAGCGGTGCCGATCGCGCGCATCTATTGGTCGAGGTGATGCGCCGCGCCTACGCCGACCGTGCCCGGTACCTAGGTGACAGTGACTATGTGGAGGTGCCGACCGACCGGCTGCTCAGCCAGGCCTATGCCGATCGGCTGGCGCGTGAGATCGATATGCGACAGGCCGGACGCAGTAGCGAGCTGACCCCGGTTACCGAGGAGGGCCGCGACACGACGCATTTCGCAGTGCTCGACCGTGCCGGCAACCGGGTGGCTGCGACCCTGAGCATCAACTATCCGTTCGGCTCTGGCTTTGTCGCCGCTGGCACCGGCGTGCTGCTGAACGATGAGATGGACGACTTCGTCGCCAAACCCGGGGTCGCCAACGCCTACGGCCTGGTCGGTAACGCGGCGAATGCGATCGCGCCCGGAAAACGTATGCTCTCGAGCATGTCGCCGACCATCATCGAGGGCCCGGATCGCTTGACCCTACTGGGCACTCCTGGCGGATCGCGCATCATCAGCATGGTGCTGCTGGCCCTGCTGGATAGCGTCGCGGGTCGTCCGCCAGATGAGCTGGTGCAGCGTGGGCGCTTCCATCATCAGTATCTGCCCGATCGGATCGAGGTTGAGCCAGGTGCCTTGGACGACGCAGTGCTGAGCGAACTCGAGCGGCGCGGGCATGTGTTGCGGCGCTTGGACGATCGTTACGGCAACCTGCAGGCGATCACCTGGGACCTGGGCAGCGGCGAGGTCTCGGCGGCCGCAGATCCGCGTGGCATTGGTGCCGCGCGGATTATCCCTGCGGCGCGTTAGGGTGAGCGCAGGACAGGCCGTTCGAGGTATCGCCAGGTGGTTCGGCATCAGTGCTGGCAGTTTGGGCAGTAGGCGCTGGCGCGTTGTCCGATGCGGCGCGTCTTGATAGTGGCTGCGCAATGTCGGCATGGCTGTTCGGCGCGACCGTATGCGAACAACTCTTGAGCGAAGTAGCCGGGGCGGCCGGATTCGTCGAGGAAGTCGCGTAACGTGGTGCCGCCGCGCTCGATCGCATGTGCCAAGACGGTCTTGACCTCTTCGACCAGTCGGCCAAGGCGTGCGCCAGAGACCCGATGGCTGGCGCGTGCTGGATGAATGCCGGCATGAAACAGGGCCTCGGTCGCGTATATGTTGCCCACCCCGACCACCACGCGGCCGTCCATCAGCAGCGTCTTCACTGCGACCCGTCGGCGGCGGCTCATGGTGTGCAGATAGTCGGCGTCGAATGCCGCGGATAGCGGCTCAGGACCCAGATCACGCAGGCGCGGATGGCGCAGCGGATCGTCTTCGCACCACAGGATGGCACCGAAGCGGCGTGGATCATGCAGGCGCAGACAGTGCTTGCCGAACAGCAGATCGACGTGGTCGTGGGGGCGCGGTGGCGTCCTGGCGGGCAGGATGCGCAGGCTGCCGGACATGCCCAGATGGATGATCAGGGTACCCTGGGCGAAGCGCAACAGCAGATACTTGGCCCGGCGGTCAATCGCCTGGACGCGCTGTCCTGTGAGACGCTTCGCCAGCTCAGGCACCGGCCAGCGCAGCTGCGGTTGGCGAATCACCGCGCCCGTTACCGTCTCGTCGATCAGTAGCGGCGCGATGCCGCGCCTGGTGGTCTCGACCTCGGGCAGTTCGGGCATGCTCAATCGGCGACGAAGTGCTGTACCGGCAGGGTCAGCAGATTGTAGTAGACGTCATCAATCACCCGGACCTCATCGCCCAACAGCACGTAACGACTGCGTTGCACCGGATCGCGGTCGCCGAAGGCCAGGCGCAGGTCGTCGAGTCGCAACACCGCGACCGGTCGGTCGAGGCCGTACTCGGCGAGCCGGTCGCCGACCGCGAAGCGCTGCGCTACCGGGGCACGGGCGATCGCAAGGAGTTGCTCGACACGCCGCCCGACAGCTGGCTGCTCGGCCGGGTAGGTGAGCTGCCAACCTTTGGCCGAGCGTTCTAGGGTTAGCGTCAGACGATCTGCGCGCTCGATCCGTATCTGGGTGATCTGGTCTGGCTCAAGCGTCGTGAGTCCGACGGCGGCTGGGTTCCCGGCCGGCCACAACAGCAGCGCCGACAGTGCGGCGGTGAGCAGCCCCAGCAGGGTGTTCAAGCGAGTCCAGGGATTCATGCCCGCCGACGCCGGCTGCGCAGCCACCAGCCGGTCGCCAGGTAGGTGATCGGCAGTACGATCATGAACAACATGGCCAGAGCCCCGGCCAGTGCCGGCGGCCAGTCGAGGTCTTGATCGCTGGCGACCAGCGGTGTTGTCAGCCCTTGATTGGCGGTCAGCCAGTTGACTAGGCCGATCAGCAGAGCGGCATTATCAGCCATGCCGAGTTGGGAGTTGGCTATCGCATCGGAGCTGCCCATTAGCACGATGCGCGCACCCTTGGCCTGCTCACGGCCCTGCAGGGCCAGGGCCAGGGTCAATGGACCCAGCCGTTCCCCGCGTTCGGGGTCACGTGCGATGCGGCCGCGCAGGTTACCGGTCTCGTTCCAGCTGCGCGGGCTACTTTGTAGGCTGGCGATCGCTTGCCAGCGCTCACTCTGGGCCGTGCTCTGGATGAGTTCGACTGCCCGGGCCTGTTTCAGCACGGCGTGCTGGCCTGGGGGTGTCGGGAACAGGGTGGCCGGGTAGTCACTGACGATGGCGTTGTCCGGATCGTCGAGGCCGTAGCGCGCCGCGGCGGCATCGACGACTATCCCGGGCAAGGAAGCGATACCCAGCTCGTTGGCAAGCCAGTCCGGCAAGGCGTCGTCGAATGCCCACAATAGACTGCCGCCACGCGCCAGAAAGCGCCGAATCTGCGCCTGCACGGCTTCCGGGTAGGCTTGTGTGGGGCCCGCCAGCAGCAGTAAGGCAGCGTTGTCAGGGAGCTCTTCGATGTGGTGCGAATCGAGCGCGACGAAACGGTAGCCCAGTGTCTCGAGGCGCTCGACCAGGCGTGCCAGACCGCTTGGGCTGGAGTCTAGCGGGCGTTCGCCATTACCACGGAAGGCTACGATCCAGCGCTCGCCGCGCAGCGCGAGTCGGTTCAGTGCGGCATCGATGGTCGCGGCGGTCGGGGCGGCGACCACTTGGCGTCGCGTCGCGCTGCGCAGGTGTAGCTCGCCGTGGCGCCGTACCCCAAGGTCACGCGCCAGGCTCGGTTCGGCGATCGGGTCGACAAAGCGCAGCCTGGGTTGCGCCGGGTGGGCCAAGTAGGCCGCCAGCAGGTGCCGAAGCTGGGCCCGTTGCACTGGATAGTCGGGAACGAAGGCGATGAACTCGAGTGGTTGTTCGAGCCCGTCCAGGGCCTGCTTGGCCGATATGCTCAGCGAGTGTCTGCCCTGGGCTGTGACGTCCCATTGCCAGGCGTGGCGTTGGCTGGCAGGTGCCAGCAGGGCCAGGCAGGCGGTCAGTAGCATCAGGAAGACCAGGCCACGCAGCGACACTAGACCTCTCGCCACTAGATTTCTCCTCGGCGGCGTGCGATGCCAAAGCTGGCGGCGAGCACGGCGGCCGAACCGCTGCCGAGGAAAAAGGCCAGATCCTGGCTGCGCACCAAGCCCTCGAACCAGGGTGTGAGGTGCGGCATCAAGGCGAACCAGTGCCAGTTCGCGGTGCCCTCGCTGAGCGAGTCCAACAACCAGAGAGACAACAGCACACCATAGCTGGCCGCCAGCGCTGCTGCGGGGTGGTCGAATAGCCCAGATAACAAAACAGCGACACAGCTCAGCCATAGGCTGAATAGCACCAGGCCGCCGAACGCCGCGGCACAGCGCGGCCAGTCGAGTGCGACACCCAGGCCGAGGGCCATCAGCGTGAGGGCCGCGCTCAGCAACAGCGGCAGACTGGCGAACCACAGACCCAAGGTCTTGCCGAGGATGATCTGGCTGCTGCTTACCGGCGCCGAGAGCCAGAGTGCCATGCGTCCGCTGCGTGTTTCTCCGGCCAGGCTGCCCATCGCCAGCAACGGGATGGCCAGTAGCAGCAGCAATACCAGGCTATTCAAGGTCGGCGTGATGACCAGGTCCATTGTCCCGAGCGTAGATGCGCTGGCCTTGATCTGCGGCGCGATCTCGGCGAAGGCCTCGAGCTGGGCGAAGGTCAGCCAGCCGATGACCAATTGAGCGAACGCGAGCAACAACCAGAACAGCAGGCTGCTGCGCAGGCGGCGCCACTCATGCAGCGCGATTGCCCAGATCATTGGTTGTCCATGGCGCCGTGCACGCTGGACTGCTGGTAGAAGTGCGCCAGTAGATCGCTGTCCGGCGTCACCGGATGCTCAGCGATTTTCTTGCCGGCATCGAGCAGGATCACGCGGTTACATAGGTGCTGTACGTCATCTAAGAGGTGGGTAGCCAGAATCATGCTGTGTGTCGTGGCTAGGCCCCTCAGCAGCTCGCGGACCTGCTCAGTCTGCAGCGGGTCCAGGCCCGCGGTCGGCTCGTCCAGGATCAGGATTTTAGGTTCGTGGAGCACGGCTTGGGCCAGGCCGAGGCGCTGTAGCATACCGGTCGAGAGCCGGCCCGCTTGGCGCTGTGACAGGTCGCCAAGCTGCAGGTCTTCGAGCACCCGCTCAATGGCGGGACCTAATGCGGCTCCGCCTAGGCCGCGCAGGCGGCCCGCCCAGATTAGGTTCTCGGCGACCGTCAGCTCGGGGTAGGCCGCTACCCGCTGCGGGAGAAAGCCGAGATGACGACGCAGGTTCGGCCCAGACCGATCGAGGCGTTGATCCAAGATCGACAGCTCGCCGCGGGTCGGTGCCAGCACTCCCGCGAGCAATTGCAACAGTGTGGACTTGCCGGCGCCGTTGACCCCGAGCAGCGCCAGTCGGTCACCGGCCGCGAGCTGCAGGTCGACGCGATCTAGCCGAGGTCTGCGCGGATTGCCGTAACTGAGCTGGCGGGCGAGCAACAGGGCGTTCATGTCGCGCCAGAGTACCTCGCTGGAGGCCGCTTGCGAACCCTGTGCCGCATGCGTTGGCGATCCTCTTTAGAATGGCGGACATGATTCGGCTTGGGGTTGACACAGGCGGTACCTTCACCGATTTCGTGCTGCTCGATGAACAAGGTGGGCTGCGAGTGCACAAGGTGTTGTCCACACCGCAGGCGCCGGAGCAAGCGATCCTCCAGGGGATCGCCGACCTGGGCCTGAGCCTTGCCGACTTGCACCTGGTCCATGGTTCGACGGTAGCGACCAATGCCGTACTCGAAGGCAAGGGTGTCAAGACGCTGTACATCACCAATCGGCACTTCGCCGATGTGCTGACGATCGGTCGCCAACAAAGGGCCGAGTTGTACGAGCTGCAGCCACCGCCACTACCGCCGCCGGTGCCCGCGGAACACTGCTTGGAGACCGGCGGCCGGCTGGCCGCCGATGGTCGACTGCTCGAGCCCTTGAGCGATGCCGATCTCGACGTGCTGCGCGACCAGGTTCGACGACTGGTACCCGACGCGGTGGCGGTCAACCTACTGTTTTCGTACCTCGACCCCAGACTCGAAGCACGGATTGGTGCCGCGATGCCAGAGGGTGTCTTCGTCTCTCTGTCGTCGCGCGTTTTGCCCGAGATCGGCGAGTACGAACGCGGTATGGCGACCTGGCTTAACGCTTGGGTCGGCCCGCGCGTGGCCGGTTATCTCGAGCGACTGGGGAACGCTTTGGGCGCGGCCTCGGTAGCGGTGATGCAGAGTTCCGGCGACACTGTGGCGGCGCAACAGGCTGCGGGCAATGCCGTTCGCATGCTGCTTTCTGGCCCAGCCGGTGGCCTGATCGCGGCGCGCGAGGTCGGTGCCCTGGCGGGCCATGATCGACTGTTGACCTTCGACATGGGCGGTACCTCGACCGACGTCGCGCTGATCGACGGTGAGCCACGCCTGACCACTGACGGAAGCATCGCGCGCTATCCGGTGGCGGTGCCGATGGTCGATATGCACACGATTGGGGCCGGTGGTGGCTCGATCGCATGGCTGGACAGTGGCGGTATGCTGCGGGTCGGTCCGCAATCCGCCGGTGCCGAACCGGGGCCGGCCTGCTATGGCCGGGGCGGGGTGCAGCCAACCGTCACCGACGCCAACTTGTTGCTCGGTCGGCTGCAGTCAGACGCCTTCTTAGCCGGTGCAATGCAGCTGGATGCGCCGGCTGCGGTCGCGGCAGTGGGTGAATTGGCCGCTGCCTTGGATCAGTCTGCCGCGCAGACCGCCCAGGACATCATCGCGGTCGCCAATGAGCATATGGCGCAGGCCTTGCGGGCGACTGCGATTCGGCGCGGTGCTGATCCCAGCGACCATGTCTTGGTCTCGTTCGGCGGCGCCGGCGGTTTGCATGTCTGCGCCCTGGCGGAGCTGCTCGACATGCGCTCGGCCATGGTGCCAGTGCACGGTGGTGTGTTATCCGCTCTGGGCATGCTCGCTGCGCGGCCCGGTCGGCGGTTGTCGCGTACCCATATCGGCTTGCTCAGCGAGGTCCCGGTCGGCGAGCTCGAAGCGATCTTCGGAGCCTTGGAGGCAGAAGGTCGCGCGGCCTTATTGCACGAAGGTTTTTTTGCCACGGACTGCAGCGTATGCGCCTCGGTCGACCTGCGTTATGTCGGTCAGTCCTACACCCTGGAGCTCCCGTGGCGTGGTCCGAGCGCTACTTCTGAAGCGTTTCATCGTCGCCACCAGGCGCGCTATGGGCACCGACTGGATGTCCCGGTCGAGCTCGTCAATCTGCGCCAATGGGTGAGGGGGCCGCAGTCTGCGCTGCGCCTGCCGCAGCTGCAACCAGGTCGACCGGGGGCGGCGCGCGACCAGTGCACGGTGGTCGGAGCAGGGGGGCCGGTGGCGCGCTACAGGCGGCACGAGCTGGCTGCCGGTCAGGTGGTCGAAGGCCCGGCGCTGGTCGGCGAGGCGGTCGCGACCACCTGGCTGGCGCCAGGTTGGCGATTGCGTTTAGATCCGGTCGGAAATCTACTGCTTAGCCGCCAGTGACCAGACCGGTTAATCGTCGGGTTGATCGGTGAACAGTTCGAGAGTTTCGAATCCGAGCGCCGAACTGGCTGCGTAGGCCTCGGTGATTTCCGCTACATTCGGTCCATCGGCACTGTCGGTCGGCCAATGGTTGCGCTCGATATCCAGCACGAATTTGAGTAACTCGCCATAGATGCCTGCGTGGTTGATGATCGCTTGTTTGATTTCATCGCCTAAGGGGAGGTCTTGCAAAAGCGCATCGATCGGCCGCGCCAGCAAGGCGTCGAGGATCGACAGCAGGCCCACGGTATACGCGATTTGCGGATCTCCGCGGCCATTCCGGTGCGCGAAAGTTTCACACAAGCTGGCACGCATGATGCCCATGTTCAGCAGTTCCATGGGGCGTCCCTCGAGCCCAGCCATCGCGAATAGGCTGGCCCAGGCGCGAATCCGTTGCAGCCCCATCAAGACCACGGCGCGCTGGATCGAATCGATTTTGCTGCGCATGCCGAATGCTGCCGAATTGACATAGCGCAGGATCTTGAATGACAAACTAGCATCCTGGCTCACCAAATGGACCACTTCTTCGATCGGGACCGCGGGGTCGTTCAGCCGGGCCAGCAGGCGCATCAGCATGGTGGTGTTTTCGGGCAGGCGATCGGACTGCACCAGCTTGGGCCGAGCGAAGAAATAACCTTGGAACAGATCGAACCCCATTGCCGCGAGTTGTTCGAACTGCTCTGCAGTCTCGACCTTTTCTGCAAGTAAACGCACGCCGGTAGCCTTGAGCTCTGGCATGCGCTGGACTAACTGGTCGAGGCCATCCGGCTCAATCTCTACTTTGATGTAGTCGACCAGGGGCAGAATCGGGGCGAGCTGAGGCTGAAACTGGTAATCGTCCATTGCCAATGCGAAACCCTGGTCGCGCTTTGCGGCAATTCCCTTGAGTAGGGCGGCGTCGACTGTGACATCCTCTAGAACTTCTAAGACGACATTCTCGGACGAAAACGGGAGTGTCGGCATGTCGACGAAGAAGTGCCGGGTCATGTTGATGAAGGCCTTGTGGCGGCCAATGATGCGCTCCAGTCCGATCTCCAGGAACGCGTTCAACAGGGTTACCGACGAGGCGTGGTCGCCGTCGGTCATGCTGTTGTGGCCGTTGACGTCCCGGTACAGCAACTCGTAGGCGTAGACGTTGAGGTCGCGATCGAAGATGGGCTGGCGGCCTACCTGGATGGTATCCAAAGGCGCTGCAGCGGTCGGGCTTGGGGCTGGCATTGATCCTGTGGCCGAATCCGGTCTGGTATGCTTCCAGGGGTAGCGGCCCCAAGGCCTACCGCTTGAGGCAATTGGCCGCGCAGCTGCGGGAGGTGTCGGGATTTTGTCGTATCCCAAGCTACCCCCCGACGAGATACCGTATCTAATTGAGAATCCGTCTGACCAATACGCGCTTCGGAGGCATATGTGACTACTGGATTGCTCGATCTCGCATGGTGGCAGCTAATGCTACTGGTGCTTGCATTGACCCACGTGACCATTGTTTCGGTTACCGTCTACCTGCACCGTTGCCAGGCGCATCGTGCGCTCGATCTGCATCCGTTGGCGGCACATTTTTTCCGTTTCTGGCTATGGCTGACGACTGGGATGGTCACCCGCGAATGGGTGGCGATACACCGCCGTCACCACGCGCGCTGTGAAACACCGGATGACCCTCACAGCCCGCAGATCCTTGGGCTGCGTAAGGTGCTTTGGGAAGGGGCCGAACTGTATCGTGACGCGATTCGGCATAAAGACCTGGTGGCGCGTTATGCACATGGAACGCCAGATGATTGGATCGAACATCAAGTGTATCGCCGTTTCAACCTGGTCGGCGTCTCGCTGATGCTGGTGATCAATTTTGTGCTGTTTGGCATACCTGGCATTGCCGTTTGGGCAGTGCAGATGGCCTGGATTCCCTTTTTCGCTGCCGGAGTCATCAATGGCATAGGCCACTATTGGGGTTATCGCAATTTCCAGTCGCCGGACGCGGCAACCAATATCCTGCCTTGGGGCCTGCTGATTGGTGGCGAGGAACTGCACAATAATCATCACGCCTTCCCCAGTTCGGCCAAGCTGTCGGCACGCTGGTGGGAACTCGATATGGGCTGGATGTATATACGTCTATTGGCGCTGTTTCGTTTGGCCCGGGTGCGCCGCGTCGCCCGCAAGCCGTCGCTCGATCGACACAAGTGCGTGATTGATATGGATACGGTGAAGACGGTGATTACTCATCGTATGCACGTGCTGGCCAGCTATGCGCGTGAGGTCATCAAACCGGTTGCCTATGCCGAACTCTGTAGTGCCGAGCGACGCAGCCGTCCGCTCGCGCGACAAGCGCGTCGTCTCTTGAATCGCGAGGAGTCCACTCTGGACGCGCCGAGTCGCGCTCGGCTCGAAGGGATCTTGCAGCGCAGCCAAGTGCTGGCTACCGTGCACCGCTCTCGTCAACAGCTTCAGCAGGTTTGGGGGCGTACGGCATCCAGTCAGGAGGCTCTGCTAGCGGCTTTGCAGCAATGGTGTCGTGATGCGGAAGGAAGCGGTATCAAGGCGCTTCAGGATTTTGCCCGTAAACTGAGTAGCTATGCCCCGGCAACCGTTGGCTGAGTTGAACAGAAAGGCGAATTAAAAAAACCGCCGGCTGGCGGTGTTTTTTGGTCCGGCGGTCATTTAATCTTGCCTTCCTTGTACATCACATGCTTACGCACGACCGGGTCGTACTTTCTAATTTCCATCTTACCGGTCATCGTCTTCTTGTTTTTGGACGTGGTGTAGAAGTGGCCGGTCCCCGCACTGGAGTTTAGACGAATCTTCTCGCGAACAGCTTTCGCCATGGCTGCCTGGCTCCTTTAGATTTTTTCGCCGCGCGCACGCAGCTCAGTGAGCACTGTGTCAATGCCCTTTTTGTCGATCACGCGCATACCGGCCGCGGACACCCGCAGGCGCACGAAGCGCTGCTCGCTCTCGACCCAGAAACGGTGGTAGTGCAGATTAGGCAGGAACCGCCGACGGGTCTTGCGATGTGAATGCGACACATTGTTCCCGGTGACGGGCCGTTTGCCGGTGACTTGGCAGACTTTAGACATCGCTGAGGCCTCATTTACGTGACTGACGCTCCAAACTTGGCCCAAATGGGCCAAGCCGAGAAGCGCGCAGTTTATACCGGAGATCTCAAGGACGGTCAAGCCAAGGACAGGCTCGGCGGGCGCTTTCTCGGTCATGCGCGGATCACCTAACACGGCGACTCGTGCGCCAGCCGGGGAATAGCGTTTGTTGCCCTCGACGTCCCAGGTGTCACCCGCCGTGACGATTAAGCTCATCGCTGAATTCGTACCGAACCGGATCACCATCGATATGACTATCTTTAAAATAACTGTCCAAGTAGCGGATTGAATCGTCCAGATCACCGGTCTCCTCGCGCGTAGCAATGAGGTGACGCTGGCGCCCAACCCCGTCGTCGGTCGCCCAATTCTGGCGGTCGTCGTTGAAACGGGTTGCGAAATGTTCAGCGATCGTGGTCATAGCGCTTTTCCTTCTATTTAAGTTCTGAGGACATTGTTTTCGCTCAGATCAGGCCGTGTTCCGCCAGAGAGTAGCAATTCGGATCACCCACGATCACGTGATCGAGAACCCGGATATCGACCAGTGCGAGGGCGTCGCGCAGTCGCTCGGTGATGCGCCGGTCGGCCTGACTCGGCTCCGCCACACCAGAGGGGTGGTTGTGGCTGAGGATTACCGCTGCCGCGTTATGCGTCAGGGCGCGCCGCACGATCTCTCGCGGGTAGACATTGGCGCCATCGATGGTGCCGCGAAACAGTTCCTCGAACGCCAACACACGATGCCGGGTGTCCAGAAAAATGACCGCGAATACCTCATAGGGGTAGTCGCGCAGTCGGGCCCGCAAGAAACGCTGGGTTTGCTCCGGGTTCTGTAGGGGTATAGCGCGCACCAACTGCTCATTCAGGTGACGCCGTCCCATCTCAAGGGCCGCTTGCAGCTGGGCGAATTTGGCCAAGCCAAGTCCTGGCACGGCGCAGAACTGATCGCGATCGGCTGCCAGTAGCTCGCGCAGGTTGCCGAACCGGCCCAGTGATTCCCGGGCGAGATCGACAGCGCTCTTGCCGCTGACACCAGTGCGTAAGAAAATCGCTAGGAGTTCGGCATCGCTGAGGCCTTGGGCGCCTTGTTCGAGCAGGCGTTCGCGAGGTCTTTCCGTTGCTGGCCAGTCCTTGATTGTCATCTTGTCACTTCCTCCCTGAAGTAAACGCAAGCTAACCGATCTGCCCTTGTGACGCAAAGGCCGCTTTGCCAGCCGGGTTCGGTCGGTTACTCTATTGCTAAACCCCGCTCAGCAGTAGGAAAAATTGCGTTTATGCAGCCATCGGGTGGACGTCGTGTGGTGCTTGGTATCACGGCCGGTATCGCCGCCTTCAAGGCTGCCGAACTGGCACGGTTACTGGTAAGAGACGGTGCCGACGTCCAGGTCGTGATGACGCGCTCAGCGGGGCAGTTCATCGGTCCGATGACCTTGCAGGCTATCACCGGTCGACCGGTACGCGATGCCCTGTTCGATCCGGTGCACGAGGCTGCGATGGGGCATATCGAATTGGCCCGTTGGGCGGATGTGATCCTGGTTGCGCCGGCGACTGCCGATTTTATCGCCCGGATTGCGATCGGTATGGCAGATGACCTGTTGTCGACTCTGTGCCTGGCGAGCGGGGCGCCGCTGCTGTTGGCGCCGGCAATGAATCAGGCTATGTGGGGACATCCGGCGACCCAGGCCAATGTTGCGGCACTTGTGGAGCGTGGCGCGACTTTACTCGGGCCTGATGACGGTGATCAGGCCTGTGGTGATACCGGGCCGGGGAGGATGCGAGAGCCGGCCGCGCTGCTTGGTGATTTGCAGGCTAGTCTGGTCGGGGCGCGTTTTGCAGGTAGGCGCGTGATCGTGACAGCAGGCCCGACCCAAGAGCCACTGGATCCGGTGCGTTTTCTCGGCAACCGCAGCTCTGGAAAGATGGGCTTCGCGTTGGCGGCGGCCCTGACCGCGCAGGGCGCCGAAGTGGTCCTGATCAGTGGGCCTGTGGCGCTGCCTACCCCGCGAGGTGTGGAGCGGATCGACGTTGAAAGTGCATTGCAGATGCGTGATGCGGTGTTGGCTGAATTACCCGAAGCGGTGCTATTCATTGCCTGTGCTGCGGTGGCGGACTACCGTCCGTTGGAAGTCGCAGCGCACAAGATCAAAAAGGAGGGCACCAGCAGCCTCAAGCTAGAGTTGGTGCGTAACCCAGATATCTTGGCGGAGGTGTCTGCACGGGCGGAGCGCCCGTTTTGTGTGGGTTTCGCTGCGGAGACCGATGATTTGGAGGCTGCCGCAGAGTCCAAGATGCGAACTAAGGGCCTGGATATGATTGCCGCTAACCAAGTCAGTGTTTCGCGTGGATTCGGTACGGATGACAATGCCTTACTGGTTATCTGGAACGACGGTCGGGTGGCCTTGGCCAACCAACCGAAGACGCAGCTTGCTGTGCAACTCGTTGACCTCATCGCGGATCGTTTCGATGCACAGGCTGCAACTAAAAATTCTGGATAATCGGCTGGGCGATGGATTTCCATTGCCTGACTATGCGACCGATGGTTCGGCCGGCATGGATCTACGCGCGATGCTCGATGCCCCGCTTGAACTCGCGCCTGGCCAGACCGAGCTGATTCCAACCGGTCTCGCGATCTATATCGCGGATCCTGCACTGGCAGCGGTGATCCTGCCGCGTTCCGGGCTGGGCCATAAGCACGGTATTGTTTTGGGTAACCTGGTTGGACTGATCGACTCCGATTACCAGGGCCAATTGTTCGTGTCCTGCTGGAATCGTGGCGCAGCGAACTTTCGAATCGAGGTCGGCGAGCGCATCGCGCAATTGGTCTTGGTTCCGGTGGTTCGTGCCGTCTTCGAGCAGGTCGAAGAATTCGACCATAGTGACCGCGGCTCGGGCGGATTCGGTCATTCAGGACGACATTAGGGAACCAGTGCGTCTTTTTAAGAAGAAAACCGATGCAGAGGAGGAGCAGAAGCCACGTCCGGCCCAGGTCGGAGGCCGCCCGCTGCTGGTGTATTTTTTACCGGCGTTCGTGATCGCTGCCCTGTTAATGCTGCTGACAGCTGTGTTGGCCCAGCAGTCTATTGGCGGTGCCGCATTGTCCAGCGCACGCAGCGCGGCGATCAGTGTTGCGGGGTCGATCGCTGCGCGTCTTGAGGGCGAGATAGTAGCCCGCCGCGACCTCATCACGTTTGCGTTGGCCGGCGGCGGTGCCGCTAGGGCCCTGAGCCGACGTGATGATAAGGCGCTGCAACGATTGCAGTCGCGGTTAGAGCAGCGCATTCCCGGCTTGATGCAGATTCGCTTACTACCGCCGGACGTCAGTCAACCGGATCTAGGCGGGCCGGCGCCATTGGGCTATGCCGGATTGGACATGCTAAGACATACCGTCAATACGGGTCAGCCTTCACCGGCGGAAATCCACCAGATCAAGACGGGCAAGCCCTACCTTGCGCTCGCGCTGCCGGTCTCGTTGGCCGACGGTAAGCTGGTGGGTGTAGCGTTCACTGCTTGGGATATGCGCCCTGTGGTTCGGGTGGTGCAGGATGCCCCCAGTTTCTCAGGTCGTTTGCAATTGCTCCAAGGTGGCAGTGGCGGGTATGTGGTTGCTGAGGGGCCGAACAGCGGCAGCGGTTCCGATGACGGAAGCAGCGAGGTTATCGATGTGCCGCGCAGCATATGGCAGGTCGGTTACGTAGTGGCTGCGCGGACCGGTGGTTTGGCTGATCTGGCCACTACGCTGGGCTTTGCGGGCGGCGGTGCACTGGCGCTCTTGCTGACCACATTACTGCAGTGGCGGATGTTGGGTCGCGACTTGCGCGGGGATATGGGAACTCTGGTGAACATCGGCGAGGCGATTTTACGACGCGACTCGGCCGGTGTGGTGCGCGCAAACGTTTCCAGCAGCGGCGATGCGATTGCGCTGCTAGGACAGTACGCGCACGAGGCACGTCAACGCGGTAGCATCGTGTCGGGCGACGATCCCAAACGGGTGCTGTCCACACCAGCGCCAGATGCTAACCGAGCGCCAGGTGTCGAGGTCGAAGAGCTGGAAGACTCGGCAGCCGGTCCACTCAACGAGGGTGAGAGATCTGGCGCCGTCGATGTCCCGGAAACACTGTTTCGCGCCTATGATATTCGCGGAATCGTTGGCGAGAGTTTGACCGCGCAGATTGCGGGCGCCTTGGGACGCGCGCTGGGTAGTCTGGTGCAAGAGCAGGGCGGTCACCGAGTGGCTGTGGCCTTCGATGCACGGCAGTCCAGCCCCGAGCTTGCGAGTGCCTTGATCAAGGGTATCTGCGGATCGGGTTGCGACGTGCTAGAGGTCGGCCAAGCGCCTACGCCGCTGCTCTACTTTGCGATGCAAAATCAGCCGGTGCAGGCCGGTATCATCGTGACAGGTAGCCACAATCCTGTGCAATACAATGGCTTCAAGATCGTGCTGGGCGATCGAGTGCTCGACGGAGACGAGTTGTTGGCATTGCGTCAGCGGATGCTCGAGGGCGCATTCAAAGTTGGACAGGGCCAGGTGGAACGCATCGATCTCATCGACGAGTACGCCGAGGCCGTTGTCCAAGAGGTGCAATTGGCGCGACCGCTAAAGCTGGTCGTAGATGCCGGTAACGGCGTGGCCGGCGAACTTGCGATTGCCACCTTCGAGGCCTTGGGCTGCGAGGTGGTTCCTTTGTTCTGTGAGCCGGATGGCAACTTCCCGAATCACCACCCGGATCCGGGCAACCCGGATAATCTTGCGGCGCTGATGCTGGAAGTACAGGCGCAACAGGCGGATGTCGGGTTTGCGTTCGACGGCGATGGTGATCGCCTTGGCGTGGTCGACAATAGCGGTGGCAACATTTGGCCCGACAGCGTGTTGATGCTGCTCGCAGCGGACGTGTTGGGACGCCACCCAGGGGTTGATATCCTGTATGACGTCAAGTCCTCTCGCCATCTGGCGAGTTTCATACTCAGCCATGGTGGACGACCGATCATGTGGAAGTCTGGCCATTCGCGTATGCGTGCCAAGATGCTCGAAACGGGCGCTTTACTCGGTGGCGAATTCTCTGGGCACTTGTTCATCAAAGAGCGCTGGTTCGGTTTTGATGACGCCGTGTATGCCGCGGCTCGGGTGTTAGAGTTGTTGGCGTTTGAATCACGCAGTGCTAGCGAGCTGTTTGCCGAGTTGCCAACGAGCCCATCTACCCCAGAGTATCATTTGGCACTGGACGAGGGGCAGAGCGCGGAGCTGATGCGTGCGCTCGATGCGCACAAGGTGTTCGACGATGCTCGTCTGGTAGAGTTGGATGGCTTGCGAGTGGAGTTTGCCAATGGCTGGGGGTTGATCCGGCCCTCCAATACATCGCCGGCGCTGACCTTCCGTTTCGAGGCCGATGACGAGGGTGCCCAGGAGCAGATCAAAGCACGTTTCCGTGATTTGCTGCGTCGCGTCGCACCGGATATGCAGGCGCCTTTTTAACACCTAAGGCGGACGACAATTATGAGTCTAACGGCACAGGCGGCTGGAAACGTCGCGCACGTGTTGACCGAGGCGCTACCTTATATCCAGCGCTTCGGCGGCAAGACCATCGTCATCAAGTATGGTGGTAGCGCCATGGTCGATAAGCAGCTCAAGGCGGGATTCGCCCGCGATGTCGTGTTGATGAAGCTGGTCGGAATCAATCCCGTGGTGGTCCATGGTGGCGGCCCACAGATTGGCCAGCTCTTGAAGCGTTTGGGAAAACAGACCGAATTCATACAGGGAATGCGGGTTACCGACGCCGAGACGATGGATGTCGTCGAAATGGTGCTAGGCGGCTCCGTCAACAAGGAGATCGTGAGCCTGATCAATCATCATGGCGGATCAGCGGTTGGGTTGACCGGAAAGGACGGTGACCTCATCCGTGCTCGCAAGCTCAACTTGGCACGTGGCAATCCACAACCCCAGACCTCGGAGATTCTCGACATGGGCCATGTTGGTGAGGTCGACAGCATCGATGCTGCAGTTGTCGATATGTTGGTGCAGGGTGATTTCATACCCGTCGTGGCACCGATCGGCATTGGGGAAGATGGGCGCTCTTACAATATCAATGCCGATTTGGTGGCCGGAAAAATGGCCGAGGTGCTGTGCGCCGAGAAGCTGATCTTGCTGACCAATACCGCCGGTTTACTCGATCAGCAGGGTGATTTGTTGACGGGCCTCACGCTGGACCGAGTGAATGCGCTGATTGCAGATGGCACGATCGCGGGCGGCATGCTGCCAAAGATTGGTTGTGCGTTGGATGCGGTAAACGCCGGTGTCAACTCGGCGCACATCATCGACGGACGGGTGCCACACGCAGTTTTGGTCGAGCTGTTCACCGACCAGGGTGTCGGCACACGGATTCGTCGTCGTTAAGCGGTATGCCGCGGCCGTCTCGCAAGCAGGCGATTCTCGAGGCACTCGCCGAGCAGTTGGAAAAGAATCCCGGCGATCGCATCACCACCGCCGCGTTGGCACACGCGGTAGGAGTTTCCGAGGCGGCGCTCTATCGGCACTTCCCAAGCAAGGCACGCATGTTCGAAGGCTTGATCGGGTTTGCCGAGGCCACCGTGTATGCGCGCATAAACCAGATACTGGAGGAAGAAAAGGACACACAGCTTCGCATTGCCCAGGTGATTCAGTTGTTGCTGGGATTCTCCGATCGCAATCCGGGAATTACGCGGGTTTTGCTCGGCGATGCCTTGGTTGGAGAACGCGAGCGGCTGCATGATCGGGTGCAGCAATTCTTCGAACGCATCGACCTGCAATTGCAGCAGATCCTGCGCGAGTCTACACTGCGTGAGGACGTCAATCTACGGGTCTCGCCCGAAGCTGCGGCAGCCTTGTTGACGGCATTCGTCGAGGGACGCATGCAGAGATTTTTACGTACGCGATTCAGCCACAGTTCCCTGGTGGCTTGGGAAACGGACTGGAGCGTGCTGAGCTACGGGCTGTTTGGTGTAGAAGCGCCCGAGCTGATTTAGGCTGCATATTGCACCCGTCAATCATGGGCAATTGTAGCGGTACTGATTCAGCGGTGGCTTAGTGCATTTCGCCACCTAGTTTGTGGCAACGATAGGCCACTCGCCTACGGTCTATCCAGGCCCTAGGCTTGTTGTTCACTCAAGTCACAGCTATGGCTATGCCCTTCGCTCCAGAGCGGTGCCCAAGCGCACTTGGCCGGCGATCATCCCGGATAGTGGGACAACATGCAGGCTGTCGACGGCCAGTTGAGGTAAGCAGCCGTAGGTGCGGAACACTCAGTAGGCGCGAATTAGACACGCCTTGCTTGAGCTGAATCTTCGGTCGGCGCACTCTACGGGGCTTCTGCCGATTGCACTGCGGATAGCTGGTGTCTGAAGCCCTCGCGGATTGCTGAGACCAGCGGCCCCCGACAGAACTCCTTGCCCTCGGAGAACTGTGCGCATTGCACATCCATGAAGATGCGGGCACCGTCGCCCTGGGTGTCGGCTAGCCGTGAGACCGTGATGCTGATATCGCGCAGGTCGCGCGGAGGGGCGGTAACCAGGATACGGTCGGCTTCGAGATCGACCGGTGTAGTCGCATGCTGGCGCGCATAGCTCAGGGCCACCGACCAGAGACGACCACACTCATCGGTATCTCCACAGCGCACTGCGGTATCCACCAGATCCGGGAATTCAGATTCTGCAATTACGTCGGCATTGGCAGCGCGCGCTGCACCACGATGCAGGGTGCGAAATCGCGCTAGATCATAGTCATAGCGCTCGAGGGTGGCCCTTTTCTCGTCTTCTCGGCTGAGGATCATTGCATAGGACTTCTCAATCGAGCGCTGTGTACTCGTGAGGTTGGCCTTCTGCTGTTTGGTGAGTTGCCTGCCGCGGCGCTCTGACTTTGCGGCGGCCGCCTGAAACTCTGAGAGGCGCGACTTTAGCCGTCGGATCTCGGCGTGGTTCATTCTGATCTGCCCGTCTAGCTGGGCGATCTTGCCATCGCGTGCCATGACTAGGTCATCCTCATTGCGATACAGGTTCAGCAGGATACGGTCCCGCTCCTGCTGTTCTTCGAGCAGTTTGCGTTGTTCGGCGCGTAGCGCCTCAAGGGCCTTGTCGCGCTCGATTTCCTTTTCCGTTTTTGCGCGATCGACCCGGCGGACTTCGATGCCGCGTCGGTTGAGCTCGCTGTGTTCGATGTTTTTGTATTGGGGAGGGACGCTAGTGCCATAGTGCACAACGCCGTCTTCATCCACCCATTTCTTGATGCCGCCAGCCTGCGCAGCCGATACGCAGATTAGGCATGCGAACTGAATGGCGAAGGCAACGCGGACAACTGTTGTCATGATTCCACTTCGGACGGTAGCTATTAACCAAATAATTATAATGACTCACCGTCTCTTGGTAGCGGCAAATCCGTGGAACACTTCATACTTTTTTTGGTTTCCTTACTGGCCAATGTGTTTTCCGCGTTTGCCGGCGGTGGCGCTGGTCTGCTGCAGCTGCCTGCGTTGATATTTCTAGGTCTGCCGTTTGCCGTGGCGCTGGCCACGCACAAGATTGCGTCGGTCGCACTGGGTGTTGGTGCCACCATCAGACATCTGCGTGAGGGCGGATTACAGCGTCGTTTTGCGCTTTTCATCCTGGCTAGCGGGGTGCCTGGGGTGCTGCTGGGGGCCAGCGTAATCCTGCAAGTGCCCGGTCGGTATGCAGAGATCGCACTGGGCCTGCTGACCCTGGGTCTAGGCATCTACTCGATCGCCAAGGGCCAGATGGGGTTGGTCGAACAGGCGCGCAATCGCACGGGTCTTGGGCTGTTGGGGGGTGGCCTGGGCCTGTTCGCCATCGGTGTGTTGAACGGCTCGCTGACCTCGGGCACCGGGCTGTTCGTCACCCTGTGGTTAGTGCGCTGGTTTGGCGCTGACTATCGGCAAGCGGTGGCCTACACGTTAGTCTTGGTCGGTATTGTCTGGAACGGCAGCGGTGCGTTGGCCCTGGGAATCCTGGGTGAGGTGAGGTGGGACTGGCTGCCGGCGTTGTTGTTGGGCTCACTACTAGGCGGTTTTTTCGGCGCACATCTGGCGATTCTCAAGGGCAATCGATGGATCAAGCGGGTTTTCGAGACCGTTACCCTGATGGTTGGCCTGAAACTGATTCTGGGTTGACGGTCAGATCCGGATCCGAGTTGTGCGCCCACCAGCCTAAAGCGTGACCAGACTCTAGATGCCATACTCGCTCCGGTATGCCCGGATGGCATCCAGGTGACCAGCGCGCGCGCTGTCCTGACCGATGAATTCAACCAGATTCTCCAGGCGGGCGATCGCAACGACCGGGACGTCGTACTCGGTTTCGATCTCTTGAATGGCCGAACGATCATCGGCTCCGCGCTCCTGGCGGTCGAGCGCGATCACCACACCCGCGGCGCGGGCTCCCTCGCTGCTAATGAGCTGCATGGACTCCTTTATCGCGGTGCCGGCAGTGATCACGTCATCGATGATCAACACCTTGCCCTCGAGTGCAGAACCAACCACCCGGCCACCCTCGCCATGCGCTTTCGCCTCCTTGCGATTGAAGGCGTACGGGACGTCTATCCCATGTTGTTCGTGGAGCGCGGCTGCGGTGACGGCGGCGAGCGGTATTCCTTTGTACGCGGGGCCGAATAGTACGTCGAACTCCAGCTTGGCATCGACGATGGTGCGGGCGTAGAAGCGACCGAGCCGGGCCAGTGCGGCGCCGCTGTTAAACAGTCCGGCATTGAAGAAATAGGGGCTGACGCGTCCTGACCTCAGCGTGAACTGGCCGAAGCGTAGGACGCCGAGGTCCAGGGCGAAATCAAGAAAATCATGCTGGTAGTCTTGCATGCTGTACCCCTGCTGATGAGGGTCCGCATTGTGCGAAACGGGACACCGACATACAAGGGCGCCCAGTGCCTGCTTTCAATATAATGCACGCGATGCGCGTGATCAGTCTCAATGTAAACGGTATCCGGGCTGCGGGGCGCAAAGGTTTCTATGCATGGTTGCGCCGGCAACGGGCCGACGTGGTTTGTCTGCAGGAGATCAAGGCACGGCTCGACCAGTTGACCGACAGGCTCTACTGGCCACCTAGTTTTCATTGTTTCTACTATCCCGCGGAGCGGCCAGGGTACAGCGGTGTTGCCCTGTATACACGCAGTGAACCGGATGCGGTGATCCAGGGCTGGGGTTGGCCAGATATCGATATTGAGGGCTGCTGGATAGAGGCGCGTTTTGGTAGCCTCAGCGTGGTTTCACTGTACCTTCCTTCGGGCTCGTCCAGCGAACAGCGACAATGTATCAAGTTCGAGTTGATGGGACGCCTTACGACTTTCTTCGCGCGGCTCAGGTCGGATGGCCGTGACTACATCATTTGTGGTGATTGGAACATCGCGCACACCAAAGCGGATATCAAGAATTGGCGGGGCAATCAAAAGAACTCGGGCTTTCTGCCTGAGGAGCGTGCCTGGCTAGACCAACTGTTCGGGCCCATGGGTTGGGTCGACGGTTTTAGGGTCGTTAACCAGCGCGACGACGAGTACACCTGGTGGTCGAATCGTGGCCAAGCCTGGGCGAACAATGTGGGTTGGCGCATCGACTACCAAGTGGTTTCTTCCGGCCTACGGGATCGGATCATCGCAGCAAGGATCTATCGTGACCGACGGTTCTCTGATCATGCACCGCTGATCATGGATTACGCTCTTGAACGCTGAGTCCGGCGCCGGCTGGCGGGAAGCGTTTCAGGTCTATTTGCAGCCGCGGCCCTTGGTGTTGCTGTTTCTGGGGTTTTCCTCCGGTCTCCCGCTGTTGCTCGTATTTGGGACCCTATCCTTCTGGCTGCGTGAGGCGGGCATAGAGCGCTCGACGATCGGATTCGTCAGTTGGGTTGCCCTGGTCTACGGGTTCAAATGGGTTTGGGCGCCATTGATCGATAGCCTGCGGATTCCTCTGTTGTCCCAAGTGCTGGGACGCCGCCGAGGCTGGTTGCTCATGGCGCAGTTGGCGCTTGCCGGTGGTTTGGTGGGTATGGGATTGATTGACCCGCAGCAAGATCTGACCCTACTGGTGTGGCTTGCGTTGTTTGTGGCCTTCGCGTCGGCCACCCAGGACATCGTGATCGATGCATTCCGTATCGATAGCGGTGGCTCGCGCCTGCAGGCTGCGATGGCGGCAACCTATATGATCGGCTACCGCCTGGCGATGATCGTCGCTGGCGCCGGAGTCCTCTGGCTGGCGGCCTGGGTCGACCCCGACGAGACGTCCTACCAACATGCACCCTGGCAGTTCGCTTACCTCGTCATGGCTGGACTGATGTCGATCGGGATCGTGACTACGCTGCTAATCAAGGAGCCACAGCCCGCCATAGGGCAGGCGATGGCAACGGTGCACGGGCCAAGATTTTCTGGCGGGCTGCCCTTATGGCTGCTGCCAGCGGCGCGTTGGATCTGGTCGGCCGTACTCAATCCATTCCTGGATTTTTTCGGCCGCTATGGTTGGTTGGCGCTGTTGGTCCTGGCATTGATCGCCAGCTACCGCATTTCAGACATTGTGCTCGGTGTAATCGCCAATGTGTTCTATGTAGACATGGGTTTTTCTAAGACCGAAGTGGCCAATGTCACCAAGGTGTTCGGTGTTGCGATGACCCTGTTGGGGGCGGTGATCGGTGGCGTACTGGTCAATCGATTGGGCGTGATGCGGATCTTGTTCGCAGGTGCATTGCTTGCGGCCGCGACGAACCTGTTGTTCGCGATGTTGGCGCAACAGGGGGCATCGGTGCCGTTCCTGATCGCCGTAGTGATGCTCGACAATCTGTCGGGCGGGCTCGCGGCAGCGGCATTCGTGGCCTATCTGTCGGCACTGACCAACGTGCAGTACTCCGCCACCCAGTACGCCCTGTTCAGTTCGGTCATGCTGCTGCTGCCGAAGTTGTTGGGTGGCTTTTCCGGGGCAATCGTCGATGGCATTGGTTACGAGCGCTTCTTTATGCTCACTGCGCTGATGGGCTTGCCAGTGTTGCTGTTGGTTTGGTTGGCTGGTCGTTATACGCGCTTGTCCAAACGCGATGACGATGTCTGACATAGGGTTTCTGAGCGCCTTCATAGTCGGACTACTCGGCGGGGCGCATTGCGTTGGGATGTGCGGTGGTATCGTCGGCGCGTTGGCGGTTGGGCTCCCCGATACTCGGCGGCGCTGGCCGATCCTTTTGGCCTACAACGGCGGACGGATCGCTAGCTACACCCTGGCCGGGGCCCTAATGGGTGCACTGGGTTTCTTCTTCTCGGGACTCCTTCCGGTGCAGCTGGCGCAGCGTGCATTACTTAGTTTGGCTGGCCTGTTCCTTGTCTTGATGGGCCTGTATCTGGCCGGCTGGTCGAATCTGTTGGTGCACGTGGAGCAACTCGGTGAGTTGCTCTGGCGCCGAATAGAACCAATGGGAAGGGGCCTGATACCTGTGCGCTCCACAGGTCAGGGATTTGCGCTTGGTCTCGTGTGGGGATGGCTACCTTGCGGCCTGGTGTACAGTGCACTGGTGTGGACGCTGGCATCTGGCAGTGCCCTGGAAGGTGCCGCCCTTATGCTGGCATTCGGCCTAGGAACCCTGCCCAACCTTCTTTTGATGGGCGTTGCAGCCGCCCAGCTCAATCGTTGGATCAGGATCGGGCCAGTCAGGGTAATCGCCGGCAGCCTCATCATACTGTTTGGTGCAGCATTGCTGTTCGACGCATGGTCTATTTGAGTCGCTCTCGCGACACCCAGTGCCTCGCGCTGTGCCGTTAACCAAGGATACCGTCGCTAAATCAGTTGCGCGATGGCATCTTTGATCGGTGGCACCAGCAGCATCTCCAACACGACCAGGCAGATCATTACCACCATCGGCGAGAGGTCCAGCCCCCCCATGTCGGGTAGCCGGCGGCGCACTGGGGCGAGCAGGGGCTCGGTCAAGCTGCGAATCAAGCCCATCACTGGGTTATCGGAGCCCGGATTTATCCAGCTCACGATGACCTGGATCAAGATGGCGAACAAAAAGATATTGATGATCAGTGAGATCAACCCGGGTATCGCGAGAAGCGCTGCAGCGGCCGGTTGAAACCCCGTACCGGCAATCCCGAGAACGGCAAGTTGCTCGAGCGTGATGATCAGCCAGGCGAGTACCAGGGAAGCGATGTCCATTCCTGATACCCCTGGGATGACACGCCGCAGCGGATTGAGCACTGGCCGGGTCGCCTTGACAATGAATTGGGAAACCGGGTTATAGAAATCGGCCCGCGTCAGTTGGAGCAAGAACCTCAGTACCACCAGGGTCGCATACAGCCCAAACAGTACTTGGACCAAGAAAACCGCCGGTTCAGTTAGGTATCCACCACCCATTATCGTGCCCCCAAATCCGCAGAAAGTTCGATTGATCGGTCACGGGCTGCGGTGAGCGCTTGACGGAACAGGGCATGGATGCCGCCGTCTTCGAGCGTCCCGATCGCTTTTTCCGTCGTGCCGCCCGGCGATGTGACCTGGGCGCGCAGGACTTCGGGCGGCTCGGTGCTTTCCAGCGCCATCCGGGCTGCTCCAAAGGCGGTCTGCAGCGTCAACAGGTGGGCCGTCTCGGCAGGAAGGCCGAGCTCTCGGCCCGCGGCCTCCAATGCCTCCATTACCAGGAATAGGTAGGCGGGGCCACTACCGGACAGCGCGGTGACCGAGTCCATCAGGGTTTCCTCGTTCACCCACTGGGTCAGCCCGACCGCGCGCATCAGTGACTCGGCTTGTTCGCGCTGTGCCTCGGATACCTGCGGCGTTGCATAGAGGACCGTGGCGCCGGATTGCACCAGAGCGGGGGTGTTTGGCATGGTGCGAACGATCGCTACCTGGTCACCCAACCACTCGCGCAGGCTATCACTACGCACCCCGGCGGCGATCGATATGACCAGTGGTTGCTGCACGCGGATCGGATCCGCGAGTTGCGACGCAACCACGCGCAGTACCTGTGGCTTGACGGCCAAGACAAGGATGTCGGCCTGTGCCACCGCGGTGGCATTGTCCTCCTGGGTACGCACGCCGGTCGCAGCCTGTAGGGCCTCGCGCTGACTGCTGGACGGGTCGGTAGCAGTAATGCGTTCGGGGGCCACGCCGTCGGCTATCAGGCCGCCAATTAGGGCGCTCGCCATATTGCCGGCGCCGATAAACACGATCTGTGTGGTCATGCTTGCCTTGAACCTGTGGTTGTTTCCTGTGGGTCGAGCTGTGCTCGGAGTCTACCGGATGGGCCCGCCGAGGTGATGCCTTTGTGCTGCTCCCCAGATCATGTTCGCGGACCGAATATATCGCTTCCGATACGCACGATTGTGGCCCCTTCGGCGACCGCGTCTTCCAGATCGGCGCTCATCCCCATCGACAAGGTGTCCATCGCAAGGCCCGTGTCTTGCAGCTCGTGCAGCAAGCCGCGCAGCCGGGCAAACATGCTGCGCTGGGTCTGGCGCGAGCTGTCCGGGTTGGGGAGGGTCATCAGACCACGCAGTCTGAGGCCGGGTAGCATGCTTACCTCGGTTGCCAATCCGGGCAAGGCCTCTGGGGTGATCCCTCCTTTGCTGGCTTGACCGCTGAGATTGACCTGTAGGCAGATTTGTAGAGGTGGCTGAGTGGCCGCTCGCTGTGTGCTCAGGCGTTGGGCGTGTTTGAGTCGGTCAAGCCCGTGTACCCAAGTGAAGTGACGGCTGATGTCGGCGGTCTTGTTGCTCTGGATACGGCCGATGAAATGCCATTCGATATCCAGGTCGGCCAAGGCGCGCATTTTTGGCAAGGCGTCTTGCAGATAGTTTTCGCCGAATAAACGTTGGCCGGCACGGTGCGCGGCCGACAGCTCAGCGACCGGTTTGGTCTTACTGACCGCCAGCAGCGTGACCTCATCGGGCTCGCGCCCATTGGCCGCGGCGGCGGCCGCAATCCTCTGGCGAACCCTCGCCAATCTCTCAGGAATCTCGTTCATCGAAGGGATATCATGACCTCGCGACGGTCCACTTTGCACTATCGGGGCCTGGCCGCCTCAACTCGTCGGCAGGGCTGTCGCTAGTTAAGTAATGGTCGTTCGGCCAAATTAATCACGGTTGCTGCGGGAATTTTAAATGGATATCGCTGAGTTGCTCGCTTTTAGCGTCAAGCACAACGCCTCGGACTTGCACCTGTCAGCGGGGCTACCGCCGATGATCCGAGTGGATGGCGACATACGGCGCATCAATGTACCGGTGCTCGATCACAAGACGGTTCATGAGTTGGTTTACGACATCATGAACGATAAGCAACGCAAGGACTACGAAGAGTTTTTCGAGGTCGATTTTTCGTTCGAGATTCCCGGGCTGGCGCGCTTCCGTGTCAATGGATTCAACCAAGATCGTGGTGCCGCGGCGGTATTTCGTACCATTCCTTCCAAGATACAGAGCTTAGAGGAGTTGAGCTGCCCCTCGGTGTTCCGGGACATCTGCGAAAACCCGCGCGGCATGGTGCTGGTGACCGGACCTACCGGATCTGGTAAGTCGACCACGCTTGCCGCGATGATGGATTACAAAAACGATACCGAATATGGCCATATCTTGACCATTGAGGATCCCATCGAATTCGTCCACCAGAGCAAGAAATGTCTGATCAACCAGCGCGAGGTACACCGCGATACGCTGGGTTTTGCCGAGGCCCTGCGATCGGCTTTGCGTGAGGATCCGGACATCATCCTGGTCGGCGAGCTGCGCGATCTCGAGACTATCCGGTTGGCGATGACGGCGGCCGAGACCGGTCACTTGGTATTCGGTACCCTGCACACCAGCTCTGCAGCCAAGACGGTCGACCGTATCGTCGATGTGTTCCCGGCTGGCGAGAAGGCGATGGTCCGATCGATGCTCTCGGAGTCCCTGCGAGCGGTCATTTCCCAGACCCTGTTGAAACGGGTCGGTGGCGGCCGCGTCGCGTGCCACGAAATCATGGTGGGCACGCCGGCGATCCGTAACCTGATTCGCGAAGACAAGGTGGCGCAGATGTACTCCGCGATCCAGACGGGCCAGGCGTTCGGTATGCAGACTCTGGATCAAGGTATGCAAGACATGCTGCGCAAAGGTCTCATTACGAAACAGGACGCCGTCGCGCGAGCGGTCAACAAAGACCTGTTCGCCTAGGGTGCGTCGGTTGTTAGCACTAGGCCGATGCTGGAGTAGCATGGAGCAACGGCCGCCGTGCCGGGTCGGGAGGGGTGCCGATGGAATTCAATGACATCTTGGAATTGATGGTCAAGAAAAAGGCCTCGGACTTGTTTGTGACCGCCGACATCCCCCCTAGCGTCAAGGTGCATGGTCGCATCTCAGCCGTGTCGAAGACACGTCTCGATGCGGCGCAGACGCGCGAGTTGACACTGTCTCTGATGAGCCCCGAGCAGCGCGACGAGTTTCTGCATACGAAGGAATGCAATTTCGCGTTCACGGCCAAGAACATAGGACGTTTCAGGGTTAGCGCCTTCGTGCAGCGCGATGCGGTGGGCATGGTCTTGCGTCGAATCGAGACGCATATACCGGCCTTCGAGGAACTGGGCCTGCCATATTCTTTGCGTGAGCTGGCAATGAGCAATCGGGGGATCGTGTTTTTCGTCGGTGCCACGGGTACCGGCAAGTCCACCTCGTTGGCGGCCATGGTCGGTTACCGCAATCAGAACAGCACCGGGCACATCATCAGTATCGAGGACCCGATCGAGTTCTTGCATAGCCATGCCGGTTGTATCGTGACCCAACGTGAGGTTGGGATAGATACCGAGTCATACGAAGTCGCGTTGCGCAATACCTTGCGACAGGCGCCGGATGTAATTCTGATTGGGGAGGTCCGTACCCGCGAGGCGATGGAACATGCGATTTCCTTCGCAGAGACGGGGCACTTGGTGCTGACCACCTTGCATGCAAATAATGCCAATCAAGCGCTCGATCGCATCCTGCATTTCTTTCCGGAGGACCAACACGACCAGGTCCTGATGGATCTATCCCTGAACCTGCGCGGTATCGTCGCCCAGCAATTGGTGCGTCGACCCGATGGCGACGGCCGTCGGGCGATCATGGAGATATTGCTGAACACCCCCTTGGTATCGGATCTGATTTTGCGGGGTGAGGTGCACAAGCTGAAGGAACTCATGAAGCGCTCCACGGAACAAGGCATGATCACCTTCGACCAAGCGCTGTACGATGCGTACATGCGTGGTGAGATCACCCGCGATGATGCCCTGCACCATGCAGATTCCTCGAACGAAGTGCGCCTGATGATCAAGCTCGGTGATACCAGCCCCAATGCATTGCACCGCGACGATGGCAAGGTTGGGCTGAGCGAATAGTCGGTGCCCACTGGCGCGCCACCTATCCCAGATCAGCCGATCTCAAAAAACTTGATAGCCGTCGAATACGGGCCCGTCGACGCAGACCCGTTGCATGGTCGGCCCGTCTGCCGTGTGCACCTCGACCACGCACCCGGCACAGCCACCGACTGCGCAGGCCATGAACTCCTCGAGCGAGACCTGACAGGGTAGATCGAAGGCACGGGCTAGTCGGACCACGGCTTGCAACATCGGGTGGGGGCCACAGGCATAGATCCCGACCTCGGTGCGTTCTGCAGCGCTCAACGCCTCGAGCCAGTGACGCGCCAGGTCGGTTACATACCCTTGATGACACCCCGCGTATCCCTGCAAGCTGGCCAGTCGGCAGGGTATGCCCCAGTCTTCGAGCAGCGGCATCGTGGCGATGACGCCCTCGGGCAGGCCGGGCAACAGAAACTGCGAAGGTTGCGGATCAAATGGAAACGGCACCTCTGAACCCAACACCACGAAGGGCTGTATTTCACCAGACCTCAGGGCGTCGGCGGCAAAGATCATCGGTGGCATTCCGACCCCGCCACCGATAAGCAGGGCACGTTTTGCCTGGAACTCGAAAGCCACCCCGATCGGGCCGAGCAAGTCGACCCGTTCGCCAACCCTACGCCGTGCGAGCAGGCGAGTTCCCTCGCCGACGATCTTGTAGAGAAAATCTACCCAACCCGCATCCGGCGCGGCGCGCATGATGGAAATGGGCCGACGCAATGGGCACAGCGAGTCGACCATGAGGTGGGCGAACTGGCCCGGGCTGGCGCGCTTGGCGCAGGCCGGTGCTGTAAGCCGTAGCACGAACTGGTCTGCGGCGAAGCGCTCGTGGGCGATGATCTCAGCCTCTTCGAGCAGGATGGTGGCACGGTGTGAGCGATCCATTAGGTGTCCTGCGGGCCGCGAAAGACGACCCGGCCGTTGAGCAGCGTGTGGCGAATCGGACCGGGAAAATCCCAGCCTTCGAACGGCGTGTTGCGGCCTTCGCTGCACATCTTCCCTGAGTGCAGTGTCCAGTGTTGATCCGGTGCGAACACGCAGACATCTGCCGGCGAGCCAACGCTGAGTCGACCATAGGGCAGACCGACGATATCTGCGGGTCCGCAAGTCACGCGAGCCAAGGCGGTTGGTAGGTCGAGACAGCCCTCTTCGACCAGCCGTAGTGTGAGACCTAGCAGGCTCTCGAGCCCTGAAATACCCGGGTCTGTCTCGGGGAAGGGCCGCTGCTTGGCATCCGGCTCATGCGGTTGATGATCGGAACAGATCGCGCTGATGGTGCCGTCGGCCACTGCGCGGCGCAGGGCATCGCGATCGGCGAGCGTACGAAACGGGGGTGAAACATGGCATCCGGAATCGAAACCGTCGACGTCCATCTCCGTCAGATGTAACTGATGCGCGGCGACATCGGCCGTTACTGTCAGCCCGTTTGCCTGCGCCTCGCGGAGCATGCGGGTCGCGGTCTGTGTCGAGAGGCTGCGGAAATGGACCTTGGCACAGGTGTGCTCGGCCAAGGCCAGGTCGCGTGCCACCGCGACGCTCTCGGCCGCCTCGGGGATCGCAGGTAAGCCCAGCCGCGTGGAAACGATGCCTTCGTGGGCGCAACCATCGGCGCGCAGGTCATGGTCTTCCGGGTGCAGAAACACCGTGAGCCCGAAGGTGGTAGCGTATTCCAGGGCGCGTCGCTCCACCAGGGTCGACGCCAGCGGCTGGGTTGCATTGCTCACTGCCACACATCCCGCCTGCTGCAGGGCGGCCATTTCTGAGAGCCGCTCACCCTTGAGTCCCCGAGTCAGTGCGCCAGTCGCTAGCACGCGAGTCTTGCCCAGCTTGTGAGACATGCGATGGATGAGTTCGACCACGGCTGCATTGTCGATCACGGGGTTGGTATTTGGTGTGCACAAGACAGTCGTAATGCCACCGGCGGCTGCGGCTGCAGTCTCGGTCGCCAGGGTCGCTTTGTGCTCGTAACCTGGCTCACGCAGGCTTGCCGCAAGGTCAATCAAACCTGGGCAGACCACGAGGCCGTGCGCATCGATGGTTTCGTCCGGTGTGAACTCCGCCGGTGCGTCGCCGACGGCGATTACGACTTCACCGTCTATGTGAATATCCAGATGGTCATCAATGTGGTGCGCCGGATCGATCAGCCTACCGCCGACGATGCTTGTGCTCACGCCTCACCCTCCAGGTCGGCCTGGGATTGCATGGCCATCGACATCACGGCCATGCGCACGGCGATGCCGTAGCTGACCTGCTGAAGGATTACAGAGCGTGGTCCGTCGGCCACTGCCGAGTCCATCTCGATGCCACGATTGATCGGACCCGGGTGCAGCACGATTGCATCGGGCTTGGCATTTTCTAGGCGTTCGTCAGTCAGGCCATACAACTGAAAATACTCGTGCTCGTTGGGTAGCAAGGCGCCGTTCATGCGCTCGTTTTGCAGGCGTAACATGATGACCACATCAACATCTTTCACACCCTCGGCCAGCTCGTTGAAAACGTGAACGCCAAGCGAGCGAGCTTCGGTTGGTAGCAGCGTGCGCGGGCCGACGATCCGCACCTCGCTGACGCCCAGCGTGTTCAGTGCCAGGATCTGCGAGCGTGCAACCCGTGAATGGAGCACATCGCCGACGATCGCAATCCGCAGCGGCGTGAAATCACCCTTGTGTTTGCGAATCGTGAACATGTCCAGCATCGCCTGAGTGGGGTGGGCGTGCCGGCCATCGCCGGCATTGATTACGCTGACCCGTTGCGTGGCGTGCTCGGCGATGAAATGTGCGGCACCTGACTGACCATGGCGCACCACGAACATATCCGAGTGCATGGCCTCTATGTTGCGCAGGGTATCGAGCAGTGTTTCGCCCTTGGCAGTGGCCGAGACGTCGATATTGAAATTGATTACGTCTGCAGACAGCAGCTTTTCGGCTAGCTCGAATGTGGTACGCGTACGGGTGCTGTTTTCGAAAAACAGATTGGTGATGATGCGGCCACGCAACAAAGGGACCTTCTTTACTGGCCGGCCGGGCAGCGACGCGAAAGATTCGGCAGTGTCGAGAATCTGCAGCAGTAGTTCGCGGCGCAAGCCTTCAATGGTGAGAAAATGCCGGAGACGGCCGTTTTCGTTGAGTTGCAGCGTGGACGATCGCGGGCTTGGCATGGCGGCCCTATTGTAGCGCGCGACCTAGTGGCTCGCCCGGGTGCCGTGAAGAATCTCCAAGCTCAGCGGGTCGGGGCCGTTCAACTTGATCCGGTCATCCAGGCCGAGCGGTGGACTCAGGCCGATAATGTCGGGCTGGATCGGCAGTTCACGCCCGCTGCGCTCGATCAGGGTGACTAGAGTGATGGTGGCTGGGCGGCCGTAGTCGAAGATTTCGTTCATCGCCGCGCGAATGGTACGCCCGGTATGCAATACATCGTCGACCAAGATGATGTTCCGGCCGTCGACGTCGAAGTCGATCTTGGATGGCCGGACCTGGGGATTGACCCCGATTTGGGTAAAATCGTCGCGATAAAAGCTGATATCGAGCTGCCCGCTGGGCAGATCCAAGTCGAGTAGCTTGCCGAGCTCCTCGGCGACCCAGATGCCACCGGTATGGATGCCGATCATCCCGGGATCGCCCAGCTCATGGTTGCGCAGTCGGTCGCGCAGTAGTGTGGCCATGCCCCCGATCAGATCGAGAATGGCGGCATGTTTCATGAAGAGCGTGTTTTCAGTCATTGAGCCAGGTTTCCAATATCAATTTGGCGGCGAAGGCATCGACCCGCGACGGCTGCTTGCCGGCTGCGTTGCCCAATCGCAGCCATGCCTCGCGACTGGTCAGCCGCTCATCGGCGAGGTGGACCGGCAATTTGAAGCGTCCATGCAGCTGCCGCGCAAAGCGCTTGGCGCCCTCGGCATTGCTGGCCTCGCACCCGGTCATTTCCAACGGATGCCCAACCACCAAGGCATCTGGGCACCACTCCTCGAGTAACCCGGCGATGCGCTGCCAGTCGGGTCTGCGCTTGACCATGCCGAGGGTTTCGAGTGGGGTGGCAGTGCCCGTCAGCTGCTGCCCCACGGCAACGCCGATCTTGGCGGTGCCATAGTCGAAGCCCAGCAGCACGCCCTCAGGCGTGTCCGGCATCGCTACTCAGTAGGTTGACATCTACGCCGAGCAAGCGAGCCGCTGCCTCCCAGCGTTGCTCGGCGGGCAGCTCGAAAAGGATTGACTGATCGGCCGGGCCACTGAGCCAGGCGTTCTGTTGCAGCTCGCGCTCGAGTTGGCCGGCACCCCAGCCGGCGTAGCCCAGGGCGACCAGGGTGCGGCTTGGGCCACCGCCGCTGGCCATGGCCTCGAGAATGTCGCGGGATGTGGTGATACTGATGTCTTCGTTGATCGACAGCGTCGAGTCCCATGGCTGGGACGACGTATGCAGCACGAATCCGCGTTCTTCTTCGACAGGTCCCCCCAGGTAGACAATTTGCTCGCCGGTGTCGGTTAGACCGCACTCGATCTCCATGTGCAACAGCAAATCATCGAGTTTCAACTCGGTTGGCCGATTGAGAACGATGCCCATTGCGCCATGCTCGCCATGTTCGCAAATGTAGGTGACTGTGCGCGCGAAATTCGGATCATGCAGGGCCGGCATCGCGATCAGTAGCTGGTTCTTCAACGAGGATAGCTGCTCCATACCTGAACAGTATCATGCTCGGCGAAAGGTCCGGCAAGGGGGCTCAGCGCGAAGAGAACAGGGTGTTGCCGTCTAGGAACTGCCAGGTTCGGGTGATATCCAGGACATCCACTTGCTTACGAATCTCAGGTGGGAAGGGGGCGAAGGGTGCCGCCATACGCACGATTCGGACCGCAGCATCGTCGAGCAGCTTGTGTCCCGAAGAACGCCGGATCTCAATACGCTCTAGACTGCCGTCAGCGCGCACGGCTACGTGCATTAGCAGATTGCCATACAGCTTGCGCCGCTTGGCCTCGTCGGGGTAATTAAGGTTGCCGATCCGTTCGACCTTACTGCGCCAGGCCTCGAGGTAGGCCGCATATAGGTACTCTTGCGTGCTGGCATTGACCGCCTTACGACGCTGCTGGCGTGCTGCGGACTGCGACCGCCGGTCCAATTCAGCGGTCAAGCGGTCTATTTCTTGCTGGGTGCTGGCCAATAGCTGATTCAGCCGGGTGCGCGGTTTTTCCTCCACTGTAGGTTTTGGCGGTGGTACGGATTCAGTGCGTTGTGACTTTGCCGCCGTAATGAACTCGCGCCGCACGACCGGTGCCGTTTCTGCACCCCCGGATCGTTGCAACTCCAGGGCTGGTTGCGGGGCTGGACTTGCCTCAGGGTTGCCGAGCGGGCTGGTGCGGCGTTCCCTTCGGGTTTCCTCACCGCCCCCTTGTGTGCTCCGCTGGGCCAAAAAATCTGGGGTCTCTACCTGCTCCGGGATGGATTTGGGTTGGACCAGGGTGATATCAAGTGTGCGCTCGGGAGCTGGTGGCTGGTCGCGCGCGATGTCGAAGCTGATTGCCAATAGGATAAAGGCATGCACCGCGAGCGCTAGGACGAGGGCCAGACCCAAGGCGTCATTGTTGCGTTTTGTTTCGAGTCGGCCAGTGATGAGCACGGTGGCTTGGATCGGTCCGCTGGTCTACTACTTGGGTTACAGCTTACCACTGCCAGGGCCTGGCCTGAACGTGGCGACCAAGACGCGGCAGTCGAGTTAGCGTTGAGCCGCAAGCTTGCGCTCGATGCAGTCCAGCAGCATTGCGCTGATATTCAAGTCGTATAGCTGATCTAGCTCGCGGATACATGTCGGGCTGGTCACATTGACTTCAGTCAGAAAGTCGCCGATCACGTCCAGGCCCGCAAACAGAATCCCTTCTTCTCGCAATCGTGGCGCCACTGTCTTGACGATCTCGTGATCCTTGGCGCTGAGTGCGACTCCGACTCCGTTACCACCAGAGGCCAAATTACCGCGGTTCTCTCCGGCGCTGGGGATACGGGCCAGGGCGTACGGGATGGGATCGCCATCGATCACCAGGATACGCTTGTCACCCTCCCGGATCTCGGGGATGAACCGCTGGGCCATCGTATAGCGGGCCTGGTGCGCGGTCATCGTCTCGATAATGACATTGCGATTTGGGTCGCCCGAGCGCACGCGGAATATCGAGGCTCCGCCCATGCCGTCGAGCGGCTTCATAATGACATCCTGCTGATCGTCGATGAAGTCGACGAATTCGGCGTGGCAGCGACTTACCAATGTGGGAGGACACACATCGGGAAACCAGGCAGTGAACAGTTTTTCGTTCGCATCGCGCAGAGAGCCAGGCCGATTGACCACCAGGCTGCCGCGGGCAGCCGCCTGCTCGAGTAGGTAGGTCGTATGGACATACTCCATATCGAATGGAGGGTCCTTACGCATCAGGATCGTCTCTAGCCCGTCCAGTGGTTGGACGCTGGATTCCTTCAGAGAGTACCAGTTGTGCGGATCGTCTTGCACCTCGAGTGCCCGCATGTGGGCTAAGCAGCGTCCATCGCGCAAGGTGAGATCGCCCTGCTCCATGTACCACAGTGGGCACTTGCGGCGCTGGGCCTCGAGTAGCATTGCGAAGGTACTGTCCTTGCCGATTGTTATCTGTGCAATCGGGTCCATTACCACGCCGAGCGAGAATGCCATCCGCCGAAATACTCCGAAAGTGGTCGGTGCTTCACAATTCTGTGACTTGGCCGAGCGGCGTGCCGTCGACGCCTGGGTATTGTTGCAGACCCTATAGGTGCTTGCTATTTTCTCTCGTAACTCCGCGGTTTGGTCCTCTAAATCGGACCGGGTTTTGTCGAAAACTGGCTCGGTTTGGCTGGCGGAGGGTGTTTTGAGCGGAGTCGCTCGCCAACCCACAGACCTGGAGCCCTGGTCCCTGCCGCTCATCCCGAGGTTTTTTTAGCGGCCGCGCTGCGTGGCCATCTCAGACGCTACCGCCGACAATGTCTCATTCCTACGATTGCTAGGTAGAGAAGGAATTAAGGTCGAAGCCGCACCGACCGATACAGCCTGGGGAGGCGCAGCGTCTTCGAGCGGAGACCGATCGGGCGGCGCCGTGCGGCCAGTCACCGCGGCCCAGTTCGATCCTCGGGAACTGGGGTGGCGGGGCGAGAAGGTCCAGCATGACCTGGGCGACGTGCAGCTAAAAGATTATGGGGCGAGACCACCGTCGGGCCACGGCAGTGATCGATGGGCTTTCAGTGTTATACAGGGGATAGTGTGTGAGTAGCGACGACGCAGCGGACATAGGTGGCTTAAAGGTCATGGTGATCGACGATAGTAAAACGATTCGTCGCACTGCGGAGACCTTGCTGAACAAGGCCGGATGTGAGGTTTTGACGGCTACAGATGGTTTTGAGGCGCTCTCGATCATCGCCGACAATCATCCCGACTTGATTTTCGTCGACATCATGATGCCGCGTCTCGATGGCTACCAAACGTGCGCCTTGATAAAGCATAACGAAATTTATCGCGACATACCGGTAATCATGTTGTCCAGTAAAGACGGTTTGTTTGACAGAGCCCGTGGGCGCATCGTCGGGTCGGAGCAATACCTTACCAAACCCTTTACTCGTGATGAGTTACTCGGTGCGATCAGGAAGCATGCCGCTAAGGCGGCTTGATTCTGCTCACAATTTGGATTGATTAGAACAACGGAAACTCATGGCCAAAATACTGATCGTCGACGATTCACCCACCGAGCTTCATGTGCTGGCGAAGATACTTCAAAAGGCCGGACACGAGGCATTGACTGCTTCTGATGGTGAGGCTGGCATCGCTGCGGCGAAAGCCAAGACCCCGGATGCGATCCTGATGGACGTCGTAATGCCTGGTATTAACGGCTTTCAGGCGACACGCAAGCTCAGCCGCGACCCAATAACTCAGCATATTCCAGTGCTAATGGTCACCACCAAAGACCAGGAAACGGATCGGGAATGGGGCTTGCGGCAAGGGGCTAAGGGTTATCTGGTCAAGCCAGTCGATGGGCCTGATTTATTACAAAAGCTCAATGAGGTGCTTAATTGAGCAGCATATTGCGACTCGCGGAAAACGATATGCCGGTAGCCGAAGCGCTCGGCTTATTGGCAGAGATCGAAAGGCGTAGCCTGCATGCAGCAGAGCGGCTACCTGAGTCTGCGCCAGTAACCGATGTGTGGGATGGCTTGGTTTTCAGCGTGGCCGGAGTAAGGGTGGTTGCCGCCATGGATGAGATTAGCGAGATGCTGTGCTACCCAGATCGGATCACGCGTGTGCCCGGCTCCATGCCTTGGGTGCTTGGCCTAGCCAACGTGCGCAGCAGCTTGCTACCCATTGCTGATCTTCAGGTTTTTTTGGGCGGCAAGGCAATAGTGCCCTCTAAAGGGTGCCGCATTCTGGTATTGCGGCTACGCGGACTAGTGGTAGGCCTGCTGGTGCCTTCGGTTCAAGGTATGCGCCACTTCAACAAAAAGGAGCGGCTTGCTGATGCGCGTTTCAAGGGCAAGTTGGGGGCCTATGTCTACGAGGCATTCGGCCTCGACGACGACGTTTGGCCAGTGCTCAGCATGCATGCATTGGCAGCCGATGCCGAATTTCGCTTGGCTGCGGTTTAGGGGGAGCTCAGTGATGGCAAGTCCAACAGGTCGAGCAGCGCTGTGGCTGACAGTCACTGTTAGGTAAGAGGCCACTCAGGCCGAGCCAATATTCGCAGGAAATTAGCTATGAAGAGGACGGTGAAAAAGAACACCGAGGCGAATCGCACGATTCCGCTGTTAACAGGATTGGTGCTCGTCACCATCATCGCAGCGATAGCCGCCTATGCCTATGTGTCGCAAGTCGGCCAACACGGTGAACAGTATCGCATTCGGGTTGCTGAGCAACAGCTACTCAGTCAGAAGATGGCTAAATATGCCTTCGAGGCAACCGCCGGTGACCAGTCAGCATTTGGACGCTTGCGTGAGTCGAGGGAGCGTTTTAGCCAGTTGATGGATGAACTGAAAAACGGTGCGCCAGATGCTGGTCTGCCAGGGTCGCCCGAGCGCCTGGCCGAGCCAATGCAGGCAGTCGAAGATCGCTGGTCTTCACTGCGCGCCCATGTAGATGAAATATTGCTCAACCAAGATGCGATCCTCTCGACCCGAGAAAACATTGAGCTGATCAACATCGTGATCCCTCGACTCCAAAAGGAATCAGAGGGCGTCGTTTCCATTTTGGTAAGAGAGGGCGCGAACACGCAGCAAGTCTACGTTGCCACTCGTCAGCTAATGCTGGCACAGCGATTGCGGGGCAATGTCAGCAGGGTGCTCAGTGGTCGAACTCAGATGGCCGTGGCGATCAAGCAGTTTACTCAAGATACCGAGCGATTTGGTCGAGTCCTCAGAGGGATGCTGACCGGTGATGGCAAGCTGGGCGTGCAGCGCGTCAACAACAGAAGGGCAAGGGCCATGTTGGTTGAGGCGTCCAGGCTGTTTCGCTTGATCGACGAACACGTGGCCAAGATCGTCAAGGCGTCGCCGCGTGTTTCACCGGCGCTCGATACGACAGGCGAAGTGGTTCCAAGATCCGACGCACTTGACGTAGCCACGGCCAAACTGGCGGGCGCCTACGATGGTGGCGACTACTTTGCGAAGCTGGGGCCAATTCCGATCGGCCCTGCCGTAGTCACTGTGCTGGGTGTTCTTTCTGCCTTGCTGCTTCTCATGCTTGGCCTTGCCTTGCTGCGTAGTGCTCGAGCTCGAGCGCAACAGGCGGATCAGCACAATCTGAGAAACCAGGCCGCCATCCGGCGTCTTCTAGACGAGATGGTCGACCTTTCAGACGGCGACTTGACCATTGAAGCAACTGTGACGGAGGACATCACCGGCGCGATAGCCGACTCGGTCAACCAGGCAGTTGAAGAGATGCGCAGCCTAGTAACCACGATCAACGAGACCTCGGTACGGGTCTCTGCCTCTGCACAGGAGACACGTGGTACGGCATTACGCCTAGAAGAGGCCTCAGATCATCAGCGAAACCAAATTGAAAAGGCTTCCACTACGGTGCGTACGATGTCCCAGGCGATGAGTGACATGGCCGATAACGCGAGCCAGTCTGCAGTGATCGCACAGCAGTCGGTAGAGCTTGCTGCCGCGGGAGGGGCGACGGTGCGCGGGACGATATCGGGTATGGACAACATTCGCGATCAGATCCAGGAGACGTCGAAACGGATCAAGCGGCTCGGTGAGAGCTCACAGGAGATTGGTAACATCGTGGAGTTGATCGAAGATATTGCTGACCAGACGAACATTCTCGCCTTGAACGCTGCGATGCAGGCAGCGATGGCAGGCGAAGCCGGTCGCGGCTTCGCGGTTGTAGCTGATGAAGTACAGCGACTCGCTGAGCGCTCGGCCAATGCGACGAAACAGATCGATGCACTGGTGAAGACCATCCAGGCCGATACCAATGAGGCAGTAAGCTCGATGGAGTCCAGCACCTCGGAGGTGGTTGGGGGCGCCAAATTGGCAGAGGACGCCGGTGAGGCCTTGCAACGTATCGAGCAAGTATCGCAGGAGATCGCCAGTGCCACCGGAACCATTGCGGGACGTCTGCAACAGCACTCGCAGGAGGCTGGTGCAATTAACGACACGATGAACGTCGTCCAGGAGATTACCAGCCAGACCTCCGAGGGAACTGAGCAGACGACACAGTCGATCGAGACGCTGGCCAAGATGGCCGAGCAACTCCGTCAGAGCGTGGCACGCTTCAAGCTGCCCGACGATGACGCCACGGTTGGCTGATAGAGGACGACCCGCATGCTGCCAGAAACGCGACAGGATAGAAGCGCACTCCGTTGGATCCGCGGTGAGCTAGACCAAACCTTGCGAGAAGCGCGCGCCGCGCTGGAGGAATACGCCGAAGGTCAGCTAGCCTGCCTTGAGCAATGCATTGACCACCTGCACCGCGTGCAAGGTGCCCTCGAAATGGCCCAAGTATACGGCGCTTGCATGCTCGCCGATGAGATGGAGCAATTGGCGCTGGCACTGACGCATGGGCAGGTCAAGCAGACCGAACCTGCGGCGGAGACGCTAATGTTGGGCATGGTGCAGTTGCCGGCCTACTTAGAGAAGGTTGAGGCTGGTGGTGCAGACATACCGCTCGCGCTGTTGCCCTTGCTAAACGATCTGCGGGCTGCCCGCGAAGCGCCGCTGGTTTCTGAAACCTCACTGTTTGCGCCCAAGCTGAATGCGGTGATCGCCGCTGAGACCGTACGCCCGGGCTCGGGTAACCGCGAATTGCCGGCGTTGCTTCGCCAACAGCGCAGTCAGTTTCATCGTAGCCTACTTAATTGGATACGTGGCATCGATGGGGCTGTTTCGCTCAGCCAGATTCGCGACGTGCTTGATGTGCTCAACAGTGCGGCCGGCACTGCTCGGTTGCGGCGTTTGCTGGATGCCGCCGAGGCCCTGACTGCGGCACTGCAGGATGACGAACAGGCACCGGCGCTGGCAGTTAAGCCACTATTCGGCAAACTCGATCGGGTCTTCAAGCAAGTTATGGATCAGGGGGAAGAATCGGCGATGCTCGATTTTCCCGTCGAGCTGTTGAAAAATCTGCTGTATTACATCGCGCGGTCCAATTCCAGCCATCCCTCAGTAGTTGCAGTAAAGCGCTCGGCCGACCTGGTCAACACCTTTCCGGAACACCCAGTCGATGTGGCTTCTGTGAATTCCCTCGGGGCGCCCGATCGAGAGTTGTTTCAGGCGGTTGGCGATGCCCTGGCGCAGGACTTGCGTGACGTTAAGGATCAACTAGATCTCTTCATTCGCAGCGATCGTAGTCAGCTGGAGCGTCTGACGGGGCTGGCCGATCCGGTTCAGCGCATCGGTGATACCCTGGGCATGGTCGGCCGCGGCGACCTTCGAAGTCGTCTCAAGCATCGTTGCGAAGAGCTGCGCCAAGTCGCAGAACAGGCCGAGGTGCCTGCGGACGACTACCTGATGAGTTTGGCCGCAGATCTCCTAGCAGTCGAATCGTCGCTCAGCGGTTTGGCGAACGGTGATGATCCGGCGCTGCAGCGCCAAGATGCCCCGGCCGACGGCGTGCTGTCGCCGACGCTGTCCAAGGGCGAGTTGCAGCAACATCTTCAGTCGGCGATCGACGAGGCTTTGGTCGAGTTGGCGAAGACCAAGGACGCGATCCTCGAGTTCATCGATAAACCTGACCAACCGCAACTTCTCGAAGGCGTGCCTGAGCACCTGCGCGGTGTGACCGGTGTGCTGCAGATGCTTGAGTTGCCAGAGACAGGTCCGCTACTGAACGACCTCGGAACTTATCTCGCTGGCTTAGCCACTGGTGGCGCTGAGCCACCGAACGCTGAGCAAAGGGATGCGATTGCCGACGTTGTGATTAGCACAGAACTCTACATGCAGTCGGCTGTTGACCCGAGCAGCGATAGAACCAAGCTGCTGGGCGTCGCTGAAGCAGCACTGAGTCGCCTGGGTGCACGTGCGACGGCGCAATCGGAAGCGGATGCCGAAGCAGTGCCGGCGGTAAGCACGGCCGAGGCGCCAAGTTCGGAGAACGTGCCAGCGCAGATGGAGCTAGCTAAGGAGGCCGATGCTTCAGGTGGCGTTGATGCGGCGGAAAGTGCAAACGAGGATGAAGACCTCATCGATCCTGAGATCCTCGAGGTGTTCTCGGAAGAAGCCCAGGAGGAACTCGAGGTCATTCAAAGTCAGTACCCTCGGTGGCGTGCTGACAAAGAAGATCAGGAGGCGTTGCAAACCTTGCGGCGCTCGTTCCACACCCTGAAAGGGAGTGGCCGGATCGTCGGAGCCAGCAACCTCGGCGAGTTCGCCTGGGCAGTAGAGAATCTGTTGAATCGAGTAATCGACGGTACCTTGGCGGCTGCACCAGAGTCGCTACATTCTCTGATGGATGATGTTCTTGCAGTTCTGCCGGCGCTGGTTGCAGAAAGTGGCCAGCCTGGTATGCCGGCAACCGATGTAGATGTATTGGCGACGCGAGCATTTGCACTGGCGTCTGGTGAGTCGGGCGAAGTTTCTCAGCCATCAAATGAGTCTGCAGAAGACCTAGAGCCGGCTGCGGCCCCAGAAGAGATGTCGGCGATTGTCACTGAAGATAGCACCGTATCGCTTGCGGATGATGAATTATCGAGTATGGTGCCCGGAACGCCTGCGGAGAATGACTCTTTGCAGGTCGTAGAAGCACTCACGGCGACTCCAGGCGAAGAGTCGCTGGTTGTCTCCGAGAGCGAAGAGGTGGCTACCGCAGTTGGCGTGGCCGGTTCGTCCAGCATCCAACCCTTGGCAATCGATCAAGCATCGCAGGCTGCGGACTCTGACTCGAGCTCCGCAATGCAGGCGATTGTCGATCAAGCAGGGTACTCGACGCCCACACTGGACGAAGTGGCGGATGAGTCGATTTTAACAGCAAGCGAATTGCAGGACTCTGAGTTCAGCGAGCTTGAAGCGACTACGCCTAGTAGTGCTGACACCAGCCTAAACACCGTGTTCCAGAGTGAGGTTCACGGCCATTTGAATGTGCTAGGCGACTTTGTCACGCGTTGTGGTGCCCAGCCTGGGCGATGTACTTTTGAAGAGGGCGTGCGACGTGCGATGCACACTCTGCGCGGCAGCGCACGCACCGCCGGGATCAGGCCAATGGCTGAGCTGGCAGGGGCCCTTGAACAACTCGGCGATGTCATGCAGGAGCTGGACAGATGTCCGGATCCCGCCATGCTGGCCTTGCTCGAGCGTAGTCACCAGTCACTCTTGGAAATGGTGGCGTCTATAGATGAGCCGAGTAGCGGGGTCCCCGGATGGGAGACATTGTGCAGCGAGGTCGAAGGACTTGCTTCTGTAGTCGCGCAGCAAATTCCCGGAGCCGAGCCTGCTGCCGCGAATGAGTCGACCAACGAAGTCGTCGATCAAGAGCTGGTCGAAGTGTTCCTGGATGAGGCCAAGGAGCTACTGGAATCGCTAGAGTCGGGACTTGGCGAGTGGCAGCTAGAGGCTGCCGGTCCAGATTGCTTGGCCCAACTGCAGCGTGCTTTGCATACGATGAAAGGCGGTGCCCGGCTGGCCGGCGTGATGACAATCGGTGATCTCAGTCATGCGATTGAGTCGGTTTTCGAGGCGATGGCCGAGAACCGCCTGGATGGCAACGATCGGCTGAAGGGGCTGGTCAGACACGCGACGGATGCATTGGCTCAGGATGTCGAGCGTTTGACGAAAGGCCATATGCCGGAGCCACACAAGGCGCTGATCGAACGCCTAGAGTTTGCGGCGCAGGGCCGTGACTGGCAGGAAATTGCGCCACTGGATGCGGCGTTCGTGGATCCCGTCGCGGCTGCTCCGGCTGCGATCCCGGCCCCAACGGGCGATAAGGAGTCAGGCTCTGCAGGTGCCGAGGATACGGTCGACGAGCTGACTCGAGACTCCGAGTTGCTGTCGGACTCGCAGCTTATGACTGATTCGGAGTTGCTGGCTGATTCCAGCCTGTTGACAGACCTGGCACCGGACGATGGGCAGGGGGCAGTTGCCTTCCAGGGTGATTCGAATCTGTTGCAGTTTCCTGGGTCTGCCCAGGTTGGCGAAGAGGATGGCTTTGTCACCCGTGTCCCGCTGCCGGAAGAGAAACCAGAGAAAGTCAGTGGCAGCGAGCGGGTCAGGGTGGCGTCCGAAGTCCTCGATACCATGGTCAACAACGCCGGTGAGGTGAGTATTTACCGTGCCCGTATCGAGCAGCAAAACACTGGTATTGCGTTCAATTTAGGGGAACTTGGACAAACCATCGATCGTCTGCAGGGACAACTTCGCAACTTGGAGATCGAGACCGAGGCACAAATTCTGTCGCGCCATGAGCGCGAGAGCGAGGCCCAGGCCGATTTCGATCCCCTGGAGATGGACCGCTACTCGGTCATGCAGCAGTTGTCGCGTGCGTTGTCCGAAACTGTTGAAGACTTGTCGAACCTCGGCCAGTCGTTGAGCGATCTCAGTCGCGATACCGATACCCTGCTGTTGCAGCAGGCACGGGTGACGAACGATTTGCAAGACAGCTTGCTTCGCACCCGAATGGTCAAGTTCTCGAGCCGCGTGCCGCGCCTTGAGCGCGTGGTGCGCCAGACCTGTCACAGTGTGAGCAAGCAGGCGAGCCTCGAAGTGGCCGGAGGCGATGAGGACATGGATCGGGCGATCCTCGAGCGCATGATGGGCCCACTAGAGCATTTGTTGCGGAATGCGATTTCGCACGGAATTGAAGACGCCGATACACGCGCGGCCCAAGGGAAGCCGGCGGAGGGCAAAATCTCTTTGCATCTGGCTCGCGAGGGTAGCGATGTGGTGCTCGCATTGTCCGACGACGGGGCCGGGTTAGACCGCGAACGCATCCGCACCAAAGCGGTCGAGCGTGGTTTGATCGAGGCCGACAGTGTGCTCGAAGACGATGATCTGTTTCAGCTCATCCTGCAGCCCGGCTTTTCGACTGCGTCAGAGCTGTCACAGGTGTCGGGTCGTGGGGTCGGGATGGATGTGGTCCTGAACGAAGTCAAACAGCTTGGCGGCACCTTGGACATCGATTCGCCACAGGGCTCGGGTACCTGCTTCACTGTTCGGCTGCCATTTACACTGGCAATCACCGATGCCTTGCTGATCACGCTGGGCGAAGACATCTATGCGGTACCGCATAGCAGCATGGACGGGGTTGTACGCATCCCTGTCGACGAGTTGCGTGCCATCTACGAGGCTGAGCAAGGTACCTATAGCTATGGCGACCGCGATTACACCCTACGCTATCTCGGGAGCATGCTCGGTAATCAGTCGCCGCAGATTCCCGATGGGCTGCGTTGGTTGCCGTTGTTGCTGGTGCGCTCTGGTGAGCACCGGGTAGCGATTCACGTCGATAGTCTGCTCGGCAATCGGCAGATTGTTGTGAAATCGATCGGCGCCCAGCTCAGTACGGTGCGTTGGTTCACCGGCGGGACCATACTAGCCGACGGGCAGATTGCGTTGATACTGGATACCAACAGCTTGGTGCGAGCGGATGGCAGCCAACAACCGGTGGCTCAGATGGAACAGAGCGAGCCCTCCAGCAAGGGTATTTCGGTGATGGTGGTCGACGATTCGATTACGGTACGCAAAGTGACCAGCCGCTTGCTGGAGCGGCACAACATGCAGGTCGTGACTGCAAAAGACGGTGTCGATGCTGTTACCGTTTTGCAAGAGCACCAGCCCGATGTGATGCTGCTGGATATCGAGATGCCACGCATGGACGGCTACGAGCTGGCTCGCCACATGCGCAGTACGCCCGAGCTCAGCGAGATTCCGATAATCATGATTACTTCGCGGACCGGAGACAAGCATCGCAACCGTGCGCTGGAGCTGGGCGTGAAGCGCTACCTGGGTAAGCCGTATCAAGAGGCCGATCTGCTCGAGAACATCTATACGGTTTTGGCGGATGTCACTCAGTGAATCAGGCCAGTAACGAAATTCGATGCATGTTGATACCGCTGCGGGAGGGGCGCCTGCTGCTCCCCAACGCCTTGGTAGCCGAGATCATTGGCTATCGGACTCCGGACCCGGTTCAGCATGATGCAAGTTGGCTGCAAGGCCGCGTGAACTGGCATCAGCGTGAGATCCTGGTAATCGATTTTGAGCGTTTACTCGGCAAGCCGGACACCGGCGGTGGAGTGCGTCAAAGGATCGCAGTCTGTTATGCATTGAATCCGGAACAGGGGTGGCCGCTGGTGGGTTTGGTGGCGCAAGGGATCCCACGGCTGTTGCGGGTCAATCGCGAAGTGGTCGACTCGGCGACTGGTGGACCGGCAGGGGACTCGCCGATCCGCATGAACTTGTGGGTGTCCGGTGAGGAACTGATGGTGCCGGACATCGATTATCTGCAGGCTCAACTGCCTGCCCAGTAAGAGACTCTCAGCCGGGAGTCTCAGCGCAAATCGCCCCATAACACCTGGATGGCTGCCAATGCCGCCAACGGGGCCGTCTCGGTGCGCATTACGCGAGGGCCCAGTCGCACGCTAGTAAACCCTGCAGCGGCGGCTTGGTTGCGCTCCGCTGCCGCAAGTCCTCCCTCGGGGCCGACCAATAGATGCAGCACATCGTCGGGAGGCGACAGATCGCACAAGCTCGATCGCGCTCGGTGATCTAGCAATAGACCCGCTTGGTGATCGACCAACCAGTCACTAAGGCCCGTGGGAGGATGTAGCACGGGTAGCCGGCTGCGGCCGCTCTGTTCGCAGGCGCTGAGCAGTATGCCTTGCCAGTGAGCCAGGCGTTTTTTCCGGCGATCCGCGTCGAGGCGTACGACATTACGCGCGGTGAGCAGTGGGGTGATCGCCGAGGCGCCCAGTTCTACTGACTTCTGTATCGCGAAGTCCATGCGTTCGCCGCGTGATATCCCTAGGCCCAGATGAATACGCAAACTGACCTCGGGTTCGACGCTTTGTCGGGTGACGACTTGCACTGCGCAGGCCTTGCGATCACAGCGGGCGAGTTTGGCCGTGAAGTCTGTGCCGCTGCCGTCGAACAGGATAATGGTGTCCCCCGAGCGTAGCCTTAAGGCTCGGCTCAGGTGGCGCGTTGCCCGGGCGTCTAGGTCGACCGTCGAACCGGGTTGCAGTGGTGGTGGGCAATAAACACGGGGTATACGCAACGGCTGAACCCTAACATCAGGCGCGGGCGATTGATTGCCCACGCCTGATGTCAATCTGAGTAACGATCGAGGCCGAGATTGTCCCAGATCTCGAGCGTCGGGCCTGCTTTGTTCATGGTGTAAAAGTGTAGCCCTGGTGCGCCCATCTCGAGCAGGCGGCCGCATAATCCAGTAACCACCTCGATGCCCAATTTACGGATGCTGTCGACATCGTCGCCATAACCCTCGAGCCGCTTGCGCAGCCAGCGCGGGATTTCGGCACCGCAGGCATCCGAGAAGCGAATCAAGTTGCTGAAGTTGGTGATCGGCATGATGCCGGGCACCAAGGGGATATCGATACCTCGCTTGTGACATGCGTCGACGAAGTTGGCGTAGGCGTCGGCATTGTAAAAGTACTGGGTGATGGCCGCATCGGCACCTGCCGCTACCTTGAACTGGAAGTTGTCCAGGTCGTGCTCGAAGCTCGGCGCCTGTGGGTGCATTTCCGGATAGGCTGCGACCTCGACGCGGAATTGGTCTGCAAAGTGTTTGCGGATCAGCGAGACCAGTTGGTCAGCATAATCGAGTTCACCCATCGGCCCGGCGCCAGACCCGGACGGCAGATCGCCTCGCAGTGCAACGATACGTTTGATTCCCTGTGCCTTGTAACGTTGCAGGATCGATATGATCTCCGTGCTGGTGCTCCCAATACACGACAGGTGAGGTGCCACTTCGATACCTTGCTCGCTAATCCAATCGACGGTGGCGAATGTCTTCGACTGGGTTGAACCTCCAGCTCCGTAGGTCACGGAGAAGTACTCGGGTTTGCGCTCATTGAGCCGCAGCACAGTCTTGCGGAGCTTGTTGGCACCCTGGCTCGTCTTGGGTGGGAACAGCTCAAAGCTGAAGCTTGGTCTCAAGGATGCTTGCACAGACATAATTCAATTCGCTGGTCAGCGCTGCTTCGGCAGCCTCGACCCAGATCAGTAACGGTAGTGATCCGGTTTGTAGGGTCCGCCGACCGGTACCCCAATGTAGTCGGCCTGCTCCTGTGACAAACGGGTCAGTTTGGCACCGATCTTTTCGAGGTGCAGTCGGGCGACCTCTTCGTCCAGGTTCTTGGGCAAGACGTAGACGCCGACCGGGTACTCGTCCGGTTTGGTGAAGATCTCGATCTGGGCTAGCACCTGGTTGGTGAACGAGTTCGACATCACGAAGCTTGGGTGCCCGGTTGCGCAGCCTAGATTGACCAGCCGGCCCTCCGCGAGCAATGTGATGCGGTGCCCATCGGGGAAGACTACCTGATCCACCTGGGGTTTGATGTTGATCCATTCATGCTGGCGCAGTCGGTCGATCTGGATCTCGTTGTCGAAATGACCGATGTTGCAGACGATAGCTTGGTCTCGCATCGCGGCCATATGCTCGTAGGTAATGACGTCTTTGTTGCCAGTGGTGGTGACGTAAATGTTGGCAACCGGCAAGGCATCTTCGATGGTCACCACGCGGAAGCCCTCCATCGCCGCCTGCAAGGCGCAGATCGGGTCGATTTCGGTCACCCAGACGGTAGCCCCCAAGCCGCATAGCGACTGCGCCGAGCCTTTGCCCACATCGCCATAGCCGCAAACCAAGGCCACTTTGCCGGCGACCATGACGTCGGTAGCGCGTTTGATACCGTCGACCAGGGACTCACGGCAGCCATAAAGGTTGTCGAACTTAGATTTGGTGACCGAGTCGTTGACGTTGATGGCTGGGAACAACAGCTCGCCATTCTGGAACATCTCATACAGGCGATGTACGCCGGTCGTGGTCTCCTCGGTGACACCCTTTATGCCGCGACCGATGCGAGTCCAGCGTTGCGGGTCCTCGGCCAGCGAACGCCTCAGGGTTGCCAAGATGACCTGCCACTCCTCAGGGTCGTCCGCCTTGGTATCGGGTACCGCGCCGGCTTGTTCGTAGGCAGTCCCTTTGTGCACCAGCAGCGTCGCATCGCCGCCGTCATCGAGGATCATGTTAGGCCCTGAACCATCCGGCCAGTTCAGCACCTGCTCGGTACACCACCAATACTCTTCTAGGGTCTCGCCCTTCCAGGCATAAACGGGGACACCCACAGCTGCGATCGCCGCCGCGGCATGATCCTGGGTGGAAAAGATGTTGCACGAACACCAACGCACCTGGGCGCCGAGCGCCACCAGGGTCTCGATGAGCACCGCGGTCTGGATGGTCATGTGCAGGGAGCCGGTGATGCGTGCGCCGCTCAGCGGTTTATCGTTACCGTACTTCTCGCGCAAGGCCATCAGGCCCGGCATTTCGGTCTCGGCGATCTCGATTTCTTTGCGGCCCCAGTCGGCGAGCGATATGTCTGCGACCTTGTAATCGGAAAACTCACTCATGGTCGTTGACTCCTGTTCAAAAAACGTGAGTGAGCGCCGTTTTGAGCTGCCGTATCCAACTCCGAGCCTGGCCTGATTGGGAGTCAGGCTGCAACGCTCCTCGGGAGGGAATTGTGGTCGTACCGCCCGCCTCGCTGGAATTGGCCAACGGGGCGATTGACTTACGACGTCTACCAAGACTCAAATTGTACACTTTTAGTCCCCTAAGAACAGGGATCGCAGGGTGCATGCGCCCTTCTGAATGACGCCAGTGCCGGGCCTTCAGTGCTATCGCAGACCGGCGGGTAGGCTATTTTGGGAGCAGGGGCCAGCGACCGGTCGAAGCCGCAGATTCGGACGCAAAGTGGCACAGCGGCTAGCGGAGGAGAACATGGCAGAGCCGAGCGCTGCCCGTCGGGGTCCGGACCAAGCCGAGATCGAGCCGCTGTTTCACCCGTCCAATGAGCTGGGATTCGACGCGCCATTTCGCTGGCTCAAAAAGGGCTGGCAAGACCTGAAGAGTGCTTGGAGGGTTAGCCTGGCGTACGGCACCGTCCTGGTCCTTGTCGGTTATCTAGTTACTTGGTTGGCATGGGATGAGGGCCACACATTGGCGCTGTTCACACTGGGTGTGGCATTGATCCTCGCCGGTCCTGTCCTCGCTTTCGGTCTGTATTCGATCAGTCATCAATTGGAACAGGTGCGGAAACCACGCTTGGGGACCTGTTGGCGAGAGAGCCGCGATCACTTGCGTGATGAACTGCTGTTCGCCTTGGTGATGTTGGTGATGCTGCTGATTTGGGCGCGTGCTGCGTCAATGGTGCATGTGTTTTTCCCAGTCGGCGAAGCGCAGGGCGTACTTGGTTGGTTACCCTTTCTCGCCATCGGCAGCGCGGTCGGTGCCGTGTTCGCGGCCATCGGTTTCTCGGCCAGCGTGGTTTCGCTGCCGATGATGCTGGATCGGGGTACAGATGCCGTTACCAGTGTCCTGACAAGTATCAACGCGGTGCTGCGCAACAAGGCTGTGATGTTGCTCTGGGCCGCACTGATATTTCTACTGGTAGCAATTGGGTTCGCCAGCGCCTACCTCGGGCTTGCTGTGGTGCTGCCACTGATTGGCCATGCGACTTGGCATGCGTATCGTGAAACCGTGGCGCCAGCGGTCAAGATCGGCAACTAGGGCCTGTTCACACTCCGCGAGGCGCAGCGACGGCGGCCGTTTTTTCGGCCAACGGGACGCTGCGAGCGTGATGTACTCACTGTAGATGAGCGAGCAGCAACAAAGTTGGGCGGAAAAACGGCCCTGTCCCTTCGGGTTGCGCCCCAAAACGCGCCACGCAGCGTTGCTCGTCGTTCATTTAGGCACACTAAACCTAACCTCTTTCCTCGCGCCTTGCCTGACAGGTTTTGGGGCAGCAACGCTGCGCCTCGCGCAGTGTGAACAGGCCCTAGCAACCGGGCACCAGCAGGTTGCTGTTGCTGCCTCAGATTGCGGCGGCGGCGCGCAGCTCGTCGGCCTTGTCGGTCACTTCCCAGCTGAAACCTGTGTCTTCGCGGCCAAAGTGGCCATAGGCGGCGGTCTTGCGGTACTTGATTTGATCGATGTTGAGCAGGTCGAGCATGCGCAAGATTCCATAAGGGCGGAGATCGAAGTGGTTGCGAACTAACTCAGTAATGCGTTCATCGCTGACGCTGCCGGTACCGAAGGTCTCCACCATTATGGAGGTTGGTTCGGCTACGCCGATCGCGTAGGACACTTGGATCTCGCACTTTTCTGCCAGTCCGGCGGCGACGATATTCTTGGCCACATAGCGACCTGCATAGGCCGCTGAGCGATCGACCTTTGACGGGTCTTTGCCCGAGAAAGCACCGCCACCGTGGCGAGCCGCGCCGCCGTAGGTGTCGACGATGATCTTTCGTCCGGTGAGGCCAGCATCACCCATGGGACCGCCGATCACGAAGTTGCCGGTCGGGTTGATGTGGAAGCGGGTCTTGCTCGTCAGCAGGCCTGTCGGATCGAGGATCGGCTTAATGATTTCTTCCATCACCGCCTCGCGCAGCGTCTCGCCTGCGAACTCTGTAGCGTGCTGCGTGGACAGCACGACGGCGTCGATTGACACAGGTTTACCGTCCGCATAGTGCAGACTGACCTGTGATTTGGCGTCGGGACGCAGCAGCGGAAGGGTGCCCTGCTTGCGGACCTCAGATTGGCGTTCGACCAGGCGGTGCGCATATTGAATGGGTGCTGGCATCAGCACCTCGGTTTCGTTGGTCGCATAGCCAAACATCAAGCCCTGGTCGCCGGCCCCTTGGTCCTCTGGTTTGGCGCGGTCGACACCCTGATTGATGTCCGGTGATTGCACGCCGATAGCGGTCAATACGGCGCAACTCGCCGCGTCAAAGCCCATTGCTGAATCGGTGTAGCCGATGTCCTCGATCGTTTGGCGGACAAGGCGCTCGTAGTCCGGTTGCGCGGTCGTGGTGATCTCACCGGCGATCACTGCCATGCCGGTTTTGAATAGCGTTTCGCAGGCGACCCGGGCATGTGGGTCTTCCGCCAAGATGGCGTCCAGGATCGCGTCGGAGACTTGGTCCGCCATCTTGTCCGGGTGTCCTTCAGACACCGATTCGGAGGTAAATATGAAGTTGCGGGCCATTTGTGACTCCTCACGATTTCCAGTTAGAGATTAGGTTCCCGACCGAATCCTCAGCCGGAGCGCCGGGCGCGAAATTTACCACGGTTGAGCAAGCGAACACATTCTGGAAGAATCCAATGCCCCTAAATAACCCGGTAATGAGGTTGCGGTTATGGTTTCTTTGCAGACCCCCGTGTGTGAATTTGGCAAGGCCGCTCCCGACTTCGACTTGCCCGGTGTGGATGGCAGGCGATGGACTCGGGATCAGTGTATGGGCGAAACCGGTCTCCTGGTGATGTTCATCTGCAACCATTGCCCCTATGTGAAGGCTGTGATTGATCGCATCGTGCGCGACGCCGACGAGCTCAGCCCGCTGGGCATCAAAGCCGTAGCCATCATGTCGAACGATCCGACGGATTACCCGGAAGATTCGTTCGAGAATATGCAGGCCGAGGCTGAGAGGCTGGGTTTCCCCTTCCCCTATCTGCTCGACCAATCACAAGACGTAGCCAAGGCCTACGGCGCGGTCTGTACCCCGGATTTCTTTGGTTACAACGCCGCCGGGGAATTGCAGTATCGGGGCCGGCTGGACGCGAGCCGCAAAGAGGCCGCGCCGGCCGATGTGCGGCGCGATCTGTTCGAGGCAATGAAACAAGTCGCGGAGACCGGGCGGGGGCCAGAGGATCAAATCCCGAGCATGGGTTGCTCCATCAAATGGATTAAGTGAACAAGTGCGGTAGACTTCGCGTGAAGCGCAGTCGTGCGGCGGCCTGTCCACAGGTCTCATCGACCTCTGTAAGTGAATATTGGAATATTCTAAAAAAACCCTTCTTGCCCCCTTTCGGTTGCCTGGGTCAGAATAGCCGACCTTTTTTCACCCTGGGTCGGGGATTCTCGCCGTATTGAGAGACGCCCCCTAAGGCGCCTCGCGCCGCGTTTGCCATCTGGCCCGGACCGATAACGAATTAGTTCGCTCCCCGTAAGCTCATAAGGGGGCGAAGACGCCTTAGTGTTAATGATAGGAGGGGCTCATGTCCTCACGTAGAGAACTCGCCAACGCCGTGCGTGCGTTGAGCATGGATGCCGTTCAAAAGGCCAATTCGGGCCATCCTGGCGCCCCGATGGGAATGGCAGATATTGCCGAGGTCCTTTGGAACGACCATCTGCGGCACAACCCGGGAAACCCGCACTGGGCGGACCGCGACCGTTTCGTGCTGTCGAACGGGCATGGTTCGATGTTGCTTTATTCCCTCCTTCACTTGAGCGGTTACGAGCTCTCCACAGATGACCTGAAAAACTTCCGCCAACTCCATTCAAAGACCCCGGGCCACCCAGAGTATGGCTATGCGCCTGGCGTAGAAACGACGACTGGCCCACTTGGGCAAGGCATTACCAATGCTGTTGGTATGGCGATTGCCGAACGCGTGCTGGCAGCGAGCTTTAACAAGGACGGGCATGAAATCGTCAACCATTTCACCTATGTCTTCCTAGGTGATGGGTGTTTAATGGAAGGTATCTCGCACGAGGCCTGCTCCCTCGCCGGCACCCTTGGGTTGGGCAAGTTGATCTGTTTCTGGGACGACAATGGCATCTCGATCGATGGCCATGTCGAGCATTGGTTCACTGATGACACACCCAAGCGTTTCGAGGCCTACGGTTGGCATGTGATCGCGGATGTCGACGGTCATGACTCGGCGGCAATTGCAAAGGCCATTGAGGCGGCCAAGGCGGCTACGGATAAACCGACCATGATCTGCTGCAAGACCTTGATCGGATTCGGTTCGCCAAACAAGGCCGGCACGCACGGCTGCCATGGTGCGCCACTGGGTGACGAGGAGATAAAGCTCACCAGGGAAGCCTTGGCTTGGGAGCACGGTCCATTCGAAGTTCCAGATGAGGTCTATCAGGGTTGGAATGCCCAGGAGAAAGGCGCTGCGGCTGAAAGTGACTGGAACGAGCGTTTTGCCGCTTACGCGGCAGCGCATCCTGAGCTGGCTGCCGAGTTCAAGCGCCGCATGGCTGGTGAGCTTCCGTCCGACTGGACGAGCAAGGCCGATGCCTTCGTCGCTGCGTGCAACGACAAGGCTGAGTCACCGGCTACGCGTAAGGCATCGCTGGGCTCGATCGAGGCCTATGCGGCGGTTCTACCGGAGCTGTTTGGCGGTTCGGCCGACCTGGGTTGTTCCAATTTGACCGAGTGGTCTGGCTACAAGCCGATGCGAGGCGATATGCCCGCCGCAAACTACATCAATTACGGTGTGCGCGAATTCGGTATGTCCGCGATCGTGAACGGCATTGCGCTGCATGGTGGCTTCATACCCTTCGGTGCAACCTTCCTGATGTTTTCGGAGTACGCACGAAACGCGATCCGCATGTCCGCGCTAATGAAGAGCCCATCGATTTTCGTGTTTACCCACGATTCGATTGGGCTTGGCGAAGACGGCCCGACCCACCAGGCGGTCGAGCAAATCCCTACCCTGCGAATGATTCCGCGCATGGACCTTTGGCGCCCTTGCGATACTGTGGAGACTGCAGTCGCTTGGCGTAAGGCGATCGAGCGACGCGACGGCCCCACCTGCCTCGTATTCACCCGACAGGGTATCCCTTTCCAGGAGCGCGACGCCGAGCAGATCCGACAGATTGAACGCGGTGGTTATGTCTTGCGGGACTGCGAAGGCACCCCGGACGTAATCGTCATTGCTACCGGATCCGAAGTCGGGATCGCGGTCGAGGCTGCTGCCGCGAGCGACAAACGGGTACGTGTGGTTTCGATGCCTTGCACTAGCGTCTTCGATGCCCAGGATGCCGCTTACAAGGAGTCGGTCCTGCCTGCCGCAGTCACTGCCCGTGTGGCCGTCGAGGCCGCTGTCACCGATGCTTGGTGGAAGTATGTCGGTAGCAACGGCCAGGTGGTGGGGATCGATACCTTCGGCGAATCCGCGCCGGCCGGGGAGTTGTTCAAGCTGTTCGGGTTTACCGCGGAGCGCGTAGGCAAGGCGATTAACGAGGTCGCTGCCTGATCAAATTCGATGAGGGCGACCAACACCGGGTTGGCGTCGGTTGCTCTGTTTTGCCTGCCTTACAACCAGATATGAATCACGCTCTTTAGGAGAATTAAATCTATGGCTATCAAAGTGGGAATCAACGGATTTGGCCGCATCGGCCGGATGGCTTTCCGTGCAATTGCTAAAGAATTTCCCGGCATCGAAGTGGTCGGAATCAACGACTTGCTGGACCCCGACTACCTGGCCTATATGCTCAAGTATGACTCGGTGCACGGCAACTTCCACGGTGACATCAAAGTCGAAGGCAATACCATGGTGGTCGATGGTAAGTCGATTCGTCTGACCGCTGAGCGCGACCCGGCAAATCTGAAATGGGACGAGATTGGTGCTGATCTGATTATCGAGTGCACTGGCTTCTTTCTCACTGAAGAGACCTGTCGCAAGCATATCGACGCCGGCGCTAAGAAGGTTGTGCAGAGTGCGCCGTCGAAAGATACGACACCGATGTTTGTTTATGGCGTTAACCACCGTAGCTATGAAGGCCAGGCGATTGTCTCTGCCGCTTCGTGTACCACCAATTGCCTGGCACCGGTTGCTAAGGTGTTGCACGATAATTGGGGGATCAAGCGTGGCTTGATGACCACTGTCCATGCCGCTACGGCGACCCAAAAGACGGTTGACGGCCCCTCGCTAAAAGACTGGCGTGGCGGTCGCGGTATCCTCGAGAACATCATCCCATCGTCGACCGGTGCAGCCAAGGCGGTGGGTAAGGTCCTGCCCGAACTGAACGGCAAGCTCACGGGCATGGCATTTCGCGTACCGACTTCGGATGTGTCAGTGGTCGACCTCACTGTTGAACTCGATCGCGGTGCCGGCTACGACGATATCTGCGGTGCAATGAAAGCAGCCTCTTCGGCCGGCGACTTAGCCGGCGTGTTGGACTACACCGAAGACAAGGTCGTAGCGGCCGATTTCCGCGGCCGCCCGACGCCGTCGATCTTCGACGCCGATGCTGGCATTCAACTGGATGACACCTTTGTTAAGGTCGTCGCCTGGTATGACAACGAGTACGGTTATACCTGCAACATGCTGCGCTTTGTGGAGCACGCGTCGAAATAGCCCGCTTGGGAAACAGGTCGTTGGAAGACCGCCGGTGTGCGGTCTCTGCGGCTCCGTTTGCCAGACGGCTGCGCCGCTCAAGTTGGGCACCGTCTGGTCTGTTTCTCGAAATATTCACGGAGTAGCAATTGATGGCTTTTATAAAATTGACCGATCTGGACCTGGCGGGCAAGCGTGTGCTGATCCGCGCAGATCTGAATGTGCCGGTTAAAGATGGAAAAGTAACTTCCGATGCACGCATCACGGCCTCGATGCCGACTATCGAGCATTGTGCCAAGGCGGGCGCCCAGGTGATGGTGATGTCGCACCGTGGTCGGCCGCAAGAAGGTAAGGCGGATGAAGAGAACTCGATGCAGCCGATCGCGCAAGACTTGTCGGCCAAGCTGGGTAGGGAGGTTCGCTTAATTCAGGATTATCTCGCGGGTGGTTTCGACGTGGTGCCGGGTGAGGTGGTATTGCTCGAAAACGTACGTTTTAACTCGGGCGAAGGCAAGGATGCCGAACCATTGGCACGGCAGTACGCCGCCTTGTGCGATGTGTTCGTGATGGATGCCTTCGGGACTGCGCACCGGGCCCAGGCATCGACGCATGGAGTTGGCAAGTTTGCGCCAGTCGCCTGTGCCGGTCTGCTGTTGAGCGAGGAGCTCGATGCCCTGGGTAAGGCATTGGCCAACCCGGCCCGTCCGATGGTGGCGATCGTCGGCGGATCGAAAGTATCGACCAAGCTGACCGTGCTCGAGGCCCTCTCCGAAAAAGTCGACCAGCTGGTCGTCGGAGGAGGTATCGCCAATACCTTTTTGAAGGCGGCGGGTAAGAACGTCGGTAAGTCACTTTGCGAGGCAGACCTGGTTCCCACCGCTCAAGCGCTCATGCAGAAGATGCAGCAGCGCGGTGCCACGATTCCGATCGCGAGCGATGTGGTCGTCGGTAAGAACTTCGCCGAAGATGAGCCGGCGGTGTTAAAGGATGCCGACGATGTCGCGGATGACGAGATGATTTTCGACATCGGACCGAAGGCTGCTCAGGAGCTTGCAGATATCATCCGAACGGCTGGCACGATCGTTTGGAACGGGCCTGTGGGAGTGTTCGAGTTCGATCAATTTGGCCAGGGTACCCGAACGGTATCGATGGCCATTGCCGAAGCCGACGGTTTCAGCCTTGCCGGTGGTGGTGACACCATTGCTGCAATCCAGAAATACGACATCTACGATAGGGTTTCCTATATTTCTACGGCCGGCGGCGCCTTCCTTGAGTACCTTGAGGGCAAGACGCTACCGGCGGTGGCGATGCTTGAGGAAGCGGCGGACCGGTAGTCGAGATGGGCGGGACGGCGGGCGAGCGCCTCGCAGGAAAGGCAAATGCTTAGACGCACAAAAATCGTAGCGACGTTGGGTCCGGCAACCGACGATCCCAAGGTGCTGGACGAGGTGCTGGCGGCCGGTGTGGATGTGGTGCGGCTCAATATGTCGCACGGCACCTACGAAGAGCACGCACAGCGCACCGACTGGGTGCGTAATCGGGCGCGCGCCCGTGGTCGGCAAGTCGGGGTCCTGATAGACCTCCAGGGCCCAAAAATCCGCTGCGGGAAGTTCGTCGACGGTGAGATTGTACTCGCCATCGACGAACCCTTTGTCTTGGATACCGCTTGGGACCCTGACCGCGGCAATCAAGAACGGGTCGGCGTCACCTACCCGACTTTGCATGAGGAGGTTAAACGAGGCGATAGTCTTTTGTTGAACGATGGCCTCATCGTCCTTTGGGTCGACGAAGTGCAAGGCAGTGAGGTGCGCTGCAAAGTCGTGGTCGGCGGCACCCTCTCAAACAATAAAGGGATCAACAAGCAGGGTGGCGGCTTGTCGGCTCCCGCCCTGACGGAAAAGGACAAGCAGGATATTTTGTTCGCGGCGCGCCTCGAGGCCGATTACGTGGCGGTCTCGTTCGTTCGCAGTGCGGCGGATGTCGAGATCACTCGGAAATTGCTGCACGAGGCAGGCGGGCAAGGCGGGATCGTATCCAAGATCGAGCGGGCTGAGGCCCTGGAGTGCATCGACGAGATCATCGACGCCTCAGACGTGATCATGGTAGCGCGTGGTGACCTCGGCGTGGAGATCGGAGATGCCGAACTGCCTGCCGTCCAAAAGCGACTGATAAACACCGCCCGCGAGCGGAACTGCGTGGTCATCACGGCGACTCAGATGATGGAGTCGATGATTGCGAACCCGATTCCGACTCGGGCAGAGGTGTTCGACGTCGCCAATGCGGTGATCGACGGGACCGACGCGGTGATGTTGTCCGGAGAGTCAGCGGCTGGCAAATACCCCGCTAAGGCCGTTGAGGCAATGGACCGCATATGCAAAGAGGCCGAGAAGCAGTCGCAGACGCGGATATCCGACCATCGTCTGCACACGGCCTTTGGGCGTATCGACGAGGCGATCGCCATGTCGACCATGTACACGGCCAATCACCTGGGTGTGGCGGCGATCGCGGCTCTCACGGAATCCGGCTCGACCACCCAATGGATGTCACGAATTTCGTCCGGTATCCCGATTTACGCCTTGACGGCGCAAGTGGCCACGCGTAGAAAAGTGACCCTATTCAGAGGAGTTTACCCGGTTAGCCTCGATTTAGAGCCGGGAATCGACTCGCGTCAGGCCAATATCGAAGTGATCGAAGAGCTTCAGCGCCGTGGTGCGGTGCGTGACGACGACCTGGTGATCATCACCAAGGGCGATCTCAAAGGCGTGTCGGGCGGTACCAACGTGATGAAGATCGTGCGCGTCGGCCAACCCACTCCGGCTTCGGGCCAGTTGAATTACGATTGAATATATAGTTACGAGGAGCAGATAATGGCACTGATTTCCCTGCGTCAAATGCTGGATCATGCAGCCGAACACGGCTATGGCGTACCCGCTTTCAATGTTAACAATTTGGAGCAAATGCGCTCCATCATGGAGGCCGCCGACGAAACCGATTCGCCGGTTATCGTTCAAGCGTCTGCTGGTGCGCGCAAGTATGCCGGCGCACCGTTCCTGCGGCATCTGATCCTCGCTGCGATCGAAGAGTTCCCACATATTCCGGTGTGCATGCATCAGGACCATGGTACGTCGCCCGCGGTGTGCCAGCGTTCGATCCAGCTGGGCTTCAGCTCGGTGATGATGGATGGCTCTTTGGGTGAAGATGGAAAGACGCCCATGTCTTACGAATACAATGTCGACGTTACTCGACGCACGGTCGAGATGGCGCATGCCTGCGGTGTCTCGGTCGAGGGTGAGCTGGGCTGCCTGGGTTCGCTCGAGACGGGCCAGGCCGGCGAAGAGGACGGGATTGGTGCCGAGGGCACATTGGACCACGATCAATTGCTGACTGATCCCGAGGAGGCCGCCGATTTCGTCAAGCAGACAGGGGTAGACGCCTTGGCCATCGCGATCGGCACGTCGCACGGTGCCTACAAGTTCACCCGTCCGCCGACCGGTGACATCTTGGCGATCGAGCGTATCAAGGAGATCCATGCACGCATCCCGAATACCCACTTGGTGATGCACGGCTCGTCTTCTGTGCCCCAGGATTGGTTGTCTATCATCAACGAGTATGGTGGCGATATGGGCGAGACCTACGGTGTTCCGGTTGAAGAGATTCAGGAAGGAATCAGGCACGGTGTACGCAAGGTCAACATCGACACGGACCTGCGCATGGCATCCACGGGCGCAGTTCGCCGCCATTTGCACGAGAATCGCGCGAACTTCGATCCGCGCAAATTCCTGGCCGCCTCCACTGTGGCGATGAAAGATATCTGCAAGGCGCGCTATGAGTCCTTCGGTACGGCTGGTAACGCCTCTAAAATCTCGGTACTGAGCTTGGATGCGATGACCGACCGGTACCTGTCAGGCGAACTTGATCCAAAGGTCAACTAAGCTAGCCTCCGCTTAGCCAAATTAAGGGCGCTGCGGCGCCCTTTCTTATTGCCGACGTCGTTGTTTCTCAGTCAAGGTGCTGGTACTGCCAGTATGGGTAGTCCGGGGCTGCGCAGCAGCTGGTCGGTTCGGCTACCGCTGAGGCGTCTTAGCGGCCCAAGCCGATCTCTACTGAAAATCACAATCAGGCTGGCGTCGAGTGCGCGTGCCGCGTTTCCGATGCCGGCTAGGAGTTCGCCTTCGTATGTCTCATGGCGCCACTGGATACCAGGCCGTTGTGGGAGCAGAGGCGCTGAGTTGGAGTCCTCGGTATCGAGTAAGACCACCTCGGCCTCATTGCCGCCTGCCAGTATGGGCAGCCATTCCTTGAGATAGCTGAGCGCGGGCCGCCAATCTTGACCAGGGTCGAGCGCGCATAGCACCCGGCGCAGTTGTGAGCCGCCGGTCTGTGGGTCGACGAAGCCGTGATGACCTTTGGGCAACATGAGCGTATGGCTCTTGGTCAGGTGGCTGACATGGTCTGCGACCGACGGATTGAACAGTCGTGCGAGTCCAGTGCGGCCTTCGCTAGCCATCACTAACAGATCGGTAGGATGCTTACGCAGATAATCTGTTATGCCCAGGCGTGGGCTGAGGTCACGCATCGCCATCTTCGCGACCTCGACGTTCAGTGTTTGAGCGACCGCTGTGCGCGGTGCGCCTTCGGGTATTAAACCCCATTCCGCGAGTGTCTCGCGCACTCCAGGGAAGCGATCCCAGGGTACGGCATCGCGGCTCTCTGGCCCGGTATGCAACAGCGTTAGTCGGGCCTGATACGACACGGCGAAGGCCAATCCATGATAGAAGGCACGTTCACTCTGTGTCGAGAAATCTGTGGTTACCAGGATTCGAGGGGTGATCTGGCCTACTTCATACATTGTGCTTTTCATTGCTACGTACATGATTGTACTCTGTCTTCGTATAGCCGACAGGTCGTAAGATCACCAGGTGACCCGCCGCCGGGAGCATTTGTGTATTCCAATAAGTTTCCATGTCCGTGTTGCGGGCACCGAGTCTTTGATCATCAACCTGGCTTCAATCAGCTGTGTCCGATCTGCGGTTGGGAAGACAGTCTCGATCAGTTGCGTTTCCCGACCATGCCCGGTAGCGCCAATCATGTGAGCTTGGTCGAGGCACAGCAGAACTACGTCAGCCGTGGTAGCGCTGAGCGGCGCAAACAAGGTCAGACGCGGCGGCCGTTTGAAGGCGAACCGCGCGATGAACAATGGCGTCCGGTGGATATTCGGCGCGACAACATCGAGCATCCGCAGCGTGGCCAAAAATATGCAGACTCTTATCCCTACTACGACACCACGGTGCTGTATTATTGGCGATCGACGTACTGGCGACGCGTCGTCGGCTGACACGCGTTGTCAGCACAGGCGCAACGGTGCCTCGTGCAACAGGGTGTTAACTTGTTGTTCGAGGTCATGGACATGCTGCGACCAATAGTGGGTTGAAGCCACCCAGCCGAATGCCGCCGGAAAGGCGGGGTCCGACCAGCGTTTCGCCAACCAGCCGCTGTAGTGCACCATGCGTAGCGCACGCAAGGGTTCGATCAACGCCAACTCCCGCGGGTCAAAGTCACGGAACATTTGGTAGCCATCTAGCATAGCGCTTAGCTGCAGGGTTCGCTCGCTGCGGTCGCCGTTCAGTAGCATCCATAGATCCTGTATTGCCGGGCCGTTCCGACAGTCGTCCATATCGACAAAGTGCGGGCCCTGGTCGGTCCACAGGATATTGCCGTGATGGCAGTCCCCATGTAGGCGAATCGCGGTTACACCGGTCTCGGTGAGCCGACGTTCGATGAGCGTCAGTAGGCATTCGCTGGTTTTGGCATAGCCGTCGCGTGCTTGTGCAGGCAGCAGCTCGCTGCCAAGGACTTGTTCGCGTGCACTCCAACCCATGTCGCCAACGTTCAGCGTCGGGCGATGAACAAAGGGCTCGGTCTGGCCGGCTAAGTGCAGCCGACCGATAAACCGACCGATCCATTCCAGCTGATCGAGATCCCCAGGCTCCGGGGCGCGGCCGCCGCGGCGCTCGAACAAGGTGAATCGGAATCCCTGGTGCGAGAACAATGCACGCCCGTCGCGGTGTCGCCAAGGTGCGACTACCGGGATTTCCAAGGCGGCCAGTTGGGTGGCAAAGTCATGCTCTTCATCGATCTGCCCGTCGTACCAGCGATCGGGTCGATAGAACTTCGCGACCATCGGGGGCTGTCCGTCCAGGCCGACTTGAAACACTCGGTTCTCATAACTGTTGAGTGCCATGAGATGGCCGTCGGGCGATTGCCCCACGGCGGCAACCGCATCCAGGATCAGGTCAGGCGAGAGCCGTTCATAGGGGTGGTTCAAGGCACTGGTGACTTATGGGGCCCGGCATCGTTGTCGGCCAGGCCCGACACCGTCGGCGATGCGTAGGGTGTTGCTTGCCAGTAGTCTACGGCATCGAGTAAAGCGGAGCTTGGGCATATGTTCGTGGCTCATCCCCTTTCAGTGGCTGGTCAACCGTGCTTCGGCTTCGCGGTACTTCTCGGCGGTCTTGGCGATGATTTCTGCGGGCAGTGTCGGTCCCGGGGGGGTCTTGTCCCAGTCGAGGGTATCCAGGTAGTCGCGGACAAACTGCTTGTCAAAGCTGGGCGGGCTGCGGCCTGGCTGGTATTGGTCAGCTGGCCAGAACCGTGACGAATCTGGTGTAAGCACCTCATCGATCAGGTGCAGACGGCCGGCGGGGTCTAGACCGAACTCAAACTTGGTGTCGGCAATGATAATGCCACACTGTTGTGCATGGGCCGCCGCTTCCTGGTAGAGACGCAGGCTGGTGTCGCGTACCTCGGCGGCGAGTTCCGAGCCGATCAGTTTGGCCGTGTCCGCGAACTCGATGTTCTGATCGTGCGCGCCAACCGCTGCCTTGGTCGAAGGCGTGTAGAGTGATTCGGGCAGTCGGTCGGCGATGCGTAGCCCCGGCGGCAAAGAAGTACCGCAGATGCAGCGGTTTGCCTGATAGTCCTTCCAGCCAGAGCCGATCAAATAGCCACGTACTATGGCTTCGACAGGTAGTGGTTCGAGTCGCTTCACCACCATCGCGCGATCGCCCAATCGGACCTGTTCGGCGGCGTCGCTTACCACATCAGCGAGCACCAGATCGCTAAGGTGGTTGGGTGCGATGTTGCGGGTCCGTTCGAACCAATATCGAGCAACCCGAGTCAACACTTCGCCTTTGCCAGGGATCGGCTGCGGTAATACGACATCGAACGCAGACAGCCGATCACTAGTGACGATTAATAGGTTGTCCGCGTCGATTTCGTAGATGTCGCGGACCTTGCCACGATTGAGCAGCCTAAGGCCGGCGATATCGGATTGGTACAGCGCGCGCATGCCGTGCCCAGGAGTTGGCGGCCGACTAGTATAGCGTTATGGCCAGTTTACTTGCAGGCGCGAACCGGCGGGTGCTCTACGCTCGCGCGCAGTGTTGCAGCGGGCCCCGAGCTCACCCGGAGGGCGGATGATTGGAGTGAGCGGTCAGGCGATGGTCTAGGCCGGGATGATTTGCACAATATTCGGTGGTGGAGGTAAAGGTTGTTACCAGACACTGTGGGATGGATCCGGGCCGGGTGTCTTGTGAAGTTATTCACATCAGTGATGTCTGCCAGTTTGCCGCTGCGAGCGTCAATTCCTCGACAATCTGTAATATTGCGGCGCAAGGCGATGAAAAACAAGGATTTCCTGGGACCTGCTGGCAAGGCTAGAAGGCGCTGATAGGGAGTAGGTGAATGCTGCGCAAACAATTCACAGAGTTTTCCACAGGGTGCTGGCGCGATCTCTGGCGGCGGCGCGCGGCTGCTATGGCCCTAGTCAGCCTGGTGCTCACTTCGGCCGGAGGGGTGGCGGCGAACGATTCGCCGGGAGCCGCGAGCAGGGATTTCGTGGGCAGTGCCGAGGAGCTGCGTACCCGTGCCGAGGCGGGCGACCCTTGGGCCCAGCTCAATCTCGGTGCGGCATTTGACCGTGGCATGGCAGGCTTGCCCCTCGACCCGGTGCGCGCGGTTGCCTGGTACCGGCGTGCAGCGGAGGCTGGATTGGCCGAGGCCCAGTTCAATCTGGCGCACTCTTTGGTCACCGGCAGCGGAACACGGCGCGATACCGCCGCGGGCTTGCGGTGGATGCTGCGCGCCGCGGCACAGAATTTGCCGAGTGCCCAATACCTCGCTGGCGTGATGCATGCCGAGGGTCTTGGCACAGCCCCGGACGTCGCTCAGGCGATCATCTGGCTCGAGCGTGCCTCGGGCAACGGCAACCAGGATGCTGCCCGCCTGCTGACGCGCTTGCGAGCTGCCGACTGACTGCGATTGCCCGTGGGCGTATCGCCATGCCCTCGGCACGGGTATAATCGCGCGCCCCGCTGAGCCAGGGCGAGTCCCAGTGATCCAAAATCTGCGCAACATCGCGATCATCGCGCATGTCGACCACGGCAAGACGACCTTGGTCGATGAGCTACTGAAACAGTCCGGGACCCTCGGTGAGCGCTTCGGCACTGTCGAACGAGTAATGGACTCTAACGACCAAGAGAAGGAACGTGGTATCACGATCCTGGCCAAAAACACCGCGATCCGCTGGCAAGACTATCGGATAAATATCGTGGATACGCCGGGGCATGCCGACTTCGGAGGCGAGGTCGAGCGTGTGCTGTCGATGGTAGATTCGGTATTGCTGCTGGTCGATGCCCAAGAGGGCCCGATGCCGCAGACCCGCTTCGTCACCCAAAAGGCGTTCATACATGGCCTGCGGCCGATCGTCGTAGTCAACAAGATCGACAAACCAGGTGCCCGACCCGACTGGGTAATCGACCAGGTCTTCGAGTTGTTCGACAATCTCGGCGCCAGCGATGCCCAGCTCGATTTCCCGATCATCTATGCGTCGGCGATCAACGGCCATGCTTCGACCGATGATGGCGTCAGCGATGGCGATATGACGCCACTATTTCAGGCGATCGTCGATCACTGTCCGTTACCTGAGGTCGATCCGCATGGCCCGCTGCAGATGCAAGTCTCGAACCTGGATTACAACAGCTATGTCGGCGCGATCGCAGTGGGCCGCGTGACCCGCGGCAGTGTTCGCCCAAACCAGCAGGTGATTGTGGTCAAGTATGACGGTGAGCAGTACAAGGCGAAGGTTGGCCTGGTTTATGGTTATCTCGGCCTACAGCGCCACGAGATCGACCAGGCCGATGCCGGCGACATCATCGCGATCACTGGCATCGAGGCGCCCAATGTCTCGGATACCCTGTGCGATCCGAACCAGGTCGAGGCGCTACCGCCGCTGACTGTGGACGAGCCGACGGTTTCGATGACCTTTCAGGTGAACGCATCGCCGTTCGCTGGGCGCGACGGCAAGTATCTGACCTCGCGCCAACTGAAAGAGCGTCTCGAGCGCGAGCTGATCCACAATGTCGCTTTGCGTGTCGAGGAGGGGACAGATCCAGAAAAATTCAAGGTCTCGGGTCGTGGAGAGTTGCATCTGTCGGTATTGCTCGAGTCGATGCGTCGCGAGGGTTTCGAGCTGGCCGTATCGCGCCCGGAGGTGATTTTTCGGGAAGTCGAGGGCGAGGTCTGTGAGCCCTACGAACAGCTCACGGTCGACGTAGAAGAACAACATCAAGGCGCAATTATGGAAGCGCTGGGGGCCCGTAAGGGCGATTTGCGCGACATGCAGCCGGACGGCCAGGGCCGCGTACGTCTGGATTACATTATCCCCTCACGCGGTCTGATCGGTTTTCAGACCGAATTCATGACCACAACCTCTGGCACAGGTCTGATCTACCATGTGTTTGATCACTATGGTGCCGCACAGAAGGGTGGAATCGCGCCGCGCAAGAATGGAGTCCTGATCTCGAATGGTGGCGGCAAGGTGCTTGGCTATGCGCTGATGAATCTGCAGGAGCGCGGGCGCCTATTCACAACGCCTGGTGATGAGGTTTACGAGGGACAGATCGTCGGCATTCACGTGCGCGACAATGATCTGACGGTCAATCCTCTGAAGGCCAAGCAGCTGACCAACGTCCGCGCCGCGGGTAAAGACGATGCGGTGATGCTCACGCCACCCATCCGGCTTTCACTGGAACAAGCACTGGAGTTCATCGAAGACGACGAACTGGTAGAAGTGACGCCCGGCGCTATTCGCTTGCGCAAGCGCTTCCTGAAGGAGCACGAACGCAAACGCGCGGCGCGCGGCTAGTGGCCCAAGCGGATAATTCTGTAACGCTCAGAGCCACAGTGCGAACGCGAATCAAGGCGCGTTTCGCAGGCAATGGCCGCGCCCTTGGCAAGAAACGCAACACGGAGTCGCGCTCGCACAGTGGCTCCCAAAGGACCAGGGCACAAGCACCGTGGGCTGTGTTGCCGTCCTTTGAGAGGGCCTGCCGTTCCCGGCGGACTGCGCCTTGTCCACAATGCTTGTGCCGTGGCTGAGCGTTACAGAATTATCCGCTTGGCCCACTAGGCGCAGGCTATGCCTTGGCCGAGGGGGAATCGCGCTAGACTGCAAGCCTATGAAAGATCTGTACCCCGAGATCCTGCCCTATCGCACCCAGAACCTAGCGGTCGATGACCGACATACCCTGTATCTCGAGGAGGTTGGGAATCCAAATGGCCTACCAGCGCTGTTCTTGCATGGCGGGCCGGGCGCTGGCTGCGAGCCCTACCATCGACGCTTTTTCGATCCGCGGCGCTACCGCCTGGTCTTGTTCGATCAGCGAGGTGCTGGACGTTCGACCCCGCATGCTGATTTGACCGACAACACGACCTGGGACTTGGTGGCCGACATCGAGAGGATTCGGGAATATCTGGGAATCGATCGCTGGTTGGTGTTTGGTGGCTCTTGGGGATCGACCCTGGCGTTGGTCTATGCCGAAACTCACCCGGAGAGGGTGCGGGCGCTGGTACTGCGCGGTATTTTCCTATGCCGCCCGGATGAGATCACCTGGTTCTATCAGCGCGGTACCAGTCGCTTGTTCCCCGATTATTGGGAAGACTTCGTCAGCCCGATCGATCCTGCTGAGCGTGACGATCTGCTCTCCGCCTTCTATCGACGGCTGACCGGTAAAGATGAACTGCGCCGCTTGGCTGCCGCGAAGGCCTGGTCGGTCTGGGAGGGGCGGACGGCGACCTTGCTGCCGGATGACAGCGTCGCAGCGCATTTTGCGAACTCCCACGTGGCCTTGAGCATGGCTCGGATCGAGTGTCACTATTTTGTAAATAGCGCGTTTTTGCAGCCCAACCAATTGCTCGAGAATGTCGCGCGCCTCGTAGACATTCCAGGTGTGATCGTGCACGGGCGCTACGATGTGATCTGTCCGCTCGAAAACGCATGGCAGTTACACCAAGCATGGGCTGGTAGCGAGTTGTCGATTATCGCTGGGGCGGGGCATTCGGCGGCGGAACCCGCGACCCGGGCCCGTCTGGTCGAAGCGACGGATTTTTTTGCGAACGTGTCTGGCTAAGATCGATTTGCGCCGTGGTGTGGTTAGGTCGCGTTTGCCTGGTGTGCTCAGACGGCACCGGCGAGCTGATCGAGCAGTGCCCGAAGGGCGTCGACATCGGTGGAGCCGATATCGATTGTCTCGAGTCCGGCCCAGTATTCATCGGGGCTGTTGGCGGGAGTGCACCAAAGGATCTTGACACCCATGGGTATCGAGCCGCCACCCAGTTCGGTCGGCGTCTGTATTTTTAATTGCAGGATGCCGTCGGTGAATAGCTGGCGCGTGCTGATCAGCATCATTCCACCGAGTGAGAGATTACCGATGATCCCGAGTGGCTCCTCGTCGAGACAGTTGATCGCCTGCAAGCCCATTGCATAGGCATCGATTCTGTTACTTTTGCGGCGTTCGTCCACGTTTACCCCTGGTCCAAAATCAGCCATTGACAGAATCCTCGAGGGCGCGGCGGATGCGGCGCAGCGAGCGCGCCACGAAACTCGAGGTCTCCTGCTCCATGGGACGGATCGTGCCCTCGCGGATCTTGCGCGCGACGCTGGTTGCCGGCATCAGCGCGACCTTAGCTCCGTGTTGATCGACAAAGAGCATGTTTCGCGTATGCGGGTTTACCCACAGTAGCTTGACCGCCTGTTCCTCTTCCGCGTCGGTTTCGCGCATGACGAACCAGTTGCCTGCCTCGCGCATCAGTTTGTCTGCGACGCGATGGTCGGCCTCGGTGATCGTTGACTCAGGCGCCGCGCTGGCCGTCTCGCGTTCATCCTCGGCGCGTTGGGCGGGCGGCCCGCCAGCAGGTTCCTTGGCCGGCTGCGCTGACACTGCCTCCATCGGTTTAACAGCGGCGGGCGCACCGGTTTCTGGAGCTTTATCAAGTGCCTCTACGACCCGTCGTATGTTCTGTTCATGATGGGGGATCAGGCTGCCTACAGTGGATTCGAGTCGCAGCGTGAGGTCATCACGCATCGCTTGATCGAGCGGCTGCCCCCCCGCGGCATAGACTGCGGCGGCGACCAGCGCCTCGCCAACGCTATAAGCGCTGCTCCAACTGGCCGAGTCGGTATCCAAGTCACTGCGCAACAGCAGTAGCGTCAGATAGTCGGCATAGGTCGTGGTCAGAAAGGTCACTACCGCCGGTGCGACCTCAATGTCGCCACCGATGTCATCGATCGTATGCTTGACGATAGCCTTGGCTTGCTCGAGTCTGGCTCGGCCGCGCTCTGCTTCGAGGGTGCGCTCTTCTGTCGCGGTGGATTGGTGTTCCAGTTTCTTTTCGGCCCGATCCAATGCGGCGATTTGTTCGACGAAGAAGTCGTCGTCTAGCGATTCCTGGCGCAGGATCTCGGTAACGATTTCTTGCAACTGGGGATAAATGCCGGCGCGCAGATTGTCTTCGCGTACCCAGCGTATACCGGCGTCGAGCATACGTTCAAACAGCCGCCGGGCAGGGTGATCGGTATTCTCAAGAAAGTCCGGACTCTGCACCGCGATCTTCAGGTATCGCGTGTGCAAGTGGCTGAGCAGGGTCTTGACCGTGTTGGGTAGCAGCTTCTCGTTCAGCATGGCCTCGAACAGCATGCCGACGATGTCGATGACATCCTCTTCATGGCTGTCTAGGCGGTCACGGCCAACTAGATTCTTTATGATCTGACGCTGCTTCTCCAGCGCAGTCTTGACCTTCAGCAACAGCGTCGCATCGACTGCGACTACCTTGGCACCGGCCGGACCCGATGGGATCGGCACCGGGTGTGGAGCTTCCTGGAGGACGCGCACGTCGCCGATCGCATCATGGACATCGCCGGCGATCGGTGTGATGGGTACGGAAGTATGCAGCGGTTCCTGTACGGCCTGGGTCTGTCTCTTCGCCATCAGTAACTGACCGATCGCGGAGAGTGTTTCGGCCGAGGTCGGTGGCGTTGGATGTAGGCCGCCTGGGGGCGGCGCGGTGGCCGCTTCGGCTACTCCGTCACCCGCCGCCGTGGCCTCCGCCACCTGATCGTCTGCTGCTTGCCCACCTGCTCCCGCAGAGCCAGAGCCGAAGCGCTGATACTCGAACTTGAGATTGGGCAGGATACCGATGTCTTTCAGGCGCTGATTGAATCCCGCATAGAGGTCGCCGAGGCGGCTCATCACATAGCGATCGAATAAGGTGTAGAACACCAGTCGAACCTCTTTCTCGACCTCGAGCTTGCGGCTCACCGGATCGAAGATGCGGATGATCTGGAGGGGATTCGCCGGGACCTGATCGACTGGCATTGGTCTCCCGCCGACTACCGCAGACAACCGTTGTGACAGGGCGTGTAACTCGCCGAGTTGTCGGTCGAGGGTGCGTTTCGCGATCGTCTCCAACGCCAATGAGCGTTCGTAGTCTTCGACCTCAACCAGACTGAGGGTGTCCGCGCCGAGCTGTTTGCTGTTGGAAGAGGCCTGGGCGAACGATAAAAGGGTTTCGCGAAGGTTGTTCTCGAATTCGCCGACGATGGTTTCTTCTTTTAAGTAGAACTCGCGTTGGGCATCGAAGAACAGCCGTTGTAGGCGGTTGTTCTCGGCAGCGTCGGCGAACTCCAGCAGGACCTGACTCGACGAGTCGAATAGTTGGCGGAATCCCTCGACTAGGCTGCACGTGACCTCATCCTGCCACTCGACCAATAGCTTCTTAGTGCTCGTTTGCATGGACTCGCGTTCGGTGGACGGTTGTAGGGGAAGCATATTCTTGACGAGACAGGATGTTACCCCCTTACATCGGTGCATACCTGGGCCAACTTGAGCAGAATCGCTAAATCTGTCTAGTTTTTGCACTGGAGACGGGAGTGATTGCACTGCTGCAACGGGTTTCTCAGGCAGAGGTATTGGTCGCGGGCCAATCGGTCGCGGGTATTGATCGAGGCCTGCTGGTATTGCTCGGTGTGCAAAAAGACGATGATTCGCGGCGCGCCGACCGGCTGCTCGAACGCTTGCTGACTTACCGGGTCTTTGCCGATGCCACGGGCAAGATGAATCTCAGCTTGCTCGATGTCAGCGGTGGGTTGCTGTTGGTACCACAGTTCACCTTGGCGGCCGACACGCGCAAAGGCCGGCGCCCGAGCTTTTCGTCGGCCGCAGCGCCGCGCGAGGGCGAGCGCCTCTTCAATCATCTGCTGGATCGAGCTCGCGGACGCCTGGATCAGGTCGGCAGTGGTCGCTTTGGTGCGGATATGCAGGTCAGCCTAACCAATGATGGGCCGGTGACCTTTTGGCTGGAGACCTAACTGCAAGGGCTTTGAGTGCGGCTGGGGTTTGCCCGTAAGGCGCCGATTTGGCGTAGAATTGGCCTGAATTTGCAAGATAAAACAGGAAGCTGAAGTGGCGCGCAGTGCTCGCATCGAACGCAATACCCTAGAGACCCAGATCACCGTAGCGGTCGAACTCGACGGCACTGGTGCGGCGCGATTTGACACTGGTGTTCCCTTTCTTGAGCACATGCTAGACCAGATTGCACGCCACGGCTTGGTAGATTTGGAGATCGTCGCTAAAGGCGACCTCGAGATCGATGCGCACCATACGGTCGAAGACATCGGGATCACATTTGGCCAAGCCTTCGCTGCCGCGGTCGGTGACAAAAAAGGCGTGCGTCGCTATGGGCACGCTTATGTCCCGCTCGACGAAGCCTTGTCTCGCGTTGTTCTGGACCTGTCAGGTCGCCCGGGATTGGTGTTCGGCGTCGAGTTCAGGCGGAGTATGATTGGCGGGTTTGATGTCGACCTGTTTCGTGAGTTCTTCCAGGGGTTCGTTAATCATGCCGCGGTGACCCTGCATATTGATAACTTACGCGGGATTAACGCGCACCACCAGGCTGAGACTGTGTTCAAGGCCTTCGGTCGGGCACTGCGGATGGCGCTGGAGGTCGACGCCGGAATAGGCGATCGTGTGCCGTCGACCAAGGGCAGCCTCTAATGAGTGAAGCGGTACGTTCTGTGATGCGCAGCCGATTCAAGCGCCTCATCGACAAGGCGCGTGAGCGCGGAACTCGCCAATGCTAATTCAAGCGAGCGCAACGCTGGCGATGGGGTGTGTGGGCCGGCCCTTCGGGTATGCCATTCCCTGCAGAGTGCGTGTTTCCTTGGCCCAACTGCGGGGCTCTGAGCGTCACAGAACTTGTCGCTTGGCTAACTGGGAGGAGGCGTGGCACAGAAGATCGCCGTGATTGATTACGGCATGGGAAATTTGCGCTCGGTGTCGAAGGCGGTGGAGCATGTTGCAGGCGATGCCCAGGTCCGGGTGACCGACGACCCGGGATTCATTGCCAATGCCGACCGTGTCGTCTTTCCTGGACAGGGCGCGGCGCGCGAATGTATGGCGGCGATCGGGAAACACCATCTCAATCAAGCAGTTCTACATGCCGCCAAGGGCAAGCCCTTCCTGGGAATCTGTATGGGCCTACAGGTGCTGATGGGACATTCCGAAGAGAACGATGGCACTGAGTTGCTGAACCTTTTGCCCGGAAAGGTCCAACGCTTCGACGGCTTGGCGACCGGCGACAGCGGGCTGCCGCTTAAAATTCCCCACATGGGCTGGAGCCCAATACGCCAGCTCAGGACCCATGCGCTCTGGCATGGCATTCCAGACCACAGTCGATTTTATTTCGTCCATAGTTATCGTGTGGTCCCCGACGATGTGTCACTGATAGCGGCGACCGCTGATTACGGGGTGCGATTTACCGCAGCGATCGAGCGCGATAACCTGTTCGCAACCCAGTTCCATCCAGAAAAGAGTGCTGATGTGGGACTGCGGTTGTTGAAAAACTTTGTGAACTGGGGCGTCTGACCGCTCGTGTCAACCGGCGAGATTGCTCCTGGACCTTTGGGCCTCGAGACTTTCTGTCAACCGATCGTTGAGGGCAACTAACGCATGATCCTGATACCAGCAATCGACTTAAAAGACGGCAAATGCGTACGCCTCCGGCAAGGCGTGATGGACGATGACACGGTGTTCTCCGATGATCCGCTAGCGGTAGCACAGCGTTGGGTGGATGCCGGAGCGCGCCGTCTGCACATTGTCGATCTCAACGGCGCGTTCGCTGGCCGGCCGCAGAACGCGGAACCGGTGCGGCGCATTGCTGAGGCCTTCCCCGAGCTACCGATCCAAGTCGGGGGCGGGATACGCGATGCAGAGACGGTCGAGGCCTATCTCGATGCTGGGGTGCAGTGGTGCATCTTAGGCACCAAGGCGGTTCGTGAACCGCATTTTGTCTCGGAAGTTTGTCTCCAGTTCCCAAGTCATATCATCGTCGGTCTGGATGCCAAAAACGGAAAGGTTGCGGTCGAAGGCTGGTCAAAACTATCGCGCCACGACGTTATCGATATGGCGCAGCATTTCGAGAACGATGGCGTGGATGCCATCGTTTACACCGATATCAGTCGAGATGGGATGATGCAGGGACTGAATGTCGAGTCGACCGCCAAGTTGGCGAATGCGGTGCGCATCCCGGTTATTGCCTCTGGTGGTATCACCACCATCGATGACGTACGCTCATTGTGCGCCACTGATAGTGACAACATTATCGGCGCGATTGCCGGTCGCGCGCTGTACGAGGGGACACTCGACCTGGCCGAGGGGCAGCGCCTGGCAAACGAGCTGCGCGGATAACTCTCGCGCTGAAAGCCGGGTCCGGCCCCCGTTTCCCGTGGGCTTCATTGACTGCTTCAGGAACTACAGATGGGACTCGCGAAGCGTATCATTCCGTGCCTCGATGTCGACGCCGGCCGAGTTGTCAAAGGTGTCCGCTTCGTTGATATCCGCGACGCTGGCGACCCGGTCGAGGTGGCGCGACGCTATAACGACGAAGGTGCCGACGAAATCACTTTTCTCGACATCACCGCCACCGCGCACGAACGTGACACCATCGTGCATGTGGTTGAGCAGGTGGCCTCTGAGGTATTCATCCCGCTGACAGTCGGTGGTGGTATCCGCACAGCCGGAGACGTATTGCGCATGCTGGATGCGGGTGCCGACAAGGTTGCGATCAATTCGGCTGCGGTGGCTAACCCCGAGTTCGTGCGAGAGGTGACCGACCGCTTTGGTTCGCAATGCATTGTCGTAGCGATCGACGCCAAGCAGGTCGACGACCACTGGGAGATCTTTACCCACGGCGGGCGCAAGCCGACCGGCATCGATGCAGTCACTTGGGCGCGCCGTATGGTCGAGTTCGGTGCTGGCGAGATCTTGTTGACTAGCATGGACCGCGACGGCACCAAGGCTGGGTTCGACAATCGACTAAACCATGCCGTAGCGAAGGCGGTGTCGGTGCCACTGATTGCGTCCGGCGGGGTGGGCAACTTGCAGCATTTGGTAGATGGTGTGCAGCAGGGCGGTGCCGATGCGGTATTGGCGGCCTCGATATTTCACTTTGCCACATACAGCATCGGTGAGGCGAAACGCTTTATGGCCCACCAAGGAGTCGAGGTTCGCCTTTAAACCCGGCCTTACCACCATTAGAGAAACCGCTGGGGTAAACATGACCGATACACTGGACAGGCTGGCCGAGGTGCTTGAGGAGCGTAAGCGTGCCGAGCCGGATAGCTCCTATGTGGCACAGCTCTATCACAAGGGCCTAGATGCCATTCTTAAAAAGATCGGTGAGGAGGCCACCGAAACCGTCCTGGCCGCGAAAGATGGCGATCGCGACAAGATCGTCTACGAGGTGGCGGATCTGTGGTTCCATAGCTTGGTGTTGCTGGCCCATCAGAACCTACATCCGGACGATGTCTGCAACGAGCTGGCACGCCGATTCGGGCTATCCGGCCTTGAGGAGAAGGCTCGGCGTAGCGAGTGAACAGGGTCGTGGGTGGGTCTTGGCATGCCACCAGGCGCTGACCCGAGCACGTAACCTTTACGGTATCATTCGTGTCTTACCATAGGGGCCCTTTGTAGAAACATCGGGTCATAAACGGAGAGCGAAATGGGTTTTGGTGGAATCAGTATTTGGCAGTTGCTGATCGTTCTGGCGATCGTCCTGCTGTTGTTCGGTACCAAACGCCTGCGCAACCTGGGGGGTGACCTCGGGAACGCGGTCAAGGGTTTTAAGAATGCGATGGGTGACGAAGAAAAAAAGGCCGAGAGTCCGACTGAGAAGTTGGAAAAGGCCGACGAGAAAATCATCGAGGGTGAGGCGACCCGCGATAAGGAAAAACACTAATCTCACTCACGAGTCCTGCGCATGTTCGACGTCGGTTTTCTCGAGCTGCTGCTGATCGGTGTTGTTGCCTTGCTGGTCTTAGGTCCCGAGCGTCTACCGCGAGCCGCACGAACCGCCGGTAAATGGATTGGCCGCGGGCGGCGTTTCGTCGGCTCGGTGAAGGCCGACATCGATCGTGAGATCAAGGCCGACGAGCTGCGCCAGCTGCTCGAAAAACAGCGCAACAGCAATCCTTTGCATGAGGTTGTCGAGGACGGAAAAGAGCAGTTCGCGCAGATAAAGCGCGACACCGAGGCGGCGCTGAATGTCAACCGCAAGTCGCCTGCAGACAAGCAGGATGAGTAGCAATTCGGCTCTGCCCGAGCAGCCGTTTATCAGTCACCTGATTGAGCTGCGCGACCGTTTGATACGCATGGTACTGGCGGTGCTCGTCGTTTTTCTCGCGCTGTTCCCTTTCAGTAACGATATCTATGTCTTCGTTGCCGACCCGCTGATGGCTGCCTTGCCGGAAGGCACCAGCATGATCGCCACCCAGGTTGCATCGCCTTTCTTGACCCCGTTCAAGTTGGCATTGGTCACGGCGGTCTTCATCTCCATGCCGTATCTTTTGCATCAGTTCTGGTCGTTTATTGCGCCCGGGCTCTATCGGCATGAGCAGCGTCTTGCCCTGCCGCTGCTGACGTCAAGTATCTTGCTCTTCTACTTGGGTGCTGCGTTCGCCTATGCGGTCGTATTTCCCTTGGTGTTCACCTTCCTCACTGCAGTGACACCAGAAGGTGTAGCGATGATGACGGACATCGCGCATTACTTCGATTTCGTCTTGACCCTGTTTTTCGCCTTTGGTCTCGCCTTCGAGGTGCCAATTGCCACGATTGTGCTGGTGCTTGCAGGTATTACGACACCACAGAGGTTGGCCACAAAACGACCCTATGTGATCGTTGCAGCCTTTGTGATCGGTATGTTGCTCACCCCGCCGGATATCATATCGCAGACGCTGTTGGCACTGCCGATGTGGTTGCTGTTCGAAATCGGTCTGTTGCTCTCACGCGTGCTGTTACGCAAGCGTCACAGCCAGGCGGCGGACCAAGAGCACAGCGACGGAGAACCGGCAGTGGTAGCGGCGGGCTCGGATCCCGGTGGAAGATCGCCCGCTGGTGGCGAGATGGAGGATGAGTTCGATCGGATCGAGCAAGAGTTTGACGCGCTCGATGCAGCATCGCAGGGCTCTGACGCCAACGGTACTGCTGCCAAGTCGGAAGGCGCAGAGCAGTCCGGCGACGAACAGGATCTAACGGGATTGGGCGGGCTGTCTACCGCGAGACCGGCCGAAGGCAAGGGCCAAGACCGCTCGGCCAGCGAGGTTCTGGTCGATGCCAAGCTCGAACGGGTCGCAGCGCTGCGTGCAGCCGAAGCCTATGACGAGGCACGGCGATTGCTCTATGACGTGCTCGCCGAGGGCAATGCTACTCAGGTCAAGGTCGCGCGCAACATTCTGGAACAGCTGGACACCTGAAGTTCAGGGCAAGGCGTCATGCCGAAGATACCAGGCTTGTTGCTCGCACTGTTTCTGACCACGCCGCTATCGGCACTCGAGAACCAATTACGTGACCACCCTTCGCCCTACTTGGCCATGCATGGTGGCGATCCCGTCGCGTGGCAGGATTGGGGGACCGCAGCACTCGAATTGGCGCGTCGAGAAGACAAGCTGCTGCTAGTTTCGAGCGGTTACTTCGCCTGTCACTGGTGCCACGTCATGCAGCGTGAGAGCTATCGGAACGCCGCGATTGCCGCCTTGCTTAATAGGCACTTCGTCCCAGTGAAAATAGATCGCGAGTTGCATAGCGCGTTGGATACCTTGCTGATCGAGCATGTGCAGCAGACCCAAGGGCAGGCCGGCTGGCCACTCAATGTGTTTCTGACCCCCGAGGGCTATCCGTTGCTAGGGACTACCTATCAGCCGCCGCAAGATTTTCTGCGATTGCTCGGGCGCGTGCAAGAGAACTGGCGCCAAGACCCTGAGCGTATGCGCGATCTAGCAAGAGGTGTCTCGCTTCAAATGAGGCAAGATGTGGTGCCCAGGCAAGCGTCGACTGCACGCTCGAGCGGCGTCTTGCATGAAGCTTTGCTGGAGCGGGCTATGGTCTTGGCAGATCCTGTAGCGGGCGGATTCGGTGAGCAAAGCAAGTTCCCAATGGCGCCGCAGTTGTTGGCCTTGCTCGAGTTGCAGGAGATCGCACCTCGGCCGTCATTGGCCGAATTTTTGGTCCTGACGCTTGATGCCATGGCTAATGGTGGGCTGCGCGATCAGCTTGCGGGCGGCTTCTTTCGCTACACAATCGATCCTGGCTGGGAGACGCCACATTTCGAAAAGATGCTGTATACCCAGGCGTTGCTGTCGGAGGTGTACCTGCGCGCTGCCGAGATACTGGACCGTGCGGACTATGCTGCGGTGGCACGCGATACGCTCCAGTTTGTGATACGCGAGATGCCTGGCCCGCAGGGCGGCTATATGGCGAGCTTTTCGGCAGTTGACGGGACTGGCCGTGAGGGTGGTGTCTACCTGTGGACCGATGCGCAACTCAAGGCCGCGCTTGGAGAGCAGGGTAGCCTATTGGCGAGACGCTACTGGGGCATGGAGGGGCCTGCAGCTTTGGAGGCCGGTCACATGCCGCGGCGGGCCAAAGATTCGGCGCAGCTGCGAGCGGTGAGTGGTCTCAGCAAGACCGAATTCGAAAAGCGCGTGGCGGTGCTGAAAGCGCGTCTGTTGACAGCCCGAGGCCGGCGCAGCTTGCCGGTCGATCATAAGGAGTTGGCTGGCTGGAACGGGCTCTTGCTAGCCGCATTGGCGCGCGCCGTGCTGGTCTGGGGTGACTCGGAACTGCGTGCCGCAGCCGATCGGATCCACGACTTTTTGCACTCGCAGCTCTGGGATGGCGAGAAATTGCGGCGCGCGATCGCCGACGGCGGGACGCTAGCCAGAGCCACGCTGGATGACTATGCCTATGTGGCCTATGGGATGACGATCTACGCTGAGCTCAGTGGTGATGCGGCAGACCGTGATTTTGCCCGTCTGCTGATCGATCGGGCCTGGCAGCGATATCACGGTCCTGGGGGTTGGCGTCTGGATGACCGGCCACTGATCCCCGGCCTGGGCGAGCGGGCCGCACTCCCTGATGGCGCACTACCGGCGCCCTCTGCAGTGCTGATTCGGCTTGCGGTCGGGTCCGGTGATCCTGCCTTGGTCGAGCGGGCGATTAGTTCTGCGGCGCGGGGACGCGGTCTGGTGCAGGCGGCCCCGTTCGAGTTTGCCGGACATCATCTTGCCCTGTCAGCCGTCGCTGGGAAACGCAGTGCCAGTGCGACCGCCAGGAGTGGCGCGCCGGAAGCAGCCATTGCGCCTCAATAGAGCAGTGGAACGCAGCAATGGGGCGGGCCTGCGCGCTGCTTTGCTGGTCAGGCTGAGGAGATTGTCAGTCGGGCGTGATTTTGTTGGAGAACAGGGTTTCGAGGCGCCCTAGGCGAGTGGTGTTCGGATTGAATGCCACCCATCGGGCGCAAGTGGTAACTCTATCCGAACAAACCTATCATCGTCGGAAAGACGTTTCGCACATTGGATTGCCTGCTGCCTAGACAAGCTGTGTTCTACCGAGGTGATGCAGCGCGCTCAAACTTTGGGCATGGTGCCCGCGGTTTTTGCTCGGAGGGCGGAGAGGATGCACAAGACAATCGAATTGACGGCATGGCGATTGGCAATCTGCCTCGTCGGCACTTTGTGCTGCTTGGAAGTGCGAGCCGACGCCTTCGGTTATTCGGGTCATGCCTACCCGTATTCGCGCATAAGTCCAGACTATCCTCCGGGTTTGCATCAGGAGGTAGACCGCCTGCGCGAGCAGATGCGGCGCCAGGAAAGGCAACTAGCCGAGCAGGCCCGGATGCAACGCGAGCAAGCTCGATTGATGCGCAATCAGTCGGTGCGGCGGCAGCAGGTCTCGGCCATGCAGGCTTGCTACTATCGCTTAGACGCGGGACTCGATCTGTGCGACGACCTATTCGCTGCGCGGTCGCAGGAACATACGGCTTGCCATGCCAAAGTGACCCAAAAAAACCCAGCCTGTGCCCGGGATGTGCGTCAGTCCGAACCGCCTCGGCGCGATTGATCCTTCTTCCGTAGCCGCCGGGTCCAGGCCTTGCGGGTAGCGAAAAACAGGATCGCTGCCCCACTTTCTGAGGATCGGGCGACCTTGGCCGAGCGCCTTGCGACACTCACCAGTTGGCGCGTGTGTGATCGGGTGAAGGCCAACTCAACCGTAGCACCAACAACCAATTTGGTATCCGTCTCGATGAAGATTCCGCCTTTGGTCATGCAGCGGACGCGGCAGCGTCGCACCGGCTCCCCGCGGACATACAGAAAGGTCCGTGCGGCACTTCGCAGGGCATGAGGTTTGGAGGGTTGTACTGGCAGATTCATGATACGGGCTCGGCGACCGACGGCAGGGTGTTGGCCTGCATGTTTTGTTGTGGCGATCGTTAGACAGACGCAAGTCCTGTGCCGCCCAACATAATGACCGGAAAATCAGACGCCTACTTGAAATGCGCGGTACCAGCCCGGTGCCTAGTGTAAAGCCAGGCGACACTGGCTCGGATCTGGATTCCTCAACAGGCCCATTGGGCTTGGTAGGCCGCTCGCAATAAGCAAGGGTTTCGTCGTTAGGGCCAGGAATGGAATTCCCGGCGGTGCCGAGGCGACGATGTCCTAAAATCTGAACTGTCGAAGCATCGAATGCGTCGCAGTCCCACGATTCTCTGCGAATTGTGGTTGCTAATGATGTTGCCGGTCGACGCTAATCGAGGAATCTGGTTTGTCCTTCTCCGATCATCTGCCGGTTCACCTTCAACGGCCCTGCGCGGTTGTTCAGTAATGAGCATCCGGTCACCGGGGGGTCGCTTTAGTCGTATTTTGCTACTGCTGATCTGCGCAGTTTCTGTGTCGTATGGCGATCAGCTGCCGCCAGCGGATCTGCAGATGACCGAGTCTCAGGCAGTGCGCCTGGTCGGCCAACCCTTTGCGGTCGCTGTTGATACCCTGCCGAGGTTGCGACTGCCGGCATTCGATCCCAACAAGCTGCTTGTGCAGGAGAATCACAAGGGTCCACAGCAGATCGGGATGGCGCGGGTGTTGCCCGAGTCGGACCTGAGGCAGCTTGATGGCGGCAACCCAGAGTGGCGCCGTCTCGACGATGGTCGCCATTTACTGGGTTTGGTTATCGAGTCGCCACGGGCGCTTGCTTTGCGGATTGGGCTGCGCGTAGAGCGACTCCCGCCGGAAGCCACTCTGCGCTTTGGCAACGACCGTCCCAATGCGCCGACGCCGATCGATGTCAGCGCTCGCGATGTCCTGAGAGTGCTGGGCATTAACAACGCGGCCGCTCCGCAAGATCCCGCAGCGAACATCTACTGGTCGCCAGCGATAGAGGGTGAGCAGATCGTCCTCGAGCTGGAACTACCTGCCGGCGTTCAGCCGAGCGAGGTCAATATCGAAGTAGCACAGCTATCGCATTTCTATGCCGCCTGGCTGCCGCAAGGCGACCGGTTGCTCAAGCGCGATCTCGGCTTGGCCGGGTCTTGTCACAACGACGTGAAGTGCTCGTCTGCCGATCTCCAAGCACTGGGTGAATCGACGGCCAAGATCGCATTCCAAGATGGCGGGGCGTCTTTCGTATGCTCGGGTAGTCTACTCAATGACCAAGACCCCTCGTCCGGCTTTCATTTTCTCACCGCCAATCATTGCATCCCGCATCAGCTGGCCGCCTCGACGATCGAGTTCCATTGGTTGTTTCGAGCCAGTGCCTGTAGTTCGGCTATCCGCGATCCAGACTATGCGCGCCAGACCGGGGGAGCGCTCCTGCTCAGCACCTTGGGAGGTGACTTCGATACAACGCTGCTGCGATTGAATCAGCCACCGCCCCCTGGTGTCTCGGCAGCAGGTTGGGATGCTCGTTGGCCTACGTTCGGAGAATCCTTGGTCGGGATACATCACCCTAGCGGCGACTGGCAGAAGATTTCCTTCGGCACGGCAGGTGTGCGTGTCGATTGCCAAGATGATGGCCCGTTTTTTTCGTGTTTGGAGAGCAGTGCCGGCCATTTCTTCGAAATGCATTGGAACAACGGGGTCATCGAGGGCGGCAGCAGTGGTTCCGGAATCTATTCTGCTGACGATCGATTGCTGGGTGTACTCAGCTCGGGTAACAGTGATTGCTCCAACCCCTCGCAAGCGGCGTCTTACGCTAGCTTTGCCGACGCCTACACTACCGGCCGATTCGCTAGTTGGTTGATGGCACGGCCGGTAACGAGTTCACCGCCCTCAGCCGAGGATCGGGCGCGCAATCTATCTGCCCGTGGTCTGATCGAACCGGCGATGCCCATGCATGGCGGCATTGTTGTGCAAGGTGATGTCAAGGTGCTGATCATGGCACGTGGCCCTACCACCGGCCTGTCGGTTGCGTTGCGCGATCCGGTAATGGAGTTGTTTCGCCTGACCCCCGGCCGGCCTCCGCAGGTGCTGTCGGAAAATGACGATTGGGTGACCAACGCCAATGTCGACGAAATCGCGGATCTCACGACTCGGCGTCCGCTGACCGAACTCGAGTCCGCATTGCTGGTTGAGCTATCCGCCGGCTCGTACACCGCAAGGGTGCGTGATTTCAACAATGATGACTCTGGTGAGGTGGTCGTTGGATTCACGATGATCGACGATGGTACGACGACCGGGCTACCGAAGAATCTCTCGACCCGTGGTTATGTTACCCCGCAGGCACCCATGCATGGCGGGATTGTGATCGACGGCAGTGTCCGGGTGCTGATTACCGCGCGTGGTCCGACGACCGGGCTGGGGACCGCCTTGGCCGACACCCGACTGGTGTTGACCAGGCTCGACCCGGGTCAGGCTCCGCTGGTACTGCAAGAGAACAATGAATGGGGCGACAATGCGAATGCAACTGAGATCGCCAGTTTGACCGCTGGACGTCCGCTGAGTGCGCCCGAGGCGGCACTGCTGGTCGATCTAACAGCCGGTTCGTACACCGCCCGAGCAAGTGACCCATCCGGTCAGAATTCCGGTGAGGTGGTGCTCGGTTTCACCCTTGTCGAATGATTGTACGCGACGAACGCTTTGGTGGACCCCGAGCCCCTTGGCTGACAAAAACTAGCTGCTTAGGAGATAGACCATGCTGCAGACCACGACATCGACCATTGATGGCAAGGAAATCACAGACTATTTGGGTGTGGTGGTTGGCGAGGCAATACTCGGCGCCAACATCTTCAAAGATATCTTCGGCGCAATCCGCGATATTGTCGGTGGGCGGTCCGCCGCCTATGAAAAAGAGATGGGCAGGGCCCGAGAGATCGCGTTTGACGAAATGCAGGCTAAGGCGAGCGAACTCGGTGCTAATGCGATCGTCGGGATCGACATCGACTACGAAGTGGTCGGTCAGCAGGGCGGCATGATGATGGTGAGTGTTAGCGGCACTGCCGTTAGGTATCGCTGAGCCCCATGGTAGTTAGAGCTGAGTGAGCGCTTGGCAATTGGGGTGCTCATTCCGACCGGTTCGCCCGCCGTAGATGACCGGGCAGCAGGAGGCGCTCTAGCCCCTCGAAAGCGAACTCGGTAAACATGGCTAGCACGGCCGCCGGGATTGCCCCTTGCAGGATCAGCCCGGTGTCGTTCAGTGCCAGACCGGTGACGATCGGGTCGCCCAAACCCCCGGCCCCGATGAACGCGGCCAAGGTGGCGGTGCCGATGCAAATGACCGCTGCGGTACGAATCCCCGCCAGCATGCTGGGCAGCGCCAAAGGCAGGAACAAATACCTCAGGCGCTGGCGGCGCGTCAGACCTATCCCCACGGCCACTTGTATCAGGGTGGGGTCGACCGTGGTCAGCGCTGTTAGCGTATTGCGAACGACTGGGAGCAGGGCGTACAGACAGAGTGCGACGATTGCCGGAACGGGTCCGATCCCAAACAGCGGGATCATCAGGGCCAGCAGGGCGATTGCCGGGATGGTCTGGAGAAGCCCGCACAGATAAGTGACGATGCGTGCGGTCCCGCGCGAGCGAAACACCAGCAGGCTCAGTCCCACCCCAACGATGATTGCGGTGGTCAGCGCGATAAATGTCAGCTTTAAGTGCTGCAGGGTGTTGTGCCCGATCGACTGCCACAGGTCGATCGCCTCGCTATGCGCAGTGGTCAGTCCGTTCTCGACCAGAAAGGCATCTGCGACCTCGGCGAATGATCGTCCGTCGAAGACGACTTGGGCGTTCAGGGTCTGCATTTGGACGTCGTCTAGACGGCCCTGCAGCCGATTGAGCACCGCCTTGACCGGTTCCGGCAGATCTTCTCGGACCAGCGGCGCGGCCAAGTAGCGCGGAAAATAGCCGCGATCATCGGCCAGCAACTTGAGATCGTAGCGCTGCAGTTCGCCGTCCGTGGAATAGGCGTCCATAACATCGATCGCACCCTCGGCTATTGCCTGATAGGCCAGGCCGTGCTCGATGCCCTGCACCCGGGGTGGCAACCCGTAGCGCGCGGCAAGACCTGACCAGCCATCGGCGCGCTCCAAGAACTCGTGACTTACCGCGATCTTGAGACCATGCCCGGCCAGGTCACCGATAGTCACCAGCCCCAGCGCGTCGGCGAGTGCGCGTCGGACCGCGATCGCATAGCTGTTGTTGAAGCCGATCGGGTCGAGCAGCTCGATATTGCGTGAGGCCAGGGCCGTGTTCAGTGCGTTCTGTCCGACCAATTGCGGGCGCCCCAGGATGGTTTGCGCGAGGGTGCCCGTGTACTCGACGTAGAGATCAATCTCATCGTTGATCATTGCCTCGAAGCAGATCAAGGTGCCTCCGAGCCCGAAACGGCGTTCTACCGAATAGCCGGCATCCTCGAGCAGCCGTGCAAGCATCTCCGCGAGCAGATAGGATTCATTGAAGTTCTTGCTAGCCACCCTTATGGGCTCGGCGGCCCAGCTCGGGCCGGCCAGCAGCAGCCACACCAGGAAGATTGGCCATTTCATGCGAGCTGCTCCGCGAGTAGTCGAGCAACATAGTCATCGGCCGGTGCGGCGCGTACCGTCGCGGCTGAGGCCGACTGTAGGATACGTCCATGGCGCATGATCACCAGCCAGCTTGCCAGCCTGACCGCCTCACGCATGTCATGGGTGACCAGGATTGTGCTAATGCCCTCTTGTTGCTGTACCTGTTGAAAATGTCGGTAGATGTCGGCCCGGGTAATCGGGTCGATGGCGGAAAAGGGTTCGTCGAGCAACAGCAGGCGGGGGCGTAGCATCAGTGCGCGGCACAGTCCCACGCGCTGTTGCTGGCCGCCCGAAAGCCCAGAGGGATAGCGTCCCGAGACGTCGCCGGACAGGCCCATCGCAGCGATCAATGCCTGATAGCGCTGTTCGATCGCCCCCGCGGTCCAGCCTTCCAGACGCGCCAACAGCACGATATTTTCACGGCTAGTCATGTGCGGGAACAGTCCGGCCCCCTGGACCGAATAACCGATGCGACGACGAAAGGCGATGCGGTCGGCGGGGATGGGTGCGCCCAACACCTTTATTTGGCCGTGATCGGGGTCGAGCAGTGCGTTGATATGCTGGAGTAGGGTGGTCTTGCCGCAGCCGCTCTCGCCGATTATCGCGGTGGTAGCGCTGGTCGGTAGCCTGAGGTGGACGTCATCCAGAACCCGAGCCTCCGTGCCGAACGATTTGCTGACTGCAACGAACTCTACGCAGGTGTCCGTCATTGAGTGGCCTTGCTCAGCAGTCGGGTTCACAGATCACAGCCCCAGGAGATCTGAGCGAGCGTGCCGCGAAAGCTGACCAGCGCCTGCTTGGTGTCGAAGTCTGCATGGGCGTAGTACTGGAGATAGTCGGTCGATACCTGCTTTATATGTCCCAATGGACCGAAGTCGATGTCTATCCGGGACATCGGCAGCCGCCCATCACTAGCTGCGCAGTTCCCCAGGCAGTAGACCCATGACACTGTGCCGTGTGTGCTCGGCCCATCGTTGGAGGGCCCCAATAAGTCGATCACCTGGGCGCGGTTGGGGAGCAAGGCCGAATCCAATCCTGAGAGGTCGACCGCAGCAGTCCGGGTGAGCAGCTTGAGTTGGCCGTTGCAAGCCGCAAAAATCGAACGATCGATGAAAAGCGGCGAGAGTACCTGCTCAAGGCTCGGGGGTAGCGTCGCCTGCGCGAGCCGATAACTCCCATCCACGAGATCGAAGCTCAGGTCGACAGTGATCGGTCTGCTGGCGTGGCCGGCTGGGCCCAACGGACGTACCTCATAGCGCCAGAGCTTGCCATAAAGTGTGGCCTTGGTGGTTGTGGGGGCGGCGCCCATGAGGCAGGCAACATCCTTGTCGTAGAGCGTTGGGCGCTCGAACTGCACTGCCCTAGATCCGTCGTCGAGATAGTGCACGGCGATCCGTGGGGGCTGCGAGCAAAGCTGGTGGTAGGTCTTGGTCAGGCGGTAATACAGGCAGCCCTGGAGCAGGCCTAGCGTGCCGACGAGGGCGATTATTGCCATGAGTCTGCGCATGCCCGGAAGCTACCGGGAACCAGGGCAAAGCGCCACGCCCGCTCGGTTTCCCTAGGACAGCTGAGCGGCCAATTGCTTGTGAGGGGAAGGATGATCGAAAGGCGTCTAACGTGCCACACACGACGTGCTTGGGCTGCTAGAAAGCAGGTTTCCCGTCGTGAGCGAGGACGTGCGTCGATCGGCTAGGTCGATACCCGGTGTTTGGTGGCGCGCTCAGGATCAGCTTTGGAATTTCACCATGCGTGCGACTTGGATATCGGTGACAAACACTACACCCGAGTGCTCGTTGTAAAAGGGTTCAAACCCTTGCAGTATTGGGTTGACCAGCTCGTCTGGGACGGCCGCAATGATCATGATTAACACGTCGTCCTCGTTGAACATCAAATGCCCCTCGTGGTAGCCGTGCTGGCCCTTGCCAGACAGATTGTTGATGATCGTATAGCCGCTCACGCCGGCGCGATCCAGTAGGTCGGTGGCGAAGGCTTGGTGCTCGCCACCAACGATGATCTCGAGTTTCTTGAGTGAACTCAGCTTTGACTCTTTCATGTTGTTACGGGCTCCTCGGGTTTGGTGCCGGGCGCATGGTCGTGATGTGGAGAGAGTTGCCACTCCCCTTCATCGTAGTAGTGACGCGTTGCGGTCTCTGGATCGATGATCAGCAGCCGTACCCATCCGTTGCGTACTAGGCGTTTGACGGAGACGACACTCTCCACGGCCTTAAGGGCGTGTTCGAACGGTGCTTCGATTACGGTTATCAGCCGAACCGGCTCGTGGTAGGGCAGGCCATTGTCGAGCACGGTCTGCGCGGGGAGCCCGGTGCGTAGATCACTGAGGTTTCCGGTCATGACGCCGAAGCGGCCCGCGACATTATGGTAGGCCTTGCTGCCGCTGCCGAAGCGTTCGTTATCGACAGTCGAGAAGTAGTGCTCCATGTTGATCCATTGGGCCACCACTAGCGGTCCGGACAAGATGTTTTCCAGCAGCCGGAGTTTAGGATCGAGGCGGTAGTCATACGAGTGCAGGAAGGCGCGCCCGTCGAGGCCTGTTGCCTCAGTCAGTGAACGGCGCCCGATGACGAAGAAAGCGTTGCGTGACAGGCCCCACTCCGGGCGTACCTGTGACCAATCCATTGAGTTGCGACGTGCGCTGCGTGCGGCCTGGGCCGCGTCGAGTTCAGCGGCCCCTGTCTGCAGGCTGGGCAGTCTTTCCTGGGCGCACAGGCGCGCTGCGGCGGTCACACCATTGCGCAGGCGATCCAGGTAGATCAGATGCTGCGCCGGCAGCGCGTCGAGATCGTACAGATGGATTTCGTCGGTCGTAGTGTTGTGCAGTGCCGGTACGAACCAGGCATCGTCGGCGATGTCGATGTCACGTGCACGCAAGCGCCGGCGGACCTCGGGCTTGTTGGCCATCCGTGCCAGCACGCGTGCACTGGCTAACCCGTGGTTGCCTCCACAGGCGCCGCAATCCAGGGCAGATTCGTAGGGATTGTTCTCCGAGGCACTGCCGTGTCCGACCAACAGAACGAAGCGCGAAAAGTTGTGTACCAAGCCGATGGAGCGCAGTGCCTGCACCACGAATCGTGTTTGCTCATCAAGCGAGAAACCAATCCGGCCCAGCCGCTCCAGTTGAAATTTGGCGAACGATGGCTCGATGCGATAGTCTGTTCGGAGACGTTCGATGAAGGCTTGCTCATGCTCGCCATCCAAGCCGAGCATTGCCACTAGCCCGGGCGAGCCAGTGGCATGGCCCAAAGCCGACTCGCGCAACTCGCGAATCATGTCATCAGTGATGTGCTCCGGTTCAAGCCTGAACTCTTGCTCCACCGCCTTGACGATTACTGCCCGTTGCACCGCACGTACGATGGAGTCGGCTTGCTCACGGCTGAACTTGTCGAGCAACAAATGGGTCGCGGGCTTGTGCTCGTGGAGGCGCTGTCGCAACCGGTTGTAAGCGGTCGGCGCTAGCGTCTTGCCGACCATGTCGAAGCCGAACAGCAGACCAATGGCTTCGACGGTGACAAAGGGTGTTAGTACCGACTCCTTGAGCTCGTGCATCGCCTTCTCGACCGCACTCAGGGCCGCTTGGTCTTGCGGAGCGGCCGCGGTCATCTCGAGCACCAAGTTCTTCGGGGTCAGCAACACTGGGCAGAGCAGGTTTTCACTGCCCTTGCCGAGTTCCATGAAGCTAACCGGTACGCCGAAGAAACCAGCAATGCCATAGGTTTGATAGTCGCCGACGCCTTCGAGGTGGCGGCGAATGCGCTCGGAGCGGGTATCTATGCAGAACAAGGCCTGTACAAAGGGGCGCTTTTCTCTCGGTGGCGGCGGTGCAAGGCTAATTCCCTTGACCAGGTCTTGCGTGGATTTGGCCTCCATCGCCTGCAGCCACAGCATCCCCTCATGCTTCTCGAATGCTCGCAGCGCCTGCAGCAGGTCGGCAATTCCCTCTGCGGACAGCTGGCGCAGGCCGGCGCTATCCTGGCAAGCCGTTGCCAGGTCGGTCAGCCGTTGGGCTTGCACGGAGGCTTCCTGACGTCTTTTGTGTGCCCGGTAGTCGACAAACACCCTGGCCAGCAGGTCGGCATTGCGGCGCAGCAAGGCGTCTTCGACTGGGTGCGCCAGCGCCGGTACGAGATTGGGGCCATAAAACTCGCTGCGGAGGTACATCTCCTGCGGTTTCGAGGTGATGGCCTGCTCGATTTCATCGAATGTCGTGGGAAGGCGCCGATGGCGGCGCTTTCGCAGCAAGGTCAGCGTAAGCAACATGCGTACCGCGACGAGATCCACTAGATCGCCGGGGTAGCGCTGGGCCCAATAATAGTTTTTGGTGCTCGATCGCCAGCGAATAAAGCCGGCCCAGCCATGTAGACGCGCCACCTCACGTCTGAAGTAGCCAGACCATTCCTCCATGGGCACCCCGAGCACCTGCAGGATCTGCACGATCGCGCCCTCTGCATCCGCATCCATTGTGCTTGACCGAGCCCGCGCGAGTTGCTTCAGTGTCGATTTGACGTCACGCCCAGCGAGATCTTTCCAGGCAGCGAAGAATCCGCGTTGGCGCTCTGGCATGTCCCAGACCGACTGGCCTTCGTCAAAGAAATCGAGGCAGGCTTGAATCACGCGTTCGTCCAGCTCTAGACCGATGCTGGTGCCGTACAGCGCGTCTACGATTTCGTACAACGGCATATCACGCGGCAAGCGGGCGCGGATTTTTATCGACAGTTGTGCCGCGGTCAGCTCGGTGCGGTCGGGTAGATCCGCGTCGGCCAGCGCCGCGCGGACATCCGCCGGGTCGGCCACTGACGACTGTATGGCCAGCGTACGCCCGGTTTTGCACAGGGCGGTCATCAGCCAGCGCGGCAGATCCAATCCTGGTGGCGACTGCCGTGTGGTGCAGAATTTCCGAACGCTGGCATCGAGGGCGTCTTTGTCGATCTTGCCTTGCGCCAGATAGCCTTGATAGGCCGTGCGCGGCAGATACCCGGAGGCGTGAAACAGGTGTGTGCCTTTCTCGACCGCATCGGCAAAGGGTAGGTGTTCGAGGCCATGCAGCGGATTGTGGTGAATGAATGAGCGCATCGGCCAGAAAAATGGCACTTGCTCGCCCGCTACGTAGATCATGGCCCGTATGCTGAGTTTTTCTCCGATGGATGGGCTCATAGCAGACTCCCAGACAGTGTCAGGCCAATGACAATGAATACCGCGAGGCCCGAGCCGTGCATCCAGGTGGTCTTGCGGTCCAGATCCGGTTTGGGGTCAGGGAAGGGCGGACCGATGACCAGGTCCTGTAGCAGGCGTGCGCCGGCCCAGGTCAAGAGTAGCCATACCACGGCCACCGCTATCGCCATCGAAGGGGCTGCAGGTGTTACCAAGGTGATCGTCGCTAGCATGGTGAAGAAATTCGGAAACAGGGGCGTCGCAATGGTGGCCAGCACTGTGATTACTAGCAGGCTGGAAAGGCGCGGCACGGTGCGTGCGAGCCCGCTCGACAGTCCGGCATAGGCGGCGCCGAAGCGCTCCTTCAAGCCAAAGCCGAGCACGGTCAGTAAGATCAGCGGGATGCTGAAGCTAAGGGCATGCAGATGCAGCAAGCCGGTTTGGTCGGTTACCGCGGCGGGAACCCACACCAGTGACCATGCCGCGACGGCGATGAAACCGATCCATGTACTGAGATCGCGCAGGCTGAGTGCGCGGATCCCATACAGGATGGCCGTGGCCAGCGCCCATGCCCCGAGCCAGCTTGGCACTGGGGTGCCTAGGGTGGCCAGCAGCACCAGACCGAGCTGTGGCCAAAGCAACAGAACGAGGCTGCGCGCCGCGATTCCCGGTAGCCGACGCAACACGACATTAAACACCATGCTCATTGGGAACAGGGGCAAAAAGAAGCCAGCGATCAAGTAACCGATTAACACCGTCTTATGACCATCTGAGCCAGACGTTGAGTCGCGTCGCGATCACCAGTATCGCGTCGGAAATTCGGCCGAAGGCGGCAATCATGAAGAATTCGCGTGCGACCAAGGTATAGAAGCCACGCCACGCCGTGCCGATTCCCTTGGATCGATCGTGGCCCTTTTGCTCCGCATAGAAGGTAACCAGCCAGCCGAGCACGACCACTAGGGTCGTGATCACGACCAGTATGTCGAACCAGAACAATTCGATATTGGCGGCCGCGTAGATGCCGCTGCGCATCGCTGGGTCAGGGTAGAGGAACAGATCGAAGGCGTGGCTGATCACGGTATAGCCCAGAATGACGACGGCGAAGGAGAAAATGATCAAGCCCAGCAGGCGCCAGATGTTCTGGGTGCGCATCCGATAGGTGGCGAAGATCAACTGGGCACCAGTTACCCAGCCGAAGAACAGCAGCACGATCGCACCCTGCTTCTGAAAGAAATCGCCCGACACTACCCAATGCGCCAGCACCAAGATCGTTGCCGGGACGGCCAGTGTCAGCGCCGCCATCAGTAGCCAAGGCTTTCGATTCCTGGCCGATCGCCGCTCGACGACAAAGGTATACAAATCATCTTTGGGTACCCCGTCATCCTTACGCGCCTCGCCGATGATGCCACCAGCACTCAAGAACAAGGTCCCCTTGAAGAGACCGTGCGCGATCAGGTGATAGACTGCCAGCGAGAAGGCGCCGATACCGCACTCCATGACCATGAAGCCCATTTGTCCCATGGTCGAATAACCGAGCGCCTTCTTGATGTCGTTTTGTGCCAGCATCAATACCGAGCCGATCACCGCGGTCACCAGGCCGACGATGAACACCCAGGGCAAAACGCTTTCGGTGCCGCCAAACACCGGGGCGAAGCGGTTCATCAGGAAACCACCCGCATTGACGATCCCGGCATGCATCAGTGCTGACACCGGCGTTGGTCCCGCCATCGTGTAGGGCAACCAGGTGTGCAGCAAGAATTGCGCAGATCGGGCGAATGCGGCGATCGCGATCAAGGCGGCGACCACCTCGGCCAGCTGCCATCCGAAAACGGTCTGCACCGAGGGGTTGGCAGCCAGTTGATCGAAGATCAGCGGCAGCGACCAAGTGCCGAATGCGTCGTACAGTAGCGCGGCCGCCAGCACCAGCGGCAGATCACCGAAACGATAGGTGAAGAAGGCCCAAAGCCCATAGCGATAGGCCGAGCGGCTGCTGGTGTCATGTCCGAGCAGAAAGTACAGAAATACGCCGACCAGGTGCCAGGCAACCAGCAGGGTGATTAGGTCCCCTGCGGCGACCATGGCCAACAACGCGGCGGTCATCAGATCGAGCAACACGAAGAATCGGGCGTAATCGCGCTCCTCGGCCATGTAGCGAACCGAATAGATGTGCACGATCAGGCTGATCCCTGAGATGACACAAGCCATCAGCGTGCTCAGCGGGTCGAACAGCAGGATGCCCCAACGGTTTCCAATCTCGACCTGCCCTGGGGTTGTCCCGGACAACATCAGGCCGAGCAGGCAGGCGGCGATCAGGAAGGTGATGAGGGTGCCGGCGACGCTGACCAGTGCCACATCCCGCTTGGGTCGAGCCGACGACAGCTGTGTGAACAGTGCGGATAGCACTGGACCAACAACCAGCAGCAGGGTCAGGTGTTCCATATTAGCCCCTTGCCGCCGGCAGTTGCCTATCTAAGCGCCGAGTCAGGCCCGGGCCCTGCAACGGCGTCGATGCCGCCGCTACGCTGAGGTCTCGTAAGCGCTACCCACCCGGTTTGGCCTGAACGCCGGCCCGTGACCTGAGTAGGGGCGAGAGTCTACGAATTCAAACCAGCCAGAATCATCGATTATTTAAATAGAATATATTGTCTTAAGTCTATGATTCGGCGAAATTGAACAGAATTGCCGGCAGAACGACCAAGCGCGCAGTAGAGTGTCATTTGGTGGGCCCACCAGGACTCGAACCTGGGACCAAGGGATTATGAGTCCCCTGCTCTAACCAACTGAGCTATAGGCCCTGGGAAACCGCCATGTCGCAACCTGGCGGGGG
>JANQRK010000101.1 GCA_028284585.1 Chromatiales bacterium
TTTCCGCCGAACTTTGTTGCTGCTCGCTCATGTACAGTGAGTACATCACGCTCGCAGCGTCTCGTTGGCCGAAAAAACGGCCGCCGTCGCTGCGCCTCGCGTAGTGTGAACAGTCCCTAGCATCCTGGAAACGCCACACAGCCGTGAGCACCACGCAAGACAAGGACCTGGGTTTCGCCGACTGGTTTCGCCAATCGTCGCCCTATATCCACGCCCATCGCGGCAAGATTTTCGTGCTGTCGTTCGGCGGCGAGGCGCTCAACGAGCCCGGGTTTGCCCATCTGATCCACGACATCGCGCTATTGAACGGCCTTGGCATCCATCTGGTGTTGGTGCCGGGCGCACGTCCCCAGATCGAACAGCATCTAACCGAACGCGGCGCCGACATGCAAATCGTGAACGGCTTGCGGGTCACCGACGATCCCGCACTGGCCTGCGTCAAACAGGCCAACGGCAGCGTCCGGCTCGAGATCGAGGCCCAACTATCGATGAGCTTGGCAAACTCGCCAATGGCCGGGGTACGTATTTGGGTCGGCTCGGGCAATTTCGTGGTCGCAAGACCGCTGGGCGTAATCGATGGCACCGACTACCTGCACACCGGCGAGGTTCGTCGGATCGACGCCGCAGCCCTGCATGGCCTGCTCGACAGTGGCGCTATCGCGTTGCTACCCAGCCTTGGATACTCTCCCACTGGCGAGGTATTCAATCTGAGCGCGGCCGACGTGGCCGGAGCGGTGGCCATCGCACTCGGTGCCGACAAGCTGATCTTTCTAACCGAGAGCTGCGTCGAAGACAGCCGCGGCCCCCGGATCGGCAGCATGTTTCCGGATGAGGCCGAGCAGTTGTTGGCGCAGCGCAAGAATATTCCGGAGGATCTAGGGCGGGCCCTGCACAATGCCGCCGCGGCCTGTCGCGCTGGGGTCGATCGCGCGCACATCCTAAACCGGCATCACGACGGCATTCTGCTCTCAGAATTATTTACACGCGATGGGGCGGGTACACGGGTCAAGACTAAGCCCCGCGAAGCAACCCGTACCGCGCAGATCGGCGATATCGGCGCCATCCTTGCGCTGCTCGCACCACTGGAAGCAACCGGGGCATTGGTCAAGCGCTCGCGCGAACGGCTGGAAAAGGAGATCGACCACTTCACCGTGGTCGAGCGCGACGGCACTGTGATTGCTTGCGCGGCACTCTATCCGTACCGAGACGACGGTTTGGCCGAACTGGCCTGCGTCGCAGTACATCCGGACTATCGCGGCAGTGGGCACGGCAACGCCCTGCTCAGCCGGCTCGAAAACAGCGCACGCGCTAATGGGCTCTCTCGCCTTTTTGTCCTATCTACTCGGACCACTCATTGGTATCGCGAACGCGGGTTTCAGCCGGCACCCGTGGATCGCCTGCCCAAACAACGGCGTGATCTCTACAACTGGCAGCGTGGCTCGAAGGTCTTTGTCAAGCCATTGTGAGCGCATAGAGGTACAAACCACCTGTTCGGTGACCCGTAGTAATCACCTCCCTGAACGGCCTCGGCATCTGCCGTCGGCAGGCCCACAGGATGCTCCAAGAATCAATTCATGAACATTGATTGAGCCGACAGAATCAGACAAGTAGCGAGTTCTTCGAAAACGCTTGGAAAAATCTCAGCAATTTGCTCAGCGATGCAGGCACATTTGGTGGCATTAGGCTGCCGCTGTCCCGAGCAAGTTGATGTCCGAGAACGCCATCCAGAACCCTGCGACAGGTTTACTGCCTTCTGGCAGGGCATTTGTCGTGCAATTCAGTTCTCAGACTGACGTGCCACAGCAACAGATTTCAGGACGTGTTGAACAAATCGTCACAGGCCGGGCGATTCATTTTCAGAATCTGCAACAATTGCTTGCATTTATCGAGGATACCTTGAGGCATTAGCCTGCATCTTGCACCAGTATCCGGGATGATCACGCTGGCCAGATGCGTTTGGACGCCGCCCCGGAGCGAAAACCATGGTCTTGGCTATGGCTTGAGCGAAGGGCAAGTACAAGCGCGACTGGACAAGTGAGGGCCCGGATAGATTGGGAACGGGAAACAAACTGTCCCTGCAAGAATACGCCCCGAGTAGGGCTTTCGCCGCCTCTCTGACCACGCGTTCGCGCCCGTTCACGATCGACTGACGCAACATGTAGGCCAGCCGCGCCCTCGGCACCGACCTTCAGCACCACACTGAGCGCACAAAGATCGGCCCCGCACACTCTGCTCATTCTGAGCAAGCCACCAGCATTTCTTACAACAAGCTTGGATTTCGCTTAGGACCTAGAGACCACTGCAACGCTAATTTCCCCCACAGACGCAACGCAACCGTGGCGTCATTAGGCGGAATAACACACCCATGCTAAGCAGGAGATCTGGATCATGAAAATCGAGCAGGCACTAAAGATCGGCGCACTCGCCGGTTTGCTCAGCGCATTGAGCACCCCAGCTGCGGCCATTGTGTACACCTCTAGTAATGAATTTGAAGGCAATCGCGTGATCGCCTTCGATGTAGAAAAACCGTCCGGCCAATTGGTAGAGATTGGCTCGTTCGATACCCAGGGCACCGGAACCGGTGCACCGATCGGCAACCAGGCCGCCATGGCGACCGACGCCAGCGATCGCTGGTTGTTCGTGACCAATGCGGGCGACGGTTCGGTCACTAGCTTTCGACTGCAGGAAGATGGCCTGGAATTCGTCAACCGGGTCAGCTCACGTGGCACATCGGCAATCAGCGTCGCTGTCTACGGCACATTGGTGTACGTATTGAACGAGGGCAGTGGCGAAAGAAGCGACCCGCCGCGCTTGCGTTACGATAATATCAGCGGCTTTCGTTTCAACAATCAAGGGCAGCTGGTCTATCTGCCCGGCTCAACCCGTATCCTTGACCGCACTCAGCTCACGGCGCCAGCACAGATCGGTTTCAACAAGTCTGGCACAGTGCTGCTAATCACCGAAAAGGCGACCAATATGATAACGACCTTCACAGTCAGACAAAATGGTCGGCCTGCAGTTCGCCCGCTCAAACGCCCTTCGGCCGTGCCGACGCCGTTTGGTTTTGAGTTTGGCGATCGCGATTACGTATTCATCACGGAAGCCAATGGCGGCGCACGTGGTGTGACGGCGTCCTACCGAGTAGATCGTGCAACCGGCACGGTATCGTCACTGGTCGATCTCATCGACCAAGGTGATGCGACATGCTGGACTGTGCTTTCAAGCGACGAGACGCTAGGCTATTCCATCAACACCGGCAGTAATTCCGTATCGCTCTTCGGTATAAATTTCGACGGCACGCTGGAGCCCTTCTTTACGAACAACCCAGATCGTGAAATCCCGACCGGCGGTGCCCCTCGCGATGCGGTGTTGACCCAGAACAACCAGTTCTTCTACGTACTCAACAACGGTGATGGTCAGATCGATGGTTTCCGAGTACGTCGTAGTGGTCGAATTTCCAATAACGACATTCAACCAGTCACTGTACCCAGCAGTGTCACGGGAATTCTTTCCCGCTGAAGCTGCGACATGCTCCATCGGAGCAGCTGCAAGAACCGCCGTCCGATTGTTCACCGGCCGGCGGTTTTCTCCCTTCAAGGGTCCTTCCTACAGTAAAGAAAGGCATCCGCTCAGGTCCTTCGGCTGCTGGTACCAACGGTCGGCCAAATGAACAGGGCCCTACACCGCGAAGGGTGAATCCGCACCATGTCGCAGCTTCTTGAGTAGCGCACGCGCATCCATCAGATCCACATTGTCGCCGGCATCCTCAAACTGCTCTGTCAACGGCGTAAGCAGATCCATGGTCTCTTGGTAACGACCTTGACCGACCCAGAAGTTCGCTAAACTGAGTGCAACACGCAACTGCAGTGAGGGGGCCTGCTGCTGGCGCGCACAATAGAGCGCTTGCACAAAGCATTCCTCCGCCAATGTCTTGTCTATTTTTTTCGTGGCATCACCTAATAGCAAATCACCGCGCAGACGCAATCGCTCAGCGTCGAGAAAGTGCTCTGCACCCTCTACAACAGCATCCAGAGCCGCTGTGCCCTGGCGATGTTCGTCGGCGATAAGACAGGCATCGGCAAGTGCAGTCAGCAGATAGCTGCGCGCTCCCTCGGCGATAGGCGCTTCGCTTTCAAGCGCTTCATGCATGAGTGCAAGTCCGGTTTGCCTATCGCCTGCCACAGTTACTGCCCAGCCGCGCATGACCTCGGCCCACACCGTATGAAAAGCAAAGCCGTTTTCAACGGCCAATCTTGCCGCCTGCGCCGCACAGTGTTCGGTGGCTTCCGCTTTTCGGCAGTACATATGAACCCAGGCCTGGTTGTTCAATGCGAACACCAAGCTATAGGGATGCTCGAGTCGTTGCGCCAATCCCAGTGCCTGCCGCACGCGCAGCTGAGCTTGCCCAGGAAACCCCAATGCCCACAGCGTCTGTGCTGCCCTACAGTGGCAAAACACACCTGGATCGAGCCAGTAGTGAGTGACATGAAAGGCGTGCCGCTCCACCGCGTAGGTCTCCAATCCCGCGTTGGCCTGCGCCAACGCTGCCTCGAAACGCCCAAGAAAAAACGCCGTGCTTGCCAGTGCCACATGGGCCTCAGTCAGCAAGTCGCTAGCGCCAGTTTCCTTAGCGAGCGTGAGTAGATCCTCACTCAGCCGATGGGCTTCTTCCAGTTGCCCTGAGAGAAGGCTGCAGGAACGCAAGCCAAAGACGATGGGGAACATGAGGAGAGCATCATCGATCCGCTCACACAGAGATTGCGCCCGATTGTAATTTTCCTTCACCTCGGGTGCCGCGTTACCTTGCTCGGCTATGCACGCGGTTGCCAGGGCCGTGTACAACTGGATCTGCAAGCGAGTACGCTCCGCTCCATCTGGTACCCGGCGCAGCATCTGCACTGCTTGCTCCAGATTGTGGCGAGCCTCCTTGTTGACACCTCGACGGGTTGCTATTGCAGCACTCTGCATGAGGTAGGTGGCAGCGCGAAAACTGTCGCGCCCCTGCTCAAAGTGCACGGCGAGCGCAGCGGCGATAGCTTCCGACTGGGCACCATAGACATCGGCGAGGCAAGCGCCAATGCGCTGGTGAAACCTCGCACGCTGCGCACTCGGCAAGCGCCGATAAAACGCCTTCTGATATAGCCCGTGGGTAAATGCGTAGCAGATTGGCATGGTATCACCCGGCCAACGCGATGCTTCGGCGCAGCGCAGAAAATGGCCTTGCTGCGCCAGCGTGTCGCAGTGTTCTTCTACCCATTCGGGCTCTCTTTGTAAGGCAGCCGCCACTTCCAGTGTTGAGAACTGCACATCACCGGCGCCAACATCGCTGGCAACGGCCGCCGCTTGCAGGATTGCCTGGGTTTCGTCTGTAAGCTGTTCGATGTGGTAGCCCAGCATTTGCACTAGGCTCTCCGGTACACAGGTTTCCACCGTCTTGAGTTCACAACTCAACTGCCAGCGACCATCGAGCTGCTGCAAATAGTTTTGCTGCAATAGATATTCGATAACGTTCAGTGTGAACAGTGGATTACCATCGGTGCGCTTGTGAATCGCCGTCGCCAGGGCATTCGGCAACGCATGCCGAGGTAGACGCGCGGCGATGTAGGAGCGGACCTCAGTACCGGAAAACAGCTCCAGTGCGATGACAGTACATTGGCCCCGCACCTCTAGCTCTTGTTTAAGTGCCTTCAGAGGATGCTTTGCGACAATCACATCCGCTGGCCGATAACTCCCGATGAAAAGCAGATGGGCGGCCTCTTGACGCCGTGCCAGGCTCGCAAGCAACTCGATGCTTGCCATATCGCTGAACTGCAAATCATCCAGATAGATAACCAGAGGATGCTGCGCGGCGAGGACCTGCAATGCCTCTAGCATTTCACGCAACATGCGCTCGGTATTGGTCCCAGCGAGTCGGCGCTCCAGCTCTGTGCGTTCTTCTTTAGGCAACAACACGGGGATTTGCAGCAACCACAAAGGCGCACAGTCTCGAAAAACCGTCAGCGCCTCCGAATCGTTGAGACATAGCCGGGTGATCGCATCCAGCCAGGGAAGATAGGGCTCGACACAACCATGATGCTCCACACATTGTCCGCGGGCGATGCGTACATTAGGCAGGTCGCTGAAATCGCGCAGACAGGCCTCTACCAGCGTCGTCTTGCCGATGCCAGCCTCGCCGGTGACAAAAACCGTTTGGCGCTGTTTCGCGACGACGCGTTCCAATGCCTCCCACAAGCAACCGGTGTAGGCCTTACGTTCGACGATGGTTTCCGTGCCACGCAGCGGTTGCTTGGCCGGTGTGTGGGCAATCTTGGGCGCCAACTCCAACTCGATGGGCGCGACGAATCGGTAGCCGCGCTTGTGCACAGTGGCAATGAATTGCGGCGAGCTCGACGAATCGCCGAGCGCTTTGCGAATCTCCCTGATACAAACCGTAAGCGCCGCTTCGGTGACCACCGTGCCCGCCCATACGGTATCGAACAGCTGATCCTTGGTAACCAATGAACCCTCCGCTCTCAGCAGGGATTCGAGCACAGCAAATGCCTTCGGGGTCAAAGCGAGCGGTTGATCGGTATTGAATAACTGGGCGTCGCCGCAGTCCAGCCGAAACGGGCCGAAGCGAAAGATCGTTTCAGTGGCTCGCTGACTCATAGCAAGGCAGTCTAGCGGCTTCTGCTAAACGAAGCAGGCGCGGTATTTGAGTGGCGGTGCACGTCAACTGAATCAAGGCTTCGCGGCTCCGCCATCAAATGCCCGCTCACGGATCAGATGAATGAAGGCTTCAGCAACCGGGTTATCTATATTGGCACGGGTACGCGCGATCCACAGCGTACGCATAATACGCAGACCCTCGATTCGTACCCTGTGCAACGACCCTGCGTCTATCGCCCCCTGCACCGCGAAGCGCGGCAGAAAACTCACGTACCGACCGCGCTCTAGCATCTCGACGATAGTATCGGTAGATCCGACCTCCATCGCCACTGGTAGCTCCTTGACGCCGATATCGGCCAGGCTGCGGTCGAGCGTGATCCGCATCGACGATTCGCGCTCGCGCAACACATAGGTCAGCTTGGGTATCTCAGCCACCGCAATCGGCTCACGCCGGACCAGCGCGTGGTGCGCCGAGCAGACCAGCACCAGCTCGTCATCCAACCATTTTTGGACCAGCACATCGGGGTGCTCGGGCTGGATCTCAGTGAGCGCCAAATCGGCCAACCCCGTCGCCAGACGCATATGGATGCTGCGGCTGTAGCCAACCCTACTATCGATTCGGTAGTCCGGATGGGTATCGGCAAAGGCGAGCAGCAGATCCGGCAGCAGATGCTCGCCGATCGACTGGGTGACCGCCAGGCGCAGGCGCTCACGGCCCGCCTTGAGCTGACGGAGATCGCCGATCAGCTCGACCTGGTGCTCCATGACCAGCCGTGCAAAAGCGTAGACGCGCTCACCGGCACTGGTCAATCGCAGTCGACCGGCCTCACGGACCATCAATTCGATCCCGAAGCAGCGCTCCAGCACACGCAGACGCTTGGTGACAGCCGGCTGGCCAATGTGCAAGGCGCGCCCGGCCTCGGCGACCCCACCACGCTCCACGATCTCGCGCAAAGTCGCGAGGGCCTTCAGGTCTGGGAGATTTCTATATTCCATAATGGAATGTTAGCTTTTCAAAGCTCATTAGCAATAAGACGAGAGTTAACTGAAAATACGCCTAATTTTACGGCTTATAGCCTCAAAATAGAGAAAAAATCCGAGGCCGCCAGCCGGTGTTGATTTCCTAGACGGAATCTATTCGGCGCGCAGCGGCGCCTTGGATGGCGCGCGGTGTGCCCTGTCTGCCAAGACCATCCCTAACTGCCGGGTAATTGCCATCCATTAATCAACGAATTCAACGAGGAGTTCGCATGACTGAGGGTCCGGATCGCATGGCGTCAACTGGATCGGTGGAATCCACACCCAAGGCCGAAGACAAGACCCAGAAACCGGCGCAGCACGCGCCGAGCTTACTTTGGCCTGGCCACCTCAAACATCTGATCGCCGGCGCGCTGTTCGCGCTACTTGCCGTGTACGTTTCCAGCCTGGTGCCGACCGTGGAGATCGCCTGGGTTAGCGCGATCCTACTCTTGACCATCTACTTGTTCGCGTTTGAGGTAGTCGACGTCGACATCGCCGCCGTATCCATTATGGTGCTGATCGGGCTGACATCGCTGCTTGCCCCGGTAATGGGCCTTACCCAAGGGCTAGTCGACAACAATCATCTGTTCGACGGTTTTGCCTCGAACGCTGTGATCTCGATCATCGCGGTAATGATAATCGGCGCCGGCCTCGACAAGACCGGCATCATGTCCAGGGTTGCCGCCTTCATCCTCAAGGTAGGAGGTACAACCGAAGGACGCATCATCCCGATCATCTCCGGTACCGTCGGGGTCATCTCCTCGTTCATGCAGAACGTCGGCGCCGCTGCGCTGTTCCTGCCTGTGGTGTCGCGGATATCGGCGCGCTCCGGCCTCCCGATGTCGCGTCTGCTCATGCCGATGGGCTTCTGCGCCATCCTGGGCGGCACCATGACCATGGTCGGCTCCAGCCCGCTGATCCTGCTCAACGACCTCATCCTGACCTCGAACACGGCGCTGCCCGCCGACCAGCAAATGGAAACCTGGGGCCTGTTCTCGGTCACCCCAATCGGCCTGGCGATGATTGCCTCAGGTATCGCCTACTTCGTGGTCGTCGGACGCTTCGTGTTGCCGACCAGTCAAGGCACCAAGGGCAAAGACGACGCGATGGCCTATTTCCGGGACATCTATGATCTAGATTACGAACTGTTCGAGGTCCGAGTGCCGGAAACCAGTTCACTCATTGGCAAGACGCTGGACGACATCGAGCATGAAGATCGGATCCGGGTGATCGCTTCCGCCAGCGGTCGCACCCTCAATTACGGCCCTGGTAACATCTCGCGCGATACCCGCATCAAGAGCGGCATGGTGCTCGGCATCATCGCGTCGCCAGTCCCCCTACTCGACTTTGTCGCCAAGTACCAGTTGGAACGACATAGCACCATTCGATCGCTGTCGGAGATCCTTTCGCCGACCCGATCCGGTGTCGCCGAGGTTGTTATCCCGCCGGGTTCCAACCTGGTTGGCAAGAGCGCGCGTGATATCTGGCTGCGCAAGAGCTATGGCATCGCAACCGTCGCCTTGCACCGCGAAGGCCAGACCATGCGCGAAGGCGACAACATCCGTGACCTGCCCTTTCAGGGCGGTGACACCCTGATCGTGCATACCCAATGGGATGCCCTCGCCCGGCTGCAGAAGGACCGCAACTTCGTCGTGGTCACGACCGAGTTTCCGCACGAGGAGCTGCGTCCCAAGAAGGTCGGCCACGCGGCATTCTTTTTCGCAATCGCGCTAAGCCTGGTGTTGTTTACCGACTTGCGCCTATCGGTCGCATTGTTGACCGGTGCGATAGGCATGGTGCTATCGGGCGTATTGAAGATCGAAGAGGCCTACCAGGCAGTAAGCTGGAAGTCGGTGTTCCTGCTCGCCTCACTGATTCCGCTCGGCCTTGCGGTCGAGACCTCGGGCACGGCCAAGTGGATCGCCGAACAAACACTCGATATGGCCGGGGGTATGCCGATTTGGGTCATTCAGGGGGCAATGGCCCTGCTCGCGACCTTTTTCACTCTGGTGATGTCGAACGTCGGCGCCACCGTGCTACTGGTCCCACTGGCGGTAAATATCGCGATCGGTGCGGGTGCTGATCCGGCCGTGTTCGCGCTGACAGTTGCACTGGCCGCATCGAACTCTTTCTTGATTCCGACTCACCAGGTAAACGCGCTGATCATGGGCCCTGCCGGCTATCGCGTTGTCGACTTCCTGCGTGCTGGCGGGATCATGACAGTACTATTCCTGATCGTGCTGATGGTCATGCTCAATCTGATTTTCTGAGCCGTGCACCAGGCCGGCATGCGCTCAGCTTCCGACTTGCCGCATGGCCTGGCTTGGCGTAGCTTCTGGGTCGATGCACAACTATCCGCCATTGCTTCTGTTGTTGCTGTTGGGCCTGATGTGCCTTAGCGGAGCGGGCTCGGCCGCGCGCTTCATGCTGCCCGAAGACGGCAACGACCTGATCGGCGAGCTGCGGCAGGTCACCGCGCTCCGCGAACTAACCTTGCTCGACATCGCCCGCAAACACGACGTGGGGCAAGACGAGCTGCAGATCGCCAACCCTACGTTGGACCGTTGGCTGCCCGCAGACGGGGACCAGGTGCTGATACCCAGCCGCTATGTGCTGCCGGACGCGCAACGCCGCGGCCTGGTGCTGAATCTTCCGGAGATGCGTCTCTACTATTTCCCAGCGACAGGTTCTGCCGTGGTCAACACCTATCCGGCCAGCATCGGGCGAATGGACTGGAAGACCCCACTGGGCGGGACTCGCATCGTTCGCAAACAATCCAAACCGAGTTGGGTGCCACCCAAGTCGGTGCACCAAGAAGCGGCTGCAGCCGGCGAGACGCTACCCAAGGTGGTGCCGCCGGGGCCAGACAACCCATTGGGTGACTATGCCTTGCGCCTGGGCCTGCCCGGTTACCTTATCCACGGCACCAACCGACCCTATGGTGTCGGCATGCGCGTGACCCATGGCTGCGTGCGCATGCTGCCCGAAGACATCGAGCAGCTGTTCGGCCTGGTGCGCGTCGGCACACCGGTACAGATCCTCAATCAGCCGGTCAAGACCGGCTGGCAAGACGGCACCCTTTACATAGAGGTGCACCCCCCCTTGAAAGAGGACCCGACATCCACTGGTGACCTACTGCGCTTTACACTAGAGCGCATCTACGCGGAACTCGCGGAGCGGCCCGCCGTGCTGAACGGCCAAGCGGTGCGCAAGGCTGTTCAGGAGATGCGTGGCGTGCCGGTAGCCGTCTCCAAGGCGGGGCTCGTTGGACGCCCGATCGGCAATCCAACGTTTCGCTAGCCCTCTACTTATACATCGCCTTCTTGAACATCCGATCGATCTTGGCCTCGGTCTCTTCGGACTGAGCCTTGGCACTCGAAGCAGCCGCCATGGCCGCATCTGCGCTCGATTGCGCGGCGGCGGCATCGGCCGCTGCCTTTTCGGCGATGGCTCGCACTTCGTCTACCTCGGCTCGCAACTCCTTGTCGGTGGCACAGCCGACCAGCAGCCCACCAACCGCGACGACGGCCAGGGTTTTTAGCAAGGTTGTTTTCATCGATCTCTCCTCTCGTTGGTGTTGCCTGACCACCGGGTCACCACAGGGTATCGCCGGAATCAGATGAAGCCATACTCTAGGAAGCCCTGAGTCAGTCCATCCTGGACTCCTCAGAGCATGCTCATCCCTGTGCCGCAGGAACCTCTGACTTTTCAGAGGTTCCCTAGCGGATTTCCACCAGCATCCCGGGCCGCGTCCAGGGTAGCAGGGTATCGACCTGCTCATTGGTCAGTGCCACACAGCCCCTGGTCCAGTTCAGGCTGGCGTGCATTTCGGCATCCGCACTGCCGAGCCCATGAATACCTATCCGCCCACCTAGCGCGGTGCCTTGCGGTGGCAGCTTACCTTGCCGATGCGCGGACCGGATCGCTCGCAATTCGGCAGGCCCGATCTCGCCGTCGCGCAGCGCCTGCTCGGCGCGGCCGATATCCGGATAGTTGAGGCTGATGAAACGATAGAACGCACTCTCCCGATTGATGCGGTCGATACGAAAGCGACCGAGCGGTGTGGTGTTGTCGCCACGCAACTTCTTCGCGCTGGTGCCAAAACGACCGACCGCGATATTGTCCAACGTCAGCTGCGGCCGATCGCCGCGCATCAGAGTCAGCGTCTGTGCCGTGCTATCGATCAGCAACCAATGTCCCGACACATCCGTTTCGGCACCGGACGGTACCGAGATGCCCAACAGCCAGGCACACAGCAAAAACGTCACGGTACGCGCCATCTGGCTGGTGGGCCGTTGGCCGATTCCATCTACGCCAGCGGCAACAGGGGCCACATTGGCTAAACCCAAACCCTTCATCCGACCTCGTTGACAGCACGTCCCTGCCCGATCCTGCCGCCCGCCGGACGAACCGGTTACACCGGCCGCTTACTCTCGACGTTGGGAACCACGGGCTATAGGCACCCCATCTGCATGGTTACCAGCGATCTCCTCGCGCAACACCCGCACCTCAGGCGGCGCATCGATCGCTATCCGGACCTGCCGGCTCCGGGTGCCGACAATCGTAACCCGTATATCGTCGCCGATGAGGACTGATTGTCCCTCGCCACGTGTCAGAACCAGCATGATAGGCCTCCTTTCGTGCCGCATGGGCTGTCAGTCCTTAGGTTACGGGCTCCGTGGAGTTAATACGTTGACTTGGCCCACAAAGTGCGCGATGCCCGGATGCAGGCGCCGACCGCCTCGCTTCGGGATCACAATGACACCATCTTCATCCACAAAGTCACTTATCATGTGCGGAAGTTGTGCGCCTTCGCGCGGGCCACCCACAGGCGATGCCCAAACGACGCAGGACCCATCGCGCACGAGTCTTGCAGCACTTCAGTGGCCTATTGAGGCTGCCGGTAATCAGCTATGGAAACCTAAATGATGCCATCCGAGATTGCCGTCTATGGCCTGGGTGTAATGGGCCGCAACATTGCACTGAACATGGCCGACCATGGCCTCCGGGTTGCCGTTTACAACCGCACCAGCAGCATCACCGAGGACTTCGTCGGCGAGCTGCCAACGGATAGCAGGATAACCGCCCACTATTCGCTGGAGGATCTTGCCGCCGGCCTGAGTAGTCCTCGGATCATCTTCTTGATGACCAAGGCAGGCGGCGTCGTCGACCGGGTGGTCGAGGGCCTGCTGCCCCATCTCGACAGCGGTGACATCGTGATCGACGCTGGCAACTCGCATTTTCGCGACAGCCAACGACGCTGGGAAGATTGGCGACAACGTGGCATCCGCTTCCTCGGCGTCGGGGTATCGGGCGGTGAGGAGGGCGCCCGCCATGGCCCATCGATCATGCCCGGCGGCGACCCCGAGGCCTGGCCCGTGGTGCGCGATATCCTGCAGCGCATCGCCGCACGCACCGAGGATGGCGCGAGCTGCTGCCAGTGGGTCGGCCAGGGCGCCGCCGGCCACTACGTCAAAATGATCCACAACGGAATCGAGTACGGTGACATGCAGTTGATCACCGAAGCCTGGCAACTGATGCGCGACGGGTTGGGGATGCCGGCAGCCGAGATCGCTGCCACCTTCGCGCACTGGAATCAGGGTGTCCTTGCGTCCTATCTGATCGAGATCACCGCCGAAATTCTCACCGTTACCGAGCACGACGGTAGCCTACGCGTCAACCACATCCTCGACACAGCGGGCCAGAAGGGCACTGGCCGCTGGACCGCGATCGACGCCCTCGAACTCGGTGTGCCGCTAACCTTGATCGGCGAGGCCGTCTTCGCGCGCGCCCTGTCGTCGATGAAGGCCGAACGGGTCGCAGCTGCCGCACAGCTTGGGAGTGCCAAGGTTACCCCAGCAAGCAAGCGCGTGATCGAGTTAGATGCGATCCGGGATGCCTTGTACGCCGCCAAGATCATTTCCTATGCACAGGGTTTCTTGCAGCTGCGAGAAGCCGCCGCCGAGTACGACTGGCAACTGGCCTATGGCGAGATCGCGACCCTTTGGCGCGCCGGCTGCATCATTCGCAGCCGCTTCCTAAACGACATTCGAGACGCCTTCGAGCGCGATCCCGGGCTGCCAAGCCTGTTGTTCGACGATTTCTTCGCAAGCGCGCTGCGCAGCGCTGAGCCGGGGTGGCGAAGCGCTGTAACCCTGGGGGTCCAGAGCGGAATTCCACTGCCCGCCATGGGCGCGGCACTGAGTTTCTTCGACGGCTACCGTAGCGCCGTGCTACCGGCTGGACTGTTACAGGCCCAGCGCGACTACTTTGGCGCCCATACCTATCAGCGCACCGACCGCGATCCCGAGCAACGCTGGCACACTCGCTGGACCGGCGACCTGAGTGAGGAGGCCATCGATGACTGAGTCCTGCACATTGATCATCTTCGGCGCAACCGGCAATCTGGCCCAACGCAAGCTGTTACCGGCTCTATACCATTTAGAGAGGGCAGACCTACTGCCGCCCGAGATGCGCATCGTCTGCTCCGGGCGCAAGGCCCATAGTCAGTCTGACTGGCTGGCCTATGTCCAACAGGTCCTTGAACAACACGCCAGAGAACCCTTGTCGGGAGATGATACCGACCGGTTCGCTGCGCGTATGGTCTACCATCAGGGGGATCTTGCCGATCCTGCGACCTTCGCCGGAATGGCCACTCTGCTGAATGACTCGAACTACCCGGCCAACCGGGTCTTCTATGTCTCGTTACCGCCCGCTGTCTATGGTGATGTCGTAGAAGCACTCGATCGGCAGGGCATGCTTGAGGAGAGCGACGCCTGGCGCCGGGTCGTAATCGAGAAGCCGTTCGGCTGCGATCGGGAGAGCGCACAGAATCTGCAACGCAAGCTCGGTCGGCACCTGCGCGAAGATCAGACATACCGTATCGACCACTACATGGGCAAGGCGATGGTGCAAAACGTGCTGGTTTCACGTTTCGCCAACCTGATGTTCGAGCCCCTATGGAACCGCAACTACATCGATCAGGTGCAAATCACCCGCACCGAGCAGCTCGGCGTCGGCAGCCGCGCGGGTTTTTACGAAGGCACAGGCGCGCTGCGCGACATGCTGCAGAGCCACCTAATGCAGCTGATGGCGTTAGTCGCTATGGAACCCCCGGTCTCGATGGATGCCGATGAGTTGCGCGACGAGAAGGTGAAGGTGCTCAAAACGGTCCGTCCAATCCACCACGATGCCGTGCATGCACAGGCCTACCGGGCCCAATACGGCGCTGGCCGCGTCGACGGCGAGGCAGTTCCAGCTTACTTGGAGGAACCTGGGGTCGATCCACACAGCGTGACCGAGACCTACGCAGCATTGCGCCTGTACGTCGACAACTGGCGCTGGCGCGGGGTACCATTCTATTTGCGCACCGGCAAGCGTATGGCCGAGGCGCGCACCATGGTCGCTATCTCGTTCAAGCAGCCGCCTAAACACTTTTTCCGCACCGCACACATCGAGCGCCCGCCGCCCAACTGGCTGATCATGAGTATCGCCCCCGAGGAGTCGCTGCGCCTAGAGATCTCGGTCAAAGAACCGGGGCTGGCGATGAAGACCCGACAGATCGGCTTGGACGCGCCCTTCCGCTGCGAACACCACGCACAAACCGATGCCTATGAGGGTCTGCTGATGGACTTGATCGAGGGCGATCGGTCACTGTTCTTACGTTACGACGAAGTCGAATGGGCCTGGCGCATCGTCGATCCGGTGCTTGGCGTATGGGCCACCGAGCGCGACTTCATTCCCACCCACCCCGCCGGGCAGTGGGAACCCGAGGAAAGCTACCGGATATTCGACAAGGCTCACCACCGTTGGCGCCACCGCCTGGATCCCGAGCCATGACACTGTGGCAAACCGAGGCCGACGACGCAGCACTCGCCGATGCGGCTTGCCGCCTGATCGGCAGCGCCGCGGCGAGCGCAATCGCTGCACGTAACCGCTTCCGCTTGGTACTGGCCGGCGGCAGCACCCCGCTCGACATCTATCGTCGCTTGGCCGTTAGCGATCAGGCCTGGAAGAACTGGACGCTGTATTACGGGGACGAGCGCTGTCTACCGGCCGATGACCCTCAGCGTAACAGTCAAATGGTCGCTGCGACCGGCTTGGCAGACCGCGCCGGTGAGCATTTTCCAATTCCCACCGAACTCGGCGCCGAGCTGGCCGCCGCCCAGTACCAGGCGCTTATCGGCACAATATTGCCGTTCGACCTGGTCCTGCTCGGGATCGGTGAAGACGGGCACACAGCCAGTCTGTTTCCTGGGCATGCTTGGCCTGAGGAGTCGGTATTCGCAGTCCAGGATGCACCCAAACCCCCTCCTCAGCGGGTCACTCTGGGGATTGCAGCACTGCAAAACTGTCACCAAATGCTGGTCCTGATCACCGGCATGAACAAAGTCGACGCGGTGCGCCGCTGGCGCGCCGGTGCCGACTTGCCGGTAGCACACGTGGCCGGCGTCCGTCACGCCCGGGTGCTGATCGAGCGCGACTGCCTATCCGCCGCCGACGACCCCGGCGTCCATACTGGGCAAGGCTAGTGGCTAGATTGGTCGCCGACGTCGGTGGCACCTATAGCCGCATTGCCTGGCTCGATGACAGCGGGCAGAGCACCCAGCCGCAGATCTACCGCAACTGCGACTTCACCAGCCTCGAGGACGTCATAGCCCGGGCCCAAGCCACAGGCGACGCGGCCGGCGAAGCGATCGATCGCATGGTCTTGGCCCTGCCGGGTCCGGTCGATGACGACCCGATTCAGCTGACCAACATCGATTGGCTAGTGCGGCGGGATACCTTGCGATCGCGCTTCTCAGTTGCAGATCTGGTCATCGTCAACGACTTCCAGGCCGCGGCCTTGGGTGCCATAGCCGAACCCCACGAACACCTCAAGGTGCTGAATCCAGCGACCCCGGACGAGGCGACAACCCTGGTCACCGGCGCCGGGACCGGGCTGGGCATGGCCTGGCTCGGGCAGCGCGATCGGCAGCGGCTGCCGCATTCCACAGAGGGCGGGCACATGGATTTCGCCCCGCGGAGCGAGGTACAATTGGCGCTTTACCGTGAACTGGCCGATCGCTTCGAGCATGTGTCCATTGAGCGCATCCTAAGCGGCGCAGGCCTAGTCGACACACATAGGTTTTTTGCTGGCCCCACGACCATCACTGCTCCGGCGCAGATCGTGCAAGCCGCAACCGCCGGGGACACCCATGCCGAAGCCACGATCAACTTGTTCGTTGAGGTGTTCGCAGCCCATGCGGGCAACCTGGCCCTGGCCTTCAACCCAACCGGTGGTATTTACCTATGTGGTGGCCTAACCGCCCATCTCGCCGATTGGTTTGATCCTGCGGCCTTCCAGTCCGTCTTCTCGGCCAAGGGTCGGTTGAGCAATCAGGTGCGGCGCATACCAGTCTTTCTCGTGACCCGCCACGGCGTTGGCATCGCGGGTGCGAAGCTAGTTTTACAAAACAGTATGGGACAACGACATGACAAGCAACAGCGAACAGCATCGCTTATATAAGTACTACGTCGAACCGCACGCGGTCAGCGACATGACCCGCCGTACCCTGGCGCTGGTTTTGGCAGGCGGTGAGGGATCGCGCTTACGCAACCTGACCAAGTGGCGGGCGAAACCGGCCGTACCCTTCGGGGGCAAATACCGCATCATCGACTTCGCATTGTCTAACTGCATCAATTCCGGCATGCGTCGGATTGGGGTACTGACCCAGTACAAGTCACACTCGCTCATCCGTCATCTGCAGCGTGCTTGGGGCTTCCTGCGGCCTGAGATCGGCGAGTTCGTAGAAATCATACCGGCCCAACAGCGCTTGCGCCCGCAGTGGTATGAGGGCACGGCCGACGCCATCTACCAGAATCTCGACATCGTCTATCGTCACGAGCCCGACTACGTGCTGGTACTCGGCGGCGATCATATCTACACGATGGACTACGCGAAGATGTTGGCCGCGCACATCCAGGAAAAGGCCGAGCTGACAGTGGGGTGTATCGAGGTCCCACTAGAAGAGGCCAAGGCCTTCGGGGTGATGTCGGTCGACGATCAATACCGCATCAAACGCTTCACCGAAAAGCCACCAGAACCGGAGCCCGTCCCTGGCAAACCGGATGTCGCGCTGGCCTCGATGGGCATCTACATCTTTTCGATCGAGTTCCTGACCAAGGTGCTGATCCATGATGCGGAAGATGACACCTCACAACACGACTTCGGTAGAAACATCATCCCGAACGCGATCAAGTCTGCTAGGGCGATGGCCTTTCCGTTTCTAGACAATCAGGGGGAGCCAGCGTACTGGCGTGACGTGGGTTCGCTCTACTCCTACTGGCGGGCAAATATCGAACTGTGCGATATCGAACCCGAACTGAACCTGTACGAACGCGACTGGCCGATTTGGACCTACCAGACGCAGAGCCCGCCGGCGAAATTTGCATTCGACGACGAACAGCGGCGTGGCCAGGCGATCGATTCGCTGGTGGCCGGCGGCTGTATCATCTCTGGGGCCAGGGTCAAGCGCTCAGTAATCTTCTTCAACACCCAGATCGAGACCGAGACCCTCATCAAAGATAGTGTGATCCTCCCCAAGGTACGTGTCGGTCGCAATTGCACACTGAACAAGTGCATCATCGACAAGGGCACAGTGATACCCGACGATTTCGAAGTCGGTGTCGACCTAGAAGAAGACCGTAAACGCTTTCTCGTCACCGACGAGGGCATCGTGCTCGTGACGCCTGGCATGATGAATCAACGCCTGCACTATGAGCGTGACTAGCCAATGACCGATACACCCACACCGCCCCGCCTGAACCTGGTCCTGTGCTGGCACATGCACCAGCCCTGGTACCGCGAGAGTCAAGATGGCGACTATCGCCTGCCTTGGGTCTACCTGCACGCACTGAAGGACTATGTGGACATGGCAGCCCACCTCGAGGCCCATCCGCAGATGCGCTGTGTGGTCAATTTTACGCCGGTGCTCCTCGAGCAGCTGGCAGACTACACCGCGCAATTTCGACGTCACCTCGAGACCGGTCAACGCTTCGCCGATCCTTTCTTGAATTTGTTGGCCGGCGTCGACCCCATTCCAACCGATCACGAGGCACGCGTCGACGTCGTAAATGCCTGTCGTAGGGCGCATGCACCGCTAATGATCGACGTCCATCCGCGGTATCGCGATCTGCTGAGCATGGCCCTGGCGGAGGACGGCAAGGCGGTCGACCGACAACACCTAACCTATCTGTCGGACCAGTTTTTTATCGACCTGATCACCTGGTATCACCTGGCTTGGCTGGGACACTCGCTGACCCATCTGGCGCACGTCAAAGAGCTGCTAGGACATGATGCGTCTTTCGGAGCCACGGCACGCCGAGCGCTGCTGGAGATCATGCGCGACGCCTTCGAAGGCCTGATCGAGCGCTACGCCAAACTGGCCAGGAGTGGTCAAATCGAGCTCTCGATGACGCCCTTCGGGCATCCGATTGTCCCGTTGCTGCTCGACATAAATTCCATGCGCGGCGCGCAACCAGAGGCCGAGGGTCCGGCTGAAACGGATTACCCAGGCGGCCTAGAGCGCGCCCGCTGGCACATGCGCGAGGGGCTGCGGGTGTTCGAGCAGCATCTGCAATGCCGCCCCACGGGTGTCTGGCTTTCTGAGGGTGGGGTGAGCGAAGCCGCGCTGCGGATGCTCGACGAATTTGGTATTCGCTGGACCGCTTCAGGCGAGGGTGTATGGCGCAACAGCCGCACCCTGTCGGGATTGGAGTCGCATGGCGAAGACGCCCGACGCAGCCTGTTTAGCCCGCACGCAGTCAACGAATGTAAAGCCGTCACCTTCTTTCGCGACGACGGTCTATCGGACCTGATCGGCTTTGAGTATCAGCAGTGGAACGCCCGAGATGCAGCGGGGGATTTCACTCGCCATCTGGATAATATCGCGCGCCACCTCGGCGACGACTGCCCCCAGCACGTCGTCAGTGTCGTTCTGGATGGCGAGAATGCATGGGAGTACTACCCCGACAATGCATTTCATTTCCTTGGCGCGCTGTACGAAGGGCTGGCCTCCAGCGAACTCCTCGAGCCGATCACCTTCACCCGGGCCCTGGAAGCCTGCCCTGCGCTACCGCTCAAGGAGTTGTGCCCTGGCAGCTGGGTCTACGGCTCGTTTTCTACCTGGATCGGAGACCCGGACAAAAACCGGGCCTGGGATCTGCTGATCGAGGCCAAGAAGGTCTTCGATCGGATCGTCGGCCAAGGGCAGCTAGATACCGAACACCAATCACGCCTTGAGCGGCAACTCGCTATCTGCGAGGGCTCCGACTGGTTTTGGTGGTTTGGCGACCACAACCCAGCTGACAGCGTGAATGATTTCGATCGCTTGTATCGCCAGCAATTGAAGCACCTCTATGAGATGCTCGGTGAGCCAGCCCCGCCGAGCCTAGATACCCCGATTTCAAGCGGCGGAGGAGAGGCCGAAAACAGCGGTACCATGCGGCGCGGCAATGGTTGAAACCACACCTACCGCCCGCCGCGCTGGCGTCCTTCTACACATCACCTCCCTGCCCTCTGCACGACTCGACGACGATGTACTGCGCTGGCTGGATTTCATGGCAGAGGCCGGGCTTTCAGTCTGGCAAATGCTGCCACTGGTGATCCCCGATTCCTTCGGATCGCCGTATTCGAGTCTATCAGCGTTCGCGGGTAACGCACGGTTACTGCCAACCGCAGGCGAAGACCCGATCAATCAATCGGAATTCGAGACCTACTGCGCAGACCAAGCCCACTGGCTGGATGACTTTGCCCTTTTCCAGGTGCTCAAGCGACGCTTCAACCAGGAGACTTGGGCAGCCTGGCCGGACCCATTCCGCAATCGTTATCCAAGTGCGATGCACAAGGCGCGCATCTTGGACAATGACAACATCCTGCGTATCAAGCAGCAACAGTACCAGTTTGACCGCTGCTGGCAACGCATCCGCCGGCACGCATCGGAACGCGGCATCACGCTGTTTGGCGATATCCCGCTATTCATCTCCCACGACAGCGCCGACAGTTGGGCCAGGCCAGACGACTTTCTGCTCGATGATCAGGGGCGGCCGACCTATGTCGCCGGAGTACCGCCGGATTATTTCGCCGAATTCGGCCAGCGCTGGGGCAATCCGCATTATCAATGGGAACGTATGCAAAGCGACGGCTTCAGCTGGTGGATCGCACGCATGCAACGTCAGTTCGAACTGTTCGATCTGGTCCGCATCGATCACTTCCGCGGTCTGGTAGCCGTCTGGATGATCGATGCCAGCTGTGAGACCGCGGTTGACGGCTTCTGGCAAGAAACCCCGGGCGACGCACTACTCGCCGCGCTGCAGGCACATTTCCCGGCGCTGCCGATCGTCGCCGAAGACCTGGGCATGATCACCCAAGAGGTACGAGCCCTGCGCCGCAAATATAAACTGCCGGGCATGGCGGTACTGCAATTCGCGTTTGATCAGTCCGCCGACAATCCACATAAACCGGCTAACATATCCCCTGACAAAATCGCTTATACCGGAACCCACGACAACGACACCAGCAGCGGTTGGTTCGCGGGCCTGGAACGGCAGGAAAAGAGCCGCGTATTCCGGACTCTGGGCGCCAAACCGACCGAGGATATCGCCGGCCTGTTGATTCGTTCGGCGATGGCCAGCCGTGCCGATCTAGCGATCGCCCCACTGCAGGACTTCCTCGGTCTGGGACGCGAAGCGCGCATGAACACCCCCGGGGTAACCGAGGGGAACTGGCACTGGCGCTTCGAGTGGGACATGCTAGATGCCAGTCTGGCTAAGCGAATAAAAACAATGGTAAGTGCAAGTGGAAGATCCTATGTCGACTGAACTCCCCCACCCCCTGGCCTTGTTGCAATGCGGCGAGTCACATGATCCGTTCAATGTGCTCGGGCGGCAGCGCGAGGGTGATATCGATCTGGTGCGCGCCTTCATGCCGAGTGCCGAAGAAGTCGAGGTCGAAGGCCTCGGTCCAATGCGCCGGCTGCCGGATACTGATATCTTCGAGCTGCGCCTGACACCGGCCATGCTCGCCGAGCTACCCACACACTATCGCCTGGCCTGGCTAGAAAAAGGCGATGGAAACCGGCATACACAGGTCTCGCCTTACAGCTTTGCCCCGCTGCTCGCAGACCTCGATCTGCATCTGTTCAATGAGGGCCGGCATCATCATGTCTATCGCTTGCTCGGTGCGCACCAGATCGAGATCGACGGCATCGACGGCTGTCGGTTTGCGGTCTGGGCCCCGGCGGTCAAGCGTGCCAGCGTGGTTGGTGACTTCAACGGTTGGAACGGCCAACGCCACCCCATGCGCAACCGCGGGAGCAGCGGTATCTGGGAACTGTTCATCCCCGGATTGCGCCCGGGCGATCTCTACAAGTTCGAGTTCGTCAGTGAAGCCGGGCAGTTAATCCTCAAAGCCGACCCCTATGGTCAGGCCATGACACTGCGCCCGGATACCGCCTCGCGCGTTGCCGCGCCAAGCACCTATCAGTGGCAGGATCAGGGCTGGATGGACCAGCGCGCGCAGTGGCGCTGGATGAACGAGCCGATCAGCATCTACGAAGTCCATGCCGGCTCCTGGCAGCGCCAGCCGGACGGTGGCTTCCTCAGTTTTCGCGAGCTGGCCGATAGGCTGGTTCCCTATGTCTCCGACCTCGGCTATACGCACATCGAGCTACTACCGGTAATGGAACACCCGCTGGATGAATCCTGGGGATATCAAGTATCCGGTTATTTCGCTCCCAGCGCACGCTTCGGCACTGCCGACGATCTGCGCTATTTGATCGACCGCTGCCACACCGCCGGTATCGGCGTTGTCCTCGACTGGGTACCAGGGCATTTTCCCAAAGACGACTTCGCACTGGCCCGCTTCACCGGTAAACCAGTTTACGAATACGCCGATCCGCGCCGCGGAGAACACCGCGAGTGGGGGACTTTGATCTTCGACTACGGACGACGCGAAGTCGCAAACTTTTTGCTAGCAAACGCTGTGTACTGGCTCGAGGAATTCCACATCGACGGTCTACGTGTCGATGCGGTTGCCTCGATGCTCTACTTGGATTACTCGCGCGATGACGGCGACTGGGTACCCAATCAATACGGCGGACGCGAAAACCTCGAGGCAATCGAGTTTCTGCGTCATGTCAACGAAGTGCTGCACGGCCGCTTCCCCGGCGCGCTGACCTTTGCCGAAGAGTCCACCGCCTGGCCGATGGTTTCTCGGCCCAACTGGATGGGCGGCCTAGGATTCAGCATGAAGTGGAATATGGGTTGGATGAACGATACCTTGTCGTACTTCGAGCACGACCCCGTACACCGGCGCTACCACCACAACATGCTGACCTTTAGTCAAATGTACGCCTATACAGAAAACTTCGTCTTGCCGCTGTCGCACGATGAAGTCGTCCATATGAAACGCAGTCTGCTAGACAAGATGCCCAATGACACCTGGCAGCAGCTGGCCAACCTACGGCTGCTGTTCGCATGGCAGTACGCACACCCGGGTAAAAAGCTGCTGTTCATGGGAGGAGAGCTGGGGCAGTGGTACGAATGGCGTTCACACGAGGCGCTGGACTGGCCCTTGCTCGATCATCCCAACCACCGGGGAATTCAGTCACTGGTGCGCGACCTCAATCAACTGTATCGCGACCGACCCGCGCTACACCGGCATGACTTCGAACAGGATGGCTTCGAGTGGATTGACTGTCACGACAGCGATCATTCGATCCTGTCGCTGATCCGCCATGGCGACGGGCAGAGTATCGTATGTCTATTTAATTTCACCCCGGTGCCACATCATAATTACCGTGTGGGGCTACCCTGTGCAGGCACCTATAGCGAGATACTCAATTCAGACGCGACCCACTACGGCGGCAGCAACCTTGGCAATGCGGGTCGCATCGTCACCACCGACCAACCCTGGGGCGACCGCGCCTGCTCGGCCGCATTGTGTTTACCGCCACTGGCTGCAGTCTTCCTGCAACTCGACAACCGAAAATGAAGCTGCTGTTTGTCACCAGCGAACTGTTTCCGCTGATCAAGACCGGCGGACTGGGCGACGTAGCAAATAGCCTGCCGAACGCCCTGAGTAAGCTGGGGGTCGATGTGCGTCTGGTACTGCCCGCGTACCGGGTAGTACTCGAGCGAGTCGAGGATCTGCACGTGCTGGGCTGGTTGACGCTTACCGGCGGGCGCGACGTCCGGATACTCGAGGCCAAGCACCCCGCGTGTAGCGCACCGCTGTGGCTAGTTGATGAACCGGCCTATTTCGATCGACGCGGCCAACCCTACACGGATGAAACCGGCAATGGTTGGCCGGACAATCCACAACGCTACACGCTGTTCTGCGAAGCGGCCGCCGCGCTGGCCGTGGATGGGCTAGAACTGGGCTGGCTGGCCGATGTGGTCCACGCCAATGACTGGCAGACCGGCCTGGTACCTGCCTTCACAGCGCTGCGGCCGGCGCCGCCGCGAACCCTGTTTACCGTGCACAATCTGGCGTACGACTGCCAGCTCGATTTCGGCACTTTCCAAAGCCTATCGCTGCCCGCCCACTGGTGGTCGATGGACTATGGCGAGTTCTATGGCCGTCTCTCGATGCTGAAGACCGGCCTGGTTTCTAGCGACTCGATCACCACGGTCAGTCCGCGTTATGCCCAAGAAATTCGAACCGCGGAGTTCGGCTACGGCTATGCGGCAATCCTGGAGACCCACGCCCATAAGTTGACCGGTATCCTCAATGGTATCGACGACACGACATGGGACCCACGTCACGACCCCTTGTTGGCGATGAACTACCATGCACAAAGCAAGATCCGCGCAGCCAAGAAGCAGAATCGCGAGGCCCTATTGGCCGCCCTGGGTGCGACACCGGACGCATCGGCCGAAGGCGCCCCCTTGGTGGGCTCGGTCGGCCGCTTGGTGTACCAGAAGGGCATCGATCTCCTGCTCGAAGCCATACCATCGCTGCTGGCAAATAGCACGGCCCGGTTTGTACTCATCGGAACGGGTGAGCCCAGACTGGAAAAGCAGCTCAAGGATCTTTCGGTCAGCCATCCCAAGCGGGTATTCTGCTACATAGGTTATTCTGAACGATTGGCCCACTTACTCGAGGCGGGCTGCGATATTTTCGCGATGCCATCGCGCTACGAGCCATGCGGCCTCAATCAAATGTACAGCCTGCGCTATGGGACTCCGCCTGTGGTCCGTGCTACTGGTGGATTAGCGGATACCGTGGTCGATGCAACGCCCGATAACATGGCGCGCGATTTAGCGAATGGCTTTGTCTTCGCCGAGTCGGACACGGCAGCACTCGAGGACGCGATGATGCGGGCATTCGAACTGTTCGAGCGTCCCAGACAGTGGATGAAACTGATGAAGAACGGCATGCGCGCCGATTTCGGCTGGCGCAAGAGTGCGCATGCCTATTTAGAAATTTACCGTGCCGGTCTGTCACAGGAGAACGCCCGTGGCTGAGCAAGATACCAACGATGCCTGCGTATTACCCAACATGCCGGCGCTCCCGAGGGATGCCAAAGAGATCAGCCGTAGCCTGCAGCACTACCTCGAGTACCACCTCGGGAGATTCCTCGGCTGTGACCGCTCTTATCTCTATGAATCCCTCGCCTATACGGTGCGCGACCGGATAATGAGCGACTGGCGCAACACCTGGTGCCTCTACAAGCGCGACGGCGTGCGCCGCGCCCATTACCTGTCACTCGAATTCTTGATCGGCCGCTCGCTGGGCAACCATTTACTCAATCTCGAGATGCAGCAGCCGGTAGACAGTGCCCTCAAAGATCTGGCGGTGTCGCTCGAGGAAATCCGCGACGCGGAGCCAGACGCCGGGCTGGGGAATGGCGGCCTGGGGCGTCTTGCTGCCTGTTTCCTCGACAGTTGCGCGACCCTGAGGCTGCCTGTGACAGGCTATGGTCTGCGCTACGAATACGGCATGTTTCAGCAGCACATCGAAAACGGCTATCAAATCGAAGACCCTGACCATTGGCTGCGCGATGGTCACCCATGGGAAGTCGAGCGTCCTGAGTACACCCAGGTCGTCAAATTCCGCGGTCATACCCAACACTTCACGGATCCGCAGGGCAAGTCTTTCGTGCGTTGGGTGGATTCTGAAGACGTGCTCGCCGTGCCCTACGATGTCCCCGTGTCGGGTTACCGCAACAAAATCGTCAATACGCTGCGCCTATGGTCCGCCTCTGCAACAGCCGAATTCAACCTTGGGGAGTTCAATGCAGGCGATTACGCCGAATCGGTAGCAAGCAAGAATCAGGCGGAAAATATCACCATGGTGTTGTACCCCAACGATGCCAATGAAAATGGTAAAGAGCTTCGCCTGCGCCAACAATACTTCTTGACCTCCGCCAGCCTACAAGATGTCTTCCGGCAATGGAGTGATCGGCCCCTGTCGCAGTTCGCCGATTGCAACGTCTTTCAGCTCAATGACACCCACCCGAGCATCGCTGTCGCCGAGATGATGCGGATCCTCCTCGACGACCCCGACAAACGCCTATCCTGGCATGAGGCCTGGAAAATAACCTGCAGCTGCATGGCCTATACCAACCATACGCTGCTACCCGAGGCCTTGGAGCGTTGGCCAGTGCGACTATTCCAGTCCCTGCTGCCACGCCTGCTCGAGATCATCTATGAGATCAATGCGCAGTTCCTCGCGGTGGTTCGCCAGCGCTGGCCGGGCGACATCGAGCGCGTGCGCCGCATGTCACTGATCGAGGAAGGCCCTGATCCGCAGGTACGTATGGCGTGGTTGGCTATCGTTGGCAGCTTCTCGGTCAACGGGGTCGCGGCATTGCATTCGGACCTGCTGGTCAAGGGGCTGTTCAAGGATTTTTACGAGTTATGGCCAGAGAAATTCAATAACAAGACCAACGGTGTAACGCCACGGCGCTGGTTGGCCATGGCAAACCCTCCTTTGGCGGAGCTTCTGAGCGAGCAACTCGGCGAAGGCTGGCAGGCCGACCTAGGCCAGCTCGCAAGGATGCGGCCCCTGGCCGAAGAGGGAGGTCCAGCGTTCTTCGAACGCTGGCGCGCTATCCGAGCAGCGAACAAACAGCGTTTGGCGGCGTTGGTGCTGCAGCAAACCGGAGTCACTTTCGACCCCAGCGCGCTGTTCGATATTCAGGTCAAACGCATCCACGAGTACAAGCGACAACTGCTGAATTTGCTGCATGTGATCCATCTGTACAACCGGATCCGACGTGGCGATACGGACAATTGGGTAAATCGCTGCGTGCTCATCGGCGGCAAGGCCGCGCCGGGTTACCAGCGCGCCAAAGAAATCATCAAGCTGATCAACAATGTGGCGGCCATGATCAATAGCGACCCAGCGGTGGGCGATCGGCTCAAGTTGGTGTTTCTGCCCAATTACGGCGTCACGAAAATGATGACTATCTGTCCGGCAGCCGATCTATCGGAGCAGATCTCGACAGCGGGGAAAGAGGCCTCTGGGACAGGCAATATGAAGTTCATGATGAATGGTTCTGTCACCATCGGCACCTACGACGGCGCCAATATCGAAATCATGGACGCGGTAGGTGAAGACAACTTTTTTCTATTCGGGTTGCGCGCCGAGGACATCAAGGCGCTGCGCGGCGCCTACCGACCACGCAGCTACGTCGATGACGATCCAGATCTCGCGCAGGTTATCGGCTTGCTCGAAAGCGACCATTTCAGTGGCATGGAACCTGGGCTATTTCGCGGCATTCTCGACAGCTTGATGAGTCCCGATGACCCCTGGATGACGCTCGCCGATTTCCGCAGTTATGTCGACGCTCAGCGGCGCGTAGAGGAGTGTTGGCGCAACCCGGAGCAATGGACCAGGATGAGTATCCGCAACTGCGCGGCCAGTGGTGGCTTCTCAACCGACCGCACCATCAGCGAGTACAACAATGAAATATGGCATTTGGCGCCACTCGCTTGAGGGCACTCAAAAATCGAGGTAGACGGACCGCACAGAGATGTGCTGCTGTTTCCGACCACGACAAGGAAATAAAAGAAACTGGATTCTGGCCTTTCCTGTATAGAAAAATGCCATCAATGGCATTTTTCGAGATCTTCGATATCCGCCCAGTTCTCAGTGCGGCACCACGCCACCACGACCGGACAGACGAAACCTGAGCTCTACCGGCCGTTCGCTTCCGAACAGGCCGCTACGCATCACCGAGAGGTCTATTTCGTTGCCCGGTTCCTGATCAAGCATCGCGATCTTGATGTCAGCGAAGCGTTTGATCTGCTCACCGTTGATGCTGACGATGCGGTCGCCCTTTTCGACGCCGGCCTGGTAAGCCGGACTGCCACCGGCAAAGCCAGTGATGAACACACTACCGTCACGTTCATCAAGCAGGACACGCATCAGACCGGCAGGCGGCAGAGATCGCTCACGTGCTAATACGAGATAGTCAATCGCATTGGGTAAGCCGACCGACGGGGTAAAGGTCGCGATGGTAGCACCGCGCAGACCAGTACGCCGGGTCACCCGGTTGGGAATCCCGTGACGCCCGGTGATATGGCCGCGGCCAGCCAGCACCAGGATACGACCATCCGGAGCAGCCTTTAAATGGTTGGCAACGCCTTCCGCCATGCTCTCGTCCCAGGTCAACTGGACTTCGAGAAAACGTCGGAAATCGCCGTTACCGGGTGGATGGTTTTTGAATGTATCACGCAACATGCGCTCATACTCGGCGTCGCTAAAATCGTAGCTCCCCGGCAGGTCGTTACGATCGGCCTCAGCCAAGGCATCGATCCCAACTTGGCGAATCTCGTCGGTCAGCTCTCGCGCAGCATTCAGCGCGATGACTGGGATGCCTTTCTCTTTTGCAAACCGCATGATCGGCCGGTACAGCCGGTAGTCAAAACGCCAGCGCTGATAGTACTCGGTACGACGCAGCATCTCGGCCTCGTCGATCTTGCCAGCGATATAATCGTCGAGTACCGGCTGGAAGGGCCGCTGAAACCACTCGACCCCCACACTCAGCTTGCCCGACCGCGCAGCCATACTACGCAGCACTTCCAGTTGCAGTAGGTGATCGGCAAATGCCGTGTGGGTCTCGCCGACGTAGATCACGCGCTCGTCGCGTAGCTTCGCCATTAGATCGGGCAGGGTTGCGGATTTCGCCGATTCGATGACAATCGGGGCCATGATCTCCGCCGGTTTTTCCCTCACGGCTTGGTCGGCTAAAGCAGCCGACGCGAACCACCCGAGCGCCAACACTATTACCAGCCGGTACTTGGGCGTGCTGCTGTGCCTCTGCCTCAATCTCATCTGCTCACCCCTGCACGCATCCCGCTCCGGCTTGGCACATGACCTCTCCGTCGTATTGACCCCCAGTTTGCACACCATCAGCGTAGACGATGCAGTCGCAGTGGACCGGCCGACGACCCACTTCGACTTCGTGCTCAACGCTGGTCTCACGCTGACAAGCGCTAGCGGCACACTCCGCCGTCTGGGGGTCTCTGAAGATGGTCTGCTCGCTCACTATCGCGTCACTTTGCCCACTCCGGGCCAAACGCTCAAGTTGCATTACCACGGCATCCCGGTGTTTTCTGCGACACCGCGTCTCGGCGAAATGCCGCAGGGACTCATCTCCGAGCAAGGGGTCTACCTCGATGGGGCATCCGCCTGGTATCCGCGCTTTGCGCAAGCGGTTGATGCCATGCGGCTCAAGGTGCAGGTCCCAGAGGACTGGCAGACAATCAGCATCGGCGGTCGTAGCCAGGAGGCAGGATCTGTCGTCTGGACAACCCGGCAACCGCATGCCGAACTCTATCTGATCGCCGGGCCCTTCAAGCGCTATACCAAGCCTTACGGGGATGACCGCATTACCTTGTCAGTGTGGCTGTTGCGCGAAGACGCAGCATTGGCAGCCCGTTATCTGGGCTTGATGGGCGACTACCTGGCCCACTACGAGCGGCTGATTGGCAGTTACCCCTATGCCAAATTCGCGGTGGTCGAAAACCGCTGGCAGACCGGTTTTGGCATGCCTTCGTTCACTTTGCTCGGCTCGCGCGTACTGCGCCTGCCGTTCATCCCCTACACCTCACTGCCACATGAGATTTTGCACAATTGGTGGGGCAACGGGGTCTGGGTCGATTACACCGCGGGCAATTGGAGCGAGGGCCTTACCGCCTACCTGGCCGACCACTGGATGCAGGCGCGCCAGGGCAAGGGTGACCAGTACCGCCTCAAGGCCCTGCAACGCTACAGCAACTTTGCCGCCCAGGGGCAGGACATGCCGTTGTCGGATTTCGTCAGCCGGCACAATGACGCCACCCAATCTATTGGCTACAGCAAGTCACTCATGCTGTTTCATATGCTGCGCCAGTACCTTGGCGATCCAGCCTTCGCCGCCGGCCTGCGCCGCCTATGGCAGACCCACTGTTTCGAGCGCATCGGCTTTGCCGAGACCCTTCGCACCATCGGTGCGTCTGCGCCTGAACTCGTGCAGCGCCTGCTAGCTTGGTTGAAACGCGAAGGCGCCCCCCGGCTTAGCCTGGTCGACAGTCGGCTCAGGCCGCTGGACGACGGCTGGTCGCTGCACCTGTCGCTTCGCCAGACCCAACCGGAGCTGTTTGACTTCGACCTGCCGATACTCATCACGCTGCAAGGTGAGGATCAGGCTCGGCGCGAGGTCGCCCGAATCAGCGCCCGCGACACAGCGCTGCAATACCGCTTCGAGCAACGCCCGTTGCGGATCGATATCGACCCCGAATACGACGTACTGCGCTACCTCGACCCGACCGAGCAGCCGCCGGCATTGAACAGACTGTTCGGCGGGCGTCAGACCTGGCTGGTAATACCGACTGCCGCCACACCTGAGATGCGCGCAGCCTGGAACAGGCTGGCCATTGCTTGGCAGCATCGTTATCCGGGTCTCAGGCCGATCGAAGACAGCTTGGCTAGACAGATCCCAGCCGGTGCCGACCGCATCCTGCTCGGCTGGGAGAATAGCCTGTTGGACAAGTCCAGAGTCCTTTTTCGGCGTGATGACCAAACCCTGTCAGACCACTCGGCCCGCATTCTAGACCAGCACTATGCGGCCGATCAGGCCAGCGTGGTACTGGTCAGCAATGATGCCCAGGGTACGACTACTGGCTTCATCGGTGCCGTCGCGCCATCGGCGATCCCTGTGCTAGCCCGCAAGCTGACTCACTACGGCAGCTATGGTCGCCTGCTATTCGATCAAGACGGTAACAATCTGCTACGGGACAGCCTGACCTCCGACCACTCGCGGCTCAGCCGACAGCTAAGCGGCCAGCGCACCGCACTGCAACCGCCCGAGCGTCGACCGTTGGGCGCCGATCTGGCGCGCCCCAACAAACCCTTATCGGCGTCGGATTGCCGCAACTAGCAACAGCCAAGCTACCCATCCTGCGGCGCCCGCCGATAAACCGTGCTGACACGGGCATCCGGTCAGTGTTCGTGCGATCATGCGATCTTCATCTTCTCCAAGGTCGTTCATGCCTGACATAGCGCCGGTTAACCTCGCGGCCTTTGACGTGACACATGTATTGCCACTAGGCGTGGCCTTCGCGCTGGGCATGCTCGCCCGGCTGATCGGTCTACCGCCGTTGATGGGCTTTCTCGCGGCAGGTTTCGTGCTCGGCGCCTTGGGGATGCAAAACACTCCAATGCTGCAGGAGATTGCCGACCTCGGCATTACCCTGCTGCTGTTTACGATTGGCCTTAAGCTGCACTTGAAGGACCTGCTAGCGCCGGTCGTCTGGGCAACCGCCTCGCTGCACATGCTGTTGACGACCTTGGTCGCAACACTGGCGTGCGTATTACTCAGCTTGATCGGATTGGGGCTATTCGGCACCTTGTCGAGCAGCAGCGCGCTGTTGATCGGCTTTGCCTTGAGTTTTTCCAGTACGGTGTTTGCGGTCAAGGTGTTCGAGGCACGTGGCGAAATGGGCTCCATCCACGGCCGTGTCGCCATCGGGCTGCTGATATTGCAAGACATCTTCGCGGTGGTGTTCATTGCGGTCTCGGCCGGCAAAGTGCCCAGCCTATGGGCCCTACTACTGTTCGGTCTGATCCCACTGCGGCCACTGCTGCTCAAGGTTCTAGAGCGTGCCGGACACGGCGAGCTACTCATCCTGCTTGGCTGGTTGATCCCGGTCGCCGGCGCAGCCCTGTTCGAACAGGTTGGGGTCAAGGCCGATCTCGGCGCACTGGCCCTGGGGATCTTGCTCGCTGGACACACCAAGACCAATGAACTAGCCAAGTCCTTACTGAGCTTCAAAGATCTGTTCCTGATAGGCTTTTTTCTGTCGATCGGACTGTCTGGAGAACTCAGCTGGGATTCCCTGGCCGCCGCGCTGTTGTTGTTGGTCCTCGTCCTCCCGATCAAGTCGCTGCTGTACTTCCTCTTGATGACCCGGCAACGTATGCGTAGCCGCAGCGCAACCTTGGCCTCGCTAGGTCTTAGCAACTTCAGCGAATTCGGTCTGATTGTTGGTGCGATCGGTGTTCAAAGTGGCTGGCTGGACGCTAAATGGTTATCGGTAATCGCCTTGAGTCTGGCCGTGAGCTTTTTAGTCGCCTCACCGCTGAACATCATCTCCCGGGACTTGTATGCCCGTTGGGGCCATGTGCTGCGCCGCTTTCAGACCCACGAACGGCTACCCGGCGACGAAATGATCCGCCCTGGCAATGCCCAGTTGATCGTGTTCGGGATGGGACGGGTCGGTACCGGCGCCTATGATTCACTGCGCAACCGCTGGGGTGACGTGGTGCTCGGAATCGATATCAACGAGGACTATGTCGAACGCCACCGCACAGCCGGTCGCAACGTGGCCCACGGCGACGCCACCGATGCCGACTTCTGGGCGCGTGCCGAGCGCACTGGCCAGGTCAAGTTAGCGCTGCTAGCCTTCACCGATCACGAGTCGAACATGACCGTTGCTCGTTTGTTGCGCGAGCGCGGATTCGACCTGGAACTCGCCTCGGTGGCTCATTATCCAGACGATGAGGAGGCACTACGCGAGGCCGGCGTACAGACGGTGTTCAATTTCTATGCAAGTGCTGGCGAAAGCTTCGCTGATCAGGTCGCCGATGCGTTCGGCGAATTGATCGACCCTGAGTCAGCCAGCCCGGGCTCGCATCACGGACAGCGACTGCCCGCCTGACGGCCGACACACTGCACTAGCCCGCAAGCCCGTGCCTCTTGGCCAGCACCTTTCAGGTCGGCGGCACGATGATCGAAAGTCGCTCCACGAATATCAGCTCGCAGGATCCGGCACCGACGTCGCGGCGTGTCAGAGAGCTACGCCAACGCCAACCATCCGATGCACTCACCTCGACCAGATAACCCGACAAGCGCACCGTATGGCCCGACCTGACATCTTCGAGCCTGTCGATCACCGCCTCACTGCCAGGTATCAGGTGCATATTGGCGCTATTGTGTTGAATCTCCTGACGCGGCAGCAGTAGTTCACTCGTGCGCCAGCGGTACCAGCGCCCACTCTGACTGATCTGGACGTTGTCGAGAATGTGCTGGTCCGACATCGGCCCCCACCCGAGTACCAAATCGACAGGAGCGAGATCGGCACCGCGATCAAAGCGATAGTCTTCACGCCCCAACACGCGTGCCGACAACTCAAAACGGGCCAGGGGTTTTATCGAATACCCCAGATGCTGGAAAACCGCTGCCCCGTCCGCAGTGGATTGCAAAGGAGGCTGCGAGACAAGCATACCGGGTGCATGCCTGATCTCCGACGTCGGAAATAGCCACCAGGTCGCGCCACCGAGAATGGCCAATAGCAGCCACCGATTCACAACCATCGTATCTCTCAGTCACCACCCGGTCATCGTGTGGCCCGATCGGCCACATCGGTAGTTTTATCGACCAAGCGCTTGCGCAACTTAATTGCCAAGACCGTGCCTTGGGTTACAAATCACCTGATACTCGGCACTGAACGCGAACCCGATGGTCGGAGCACATTCTCATCGGCAGCGCTGGACTTCGCGGATCGGCTGCAAGACACTGCCCGGGCGAGGTTGACCGACTATGAGGTGGACTCGGGCCCAGCGCATGAGCAGACCCACATTCGCAAGAATCGACACCCGCGCATTCGTCGCTAATTATTGCTATGCCAAATCGCTCGCCCCGAAGGCAAACGCGGTCGCGGTGATCAAGGCCAATGCCTATGGTCATGGTGCAGTGGCGCTGGCGCGCGCCCTCGAGGAAAAGGCGGATGCACTCGGGGTGGCCTGTAGTGAGGAGGCCTTGGAGCTGCGTGAGTCAGGTATCCGCAGCCGGATCGTATTGCTAGGAGGCGTGTTCGCGCCCGAGGAGATCGCTGATGCCGCGTCCCACAAGTTTGCGATAACCGTCCATAATCAGACCCAACTCGACTGGCTACTCGCGGCCCGTCCAGAACGGCCGCTGCAAGTTTGGCTCAAGGTCGATACCGGGATGCATCGGCTCGGCTTTGCCCCCCAGAAACTCCAATCCGCCTATCGGCAGCTGCGCGATTGCGCCCATGTATCGGACATCGTAGTGATGTCACATTTCGCCTGTGCCGACCAACCGGGCCTATCGACCACCCGCGACCAACTCGCGTTGTTTGTGCGTGCACTCGATGACACGCCAGCACCCTGCAGTCTGGCCAACTCGGCGGCCATCCTAGCCTGGCCGGACACCCATCGTGACTGGATTCGACCCGGGATCATGCTCTATGGCAGCTCCCCGCTAGACTCTGGAGAGACGCGGACCAACGGCCTGCGCGCAGTCATGCGGTTCGAATCACGCTTGATCTCGATCCGTCAGCTCGCGGCCGGCGACAGCATCGGCTATGGCGCACGCTATACCTGCGACCGACCGACCCGGATTGGTGTGGTCGCAGCCGGTTATGCCGATGGCTATCCAAGGAATGCGCCAGATGGCACGCCGGTGGCGGTCAACGGCAGGCCGGCGTGCTTAGCCGGTCGGGTCTCGATGGATATGCTGACCATCGACCTAGGCCAGCAGGCCGATGCCCAGATCGGCGACCCAGTGCAACTGTGGGGTGAACAGATCGCGATCGGCGAAGTCGCTCGCCGTTGCGACACCATCCCATACGAACTCTTCACCCGAGTTAGCCAGCGTGTGCATTTTGATTACCTGGGGGGCCGCCCATAGCCGGCGCTCAACGCCCCATCTAGTAGTCTCTGGTGGGTGACGCTAAGCAGAGTATGCTGCGCATCTGCATGGACAGGTCAGGTGTGACCGCTACGAATGAGTATAGTCGCGATACCCCCCGGGGTCGGAGGGCACCATTGAAGATAGAGCAATCAGCGATCAAGTCGGGGCTGTTGGCCACAGCACTCCTGCTGGCCGCAGGCGGTGTGTTCGGCGATTCCGTGGCCACCCGCGCCTACCAAGACGCTCTCAAGAACTACGGCGAAGGCCACCACGATGCCGCCTTGCAGCAGCTGCAGATGGCGCTGCAGCTAGACCCGGGGCAAGTGACGGCCAAGGTACTGCTCGGCAAGACACTGTTAGCCATTGGCGATCCAATGGGTGCCGTGGCAGCCCTGGAAGAGGCAAGCAATCTCGGTGGTGAATCCGCGCAGATCATGCTGCCGCTAGCGAGAGCCCGCAATCAACTCGGTCACTACAAACGCAATATCGAGACGCTTCGGCCGCCTGAAATGGCCCCGGATATTGCCAGCGACCTATGGGTCGAACTCGGCATTTCGCGTCTCGCACTCAACAAGCCAGCAAGCGCGCAGGCCGCCTTTGAAAAAGCAATGGAGCTGCGACCCGGTAACATCGGCGCACGCTTAGGACAGGTATCCCTGCTTAAAGAGCGCCAAGACTTGAAAGCCGCCGAGGCGCTCTGTGACCAGATCCTGGACAGCGCACCAGACAACGCGGATGCATGGTATTTAAAAGGCTCTCTACTCGAAGCAAGGCATCAGCTCGCAGAGGCCGAGGCTCATCTCGACAGATCGCTGGAGCTGAACCCGAATCACCTGAAGGCACGACTCGCGATGGCCATCGTGACGCTCAATTCGGGACGCGCCCCGGAGGCAATCTCCCGGTTCCAAGAGCTCTTCGAGGATCAGCCATGGTCGCTCGAGTCGGCGTATCTCCTGAGCCAGGCACTGGGTGTCAACGGCCAACTCACGGCGGCCAAGAAAGCACTAGAGCACGCAGCGGATATCGTCGCCTCGCAGTCGCCAGACGACCTAGTGGGCAACCCACGGCTGCTCTTGATTTCGTCATTGGTGACCTATGACACCGAGGACATCGATGCCTCCCTGCGTTTTCTCAGGGGCTATCTCCAACACAAGCCACAAGACTTCCAGGCGCGCAAGCAATTGGCAAAGCTACTGTCCATTACGGGCAAATCACACCAGGCAATTGGTGAACTCCACAAACTAATAAGCAAGCGACCGCGCGATCCCCAGCTGCACATCATGCTGGGCGACATCAATGTGCAAATCGGCGACTACATGCAGGCCGAGGGGCACTATGCGACTGCGCTCGATATAGGCACTCCCAGTGCCAAGCTGATCGCCAAAGTGGGCATCGCGCAAACCGGCCGTGGGCGCTCGGATCTAGCAATCGATACTATGCAGCGCCTGGTCGACCTGGCACCAGGAAAGAGTGCCGGCGCATCTATTTTTCTGGGGATCCTGTACCTGCACGAAGGTGATCTCGAGGCCGCGCACTCGATCGCCGACCAGATCGTGGCTCACACACCAGAGCACCTGTTGGCAATCAACCTACAAGCGGTAGTTGCCGTTGCCCGTGGCGACTACAAGGTGGGTCGTGCGCTTTTCAACAAGGCGCTCGACTTCGACCCCGATTTCGATCCGGCGCGCGTTAATCTCATCAAACTGGACATCGTCGAGGAACGCTATCAGCAGGCCAGACAAACATTGGATACACTGATCGAGCGCGAGCCGGACAACATCTCGATCCTGCGGGCGTTCGCTGAGTTACATATGGTACTTGCGGAGTATCGCGAGGCGGCACAACGGTTAGAGCGGATACGCTCGCTGGCTCCGGACTCGGTGCGCAACATCTTGCTGCTGTCGCAGGTGTACGAACGCATGAATCAGCCACAGGCGGCACTCGACACCGTCTTGGCACTTGAGAATTTTGCGCCGGATGACCTCGCGGTGCAGCTACGGCTCGCAGAGATTCAGCTGCAAAGGGGCAAGCGCGAAGAAGCACTAAGCTATCTGCGCCTCGCAGCACAACTCGCCGGTGACCACCTCGGCCGACGACTCGCCGTGGCCCGCGTGCAGATCGCGGCCGGCGCCTTCGATGCCGCAAATCAAAGCATACAAGACGCCTTGAGCGAGAACCCAGATGCACCGGAACCGCGTCTACTGCTGGGCAAAATCGATGCCCTACAGGGTCGCTGGGCACAGGCCGACAAGACCATCAGCGCCGTATTGCAAACCCACCCACGCCATGCCCGCGCTAGCGCCTTGCTCGGCGATATCCGTCTCGAACGCGGCCAAACCCAAGATGCCCTCAGCTTGTATCGAAAGGCCTTGCAGTTGGACGACAGTGCAACGAACGCGCTGCGGTTGCATCGCGCACGCATCAGTGCCGGTCAGACACGCATGGCATACGAGGGTCTCGCCGCTTGGCACCGCAAGCGCCCTGGCAACGAGACCGTGATGGCGGTACTGGCCGATCACTACGCCCAGGCCGGGCAACGCGCAAAGGCCTTAGCCTTGTATCGAGGCATACTCGACGCAAACCCGGAGAGCGTCGCGGCGCATAATAATCTTGCCTTGGCACTGCTGCCTCTGGACAGAGAGCGGGCCCTCATGGCCGCGCTGGGCGCGTATCGGTTGGACCCGACCAATGCAGCAGTGCTCGACACCTTGGGCTGGATCGAAGTACTAAACGGGGACCTGGAGACCGGGCTGTCGCGTTTGCGCGAGGCGCTTAAACATACCGATGAGGCTGCCCAGATCCACTACCATCTGGCAGTGGCATTAGAAAAACGGGGCGATTTGCGCGGGGCGCGCCAAGCACTCCGCCAAGCGCTAAAACAGCAGGGCCCGTTCCCGGAGCGCTCAAAGGCGGAACAGCGGCTGCAGTGGCTTACTCGAGAGCAACCGAAGTAGCATCCTTGCGGCACTGTCGATTTTTTTTACATAACGGCATTTTTGGCGGATAGAATTAAACGATTAGACCCACTGTTTCAATTAGTTCAGGCAAATGGCTAGATTTTTGCTTACTATATAGCAAAACGAAGTATGTTTGACGGGCAGGGTAGGAAGTAGCACATGACAAATCGGACGTTTCGATCAAATTGGGCCGTCCTGGCTTTGTTCTCGTTGGTCGCAGCACCCTCGACTCAGGCCTTCACCATAGAAAGTGACAGCGGCGTCGGTAATATCTTCGATTTGTCCTGGGAGCTCGCCAGCGGTGCCTCGGACCCACTTGGGAATATCAACAATACCGGGTTTGGCCTCAGCGGCACCGCGACCTTTGAGATCCTCAGCAGAAGCAACACCGAAATCAGTTTCGAGCTGACCCTGGCCAACACTACTGCTGCTCCGGCCGGCGATAACGTTGGTCTCCATGCCTTCGGCTTTGGCTCAGACCGGTTCGTGCAGGTCGCCTCTTGGAACAACGCGGGCGGCCGGGGTTCCAACAAGATCGCATCGTTCGGGGCTGCCGGGGACAGCGGGCTGGGCAGTGTCTCGATCGGCGGCCAACCCCTTCAAGTAGTCGCCACGACGGACGGTGGTGGTGCCCAAACGGGTCAAGGCATCGCGCCCGGTGAGTCCGATGTCGTTGAGTTCCAGCTGGTCATTCCCGACACCGGTAATCCAAATCCGCAACGCATCCCACTCGGCCCTGTGATAGCGCAGTTCGGTCCCAGCGGCAGCCCGGGTGGGCCGAACAACCCAGGCGGCAACCCGCCATCAAATATCGGCCCCGAGCCGTTGATTACTGGTCCAGATCCACTGACCAATGATCCCGACTTGCCGATCATCGTTGCCGGCCCATCGATAGAGTTTGCCCAAGTCCCAGCGCCCGGCACGTTGATCCTTATGGTTCTTGGCTTGGTCTTCGGGCGGCGTTGGCTCAATCGCTAGGTTACACCACCTGTTACTCGGCCGGGTCCTGGGCACTCAATCGGGTAATATGATGTTGAGTTCCAGGATATCCTGGCTACCATCCTTCCCGACACTGACCGACACGGCATCGCCGTCTACCGCCACATATTTCTGAATCACCTTCAACAAGTCATGTTTGAGTTGTGGCAGATAAGTCGGACCACCCGCGCGGCGGTCGTGTGCGACCAGGATTTGCAGCCGTTCTTTGGCGATCGCCGCCGAACCCTTCGCTTTGCGTAGCCTGAAATAGTCGAGCAATGCCATGGTCACCCCCCGAACAGCCGGCCTAGCAGGCCTTTCTTCTCGATGGTGAGGAATCGATGCGGCAGGTCTTCGCCCAAATAGCGGGATACCATGTCACTGTAAGCCTGCCCCGCGCTGCTCTCGCGATCTAGTATGACAGGGACCCCAGAATTAGAGGCGTTTAGCACGGCCTGCGATTCAGGGATTACACCGATCAAATCGAGCGATAGGATCTCTCGAACATCTTCCAGCGCTAACATCTCACCTTTCTCCACCCGCTCGGGCGAATAGCGAGTAACCAGCAGGTACTCTCGAATACCCTCGAGATTCTGCTCCGCGCGGCGCGATTTGCTCGACAAGATACCGATCATACGATCTGAATCGCGCACCGATGAGACCTCGGGGTTGGTCACGACGATCGCGTCGTCCGCGTAGTACATTGCCAGCGTGGCACCGCGCTCTATACCAGCCGGCGAGTCACACACGACATACTCGAAATCCTCGGCAAGCTCGGTCAGCACTTTGCCGACTCCCTCAAGGGTGAGCGCCTCTTTGTCCCGCGTCTGCGACGCCGGAAGGATGAACAGATTCGGGTTACGTTTGTCCTTAATCAAGGCCTGACTCAAATTGGCCTCGCCACTGATCACATTGACAAAATCGTATACAACACGGCGTTCGCATCCCATTATCAGGTCGAGGTTGCGCAGCCCGACATCAAAGTCGACGACTATGGTCCGGTGGCCATGCTCGGCGAGGCCCATCGCAAAGGCCGCGCTGGTTGTCGTCTTGCCTACTCCCCCTTTCCCCGACGTGATAACGATGATTCTTGCCAACTGATTGCCTCCTTAAGGACCCGGGGTCCGCATTTAACACACGTCTCAGGTAAAGCGCCGCCTCAAAACAGGTCGAACGCCAGTGCGTCGCCTGTTAAAGAGATCTGTACCGCGCGCCCGAGATACCGGGCATCGAGGTTCTCGCTGACCCGATAACGTCCGGCGATAGACACCAGCTCGGCGCCAAGCACCTGGCAAAAAATGCGGGCCTCGGCATCGCCCTTTACCCCGGCCATGGCCCGTCCACGCAGCGGACCATAGGCATGGATGTTTCCTTCTGCGATGACCTCTGCGCCAGAACTAACGCCCCCTAGCAGCACTAAATCGCCATGGTCCGCGTAGATCCGCTGGCCAGAACGGACTGGTTTATCGATAACCAAGCTGCGGCCGCGCGGCTTATCCGCCGCCTGCGACGATGCCCCGGACGCGGCGCTCGACGTCTTACGGCTGGTTGGCAAGATCGCCAACTCCAGCGCCACCGCCTGGGCCTGCTGCTCGGCCGAGGCTCCACGCACACCGACCGGCCGCATACCGTGACCGCGTAGCATGCCGACCACAATGGGAAAATCCGATAATTGGCCACGCTCAGAAAGCTGCGAAAGATCGATCGCAACCGGCGCCCGATCGAAGAATGACGGCGCGCGGGCTACATGCTGCGCCAAAAACACCTCTAGTCCCTCAAGGTTGATCTCACGCAGTATGAGGATCGGCAGCGTGAACTGCCCGGCCTTCATATCGAAGGCCGCCGCAACCCGTTCGGTACGAGCAGATGCCTCGGACATGCCTGTAGCGCAGCTCCGGTTTCTTCGCGTTGGTTGAATAAGGAATCCCGAGTCTATCGCAAATTTCTGCGCCGGGTGGCGCGCGCATCACAGATTCGCCGGCAGCGCAGATCGGGGCCGTGAAACACCAGCCGCCAGGCCCTTTTCGTGGCCATCGGCTCCGCAGCAATCATCTCCCGATGGGAGCAGACGACCTGAGCAAGGCGCCGGCCTCGGCCGGCGGGACCGGCCGCGAGAACCAGTAGCCTTGGGCCTCTGGACATTCAAGACTGAGCAAGGCCTCGAGTTGGCTCCGTGATTCGACGCCTTCGGCCACTACGTTCATATCCAATATGCGGCCCAAGCCTACGATCGTTTTGATGGTAGCCTGACTCTGGCCCTCACTGCCGAGCCCCTGAACGCATGATTTATCGATTTTCAAAGTATCGTATGCGCAGCGCTGTAGGTAAGACAGGGAGGAGTAGCCGGTCCCGAAGTCGTCCATGTGGATCTTGATACCGAATTCTCGAAGATCTGACAGCACCGACTGACTGACCTGCTCATGGTCCATACAGTCGCGTTCGGTCAGTTCGAGCGAGAGACTTTGCGGCGGGATGCCGGCGCCTAACACGATATCCTTCAATCGTTGCGCTGCATCCTTGGTGCGGAACATTCCAACCGAGACGTTGACGCAGATTCCAGGTGGCGCACCATCAGCGGCCCATTCGCGCGCCTGCCGACAGGCCTGCTCAAGCACCCACCAGCTCAACTCAGAGAGCATGCCGGTATCCTCGATGACCGACAGAAAGCTATCTGGCGCCAGCAAGCCCTTCTCTGGATGCCGCCAGCGCAGCAGGGCCTCGAAGGCCACGATGCGCTGCTCCGCCAGGGTTACAATCGGCTGGTAGTACACCAGGAACTCGTTGCGCATCAGGGCATACCTGAGATCCGTCTCCATGTGGATTCGGTCGATTGCTGCGCGGTGCATCGCCCTATCGTAGATCACCGTATTTTCCGACTCGGAGCGTTTGGCGCGATACATTGCCAAGTCCGCATCGCGCAGCAACTCCTCGGCTGACTGATATTTGCGTGTGACCACCGCCACACCAATGCTGGCACTGCTATGCAAACCACGGCCCGCAATCGAGAACTCCTGCTGGAACAAGTGATGAATGCGTTCCGAGACCTGCCGTGTATCTGACTCATCATCGATATCACCGACCAGCACCGCAAACTCGTCCCCACCCAAGCGCGCCACCGTGTCACCTGGGCGAATAACGCTCAGCAACCGGCGCGCTATCGACACCAGCAGACTATCTCCGGCCGAGTGGCCGAGGCTGTCATTGACGAGCTTGAAACGATTCAGATCAAAATAAAACACCGCAAAACGCAAATCGTTGTTGCGCTTGAAACGACGCAACGCCTGCTGCAAGCGATCCATGAACAAGACCCGGTTGGGCAAACCGGTTAGAGGATCGTGCAACGCGCGGCGAACAAGCTGATTTTCGGTCTGCTTACGTTTGGCGATGCTACTAATCGAGCCAGCCATGCGCGCCGCATTGCCCTTGCCATCGGTGAGTACGACCCCACGGGCATAGACCCATAGGTAATCACCACTCTCGTGCCTCAGACGATGCTCGTGCTCGAAATGATGGCGTTCGCCAAGGTACTTGGCTTGTACAAGGCGACGCAAAATCGCCACGTCGTCAGGGTGGACGCGCTCGAACCAGTCACTTAGCCGATTGACTGTGCAATCGACCGGCAAACCGACCAACTCTTGCCAACGCGGTGAGAAGTAAGCCACGTCACTCACGGCGTCCCAATCCCAGATACAGTCGTTTGCGCCGGCCACAGCCAAAGCATAGCGCTCCTTGACCTTGGCCAACGCCTGCCCCGAATACTGGCGCTGCATGGCAAAGAGAATCGCCCGATGCAGCGAGGTGGCGCTGACTTCGCGCTTTATCAGATAGTCCTGAGCGCCTGCACCGACCGCACGCGCGGCGGTGCTCTCCTCATTATGGTTGGTCAGGATAACTACAGGGACCCCCGGGACAACATCGATCAGCCGCTGAAACCCTAGCAAACCATCGGCATCAGGCAGATTCAGATCGAGGAGTATTACGCTCGGAAAAGCCTCCACAAGCACACTACGCAGCGCGGCACTGATGCTGCGCACATGCCGAATGCGATAGTTCTTTGAGTACACTTTCGCGAGATACAGACGGATGATTTCCGCTTCTTGGGGATTGTCCTCCACGAGAAGAACATCGATGTTCTCTTCGCTCATCTGTCTGTCCGCGCTTACTGCCGCCGCTCAATCAGCGCTGGGCGCTGGCCCATCAGCCTGTGGCATAGAGAAGATAAATACACTCCCCTTGCCAGGTAATGAACGTACCCAGATCTTGCCACCGTGGTTTTGGATGATCTTCCTACAGATTGCCAGACCCATGCCTGTACCCGGGAACTCGTCAGCCCCCGCAGCCCGCTCAAACATGCCGAACACCCGTTTAGCATCTTCTTCGACCATACCGACAGCATTGTCTTTGATCCCGATACGCCACTCGTTATGCACCTGCTGGGCACGCACCGTGATTTGCAGGGGCCTATCTGCGCGAAACTTTATCGCGTTGCTGATCAGATTTTGAAAGACTCGGTGAAACTGCTTGCGATCGACGGCCAAGGTGGGCAGGGAATTCTGCAGCCTCACCGAGCCGCCAATCTCGTCCAGCGTCAGTCGATAGAGGCCCACGACCTCATCGAACAGCAGGTTGAGATCGACTGGCTGCAGATTCGGTTCGGTTTTTTGCAACCGAGAATATTCTAGCAACTCATCCAACATCTCCTGGGTACGGTCGAGATTGAAGGTTAGATGGCCGAGTACCTTGGCACCGTTATCACCTAATTCGGTGTGAAAATCATCCGTTAAGATCTCTGCATAGCGCCGCGCGAGTTGCAGGGGGTCCTGAAGATCATGTGACACGGCATACACCAGACGCTCCGGCTCATGGCCATTGGGCTCCGACGCTGCCTGGGGAGTTGTCTGCCTTTCATGGCGCAGGCCAGAGCCCCGCCCCAGCGCGATCAACTTGGAAACCACGCAAGCCAGCGCCAGCAACCCAGCGCTGCTGCGCGGGTAGACCCCGGCAACCCCGGTACCTAGCGCGACTTCGCGGTGCCCGAGCTGGTCTGGCCCAGTCAACAGCAACACAAGGGCATCGGGCCAACTCTGCACGCAGGTGTCTGCAACGCGGCGCCAGTCTGACCAGGACAGACGATCGTCAATCAGGATGACCTGGTAGCTCGCGTCCGAGTCAACCGCGGCAAAAAAGGCCCGTGGCTCGGGTACCGCCGAGAGCTGTGCGGTCTGGTCGCCCGTCCCCTGGTGTAGCAGGGTGGTGAGCACGATCGCGTCGGCCGCGCAGCCGCTCACAAAGAGTACTTTGATGTCGGTGTTCACTGTTTATTGTTTTCGGCACTTATCATTATTATCCGGTATCTAGGGTGCGCCGACGCCCGCCCCAGAGCCCGCATAGGTACCTTACATGGCGGCACGCAAACCCTCACCAGGGCACCCTTACGATAGCCCAGCCATCGCTGTTTTTCTTTTTAAATCATACCTTAAGGCGTTGTGTTTTGCGATCAGCATGGATCCACAGGCATCACCTAGGGGCTGCCGAGAGGTGGCAAATTTCCGGCAGTTCGCAGTTGCTGACACGCCCTTCGGCTAAACTGGAAGGGGATTCGCGGAACCGGTAAATAAAGGTTGCCTAGCAAGACGCAGCTTCCCTTGACAGCTTGTACCGAACGCTGCGGTTATTGCGTTGCCTATCATGTTCATGCCTGCCGTTCCCCCAACGCGCCGGCGAAACCCAGCCCTTGGGCGCCGCGCGAACGAGACCAGGCCAGGAAAACAACCTTCGACAGGGCCTAAGGTGCTCGTTTGCCGTTTGACCAGAAAAACCGCGCTTGGACCTGGACAACCCCATTCTTGAGCACGCCACCACTCAACACGGTATCGTCGGCCACGCCGCGGCCACCAGTACTCCGGACAATGCCTTTACAGCCAGCTACTGGCCGTTTGCGTACCCATCGGCGCATCAACAGGATCAGTCTCGCCTTGCTGTGCCTGGCCCTGCTGGGTTGCGACGCCACCAATCCGGGTATTGCCGAACTGACCGGCAGCACCATGGGAACCGGCTACAGCATCAAAGTGGCCGGAACTCAGGCCTCCACAGACCTGGAGTCGCTGCACCGACGGATCCAGGCGCGCTTGAACGAGATCAACCGACAGATGTCGACCTACCTGGCCGATTCTGACCTGTCTCGCTTTAACCGCAGCCGGTCTACCGACTGGCAGAGTGTGCCCTCGGCTTTGGTCGACTTGGTAGAGCATGCCCGGCGAGTCAGCGAACGCGCTGATGGGATGTATGACATAACGGTCGGCCCGCTTGTCGAGTTGTGGGGCTTCGGGCCCAGCGGCACGCGCACTACCCCGCCTGCAATGCATGAGATCGAGGCGCTGCTGCCGTCAACCGGCTACCAAAAACTGGACGCGCAGCACGCTCCGCCCGCACTGCGCAAGACCGCCGCTGGTCTACAGGCCGATCTTTCATCGATCGCCAAGGGCTGGGCCGTCGACCGTATAGCGGACCTACTGATCGATTCAGGCCACACCAATTTCTTGGTCGAGATCGGGGGAGAGGTTTATGCCCAGGGTGAGAAACGCCCCGGTCAAGCATGGCGTATAGCGATCGAGCAACCCTTGTATGATCGCCGTGCGGTGCACCGGGTTATCGAACTCAGCGACATGGCGCTGGCCACCTCAGGTGACTATCGCAACTACTTCTCGGCCGGCGGCCGGCACTACTCGCACACCATCGATCCGCGATCCGGCCAAGTGGTGCAACACAGCTTAGCCGCGGTCACCGTATTGGCCGAAAGCTGCACCGACGCAGACGCCTGGGCGACCGCCCTGATGGCACTCGGAGACTCAAGCGGTCCTGCTGTGGCAGAGACACACCGCATAAAGGCCTTGTTCCTGGTCCGCCGCGATCATGGCTTTGAGGAGCGAGTCAGCGCGGCCCTGAGCAGACTGCCGGCATGGAGGACTATGTTGCTGCGGAGTTCAAATTAATCAAAGGCGCATCGCCGGAAAGCCGTCGCGCATCGACCCCGGCCTCGCTCAGAGCAGCGAGTAAACAGACGGCAACTCGGTCTAGGCTGCCTAAGGTTAACCGAGCACTGCCGGAGGAAACTGCCATTCAAGCTAGTATTAACAGGGAGAACTCAGGTGCAGGATCGAACCGCCGATCGTGGACCACTGTATTCGCCGTTGGATAAGGCGTGCATGTTGTAAGTCTTCGAGCCTTGGGGGTTTTTACGCCTGCCAGAGGGCCAGCCCCGGGCAAGTGCTCACAATGACTTGGACATGGCAACGCGCGGCACACGTTGGGCTCGCCGAGGGAACGACATAACTTGGAACCCTAGCCATGGATGATGTCTAAAGTGGTACCGGAGAACTAGCGGGCGTGATGATTGCATAACTAGAATCAGGTAGACATGTTGCGAGCGGCAGCTGAGCCCCGGCAGTCGCGATCTACACCGGCATCATGTGAGCGAGGAGTTTCCGCGCCGATTTGCGCCAAACCCATGGGGCGCCCGTATGGCCAAGGCTTACATCAGCCAGAGTTCTAAGTAAGCGGGCTAAACAAGTTGATCTGCGGCCTGCTCGCCAGGCCTAGGCTTACAACCTCAAGAGGTGTTGTGGATGTCAATTTTCCAGCGCTACCAGACCCGGTACGAATCTGCACAAGAAGAGGTAATAAGTCTCGATGAGTACTTAAACCTCTGTAAGACTGATCCAATGGTTTATGCAGGTCCTGCGGAACGACTGCTCGCAGCGATCGGAGAGCCCGAGGTCATCAACACCCACGACGATCCACGGCTGAGCCGAATATTCCAAAACAAGGTGATCCGCCGCTATCCGGCCTTCGCCGACTTCTACGGTATGGAGGAGCCGATCGACCACCTAGTGTCCTACTTGAAGCATGCGGCCCAGGGTTTGGAGGAAAAAAAGCAGATCCTATACCTGCTCGGACCGGTCGGCGGCGGTAAGTCGTCCTTGGCTGAGAAGCTCAAGGAGCTCATGCAACGCACACCTTTCTATGCCATCAAGGATTCACCGGTTTTCGAGTCCCCACTTGGCCTGTTTTCCGCGGAAGAGGATGGCGCCATCCTAGAGGAGGACTACGGCATCTTAAGACGCCATCTGCGTTGCATCATGTCGCCTTGGGCGGTCAAACGCCTCCAAGAGTACAAGGGCGACATCAGTCGCTTCAAAGTCGTTAAGCTGTATCCCTCGATCCTCGAACAGGTGGCGATCGCCAAGACCGAACCAGGTGATGAGAACAACCAGGATATTTCTTCGCTGGTCGGCAAGGTCGATATCCGTCAGCTAGAGCACTATGCGCAGAACGACGCCGACGCCTACAGCTATTCCGGCGCCTTGTGCCGTGCCAACCAGGGACTGATGGAATTCGTCGAGATGTTCAAGGCGCCGATCAAGGTGCTTCACCCGTTACTGACGGCGACCCAAGAAGGCAATTACAACGCCACCGAAGGTCTCTCTGCCTTGCCTTTTCAAGGAATTATCTTGGCCCACTCGAACGAATCGGAGTGGCAGTCGTTCCGCAATAACAAAAACAACGAAGCCTTCCTCGATCGGGTTTATATCGTCAAGGTCCCGTACTGTTTGCGAGTAACCGAAGAAACCCAGATCTACCACAAGCTACTGCGTGAGAGCTCATTGAACAATGCGCCCTGCGCTCCGGGGACACTCGAGATGCTAGCTCAGTTCTCAGTGCTCACGCGCCTGAAAGAGCCAGAGAACGCAAGTATCTTTTCGAAAATGCGCGTCTATGACGGCGAAAACCTCAAAGATACCGACCCGAAGGCCAAGTCAGTGCAGGAGTACCGCGACTATGCCGGCGTCGATGAGGGGATGTCAGGCATCTCGACCCGATTCGCATTCAAAATCTTGTCCCAGGTGTTCAACTTCGATCATGCCGAGGTAGCTGCCAACCCGGTCCACTTGCTGTATGTACTGGAACGCCAGATCGTGCGCGAGCACCTACCGCCGGAGATCGAAGACCACTATCTCGGCTTTCTCAAAGAATACCAGGCACCGCGCTATGCGGACTTCATCGGCAAGGAGCTACAAACGGCCTATCTGGAGTCCTATGCGGAATACGGGCAGAACATTTTTGACCGCTATGTGACCTACGCTGATTACTGGATCCAGGATCAAGAGTACCGCGATCCGGATACCGGCGAGATGATGGACCGCGCGACCCTGAACGAAGAGTTGGAGAAAATCGAGAAGCCCGCCGGGATATCCAATCCCAAGGACTTTCGCAACGAAATTGTCAACTTTGTGCTTCGTGCCAGGGCCAATAACAATGGTGCCAATCCCAAATGGACCAGCTATGAAAAGCTGCGTGCCGTAATCGAGAAGAAAATGTTCTCCAACACCGAGGAACTATTGCCGGTTATCTCATTCAACGCCAAGGCCTCTGAGGCCGAGAAAAAGCGCCACGAGGAGTTCGTGGATCGCATGGTCGAAAAAGGCTATACACCAAAACAGGTACGCTTGCTCTCCGAGTGGTATCTTCGGGTACGGAAATCGCAGTAGGTGGGGGGTCGAGCTTGGCGGCCTGCCTGGCACGTCGCGCCGACGGCAAAAGGGCTGCCTTGAACCGGGGTTGGTATGTCGCATTTTATTGATCGTCGGGCCGGCGCCAAGCGTAAGAGCGCTGTCAACCGGCAACGTTTTCTCAAGCGTTACAAGTCCCAACTCAAACGCGCTGTCGCCGATGCCGTGAATCGACGTAGCATCGTCGACACCCAGGCGGGCGAAAAGGTCAAGATCCCCTCGCGCGATGTGTCAGAGCCGGTCTTCCATCATGGCTCCGGCGGCACCTTGGAAGGGGTACACCCCGGCAATCAGGAGTTTGTCACTGGCGACCGCCTACAGCGCCCGCCTGCGGGAGCTGGCGGCGGTTCGGGTAAGGGCAATGCCAGCAACAGCGGCGAGGGCGAAGACGATTTCGTGTTCGAGCTGACCCGAGACGAGTATCTCGACCTCTTGTTCGACGACCTGGAGTTGCCGAACCTGGTCCGCAACCAGCTAGTGGGGGCGACCGAATTCAAGACGGTCCGGGCGGGTTATTCGGCCGACGGAGCACCGAGCAACATCGATGTAGTGCGCTCGCTGAAGGGGGCAATTGCCAGACGCACGGCGCTGGCTTCACCCTATCGTGGGCGGATCCGCGGGCTGGAGGAGGAACTCAACGCCTTGTTAGAAAACGACACGCCCGAAGATGATCCACGCATCAGCACCCTGCGTGAGGAAATCGAGCAACTACGGATTCGTATCGCCGCCCTGCCCTTCATCGATACCTTCGACCTCCGGTACAAATCGTTCGTGAAACAACCAGAGCCGACCAGCAAGGCCGTGATGTTTTGTATTATGGATGTGTCGGGCTCAATGGACGAGCAACGCAAGAGTCTTGCTAAGCGCTTCTTTCTACTGTTGCATCTTTTTCTACAGCGCAACTACGAAAAAATCGATGTCGTGTTCATCCGCCACCATACCACCGCCATGGAGGTCGATGAGCAGGAATTCTTCTTTTCACGCGAGACTGGTGGCACCGTAGTCAGCAGTGCGCTGAACCTGGTGTATGACGTCATCCGCGATCGCTATGACTCTAGCGGCTGGAATATCTACGCCGCACAAGCCTCGGACGGTGATAACTGGGAGTCTGACTCGCCTGTATGCCGCGACCTGCTGGCCCAGAAGCTACTGCCACTGATGCGCTACTTCGCCTATGTCGAAATCATGCCGCGCCACCATCAGGCGCTGTGGTACGCCTACCAAGAGCTGGAGGCCACTGCAATGGAGTTTGCGATGCAGCAAATCGATGGGCCAAGCGATGTGTACACAGTGTTCCGTGAGCTGTTCAAGAGGCAACCGGCATGAGCCACGACCGTTTGATCAGCGACACGTCGGAATGGAGTTTCCCGCTGCTCGAACGGTTCGACCGCGAGATCGGGCGCATCGCACGCGATGAATTCCGTCTGGATACTTACGCCAATCAGATGGAGGTCATTACCTCCGAACAAATGATCGACGCATATTCCTCGGTCGGTTTGCCCATCAATTATCACCACTGGTCATTCGGAAAGCAGTTCGTCGCCACTGAACAGAACTATCGGCGTGGCCAGATGGGTCTCGCCTACGAGATCGTGATCAACTCAGATCCCTGTATCGCTTACTTGATGGAGGAGAACACCCTACCCATGCAGGCCCTGGTGATCGCCCATGCCTGCTATGGCCACAACAGTTTTTTTAAAGGCAACTATCTCTTTCAGACCTGGACTAGTGCAGATGCCATCATCGACTATCTGGTCTTCGCGCGCAGCTATGTCGCCGAATGCGAAGAACGTTATGGCACCGAAGAAGTCGAGTTACTGCTCGATTCCTGCCATGCCCTAATGAATCACGGCGTCGACCGCTACAAGCGCCCGGCACCGCTGTCCCTGGCGGAGGAGCAAAAACGCCAGCGGGTGCGCGAGGACTATCTGCAATCTCAGATCAACGATCTGTGGCGCACCCTGCCAACAGCCAGCCGCGACAAAGACGCGCCTGAGCTAGAACGCTTCCCAGCCGAGCCGCAGGAGAATCTACTCTACTTCATCGAAAAAAATGCGCCACTACTAGAACCCTGGCAGCGGGAGATAGTGCGTATCGTGCGCAAGATCGGTCAATACTTTTACCCGCAACGCCAAACCCAAGTGATGAACGAAGGCTGGGCAAGCTTTTGGCACTATACCTTACTCAATCGCTTATACGATGAAGGCTATGTAAGTGATGGCTTCATGCTTGAAGTCCTGCAGTCACATACCAATGTGGTGTTCCAGCCAGATTTTGACTCACCCTACTACAGCGGCATCAACCCCTACGCCCTCGGCTTTGCGATGATGCGTGACATTCGCCGCATCTGCGAGACGCCCGACGACGAGGACCGCTACTGGTTCCCCGACATCGCTGGATCAGACTGGATCGAGGTATTAAAGTTCGCCATGGCCAACTTCAAGGACGAGAGTTTCATCGCCCAGTTCCTGTCGCCAAGACTGATGCGCGAATTCAGGCTATTCTCTGTGCTCGACGACGATCGCAACGAGCACTTGGAAGTAACAGCCATTCACGATGAAGCCGGTTACCGCAAGCTGCGCCAAGCACTGGCCGAGCAGTACAACCTCGGGAGTCGAGAGCCCAACATCCAAGTTTACAGCGTTGATCGGCGTGGTGACCGATCGCTATTGTTGCGGCATTTTCGTTACAATCGGCGGCCTCTTGCCGGTTCGTTGGACGAGATGTTGCGTCATATCCGTCAACTATGGGGTTTCGATGTCCGGCTAGAGACGGTAGACGAAAACGGCCGAGTCGAGTTGCTGGCCAGCTGCTGAAGTCGCTATGAGGCCGCCGCTCCCAAAAACGCTTTCTGCATCCATCTAGTTACGCTCAGCCAGTGCGGATTGTGCCCGGGCTGACACGCTGGCCCGGCGGCGGTCACTACTACGGAGTGCTGCAAGACGTGCAACCCGGCCTTCGCCCCCAAAACTCAGACATAGAGCATCGAACAGTTTTTTGTCGACATGTGCAACAAACAAAAGTCCAGCCAGGCTGGTGTAGAATACCAAAGACACCATCGGGATCTGCGCCAGACTCCACAACCAGACCACCGATGCAGTCAAGGGCAAGGCACCGAGCAAATAGGCTAGCGCTACCCCTGCGTCGGCCGGCCGGCTCAGGCGCCAGAACACGAAGGCGATGACCGCCGCGGCAACGCCGCCCTTGATCAGGACCATCGCGGATAACAGCACTAGGAGATCTGGGTCGGTCGTCGCTGCGGACCGCGGCACACCGATGGCGTAAGTTGCAGCCGCCACGCTGGGTACCCCGATCACCAAGGCAATCCGCTGCAGCAGTGGTGACTTGTTACCCGCCTGGCGCTGTACGTCATGTGAACGCGCGGACTCAGAATGGATCGCTTTTGGGATCACTAACCGGGTCTCCTATGGCCTCGGCGAGGCGCAGCACTACTTTGCGCGGTTACAGGAAAAACTAGTCGTCTGTTGACCAATGGGCAAGCATGGGCAGAGCCCCGAGGTTCGACCGTCTGCAGGGCTTTGCCCTCGAGCTACTTGATAGCCAGGGCGCCAGTCGGATAACCCGAGGCCTGATCAACTAGGGGTGACACTACTCAGGCGGCGCCGACCCAAGGCTATGCGAATTCTGATCGCAGTGAGACTACCGAGCACCGAGGCTAACACTGGGTAACGCGGTGCTCACCCGAATGCCCTTCCGCAAGTGCACTTGCGGGGTTGGCCCGGGTGTCCCGCCGCGCGTATGGTCGCCAAAGCAGCAGCCGAAGTTGACAGGAGCAACTGTCCATTGCCTTTCCATTGGGACCAGATCGCCGCCTTAAGTGATTGATCTACATCGGCGGCACACATGTTGCATCGTCATCACTATGGCTGCAAACCGAGGACCGTCCACTCGGTCGATGAAGATCTCTACAGGAGAAGCGATGATGCGAGTTGACCTATACCCACGGATCCGACCTCCGCGAAGATCGCTCTCGGGCAAGCCGCTAAGGAGACTGGCAAGACGCACTGGCATGCTCAGTCGAAACGCCATCCTGCCCAGCATGTTGGTCTGCATCCTCAGCGCCCCGGCGAGCGGGAATGAGCCAGTGACAGAAGGCAAATATTTCGCATGCCGGAGCACCCAGTGGCTCGACGACTTTACTTCTTATGTGGTTCACGACGAGATGGCCAATATTCAAAGCTATCTCGAGCACAAGCGGTGCCTGCTGCTCAAACCAAATCTACCGGTGACCCTAGTGGCCGACCCAGACCCGCTTGGGCCGCGGGCAGAATTCCTGATTCAGGGTATCCGCTTCTACGCGCCGAGTGAGGAGATCGTCCAAAGATAACCGGCCTTCAACAAGGCCCGCCCACGGCCCAAGCGCTCGGCGCTTGCGACCGCCGTGATCCTTTGATGCGGCCACAGTAGCGGATAAGATCGCGCCGTGTCTCTAGACCACCTCACAACCATCGATCGCAGGCTCTCGGTCGCCCCCATGCTGGATTGCACTGACCGCCATTGTCGGTTTCTCCTGCGCCAGCTCAGTCGCCGTACCTTGCTCTATACCGAGATGATAACCAGCGGCGCCCTACTGCACCGCGACCCGGCATACTTTCTCGACTTCCACCCCGTGGAGCACCCGCTGGCGCTGCAGCTCGGCGGCAGCGAGCCCAGTGAACTCGCAGCCTGCGCTCGACTCGCCGATCAATGGGGTTATGACGAGATCAACCTCAACGTCGGTTGCCCCTCCGATCGAGTTCAATCTGGGCGGTTTGGCGCCTGCCTGATGGCCGAACCGCGCCGCGTCGCAGATTGCGTCACGGCGATGACTGAGGCTACGAAGCGGCCCATTACCGTCAAGCACCGGACAGGTATCGACCACCAGGACGGCTATGAGGCCCTGTCTGGGTTCGTCCAGCAGGTCGCAGAAGCGGGTTGCGCAGCCTTCATCGTGCATGCCCGCAAGGCCTGGCTGCACGGCTTGAGCCCTAAAGAGAACCGCGAGATTCCGCCGCTTCAGTACGCCATGGTGCATCGGCTCAAGCAGGATTTCCCGCGAGTCTCGATAGTGATAAACGGTGGCCTCAATACGTTGGCTCGGGCGGAAACTCAGTTGAGCCAGGTCGACGGCGCGATGATCGGCCGCGAGGCCTACCAGAATCCCTGGATCCTCGCCGACGCCGACGCCAGGATCTTTGGCCAACCCAACCCTGCGATCGATCGCTGCCAAGTGGTGCATCGGATGCTGCCGTATGTTGCCGAACAGCACAGGGTGGGCATCCCGATACACCACATAACCCGTCATATGCTGGGCCTGTTCCAGGGTCAGCCCGGGGCGCGTGCTTGGCGCCGCCACCTGTCTGAGAATGTTTCTCGTTCAGACTGCGAACCCGCCGTGCTCAGCCAGGCCCTGGCACTGCTGAGCAAGAGCATTAGGCGAGACACGAGCCCGGCTTGCAGCAAAATGTGATGTAATCGGGCTACCTTCCCGAATAAGGGGGTAGCAATCATGCGTCTATGGCAAGCCAGTGCGATCTTGGTGACGGGCTGGATGCATGTGGCAGTGGGCTCTGAACCTGCCGTGGTGACCACCGATTTGCAGCGTCTACTGGACGACGGGCACTGTCCGGGATGCAACCTAGTTGGCGCCGACCTCTCTGGCATGCGCCTCATGAGTACCGATCTGTCGGGCTCCGACCTGCGCGGTGCCACGTTGCGCAAGACGGTGCTCTTCCGCGCCAACCTAGCCGGCGCTGACTTGCGTGATGCGAATCTCGAGAAGGCCAGCATGGGGCGGATCAACCTCTCGGGCGCCAATCTGAGCAACCTCGATCTTAGCGGCGCACGCCTGACCCATGCCGAGCTGCGCAACGCGCGGCTCAGCGGCAGTGACCTGAGCAACAGTAAGCTGGATCACACAGATCTGCGCGGCGCTGACCTCACCGGCGCAGCGCTTACCGGCGCCTCACTACGCCACGCCAAGCTGGACAATGCGACTTTGAATGCCGCCGACATGTCCGGGGCGGACCTGCGCGAACTGGACCTACGCTGGATATCGGGGATTCGGTATGCGAATCTGAAGCAAGCTCGACTCGACCAATCGCGGCTGGATGGGCTCAATCTCTCCAGCGTGCTGTTCGACGAGGCCAGTATGCCCAAGACTAGCCTGAGTGCGGCAAACCTCAGTGGCGGATCTATGGTGGGTGTCAATCTGCGTAGAGCGGATCTTACTCAGGCCAATTTGGAAGGTGTCGATCTGCGAGGGGCTCAGATCACCGGCGCGATACTGCGCGGCGCTATACTGAACTCTTCGAATCTAGAACAGGCCTTGATCGGCGGTGATCTGATCGGTGCCGACTTCTCCAATGGCAGGCTCACCGGGGCCGATCTCTCGGGCGCCAACCTGAAGGATGCGCGCTTTCGCAACGCCGACTTGCGCAGAGCCAATCTGTCCTCCTGTAATCTCTATGCAGCCGACTTCACCGGCGCCAGCCTACAGCTGGCCAACTTCGAGCAGGCAAATCTGCGCAAGGCCGTGTTCACTGGGGCACAAGTCACTGGCGCGGCCTTTGGTGAGTCCATCGGGGACATGACGGTTCCGAACTGAGGCAAGGAACGCACCTAGGGCCTGTTCACACTTGTGATGCAGTGTTGCCGCCCCAAACACGTCAGGCAAGGCGTTGAGGAGAGAGGTTTAGTGAGTCTAATGAACGACGAGCAACGCCGCATGGGGTGTTTTGGAGCGCAATCCGAAGGGACGGGCCGTTTCCCCCCTCCAACGGTGTTGCTGCTCGCTCCTGTGCGAGGGGCACTCCGCGCTCACAGCGCCTTGTTGGCCAGAAAAACGGCCGCCGTCGCTGCTTCTCAC
>JANQRK010000107.1 GCA_028284585.1 Chromatiales bacterium
CCTTTCCAAGGACGGCAACACCGCCCACGGTGCTTGTGCCGTGGCCCTTTGGGAGCCACTGTGCGAGCGCGACTCCGTGTTGCGTTTCTTGCCAAGGGCCCGGCCATTGCCTGCGAAACGCGCCTTGATTCGCGCTCGCACAGTGGCTCTGAGCGTTACAGAATTATCCGCTTGGCCCACTAGCGCCACGCTGTACCGATCAAACCGGCATATCCCTCAATGGTGGCGTCGGACAATGTTGACTTGGGTGAAACACTCGCGGGTGGAGGCTGAATCAAGCTTTGGTGAAAAAAAGAACCGTCGCGCCGCATCGCGCTCTTAAGTGAGCACCGGCAAGCCACAGTGTCAATAGAATCGATTTGGACCAACGGGGAACGCCGTGCGATTTGCGTCCGCAACCAGGGAGCTACTGATGAACGCGCTCCCTAGATATTTCGTTCAGGCCGATTAATCATCGTCCGAGACGATGGTAAAACGCTTGGCCAGCAGCCGGGCCTCATCGGCCTTAAAGTTGGTGGACAATATCGCCAGACCTTTATAGCCCTCAAGCCGTTGCAGCAAGTAACTGGTCTGTTGGTTCGCAAAGCGGTCGTGGCTGTCTTTGACTTGCGTCCTCTCACCAAACAAGCCATCGGCTTCGTCGAAGAACAAAATCAGGTTCTGCTCTTCCGCCCTGCTCAACAACTGGTCGATATTTTCTTCCACTTCGAGACTGTAGAGACCTTGAAGCTTGAGCCCATCAATGCGCAAAACCTCTATCTTCAAGTTGCTGGAGATCACCTCGGCGGCTAGGGTTTTCCCGGTACCACTGGCGCCATTCAACACGACGACGCCCTGACTACCGGTCAACCGCATCAAACGCTGGTGCAATGCCTTTTCCAATGTAATTTCGCCCCCGTCGTTACTGCGCGCACTCGAGACAACAGCAATGAAGTCTTTGTCGGCTGTGGACTTCTTCTAAGATCTCTAACTCCAGAAAAACAAACCTTGTCTCGCCACTATCTCTCGCTAGACAGGCGATCCGTCTGACGAGTTCCAGGGTCGGTCTAAGACCAGAGCCCGAGCGAGAAAATCGCTAAGGCGTGCGGCAAATCCACGATAGATTACGGGGTAAGCTACGGGCCGGGCCAGAGTTGCTGGATGTCTGACAGTCCCGTGGTACGGTAGTTGCTGCAACCAAACGCGCACTCAGTTGGACAAGGCGATCATGATCTTCAAACAACTCTTCGAAACGGACTCATCGACCTACACCTATTTACTGGCGTGTCCGAAAAGCCGTGAGGCGATATTGATCGATCCGGTGTTCAGCACAGTGGAGCGCGATCTGCAGGTACTGCGCGACCGCGACCTCAAGCTGGTCGCGACGCTAGAAACCCATGTACACGCCGATCATCTCAGCGGTGGTAAGCGACTCAAGCAACGCACCGGTTCCCAGATCATGTGTCCGGCGATGCTCGCACTGCCGTGCGCCGATGTCGGCATCCAAGAAGGACAGCCGATTGTCGTGGGTTCGATCGAACTGCATCCCTTGTTCACTCCAGGGCATACCGACCATCACCATGCCTATCTGTTCGAGAGCCCCATGCACAAACTGCTATTCACCGGTGATGCATTGTTGATCGACGCCTGTGGGCGGACCGATTTTCAATCCGGCAACGCGGATGATTTGTACAACAGCATCCATAACAAGTTTTTCTCGCTGCCCGACGAAACCCTGGTCTACCCCGCTCACGACTACGAACAACGTCATGTCTCGAGCATTGCGCAAGAGAAGGCACGTAATCCCCGCCTCGGCAAAGGGCGCCCCAAGGAAGACTTCGTCGCCTTGATGGACGGGCTCGACCTACCCTACCCGCGCAAGATGGCATTCGCGGTGCCTGGCAATGAGGCCTGCGGTTCTTGTCCGGAAAACGTCCCACCCGAGTTGCGGGGACCGTGCGCCGCTAGCGACCAGGGTTGATCAAACGATCACTCGCATCCTCGAGGCGCCCGTCGTAGGCCCTGGTTTCAACTCGATTGGTCTACCGCGCAACCCGATGCATCACAACCATCAAGAGTAGGTGCAACCAGACCACGGGTTGGTGTCGTCACCCGGCTATCCTCGATCAGCAACATAATATCGGCACCGAGTCTCAACTCGGGGACAAGGCCAAAGTGCTGATGACGCAGCTGGCCCTGCCGATCGATGAGAATCAGCGTCGGCGTTCCTTGCATCTGGTAGGCCTGCATCGTTTGTGGGATGCCGCCTTGTTCCGATGGCCTATCCATCGCGACTGGAAAGCTGAACTTGTATTCATGCAGAAAGGCTTCGAGCGCTGCTTGCGTGCCCTGCACTGCATGATGCTCGAACACCGAATGCAGACCAATCACGGCCAGATCATCATGACTGAAGCTGCTGTAGACGCGTTCCGCCAGCGGCAGGCCGTGCGAAACGCATCCCGGACACAGCATCTGAAATGCTTCGATCATTACAACCTTGCCACGCAGTTGGTCAAGGGATAGCGGCTTGCCAGTATTGAACCAAGCCGTGGTTTGCAATGCGGGGGCCTGCTGTATGTTCATCGCCATCTCCTGGTAGGTTTGGCCTTTTAGTATCGAGTCGATACATAAAAAATACAGCGACTGTAGCTGCGTTGCAACAAATGTTTTCAGTCAATACCATTTGCCGATGAAAGATGGTTCGAACACATTGGTTCTGCTGGAACGCCTAGGGCGGCTACTGCACAACGATGCCCATCGGGAGGACCTGAAACCGACCCAGTGGGAAGCGCTGCGCCTCCTATCACGCGCCAACCGATTCTCGCGCAGCCCCGGCGCGGTCACTGCCTACCTCGGCATGACCAAGGGCACGGTGTCACAGACGCTGGCGGCCCTCGAACGCAAAGGGCTGATCAAGAAAGTCAGGGTGCCTACCGATCGGCGCAACCTTGCCCTCGAGTTGACCGGCGAGGGCAAGACACTATTACGCAAAGATCCGCTGGCGGATCTCGAGGCCGCGGCACGTAGACTCCCAAAGCGACAGATGGCGCACCTCGGGGACAACCTGCAAGACCTTCTCACCGAAGCACTGCGGCGGCGCGATGGCCGCCCGTTCGGAGCTTGCAAGACTTGCCGCTACTTTCAGCCGAACGTAGACGGCGGAAGGCCGCATCGCTGTGGGTTGCTGGAGGAACCGCTATCGACGCAGGACAGCCAACTCATTTGCGTCGAGCAAGAACCGCTGGGGTAAGTTGTGCAAGAACGATTATAAGCCATACTTTGAGGCGGAGGTCACTCTAGCCATGGAAGCCGGCATTGCTGCTAAGCTCCACGATCTAGAATTCAGCGCTTGCCTGATCGCTGAGAGTGAGGTGGCCAACCCAAAGAAGCCTGGCCTCCGCGAGAAACACCCGGCGGTGATCTCATACTGAGCCACTACTGAAGAGCCCAAGCCGAGACCAATAGGAGAAGCGCTATGACCACTATCGGCGAACAATTCGCAGCCCGCCGAGCCTGTGCTTTGCTTGACCCTCCTGTGGGATCTCCGATATAGATTACGCGTTTCCTGGCTGGCCCAGCCAAGCCCTATGGGGTGCGTGGCAATGCAACGGTGGGCGACGCGGAGCACATGGGCCCATGACCTTTCCCCTCCCAACCCGAGGACAGATCACATGAGCACCTTTGACGATCAGAAGGAAAAAGTCAGGAGCGGCAGCGGTTTCATCGCAGCCCTCGACCAGAGTGGCGGCAGCACGCCAAAGGCCCTGAGATCCTACGGGATCGGTGAAGACGCGTGGTCGAACGAGGAGGAAATGTTCGATCGAGTGCACGAGATGCGGACCCGCATCATCACCAGCCCGTCGTTCACCGGCGAGCGCATTCTCGGCGCGATCCTTTTCGAGGGGACGATGGACCGCGCTATAGAAGGCGCTCCCAGCGCGGAGTACCTGTGGAAGGAAAGGCGCATCGTGCCCTTCCTGAAGGTCGACAAAGGCCTAGCAGACGTCGCCGATGGCGTTCAGCTCATGAAGCCGATGCCCAAGCTCGATGACTTACTGCGGCGGGCCGTCTCAAAAGCGGTCTTCGGCACGAAGATGCGCTCGGTGATCAAGGAAGCGAACGCGGCCGGGATCGCCGCGATCGTCGATCAGCAGTTCGAGGTCGGCAAGCAGATCATCGGACACGGGCTAGTTCCCATTCTGGAGCCTGAAGTCGATATCCACTGCCCGGACAAGGCCGAGGCAGAGGCCATGCTCGAGACCGCGATCAGAGCGCATCTCGGCGGCCTGGCCGCTGACGAGCTGATCATGCTGAAGCTGACACTCCCCGAGCAGGACAACCTGTACCGGGCCTGCCTCGAACACCCGAACGTCCTCAGAGTCGTGGCGCTATCGGGTGGTTACAGCCGCGAGGAAGCGAATACGCGCCTGACGCGCAACAACGGGATTGTGGCGAGCTTCTCGCGGGCCCTGGTGGAAAGTCTGTCGGCGCAACAGTCCGACGAGGAATTCGACCGCGGCCTGGACCAGGCGATCGAGAGCATCTTCCAAGCGTCGATCACCTAGGGCCTGTTCGCACTACGCGAGGCGCAGCGACGGCGGCCGTTTTTCCGGCCAACGAGACGCTGCGAGCGCGATGTACTCACTGTACATGAGCGAGCAGCAACAAAGTTGGGCGGAAAAACGGCCGCCGTCGCTGCGCCTCGCGTAGTGCGAACAGGCCCTAGGTGATCGACGCTTGGAAGATGCTCTCGTTCGCCTGGT
>JANQRK010000011.1 GCA_028284585.1 Chromatiales bacterium
TATCGAGCTGGTGAAATTCGTAGTTGGACGATGCGGGTGAAATACCCAGCATACCGGCCGTTTGTCCAGTGGGCACCAAGAGTGCATAGGCAAGGATGAGCAGTATCATGGGCGTTAGGTCGATGCGCGTGAGCATCGCCCTGGCCGTGTTGTCCCCGCGATTCGATAGCGATCCGAGCGAAACGCACGTCTTGTCTCGGCCTATGTCCGTCAGTTGGTCTGACCTATGCGATCCGCCTGGGGATTCGGATGGGTATCTGCTTCCGACCGTCCTGTGCTCCTAGTTGTTCGATTTTCAAGATCATACGGTGGGATGAGGGGTAACACTCCATGTGGCCCACGCACTCCAAGGGAATGCGCTGGCGGCAGGTGATTTATCATACGACGCCAGCCCGTTATGGACCGGACCATGAAGGCCCTCGAGATCCGTAGTTTACGAAAGACCTACCGCAACGGCCATGAGGCCTTACTGGGTATTGATCTCGAGGTGGACGAGGGGGACTTCTTCGCCCTGCTCGGACCCAATGGTGCCGGCAAGTCGACGGCGATCGGTATCGTCAGCTCACTGGTCAACAAGACGGCGGGGCAGGTCCGGGTGTTCGGCCATGATTTAGACACCCAACCGGAGGCTGTGAAGGCCACTATCGGTTTGGTGCCGCAGGAGTTCAACTTCAATCAGTTCGAGCCCGTGGTCGAGATCTTGGTCAACCAGGCCGGCTACTATGGTATCCCGCGGCGTGAAGCCTTTCGGCGCGCCGAGAGTGCATTGCGCCAGCTCGACCTGTGGGACAAACGCAGTGCCCAGGCACGCGATCTCTCGGGCGGCATGAAGCGCCGGTTGATGATTGCGCGGGCCTTGGTGCACCGGCCTCGTTTACTGATCTTGGACGAGCCAACCGCCGGGGTGGATATCGAGATTCGACGCTCGATGTGGGACTTTCTGCGTGCGACCAATGCCAGTGGCACGACCATCATTTTGACCACCCACTATCTTGAAGAGGCCGAGAGTCTGTGCCGGCACATCGCAATCATCAACAATGGGCGGATTGCTGAGCGGGCACGCATGACTGATCTGCTGCGTCGCCTACACAGCGAGACCTTTGTCTTGGATTTGCGCGATGAACTCGACGACATTGGCACGCTCCCGGGTTTCCATGTTCGCCAACTCGACGCTACGACGCTCGAGGTCGCGGTGACCCGCGACAATGGCCTATCGTCGTTGTTCGTCGAGCTAAGTGCACGTGGCATCGAGGTCGCCAGTCTGCGCAATAAGCAGAACCGACTCGAGCAACTATTCATTGATATGGTCCAGGGCAATGACGCGCATGGTGGCGACGCATGAGCCATGCTGCAGTCTACTGGGTTGCGTTTCGCACCATAGTTACCAAGGAGATCCTGCGCTTTAGTCGTATCTGGGTGCAAACAGTGTTGCCGCCAGCGATCACGATGGCATTGTATTTCGTGATCTTCGGCAAGTTGATCGGATCGCAGATCGGTGACATGGACGGCTTTCGCTATATCGACTTCATCGTGCCCGGGCTGATTCTGATGTCGGTAATCTCCAACAGCTATGCTAATGTCGTCTCGAGTGTCTATAGCAGCAAGTTCCAACACAATATCGAGGAGCTGCTAATTGCACCTTTGCCTAACTTCATCATCCTTGCCGGCTATGTCGCCGGTGGCGTCGCACGCGGGGTCATCGTCGGCGTGGTCGTGACGCTGGTCTCTTTATTGTTTACCGACCTGGCCATCCACAGCTACGCGGTGACGCTGGCCGTGTTCGTGTTGACCTCGGTGCTGTTTTCGATCGCCGGGTTCATCAATGCGGTGTATGCCAACAGCTTCGACGACATCTCGATTGTGCCGACCTTCGTATTGACTCCGCTGACTTATCTAGGTGGAGTGTTCTACAGCATCAGAATGTTGCCGGAATTCTGGCAGGGGGTGTCGCTGGCCAATCCCGTACTGTACATGGTCAATGCCTTTCGATTCGGTCTGCTCGGCGTCAGCGACATCGCGCTGTGGCTGGCGTTCGTGATCATCCTCGGTTTTGTCCTGGTACTTGGCGGGTTTGCGATGTGGTTGTTGGCGCGCGGTGTGGGTATTAAGAGTTGAGCGGATCCCAAGTACAGCACAGCAGGCGGCGCGCGCAGTGGTCCTGGGCGCTATACGACTGGGCCAATTCGGCCTTTGCGACGACCGTGATGGCCGGTTTCTTCCCGGTGTTCTTCAAGTCTTACTGGGCCGGCGATATGGCGGCGACCGAGAGCACGGTACGCCTGGGCACGGCCAACGCACTCGCCTCGCTGCTGGTCGTGTTGCTCGCGCCCTTGCTCGGAGTGATCGCGGACCGTTGCGGCTACAAGAAGCGCCTGTTGCTGATGCTGGCAATGCTTGGGGCGCTGATGAGCGGCAGCCTGTACTTGGTGGGCGAGGGCTACTGGCTGGTTGCGGCGGCTCTGTATGTGTTTGCGGTGATCGGCTTTGCCGGCGGCAATGTCACTTACGATGCCTTGCTGCTCGACGTCGCCGAGCGCGCCGAGCTGGAGCGTATCTCGGCACGCGGCTTTGCGCTTGGCTACCTGGGCGGCGGGCTACTGTTTGCGCTCAATGTCCTGATGGTGCTGTACCCCGAGAGTTTTGGTTTGGCCGACAAGGGCCAGGCGGTGCGGGTCGCCTTTTTGAGTGTCGCGCTGTGGTGGGCCTTGTTTACGCTGCCTGTGCTGTTGTTCGTGCGTGAGCCGCCACGCGCCCAGGGTGCCGCAGCGAGCGCGGGATTCACCGGGGCCTGGACCGAGTTGCGCTTTACTTGGCGGCTGTTGCGCAGTCTGCCGATGGCCTTTCTGTTTCTGCTCGCCTACTGGTGCTATATCGACGGCGTCGACACCATCGTGCGCATGGCGGTCGATTACGGATTGGCGTTGGGATTTCCCTCGGAGAGTCTGCTTTCTGCACTGCTGCTGACCCAATTCGTCGGCTTCCCCGCGGCCTTGTTGTTCGGCCGGCTCGGTGATCGCATCGGCGCCAAACGGGCCATCTGGCTGGCGCTTATGGTGTACGTAATCGCTGTGTTTTGGGCATGGCGCATGACTGCGGCCTGGGAATTTTATGGCTTGGCGGTAATGATCGGTCTAGTCCAGGGAGGCATTCAGTCGATGAGCCGCGCCTTGTACGCGCGCTTGATACCCGCGGAACATGCCGGGCGCTTGTTCGGTCTGTACAACATGATGGGCAAGTTCGCGGCGGTGGTCGGTCCCCTGTTGGTTGGCTGGGTGGCGCTGCTCAGTGGTAGCTCACGCATTGGGATCTTGAGCATCTTGATACTGTTCCTGGTTGGCGGGCTTCTGTTAGCGGGGGTACGCGTGGCCGAGGGCGAGCGCCAGGCGGCGCGAGTTGTGGGGGGATGAATGGTATATCTGGCAGTCGCCTTACTGATCGCGGCGGCGATCTATCTGCCCCAGTGGTGGGTTCAGCATGTGCTGGCACGCTACAACCGTAAGCCGGAGGCAAACTTCCCAGGGACTGGTGGCGAGCTGGCACGCCACCTACTCGAGCGCTTCGGACTGGACAGCGTCCGGGTCGAGACGACCGAGACCGGCGATCACTACGACCCGAATGCCCGCTGTGTTCGCTTGACCCGAGACAAGTTCGAGGGCCAGACGCTGACTGCGATTACTGTCGCTGCCCATGAATGTGGCCATGCGTTGCAGCACGCCGGACAGGAGCCGCTGTTTCGGTTGCGCTCGCGACTGGCTGCCTCAGCGGTATGGGCCGGGCGGATCGGTTCGCTGTTACTGTTCGCTGCCCCCTTCCTGGCGTTTGCCGCGCGCGCGCCCTCGCCAGCCCTGGCTTCGATCCTGGGGGGCTTCCTGATCATGGGCTTCGGACTGTTGGTGCAACTGGTTACCTTGCCGGTCGAACTCGACGCCAGCTTTCGCAAGGCCTTGCCCCTACTCGAGGCCGGCTACCTGACCTCGGATCAGGTGCCCGCGGCACGCCGCATACTGCGCGCTGCGGCACTCACCTATGTAGCGGCCTCTTTGGCCGGCCTGCTCAATTTCTGGCGCTGGATGGCCGTCCTGCGCCGTTGAATTCAACTAGTCGTGCGTTGGGTGCCGGATCTCGATCTAGGGCCGCGCGGCTGCCGAGTTTCCGCCTGATCGCTCTCTGTCAGATCGTCAATTGCCTGACGGCTTCCCGAAGCCGCTCTGCAACTATCTGAAATCAATTGATTTAATTCTTCCGTTTTCGATGGCATAGGGTTTGCAGCAGCTGCGACAGCAGGGTATCTACCGCTGCGTTCACTCGTTGATGATGGATGAATTCGAATGGCAGATGAAAAAGATATTGCAGACGACGCGGCGCCGGCAGGTGGTGGCAAAAAGAAGCTGATCCTGATTGTAGCGGGGGCCGTGGTGTTGATGTCGCTCGGTGCCGGGGGCGCGGTCTTTTTGTTCATGGGCGGCGAGGACAGCGCACCAAACGGCGAGGCCGAGGTCGTCGAAGAAGAACAGGGTGATCCGGTATATCACGCCTTCAAGCCAGCGTTCGTCGTCAGCCTACCGCCGGGTGGTCCCGCTGGGATGCTGCAGGTCGGGATCGATGTGATGACCCGTACTCCAGAGGTGGTCGAGGTCCTACAGGCCAACGATCCGATGCTGCGCCACCACATCATCAATTTGCTCGAAGGGCAGGAAGCAGCCGCGTTGATGACCCTGGAGGGCAAGCAGGCGCTGCAGACGGCTTTACATGAACTGTTGAGTGACAAGCTCGAGGAGTTCGACGAACCCGGCAAGATCAAGGGTGTGTATTTCACCCAATTGGTACTGCAGTAATCGTGGCGGGTTCAGACCTACTTTCTCAGGACGAAATTGACGCCCTGTTGCATGGCGTCGATAGCGGCGAGGTTGGAGCTGCCAGTGAGAGTCTGCACGATGCGTCCGAGGCGACCGCCTACGACTTCACCAGTCAGGACCGGATCGTTCGCGGGCGGATGCCCACCCTGGAGATGATCAACGAGCGCTTCGCGCGACAGTTCCGGGGCAGCCTGTTCGACATGTTAGGACGCAAAGCGGATATCTCCATATCCGGCGTCCAGATGCTCAAGTTCTCTGAATTTGTACATAGCTTGTTCGTACCGACCAGCCTCAATATTACGCGGGTGCCGCCATTGCGGGGCAGGTGGCTGTTCGTGCTCGACCCCAAGTTGGTGTTCAGCGTGGTCGATAACTACTTCGGTGGCAGCGGTCGTTTCCAGACCAAGATAGAGGGGAGGGATTTTGCGCCCACCGAACTGCGGGTCATCCAGATACTCCTGGGGATCGTCTACCGCGATCTTGGCCTTGCATGGGAGCCGGTATTGAACATCGAGTTCGAGTACCAGAGCTCCGAAGTGAACCCGCAGTTCGCCAATATCGTCTCGCCATCCGAGGTGGTTGTGGTGACGACCTTCACCATCGATCTCGAGACAGGTGGTGGAGACTTCTCTATTTGTTTGCCGTATTCGACGCTAGAGCCGATCCGCGAGCTGCTGGACGATGGCATGCAAAGCGAGCGCAGCGAACGCGATGCGCGCTGGGAGACCGCGATGCGGCAAGAGATCATGGGGGCGAAAGTCGAGATCAGCAGTCAGTTCGGCGAGGCGACCCTACCGCTACGGGCCCTGGCCGAGTTACAGGTGGGCGATGTTATTCCGCTCGAGGTGGAGCCCGAGGTCGATGTGTGCGCAGAGGCCCTGCCATTGTTTCGTGGCAGTCTCGGGGTACACAACAACAGTTATGCCATCAAGGTCTCGGAATGGATCCGGCGCGACAGTACGCAGCAACTGCACGAGCTTATTGTGCCACCCAAAAAGCGCAAGGGTACCGAACTAGTGCCACAAGAGAAGACATGACGAGGCGAAGCGACCTATGAGCGAAGAGCAGAACGATAGCGACCTGGCCGTGGCCGATGAATCGGCCGAAGCCTTGGAGGAACAGAGTCAAGGTGGTAGCGCCGCCGAGGCGGCCCAGTTCGAGCAGCTGCAGCCCGAGCAAGATGCTCGAGGTGATGTAAAGATCGATGCGATTCTAGACGTCCCAGTCACGGTTGCGATGGAGATTGGGCGCGCTCGAATCACCATCCAAAACCTATTGCACCTCAATCAGGGCTCGGTAGTGGAGCTCGACCGCCTGGCCGGTGAGCCCATGGACGTCCTGGTCAACGGTACCTTGATCGCGCAAGGCGAGGTGGTTGTTGTCAACGATAAATTCGGCGTCCGCCTGACAGATATTGTGAGCCCGGCCGACCGGGTCAAGAAGTTGAGCGGGTGATATGCATGATTCGCTGTTGCCATAAGCTTCCCCAGCACGACGCTAAGGGATAGGGAGGATGCGATACGCTCTCACCAGCACCCTGGTGCTGCCGGTTGCCTGGGATCTGGCGCTTGCGTCCGATGAGAGCGCGTCGCGTCTGGTCGAGTCACCGCTGAGCACGGCCAACCTACTGCAAACTGCTGGTGGTTTGCTGCTCGTGGTCGGCGTGATGTTGGTGCTGGCCTGGTTGGTAAAACGCTATGTCCAGCTGCCTGGCCAGGGCAAGGGTCAGGTGCAAATCCTCGGCGGCGTCTCGCTCGGCGCTCGCGAGAGGGCGGTGTTGCTGTCGGTGGACGGGCGACGGCTGTTGGTCGGTGTCGCGCCCGGTCGGGTGCAGACCTTGCTGGACTTGAGTGGTTCATCCGGTCCCATCACGAGTTTTGGCGACCGGCTCGATCGGGCCTCTACCGCGATCGACGGCCGCCGGCCTGAGGCTGATTCATGAAGGTCTTGCTACTGATGGCATTGATGCTAGGTAGCTCCCTGGCCCTGGGTGCGCCGGGAATCGACGCGGTGACCGTCACCCCGGGTGCCGATGGCGAACAGACCTACACATTGTCTCTCCAGGTGCTCCTGGTGATGACGGCGCTGAGCATGTTGCCGGCGGCATTGATCCTGATGACATCGTTCACCCGCATCGTGATCGTATTGTCAATCTTGCGCCAAGCCCTGGGTACCGCCCAGACGCCGTCTAATCAGATCCTGATCGGCCTGGCCTTGTTTTTGACCCTGTTCATCATGGGGCCGGTGCTGAGTGAGGTCTATGAGACCGCATTAAAGCCCTATTTGGCGGATCAGCTGTCCGCCGACGCAGCGCTCGACATCGCCCAAGTGCCGGTGCGCGAGTTCATGTTGGCACAGACTCGAGATGACGACCTGGCGCTGTTCGCTAGGATCTCGGGTCGTGAGGGCTTCGAGCAGGAAGCAGACGTGCCCTTTACCTTGTTGATGCCGGCATTTGCGACCAGTGAACTGAAGACTGCGTTCCAGATCGGCTTTCTATTGTTCATCCCGTTTCTGGTGATCGACTTAGTCGTGGCCAGTGTATTGATGTCGATGGGCATGATGATGCTTTCGCCGCTGATCATTTCACTTCCGTTCAAGATCATGTTGTTCGTGCTGGTCGATGGCTGGGCCTTAGTGCTCGGAACACTGGCGACCAGTTTCTACGTATAGGAGAGGGGGGATGGACGCAGACAGTGTCGTTAGCGTGGGCCGTCAGGCGATGGAGGTGACCATTTTGCTGGCCGCCCCGATCTTGCTCAGCTCCCTCGCCGTCGGGCTGGTGGTCGCGATGTTCCAGGCGGCTACCCAGATCAACGAGATGACATTGAGCTTTGTTCCCAAACTGATGATTGTGGCAGTGGTAATGATGGCTGCAGGTCCATGGATGTTACGCCAAATCACCGGCTTCACCGAGCGCCTGGTCGAAAACATCCCCTTCTTGATCGGTTAAGCGCGTGCATGCAGTTTACCGAGGCACAGATCGCCCAATGGCTTGCCGATATCCTCTGGCCACTATTGCGCATTGGCGCCATGATGATGGTGGCGCCGATCTTCAGTGTGCGCCAGATACCCGTCCGCTTCAGGGCATTACTCGCGGTATTGATCACCTTGATTGTGCAGCCGGTACTGGCACCGGCGCCATTGGTGCCGGTATTCAGCATCGATGCCCTGTTAATAGCCTTTCAGCAGATGGCGATCGGTGTGGCCTTGGGATTCTTGTTGCAGATGGCATTCAATGCCCTGATCTTTGGCGGCCAGGTGATGGCCTACAGCATGGGCTTGGGGTTTGCCAACATGGTGGACCCCACCAATGGTGTACAGGTCCCCGTGGTCGCCCAGTTTTGGCTGATCTTGGCGATGCTGGCCTTCCTACTGGTGAATGGTCATCTGCTATTGATTGCGGCCGTCGTCGAAACCTTCAATGTGTTGCCGATTGCAAGCGATGGTCTGACTCGGGCCGGCATCTGGGAGCTATTGTCCTGGGCCTCGCGGATGTTTGCTGCCGGCCTACTGATGGCCATGCCAGTGATTACTGCGCTGCTGTTGGTCAATATCGGTATGGGTGTGGTGTCACGAGCGGCCCCGCAACTCAATATCTTCGCGATCGGTTTTCCGATCACCCTGATGATGGGCCTCATTCTGATCTGGACCACGCTGCCTCAGGTGATGGGCAGCTTCGGCGGATTGGTCAACGAGACCTTCGAGCACTCGCTGCGCGTCCTCTCTACGCGGTGAACGAGTATGGCTGAGAATCAGGACGGCCAAGAAAAATCCCAGGAACCCACCGCCAAGCGCATCGCCGATGCGCGCAAGAAGGGCCAGGTCCCACGATCGCGCGAACTCAATACCACTGCGATCACGATGATCGGCTTGGCGGCGATGATGGTGATGGCACCGGTATTCGTGAACAGTTCGTACCGCTTGTTTGAGGAACAGTTTGTTCTCGATCGGGCCGATATCTTCGATCCCAACGCGATGCTGGGTCACTTGGTTGCCGCGATCGGTGATGCCTTGGTTATGTTGGCGCCTTTCTTCATGGTGTTGATTGTGGTTGCCGTTTTGTCGTCGATCGCGCTCGGTGGCTTCAATGTGAGTTTCGAGGCCATGCAGCCGAAGTTGTCGAAGCTCGATCCGATCAAGGGGATGAAGCGCATCTTCTCGGCCAAGGGTCTGATGGAGCTGCTCAAATCGGTTGGCAAGTTCGTTCTGGTCGGTGCCGCGACGGCCGTGCTGCTGCATGCGTGGTCGGATGACCTTCTGCGTCTCGGTGATCTCAGCGTGGAGCGGTCGCTCGGCGAGGCGATGCGCATGGTGATGTGGTCGGCCTTGTTGCTGTCTTCGACCTTGATCTTAATGGCCGTGCTCGACGTCCCGTTCCAGCTTTGGCAACACCGTCGCGACTTGAAGATGACGCAACAAGAGGTGCGTGACGAGTTCAAAGAGACCGAGGGTCGACCCGAGGTCAAGAATCGCATCCGTCAGCTGCAGCGCGAACAGGCACAACGCCGGATGATGGCCGAGGTGCCTGAGGCCGATGTCATCGTCACCAACCCGACCCACTACGCTGTCGCGCTGCGCTACGATCCGGAACAACAAAGTGCGCCATTGGTCGTCGCCAAGGGCAAGGGCCTGGTCGCCGCCAACATCCGTGAGATCGGGACGGCACACCAGGTAGCACTAGTCGAGGCGCCGGCGCTGGCTAGGGCGATCTATTTCAATACCGAACTGAACCAGCAGATACCCGCGGCCTTGTTCTTGGCGGTGGCCCAGCTGCTGGCCTATGTGTTCCAGCTTCGAGTCTATCAGGCCGAGGGCGGCGACATACCGCAGCAGCCGGAGCATTACCCGGTGCCGGAGGCCTACCAGCATGACTGAATTGCCAGTAACTCCTCGGCCCCGATTGAACCCGGACTGCAGTTTATGGCGGTTTGGCTCGGTGGCGCGGTGCCTCGGCCTGGTGTTAAAAAGTCCTACCGCACGCATCCAGCTGCGTTGCCCTACCCAACTGTCGGACTAGTGCAGCGGGGGATGCCATGCAAGCCATACTGACCAATATGCGCTCCCTGGGTGCGCGCGGCCTGGGTGCACCGATCGTCATCCTCATGTTGCTGGCGATGGTGATACTGCCGTTGCCACCGTTTCTGCTCGACTTGTTCTTCACGTTCAACATAGCGCTGTCGCTGGTGGTCCTGTTGGTCACCGTCTATGCATTGCGTCCATTGGATTTTGCAATGTTCCCCTCGATGTTGTTGGTCGCGACCCTATTGCGTTTGGCATTGAACGTGGCCTCGACCCGCGTCGTGCTGCTCGAGGGCCACACCGGTGGCGATGCGGCGGGCAAGGTAATCGAAGCCTTCGGCGAGTTCGTAGTCGGTGGTAACTACGCAGTCGGTCTCGTGGTATTCGCGATTTTGGTGATCATCAATTTCGTCGTGGTTACCAAGGGTGCGGGTCGAGTATCTGAGGTCTCGGCGCGTTTCACCTTGGATGCGATGCCCGGCAAGCAGATGGCGATCGATGCCGACCTGAATTCCGGTTTGATTGATCAAACAGAGGCCCGTACCCGGCGCGACGAGATTGCGCGTGAGGCCGATTTTTATGGTGCGATGGACGGTGCCTCGAAGTTTGTGCGCGGTGATGCGGTCGCCGGCATTCTGATCCTGGTGATCAATATCATCGGTGGCTTGGCGATCGGCATGGGGCAGCATGATCTGGATCTATCGACCGCGGTGCGCAACTATGCCTTATTGACGATCGGTGACGGGCTGGTCGCGCAGTTGCCGTCACTGTTGCTGTCGACCTCGGCCGCGATCATTGTGACCCGAGTCTCGAGCGCCGAGGATCTTGGTAGTCAGGTATCGACCCAACTCCTCAACAATCCGCGCGCCTTGGCGATCACGGCCACGATCTTGTTGTTGCTGGGCCTGATTCCGGGCATGCCGAATCTGGTGTTTCTATTGCTCGGCGGCGCCGTTGGCGGCTTGGCTTACATGATCGCCAACCGCCAGACAGAGGAGCAAGCCGCGCCGGTCGAGAGTGTGGCCCCGCTGGCGACACCGGAAGCCCCCGGCGAGGTACGTGAGCTGACTTGGCAGGATGTGCAGCCGGTCGACGTGATCGGCCTCGAAGTGGGGTACCGGCTGATCCCGCTGGTGGACCGTGACCAGGGCGGTCAGTTGATGAACCGGATCAAGGGGGTACGCAAGAAGCTCTCGCAGGAACTCGGCTTCTTGGTGCAATCCGTGCACATCCGGGACAACCTGGATCTGGCACCCAACAGCTACCGGATTATCCTTAATGGCGTTCCGGTCGGTGAGTCGGAGGTCCAAGTCGATCGCGAATTGGCGATCAACCCGGGCAAGGTGTTCGGGGAACTCAAAGGGACTCCGACCACGGATCCGGCGTTCGGTCTGGAAGCGGTATGGATCGATGCTGCACACCGCGACCAGGCTGGCACCCTCGGCTACACGGTGGTTGATGCCAGCACCGTGGTTGCGACCCACCTCAGTGAATTGCTCCAGTCACATGCCCATGAGCTGCTGGGCCACGACGAGGTACAGCAGCTACTCGACAACCTCGCTGAGTCGGCCCCCAAACTGGTTGAGGATTTGGTACCCAAGTTGTTACCCGTGGCGGTGGTACTGCGTGTGTTGCAGAACCTACTGCAAGAGGGTGTGCCGATCCGCGACATGCGAACCATTGCCGAAACGCTGGCGGAGCAGGCCACCAAAAGTCAAGATGCCGGCACCTTGACAGCTGCCGTCAGGGTCGCCCTCGCACGCTCGATCGTTCAGCAAGCCATTGGCCCCGTTGGGGAAATTCCTGTAATCGTGCTCGAGCCGAATTTGGAACGGCTTTTGCAGCAGACCCTTGCAGGCGCAGGAGAGGACGGCGTCGGCGTCGAGCCAGGAATGCTCGAACAGCTGCAGCGCAGCATGCAAGACACCGCCCGAGAGCAAGAAGCCAGTGGGCTCGAGAGTGTGTTGCTAGTCGCCGCAGCGATCCGGCCCTGGATGGCGAAGTTGGCGCGTCACAGCGTGCCCGGGATGCGCGTCCTCTCTTACAACGAGATACCGGACAACCGGCAGATCAAGGTGATTAACACGATCGGCCGGAATCCACCCGAAGGTTGAGGACCGTCGAGCGGTCCGGCTGTTTGACGAGGACCGCTGCTGATGAAGATCAAGCGATTTGTTGCCCAGGACATGCGCCAGGCCTTGCGAATGGTGCGCGAGACCCTGGGCGAGGACGCTGTGATCCTGTCCAACAAATCAGTCGATGGGGGTGTCGAACTCACCGCGGCCTTGGATCTGGTCGAAGAGGCCTGTGACGAGACCCTCGACCAGCGGATACCGCAGCCGGCCCAGCAGATGCGCGACGGGTCTGGTAACCCAGCTTCAGCGATGGTCGACGGCGGCGCCCGTGACACAGCACTCGATGAGATGCGTCGCGAGATGCAAAACCTACGGCGTTGGATGTCAGCTGAGCTCAGTGGGCTGAGCTGGTACGACCTCGGCCAGCGTGCCCCGCATTCGCAGGAACTCCTAGCTCGTTTGATGGCCCTTGGCTTGGACGGTGAACTCGCTCGCAGCCTGGCCCAGCGAGTCAGCGACATCGAGGACATGGAGCAAGCCTGGAACAAGGCCCTGTATTTGTTGGCGGATGAGATCGCCATCAGCGATATCGATGTGCTCGAGCGCGGAGGCATCGTTGCCTTGATCGGCCCAACCGGGGTCGGAAAGACCACGACCATCGCCAAGTTGGCAGCGCGCTTTGCGTTGCGACATGGCCATCGCAATGTCGCCCTGATCACCACCGATAGTTATCGCATCGGAGCTCGCGATCAACTGCAGACCTATGCGCGCATCCTCAATGTCCCGGTGCGCACAGCGACGACACGCGAAGAGATGGAACAGGCACTGGTGATGCTTGGTGACCGCCGCTTGATCCTTATCGACACCGCCGGCATGGCCGCTGCCCATGAGCGCATTGTCGACCAGCATGCTGTGCTCGAGGCCGCTGGCGATCGGCTGACCACCTTGCTCGCACTCTCGGCGACCACTGAGGCCAATGCGCTGCAGCGAGCCTTGGGTCTGTTCGCCAAGTTTCGACCGCACGCCTGCGTACTGACCAAGCTCGACGAGGCCGCCAGCGTCGGCGGTTTGTTGTCGGCCTTGATCCACGCCGGGCTGTCGTCCGCGTTTGTGACCGATGGTCAGCGCGTGCCTGAAGACCTGCAGCCTGCTCGGGCGCATCCACTGGTCACGCGTGCCGCCGAACTCTTGCAGGAGAACCCAACCGAGCTCGATGCCGGCTATTGTGCGCTGGCACTGCGGGGGCCCCATGATCATGCTCGCGCCTGAGGCCAGCATGGACCAGGCCAGCGGCTTACGTCAGATGGTCAACCCTCGGCCGGTACGTGCGGTCGCGGTGACCGGCGGCAAGGGCGGTGTCGGCAAGACCAATGTCTCGGTCAACCTGGGCGTGGCCGCGTCCGAACTCGGCCAGAAGGTCATGTTGCTGGACGCAGACCTCGGCCTGGCGAATATCGACGTCGTGCTCGGCTTGCACCCACAGCATGATCTCTCGCATGTACTCCGCGGCGAATCGACGCTTGAAGACATACTAGTGGAAGGCCCATCCGGACTGAAGGTGATACCTGGGGCCTCGGGCGTCACCTCCCTGGCATCGCTAACACCGGCTGAGCATACCGGCTTGATCCGTGCGTTCAGTGAGGTGGCGGTCGATACCGAACTCCTGATCGTCGATACCGCGGCTGGTATCTCGGATGCCGTGCTGAGTTTTTCGCGCGCTTCGCACGAAATTCTGGTGGTGGTGTGCGACGAGCCAGCTTCGATCACCGATGCCTACGCAATCATCAAGTTGCTGCATCGCGACTATGGCCACCATCGTTTTCGAATCCTCGCGAACATGGTGCGCAGCGCCCAAGAGGGGCGCGAGCTGTACAACAAAATGTGCCGGGTAAGCGACCGCTATCTAGACGTGACGCTCAGTTTTCTGGGCTCGATACCCTACGACGACAGTCTGCGCAAAGCGGTCAAGACGCAACGACCGGTCGTGCAGGCGTTTCCGCGCAGCCGGGTGGCACAAGCATTCCGCAACCTGGCCAAGAAAATAGAAACATGGCCGCAGCCGGGTGGCGCTAACGGGCAGGTGCAGTTCTTCGTCGAGCGCCTGATTAAGTATTCCAGTGACTATGGGGAGATGGTGCTGTGAGCAACCTCGCAACTTACGAAGCCGTACAGCAACAGAGTTTCGACGACTTGGTAACACGCCATGCGCCGTTGGTGAAGCGCATCGCTTATCATTTGATGAATCGCTTGCCGCCCTCCGTGCAGGCCGAGGATCTCATTCAAGCGGGCATGATCGGTCTGATCGAGGCAAGCCGAAACTACGACCCTAGCCAGGGGGCCAGCTTCGAGACTTACGCCGGCATCCGAATCCGCGGTGCGATGCTCGATGAGATTCGCCGTTCCGATTGGACACCACGCTCAGTACATCGCAAGGCGCGCATGGTGGCCGATGCGATGCGCGAGATCGAGAATGCCGAGGGGCGCGATGCACGTGATGTCGAGGTGGCCGAATCACTGGGCATATCGATAGACGACTATCACCAGGTGCTGCAGGACTCCACGGGTGCGCGCATCTTCAGCTATGAAGAGCTGTGCGAGGTTGGCGAGGTAGTGCCTACTGAAGGCAGCATGGCGCGGCCGAAGAACATCCTCGAGGACGGCCCGGCGCGCGGTCTCGAGAAGACCCATTTCCGGGAGGCGCTCGGAGACGCGATCTCTAGCTTGCCGGAACGAGAGCGCCTGGTTATTGCACTGTATTACGACGAAGAGCTGAACCTGCGCGAGATTGGCCAGGTACTGGGTGTCAGCGAATCGCGCGTTTGCCAGATCCACAGCCAGGCCGCGCTGCGTTTGCGCTCGAGACTGTCCGATTGGCTAATCGACGGCGACGTTTGAGAACATCGGAAACGAAAGAAACCCCTACGGTTTTGCCTTGGTTTGACGATATCTGCGGCAAGGGTGATGGCAGGTGCAAGTGGCTCGGACCTACTGGCTTGATGATCGGAGGTGGTTTTGGATAAACAAATGAAAATTCTGATTGTGGACGACTTTCCCACAATGCGTCGGATTATAAGGAATCTGTTGCGAGACCTCGGCTTCGTGGATATCGAAGAGGTCGACGACGGGGCAGCGGCACTGCCCATCCTGCAAGATGGAGGCTGCGGTCTTCTGATCACCGACTGGACCATGTCCGAGATGCAGGGTATCGATTTGCTCAAGGCGGTGCGTGCCGATGATCGACTCGCGGACTTGCCGGTGCTCATGGTCACCGCCGAGTCGAAGCGTGATCAGATAGTCGAAGCTAGGCAAGCTGGGGTCAATGACTATGTGGTCAAACCGTTCACGGCGGGCACACTAGAAGAGAAGATCACAAATATATTCGAACGTGCCACGGCCTGACCCTTCAGGGATACATCAGGTGATATGCAGCACGGCTCGGTCGAGCGGGCAACCCCAAGCAAAGCAGTCGTCGGTCAGGATAGTGCTCGACGCCATTGCTTCAGACTCGATGGGTGCGGACTAGCTCGATGGATATCCTGAGTTTGATCGGCGTCGCGATCGCCTTTGCCGCGATCCTCGGCGGCAATTGGCTAGAGGGCGGCCATCTCGATACCCTAGCCAACGGCCCAGCGATGCTGATCGTGTTGGGCGGCAGCATCGGCGCTGTCCTACTACAAACCCCGTTGCAATTGTTCCTGCGCAGCATGCGTATGCTGGGGACAGTTTTCATACCCCCCAAGCTAGGTCTGGACGAGACCATCACCAAGTTAGTCAACTGGAGCAAGGTCGCACGCAAGGATGGTCTGTTGGGCCTGGAACGTGCGATCAAGAACGAGAAGGATCTGTTCGTGCGTAAAGGTATGCAACTGTTGGTAGATGGCAACGAACCCGAAGAGATCCGGCATGCGCTCGAGGTCGAACTCGATAGCCGCGAACGCTACGATCTGCAGGCCAGTCGGGTCCTCGAAGCCATGGGTGGCTATTCGCCGACCATCGGCATCATAGGTGCAGTGATGGGACTGATCCATGTGATGCAAAACCTTTCTGATCCGTCCAAGTTGGGCAGTGGCATCGCCACTGCATTCGTCGCGACCATCTATGGCGTTGGCTTGGCTAACCTATTCCTGCTGCCCATGGGCAACAAGATGAAGGCCTATGTGCTGCAAGAAAGCCACTACCGTGAGCTGGTGATCGAGGGCCTGGTGGCGATCTCAGAGGGCGAAAATCCACGCCAGATCGAGACACGGCTGCAGGGCTTCCTGCGCTGAGCCAGGCGATGGCGAGACGGCGCAGACACGAGGAAGATCCCCAGAATCATGAACGCTGGCTGGTCTCTTATGCTGATTTCATTACGTTGTTGTTTGCGTTCTTCGTCGTGATGTACGCCGTGTCGTCAGTCAACGAGGGCAAGTACCGCGTGCTGTCCGAGAGCTTGAACGCGGTGTTCACGGTCTCGGCACGCAGCGAGAAGCCCATCCAGATCGGTGAGCTGCCGCGTGATGTCTTGGCGGTCGATGAAAATCCCGCGGCGACCGGCCAAGCCGATTTCGAGAGTGTCGACAAGACTCAGCCACAGGCCGCTTCCGGGCAGGGACCCAAGAGTCCAGGAGGCAGCGAGTTGGGTGGATCTTCAAAAGCGCATCGCGCCGCACAGCGCGTCGTCGATGAGCTCAAGATCTCACTCCAGGGCCAGCTCGACCAAGACCTGGTTGAGATCACGCAAGTCGGTGACCGGGTAGAGATCGAGATGAAAGAGCGCATGTTGTTCGGATCCGGAGGCGCCCGGCTGTCGCGTGGAGCGCTGGGCACCCTGCGCACCCTGGCCAAGACCTTCCGACGCATCCCCAGCCATCTGCAGGTCGAGGGGCATACCGACGATTTACCCATATCGACCGCGGCCTTCCCCTCCAACTGGGAGCTCTCGGCGGCGCGTGCCGCAAGCGTGGTGCATTTCCTCGCCCGGTCTGGTGTGGAGCCATGGCGCATGTCCGCGGTCGGGCTCGCGGAGCATCGGCCGGTGGCCGAGAATGTGGATGCCAAGGGCCGCGCGGCGAATCGCCGGGTCACCATTGTCGTGCTGACCTCGCAACGTGCATCAACACCGGTTGTCGATCATGAAGTGCCTTGGGCGGAAGGGCCTGGCCTAGAGATCCGATAGCCACTGCTGCTATCGCGGATCGACTGGTGTCACTTTGTCTCACCGTTGCACCGCTAACTGGCGCGGTGCGCAGCGGAATTCCGGCACGGTTAGTGCAGCTTACAAAGGCAATTGAGTCCAGGGTCGATGTTTTGACGGCCCTTTGGGTCGCTAGGCATGTCGCGCGAGGAACGATGATGAGCAACGCTGTGGCTAGGGATAAGGCTTTTCGATTGCCTCAGTCAAAGGTCGCCGTCAATTGCGGCGTTGCCGAACGCAGCCGTGTGCGCCGTCCGGCTGATCGATTATGTGTACCCGATGCACAGACTCGGCCTGTGCGGGCCACGTGCTGAGTCATCGAAATGTCAAAAGAGATCAAGCGACCAAACGGCGTGAGTGGGGTGTTACCACTTAGTCCCTCACGCGGTGCCGGTCAGCGCAAGCAGCCGCGCGCCAAGCCGAAGCAGCCAGCGGTAGATGACCGGCCACCACGCGACCCGGACCAAGGCCAGGACCCACCGCACCGGATCGATGAGTATGTATGAGATGGTTGTGGCGGTGGTGACGGGCATTGCGCTACTGGCGTTGGCCTACGCGACTTGGCGGGTCAATGGCGTGGTGCAGCGACACCTAATCGAGCAGCAGGCAAGGGCCGACGATTTGCAACGCCAACTCGAACTGGTGCGACAGAGCATCCGCGGGTTGACTGCCGGCGCGGTCGGTGTCGACCGCCGGCTAAAAAGCCTGGATACGCGCGAGCGTCTGTTGTCGGAGCGTCAGGAGAGCTATGAAATACAACAGGTGGACGAACAGCCTTTCGGACAGGCCATCCGCCTGGTCCAGCAAGGCGCGGCCGTCAGTCGCCTGATCGACGAACTCGGCTTGAGTGAGGGAGAGGCCGAGCTGATCGTACGCCTGCATGGGCAGCGTGATACTGCCTAGGACAGCCCCCCTGTAACGGCTTCGCAGTTTTCCGTGTCGTGCTTGGTTTGCCCATTGGAACATGTTACCAATGCCCTTGATGAATCGAGCTCGGTTGAGTTGATAAGGGGACCCCATGCGAATTCCTAAACTGATCATTGTGCTCAGCGCGGCCTGGAGCATTGGCGTCGCCAGTGCTGGCCTCGATGACTTGCTCCAATCGGCTGATGAGTTGGTCGGCAAAGCGCCCGCGCTAGGGGGAGACAATGCCGCGGCGGCATTGAGTGATGTGCAGATTGAGGGTGGGCTCAAAGAGGCCCTCAGCCTGGGCGCCGAACGCGCGGTCGGCCTACTAGGCCGCAGTGGGGGTTTTTCCGAAGATAGCAGCGTGCGCATCCCGCTACCCGGGGTGCTCGACACCGCGGCCAAAGGCCTTCGTGTCGCCGGCCAAGGGCAATATGTCGACGCCTTCGAAACAACCGTGAATCGCGCTGCGGAACAGGCAATACCGCAGACCCTAGAGATCGTGAAGCAGACGGTGCGCGATATGTCCCTGGAGGACGTGCGCGGAATCTTCAGCGGCGGCGATGCTGCGGCGACCGAGTTCCTGCGCGAGCGCGCCGGCGGCGCACTGCATGCCGCGGTTCTCCCCATTGTCTCTCAGGCCACAGACCAAGCGGGTGCGACAGCGGCCTACAAATCGCTGGCTGCCCAGGCCGGTGACCTCACGCTCGGCTTTGGCCCTCCAGTCAGCGGGCTGGTCGACACGGATTCTCTGGACTTGGATACCTATGTCACCGACAAGACGCTGGATGGCTTGTTTCTCAAACTCGCGGCCGAGGAAAAGGCGATCCGCAACGATCCGGTGGCCCGTAGCACGGATATTCTGAAAACCGTTTTTGGTAATTAAAATAATTAGATAGAATGTATTTCTAATATTTTATATAAAATAAAATCGAGCGCCCTGCTAAGGAGTACTGGCCGGCGGCGCGTACCCTCGACAACGACTAGAACGCGTGGCTTGGCGGCGCAGCAGCCCGAGCAGTGAGATCCCCTTCTGGAGGAGACATCCATGGCTTCCCTATTCAAATGGTTGATCGGCCTGACACTGGCATTGGTGCTGCTGCTCGGGGCGGCGGTGGTCATCCTGATGACGGTGGTCGATCCCAATGACTACAAACCGCAGATCGTCGAGGCTGCCCAAAAACAGCTGGGTCGTGAGTTGGTGATCGAGCAGGATATCCAGCTGTCGGTGTTTCCGTGGCTCGGCCTGGATATCGGTGGCGTGCGTCTGGGCAATGCACCGGGTTTCGAGGCCGAGTGGTTCGCAGAGGTGGAGCGGCTGGGCGTCAAGGCCAAGCTGCTGCCCTTGCTCAGCAAACAAATCGAGGTTGACACACTGATTCTGCGCGGGCTGCGCCTTAATTTGGAGAAGAACGCCCAGGGCAAGACCAACTGGGAAGACCTGGCGGGTGCCGCCGATGCCCCGGCAACTGAACAAGAGGCACCGGCCGCGTCGGATTCGGCGCCGGCGCTGCAAGTACAAGGTATCCAGATCGAGGATGCGCGTATTGTTTGGGATGATCGTCAGGCCGGCCAGCAGTACACCCTAGATGGAGTTCGCTTGGTGACCGGTAGCTTGACACCCGGTGCTGAAGTGCCGATCGAAGCGGCGGTAAGCTTCACCAGCGAGCAGCCAGCGATGCGGCTCGATGCCAAATTGGACGCGACCCTTTCCAGTGACCCTGAGCTGAAGGTGTTCGAGGTCGCCGGATTGGTATTGCAGCTTGATGCCAGCGGGGAGGGACTGCCCGAGGGCGGCGCCGAGCTGCGCTTGGAGACCGACTTGGTAGCCGATACCGCGGCCGACACCCTAGTGCTCAAGCCACTCGCGGTGAGTGGTCCAGCGTTGTCGGCCAGCGGGCAGGTCGCGGTCAAAGGATTGCAGACCGATCCAGCGGCCACCGGCGAATTACGTATTGCCGAGACCAATCTCAAGACCTTGGCCGCGATGTTTGCGAGTCCAATCGAGACTACCGACCCGCAAGCGCTTACCCGTGCCGGCGGCGAGCTCGGCTTCAGTTTTGCCAAGGGGGCACTGCGCATCGAGCCGTTGGAATTGCGTCTCGACGACTCGACGCTCAAGGGTCATCTGCATCTGCTCGACAGTCAGGGACCTGTGGTGCGCACCACATTGACACTCGATGAGATCGATTTGGACCGCTATCTGCCGCCGGCTGCCGAGCAAGCCGACGCAGCGCCGGCGGGTGAGGGTTCGTCACCGTCCAAGCCGAGCACCGGGGCAGCGGATCCCTTCGCCGCACTACGCACGCTTGATCTAGTTGGCGAGTTCACGATCAATAAACTCAAGGTGGCCAAGTTGCGTATGAACGAGGTACGCAGCAAACTCGTGGCACGTAACGGAGTGCTCAAGGTGGACCCGATGAAAGCCGGGCTCTACCAGGGAAACCTGGCCGGCCGGCTGGTGCTAGACACAGCCGGCAAGCGACCCAAGCTGGCGCTCAAGGAATCGCTGACCGAGATTCAGATCGGCCCATTGCTGGACGATCTGACAGGGCAGGGCCGGCTGACCGGGCGCGGTGAGGTGCATGTCGATATCCGTGCCACCGGGCTAAGTGAGCCCGAGGTCCGGCGTACCCTCAATGGTAGCTCGCGGTTTGTTTTCAGGGACGGCGCCGTGAAAGGTGTCAACATTGCGCAGCTGATCCGTGATGCCAGCAGTCGACTCGGTTTGAGCAATGAGCAAATCGAAATCGGCACACCTCGCCAGACCGATTTCAGTGAACTCGGTGGCTCGATGACCATCACCAATGGTGTGATCAGGAATGATGATCTGCAAGCCAAGTCACCGCTGTTGCGGGTCTCGGGCAAGGGCCAAGTCGACCTACCGAAAGACACCATCGACTATCGTGTCCTCACCGAGCTGGTCGGATCACTCCAGGGACAGGGTGCTGCCGATAGCGACGGTCTCGCCGGTGTTCCGATCCCGATTCGCGTCCGCGGCCCGCTGACCGACCCGTCATTCAGACCGGATTTGGAGGGGGCAGTCAAGGCCAGGGCGCAGGCCGAGATCGACAAACAAAAGCAGAAACTTCAAGAGAAGGCCCAGGATGCGGTCAAGGACAAGCTCGATGGCGCCCTCAAGGGCCTGTTCAACTGACGTGAAGTACGGCCGTCGATCGGCGCGGCCACCAACTTCGTTACTCAGCCCGGGCGAGGGAGCTGATCCGTAGGCCCGTGGTTCGGCCACCAGGCTGTGCAGATCAAGCTGGTTGCGCCGATAACAACGACACCAACCGATGCTGTTGAAGTGGACTTGACGAGCACGAGCAAACACAGCTTATTGAGGGGACCTCTAAAAATGCCTTCCATGGCATTTTTATCGACGGAAAGGCCAAAACGCGGTTTTCGCCTTTCCTTCATTTTCAATCACTTGTCGTGACCGAAAATGCAGCACATCCTTGTGCCGCTCGGGCGCCTCTATTTTTAGAGGCGCCCTTGATGCCGGCCTGCGCGCTTTGGTTGCTTGGTATGGCAACTATCTCGAACGCGGTCGCCAGCGACAGGCTGCGCATCGTCGCACCGACGACATTGGTCAACTCAGGAGTCGTCACGGCACTGGTCGAAGACTTCAGCTCGCTCGACCCGCACACCCAGATCGACATTAGATCGATGGGTGCGCTCCAGGTCTTGCGCCTTGCTGAACGCGGCGAAGCCGACTTGATCTTAAGTCACTACCCTAGAGGTGAGTCGCTGTTTCTCAACAGAGGCTTTGGGTCGCGGCAGGCCGAGATCATGTATAACGACTTCGCGATCATTGGTCCACGCGACAACGGCCTGGATTTTGCCCGGATCGGCAATCTGAGCGACCTGCTGACGCAGCTTTCGACTGGTGAGGTCGATTTTCTCGCGCCGCACCCCGACTCGGGAACCTACCAACGCCTGCAAGATCTATTGCTGCTATTTGGTTTGCAGTCGGATTGGGACGGTTTTGTCAGTAGTGGCACCGATGTCGTCGGCACCCTTGCTGTAGCGGATGATATGGAGTTATTCACCTTTGCCGATATCGGCAGCTATATGCTGCAGCGCGCGAACCTCAGTGGACGAATTGTCCCGCTGTATCGAGATGACGTCGCGTTACAGAATCGCGTGGTGGCCATAGTCGTCAATCCGGCCCGCTTTCCAGAGGCCAATGTCGCAGCGGCAAATCGCTTCTGGGAGTACTTGGTCAGCGAGCGAGGACAATCGTTGGTGCGTCGGTTTGGTGCCGAGGACTATGGCGTTCGAATCTTCACGCCCATCGCGCACCTGGATCCCCATGTCATCGCTGAACGCCGCGGGCGACTACTCGACGAGCGCCGCAGCAAAGACCAATACCGTAATGCGTCGATCGTCCTGCTGCTTGTCGTCCTTGCGCTGACGGCTTGGCTCTATTTGCACCAACGCGGCAACAACTCGCGTCGGCGGCTAAGCGAACAGCGATTTGCTATGGCGTTGGACGGTACCAAGGAAGGAATCTGGGACTGGCACATCGGTTCGAAGCATGGGTTTATCTCTGAGCAATGCCAGCGCATTTTGGGGGCATCACCCCGCGGTGAGGATGTCTCGGATCCGATGGATTGGTTCAGCAGACATGTGCCCGGTGAGTATTGGGACGATATCCAAAGCGTTATCGCCGCGCATATCGAAAACTGCAACGACGAGCCCTTCGTGCGCGAGTTGCGCATCGAACGTGACGGCGCCTCGATCCCGATTCGGGTGCGCGCACGAGTGATGTTGGGTGCAGACAGCTCTCCGGAGCGGGTACTCGGGGCCCTGGCCGATCTGCACGAGGAACATTCACAACGTGAGCTGATCGATCATCTTGCCCATCTGGCTACCCATGACAGCCTGACTGGGCTGCCAAACCGACGCATGCTCGAGCAGTGCTTGGAACAAAGTGTCCAGCTCGCGCACCGTACCAGCCGTCCCCTTAGCCTGTTGCTGCTCGACCTGGACGATTTCAAACGTGTCAACGACACCTTGGGGCATCATGCGGGTGACACTTTGCTGATCAAAGCCGCGAACCACTTGGTGAGCCGGCGCCGAGAGACTGACTTGGTAGCACGCCTGGGTGGCGACGAGTTCGTCATACTGCTGGAAGACACCCCAGCCGAGATCGCCAAGGGCATCGCCGAAGAGACTCGATCGGCACTCAAAGAGGTTCGCATCCCAGGATGGGATCAACCGCTGGGTGTCAGTATTGGTGTGTGTGAACTGCCGACCGATGGGACAGAGGGCAAGGCGTTGCTGAGTAGCGCCGACCGCGCCATGTATCACGCCAAGACACAGGGCCAAGGGCGGCCGGTGTCGCGGCGGGTCAGCGAGTTAACTGACAGCCCCGCATTGGCTGCAGATTGAGGTCATGGTTGCCTGGCAGCAGTGCGTGCTCGGGAGGTGCCCTGTAAAGGCCCCAGCACCTGCTGGGGGGTTCGACCTACGGCTACTTTTCAGCACTGAGATAGCACACCCAGCCGGCATCGGCATCGGCGCTTGTCGCGGGCCGATAGTCCCCATCGGGCTCGCCATGCTTGTCCCAGCCTTGCCAGTACACAGTCACATGACTGAAACCGCACTCCATTAGCAAGTCCCTCAGCTCAGGCACTGTCCACAGTCGCCAGTTGTAGGTGAAGGCCTTGCGCATCTTCGAGCCGTCGGGGAAGGCGAAGTGGATATAGCAGGTCATCAGATGGTTGATCGGGTCGAACCCAGTTTGTTCCCAGATGTAGGTGAAGCTCACGCCATCGTCGTGGATCTTGCGTTTCTCTGTGATCTCTTTGTGGCTGTCGTAGCCGCCGTAGGCGTCGAGAAAGAAGATGCCGTCGTCCGTCAGCGAGCGGTGAACCCGTTTGAAGTAGCGCTTCAGCACGGCTCGGTCGTGCATGATCCAGTAGCTGAAATTCATCGCCGAAACGACATCCGGACGCTCGCTTCGGACATGCATGACATCGTCCTGGACCAGGGTGACCCGACTACGTTGCGCCCGCGTCAGACTGACCAGGTTGTGGGTGCGGCCCCAGTTCAGCACCTCTGGGTCCAGGTCTATGCCGAGTGCCTGCCGCTTGGCACCGCGTTTGACCCACTCGCAGCAGACGTTGGCGGTGCCGCAAAAGTCCTCGCGCAGTAGCCGGGCCTTGCGCTTCCTTAGCCGTTTGAAGGTGGCATCGACGAAATCGATCTCGGCCTCGGCACACTGCACTGAGCGTTCGTAGAGCGAGTGACGGTCGGCGGTAGAGGCGAGGGACTGGGCGGACTTCTTGCCACGCTTGTGGTTTTTCTTCATCCTGCGCTGGTGCGCCTACTCAACGAGAATCGCTGACTATACTCTAACTCAAGGTAAGGCCTTGTTGTCAGCATCTAGTCGGCGACAGAAGTCCGATTCCACCGCTGGCGTATCCATTGCGTGGGCAGGACGATAGGCTGAGTAAGACTGAAGATTCGGAGGAACCCACTGATGGCCGTCGCAACGACACTCCAAGATTATCTGGAGAGCCGTGGCATTGCTTACGATATAATCGAGCATCCACATACCGATTCCGCCATGCGCGCCGCCGAGGCCGCGCATGTGCCGGGCGACCAGTTGGCCAAGCCAGTGCTGCTTGGTGATGAGCACAGTTGTCTTCTCGCGGTGATCCCGGCTACCCATAGGCTGGAATTAGATCGCCTCAACCAGATGTTGGCGCGCACCCTCGAGATGCTGCCCGAGGACCAGATCGAGGAGACGTTTTCTGATTGTGAGCGCGGTGCGATCCCGGCGATCGGCCAACCCTATGGTGTCGACGTCGTGGTCGATCCGGCGCTGATCCATCAGCCAGAGGTGTACTTCGAATCCGGTGATCACGAGCACCTGATTCATGTGCACGGCGAAGTGTTTCGCGGTTTGATGGAACACGTCGCGCGCGCCCAGGTCAGCCACCACCTCTGAGTCTGCCGTTTCCGGCCGCAGCTCGCTTGCACCCGAGCAGGCGGTGGTTTAGGCTGCGCGGCTCGTTTTCGCTCGAGTTGCATTTGCGGTCTGCTAGATTCTTCCGACTTGGCGCGTGGGCGATCCGGAGAGGTGTCTGAGTGGTTGAAAGAGCACGCCTGGAAAGTGTGTGTACGTTAATAGCGTACCGAGGGTTCGAATCCCTCCCTCTCCGCCATTCTGTTTTCGACGCTGTTGAGACCCCCTAGCACCTTGAAAGGTAAGGTGGTTTCGGCGGTTCGAAACCCTTCGTTTCGCACATAGGCAAGCTGGTCGGCAAAGGTCAGCTTTAGCACGGCTCTCTTGTCCTCTAGCCGGTCGGAGTGCCAGAGTTTCCAAGGACTTGCGAGAAAGTCCATGGCGGTTCGAAAAGTTTCGTCGAACGCTCTCACTGGTTGACCGATGCTGGCGATGTTTTCCTGCAGGGCGAAGCGCGCTTTCTCCAGCTTCTCGATCCGTTGCTCAAAAGCGGTGATCACGGTTGTAGATTGCGTATCGACGATCCGGTCGAGAAGCTGTTCGATCTGCCGGTTGATGTTCACGATCTCGGCATCCAGCGATGCCTGACGCGTCTGTTGCGCGGCCAGCTGGTGGTCCCACAAGTCTTCGAACATAGCCCGCGCGAGTTTGAACAGGCCTTCCGTCGGTTGGAGGGACTTGAGCAAGTCCTCGAACTCGCCTTCCAGCGTATCGCGCCGGATCGACTTGCGGTAGCTGCCACAGCCTTTCTTGAAGCACATGTAGTACGGATGGTGGCTGTTGCGTCCTTTGGACCAGCAGGCCGTCATCGGGTGACCGCATTCGCCGCAGGCCACGAAGCCCCTCAACGGAAAATCCTCATTCAGATTCTTGCGTGCCGGCACCTTCGCGTTGTCATTGAGTCGGTCTTGAATCGTCTGCCAGGTCTCGAAGCTGATGAGCCCTTCATGTTGGGCCGGACGCAACGCGATGTCCCAATGCTTGGATTCGAGATAGCCGCAGTAGATGACATGGGTCAGGATGTCATTGATTTTTTGGTTGCGGACTTCGCCCTTGCTGTCGCGCGGAAACTCCGGGTAGGACTCCAAAAAGCGCTTCACTTCGCTTTGTAGCTGGAAGCGTCCACGGGCATAGCCTTCCAAGGCCTCCTGGATGATTGAGGCATACGGTTCATCACGCACCAACACCTTGCCGCGATCTTTGGACTTTTCGTAGCGGTAGCCGATGGGCGGAATCGGATGGACCCAGAAGCCATTCATCATGCGCGCGCGCATACGATTGATCGTCTGCTCGGCGTTCTTTTGACGCTGATGCTGATTGACTGAGGCCAGCAGGTTTTCGACGAGGACGGAATCCGAATCCTCACCGAATTCAATCGAGGGTGAAGCGAGACGCGCTCCCGCATCGTCGATGGCTTTGCGTAACTCCCAGTGCGCGATGATCCCGCGTGCTATGCGGCTCAAATCATCGATGATCACTGTCAGCCCGTCCTTGCGATGGGTGCGCAAGAAGCTCAGCATGGCCTGCATGCCGGGCCGGTCGATCAGGGAGCCGGATCGCGCATCCTGAAAGGTCTTGATGACGTCCAGACCCTTGTAACCGGCAAACTCGCGGCAACGTGTGGCCTGGGACTCAAGACCGTCACCCTTGGCCAATTGCGCCTGCGACGATATGCGAGTATAGATTACAGCCTGTTTCATCGGTGCTTCCTTTCTTCGTCGTCACCGGTAGGTGCGGCGATTTGTTTGAAGTGATCCTTCCTGTCTACCGTGCCTGCGTCATCCTGCAAAGTCTTTTCGACGATTCCGGAAAATATGGTCTGGACAGAATCCACCCCGAAGCCGATCTCGACGAAGGTCCGGCAGATGTTCCAGAGGACCGCCAGCAGTTCGTTTTGCTGTTCCTCGCTCAGCTCAAAGTCATCCAGATAGCGCCGGTACTTGTCCGGGTCGAGTGCCAGTGGGGCACTACCACGCTCTTCGGCCTTAATCGGGAGACCGTCACCCGCCTCTTCATGCGTTGGGGCTTCAGTGTTCATGGGTATCTCACTTTTCAGTTCGTTGGTGTTCTCCTTCTCGACATAGAACAAAAAGAGAACACAGGTATATCCGCGATTTTGGACTTTGGCAACCAGATTCTGATGCGCTGGCGTTCGCCATCGCGTGCGGGCATGGATCGAGCGGGCTCACCGGCGCGAGACGCCAGGCGTTCACGCTGCATTGGTACATAGCGCAGCAGCATTGCCTCACGCAGCGAGACGCTGCGCCTCGGTTAGTTACCGCGAACGACCACGGCTGCGGCTCCTGGCCGGTGCCCGCTCGGTACTCGGCTCCTGCGCCCGTGCCTGCTGCTCGGCCTCATAGCCCTGCATCCGTTCATCCCTGAGCTCACGCAACGTCACACGGCCATAGACTGGAAAACTATCGAGTTGCAGGTCAAAGCCTTCACCGTCCCGGTGCTGCCAGGCCGCACCGATTCGGTTCCAGTGGCCTTTGCCGTCTCTGGCTTCGGTGACGTTGTAGGCGATGAAGTCCGGCTTGCGTCCTTCAGGGGTGTCTTGAGGTTGTGCTTGATCGGCTTCATTCATTGGTTTGGTCTCCGTTGTGTTGCATAGGGGGTTGTTGTGGCGCTGTGTCATGGTTTTGCGTGGGCAGTGCCATCAGCAGCACGGCAATGCCCGCCAGCGCGATCCCGGCGGATTGAACCGGCATGATCCGTTCGCCAAACACCAATGCACCGACGGCGGCCATCGCCATCAGATACAGCGCCGAGGTGATGCCCATCGTAATGCCCAAACCAGCGGTTTTTAACAGCGGCACGGCCAGGACCATGCCAAACGCACTGGCTGCGATGCTGGCCGCAAAATCACCGGGCGCGCCATACTCGGCGTAGCGTCGGATAAAGACACTTCCCGCAATCCACGTGCCGGTGTAGAGCATGATCCGAGGTAAGGTGTCCAAGAACGTTGCCGGTTCATTCATCGTGCTTTCCTTTGGGCATTCGACCTTCATCCGCATGCCCATGATCGCGGATCACGGTCGAGGTCCTGGGAAAGACCGGGGGTCGCGCCGATCGATCAACGCAAAGAACGGACACTGATCACCGTGCATGTAGTCGACCAGGCCACTGGGGCCGAGATAGGTGCAGTCGTAGTAGACGCGGTACGTACCGATATCCCGGTAGGTGTACTCCCAACGCATATGCACGGTCGTGGGTGCCAACCACCACACGATAATTGCCAGGAGCGGCCAGAGACTGCCCAGGCTCCCCATGCCGCGCAGCAGCGCGGCGATCAGTCGCCAGGGTAGAAAACTGCGTACTCGCTGATTCATCTTTGGCCTCCTTAAGATTTGACCTTGAGCCGGACTTTTTTGCGAAACGGTTTGCCGTGGAAGGGATTGATCCCAACCTGATCACGCCACGGGGCAATCTCGGCGCAGCTGATCGGTGAGAAGCGCACCGGCGGGGCCTGGCGAACAAACAAGATGCCGTCTTGGGTGCGCCGAGTTTCATCTGGCGTCATTAACGCGCGTGCCGTATCGCTCATTTGGACGTTGATGCCGGTTGCGCCCGGCGCTCGGCTGGCAGCCACCACGGTCTGCTCACCCAGCATCTTCGAGATGAGCTCCAATGTTTTTGGAGAACGTTGTCCCGGCAGGAACTGTTTGATCTCGGTCTCGGATAACACGGTTTCCAAGGCTTGCGTACCGTACTCGCGCTCGAATGCGGTCAGGTCCTGGAAGATCAGATGAAGACGGATGCCAAACGACCGTCCCCAGGTCAGCAGGCTGGCCAGACCCGCGATCAGGTAATTCGTGACCTCGTCAAGAATCAGATAGACCGGCTGGGACTTGTCCGCGTGGCGCTTGAGTGTGGTCAGCACACACCATTGCATGAGCCCAATCCAGGCCTTGTAGGTTTCCATGCGGCTGGCATCGACCACGAAGAACAAATTGGTGATCCGATCACGGCGCTTCAGATCGTTCATCGAGAAGGTCGAGCGGCGCGTGACCGTCGCCAGCCTCCCGGTGGCAAACGGTGCTAAAGCCTGCTGAGCGCCGGAGATGAAACTGTCGAACGTCCGCGCTTCGCCATCCATCAGCGCCAGCCAGTTGGCCGCACGAGCGCGTAGCCAGCGCGCAAACTCGGCGACATCCTCTGGGTCATGCTTCTCGGCCCAGGCGGCCTGCTCGATCGGCAGAGGGCCTTCGGGCAGGGGTTTGCCTTCTAAGTCCACACCCACCACCCAGCGCATGTGGTGTTCGAAGGCGTTGCGGTCTTCCACTGTCAAGGCGACAGCGGATAGTGTCGCGTCGTATTCATCGACCATCGCGTGGATGGCCGTGATATCGGCGATCGCACGCCGACCGCCTTCGCGGAAGTAGCTGTTGTCGTTGTCCGATTTGCCAGGCTCCTGCAAGAGCTGCCCGGCAAGCTCGCGCAGTAGGTCGGGCGCGTCACGCAGGGCCCCTGGCGTGTGCAGGCAATCGATTAGCAGATCGATGGGGTTGTAGAAATCGCTTGCGCCGAGTTGGTCTTCCCAAAGGGCACCGGGGTTCAGGATACGGACTATCTCACCGCGTGCCTCCAATGCGGGTTTGAGTAGGCAGGCCAGCTCGCCCTTGAAATCGACAAACACTTTGGCGACGCGGATCGCCAGGCCCATGACGATGACGGTGAAGATGCCTTTTCCCGACCCGGCGGGCGCGACGGTCATGGCATTCGAGGCGTAGTTCGCCCACAGCGCGCGCCCGCGACGACCTTTCATGAGGCCCCAGAGCGGACTGACGTCTCGTTGGCTGCGCTCGACCTTCCAGTCCTTCCAGGTCGCCCAGCGCGATGTACCGGGCTGGGTGCGAGGCCTCTTGGCCGATTGCCGGTCCGCCAGTCGGGCCAGCAGCTGCAGTAGCTCGGTTGCGATGCGAAGGAGTCCCAAACCGGCGATGAACGCCAATACGGCTGGGATGAATTGCACCTGCCCGCCAAGCATCAGCGGACCGGTCTTGAGTGCACCCCAACCCAGCAAGCCGGTGACGATCACCAGCCCTGCCAGGTTGGGGGGCTGTTGGGTGCCGGAACCCACTATTGCTACTTCAGGGCCACGACGCGCAGCGGGTCGAGCAGCACCGTCTGGGGGCTATCCGAATGCCCCGTCGCCAGCGCGCGCTTGGTTCCCTTGCCCTTGTTGCCGGATGTCGCCTCCACAACAAAGGCTTTGGCATAGGTCGCGCCATCGACGGCGATGCGCAACTCCCCGCGCACCCCTTGCGGGGCCTGGCCGTGATAGAAGTTCACGGCTATTTGCAGCTTACGAAGATCGACCGGTCCATTCAGTGCGACGGTCTCATAGGCCCCCGTACCCTGGGGGCTGTTGCGATAGTCCTTGAAGAACACCCCTTCTGGACTCTCGTCGTGGTTGAAGTACAACGCTTGAGCCCCCGCGTGCGCGCGTACATAGAGATCGAGGTCGCAAGGGTGGCAGCCCACCCAGGACAGCCCGACCTCGACATTGCGGGCCTGACTCAGCGCCGCCTCGGGCAGTGGCGTGGTGCTCAGTGCCCGCTCGTGGATAGACTCGCGGATGCGCACCGGGCGCAACCGGATCATCTCCAGCTTGTCGCCGGGCTGGCGTTCGTCGTCATGGCGCGGGGCGCGTGCACCATTGAGGACACGTCGGAATACGCTCGACAGATCGTTGCTGAAGCTCACCAACTCACCGCCTTGGGCTTCGATATTGAGCCGCCACCAACGCTCGATCATCTCCTCATGGCGGCTGCCCTCCATTGGCGAGGCGGCGTCATAGACAAGATGCACCCGCAGGCGCGCGTACTTGTCCGGGGTATCCACACCGAGGGGGGTCTTGTCCCGGCCATGCGCCAGATGGCCGTCGGACGGAAAACGCCCATCGACCATCGCAAAGCCTGGCTCACGCGGATCGGCATAGAAGGGCGAACCCTGGATCACCACATCCAACGGTCCATCGCCCGTATGGTCTTCGGCGATCCGGCTCAAGAGCTTCGGCAGCATGATGGCATTCGGCAAGGGCAGTGTCGCTTCGCTCACCTTGGCCTGTTTGGCCGATCGCATCATCGCCCCAGCGACCGCGCGGTTCTTCGCCAGCCGCGCTTTGGGACTTTGATAGCGTGCGTCCTCGGGTACGGCGAAGGTGCCCAGCGTGGTGACGTGGTAGCCGTCCATCACCGTGGCCGTGTCGCCGGGTTCCAGGCCCAGCAAAAAGTGCAGCGTCGATTTGACTTTCGCAGTGGCGCTATCCGGGGCTTGGATCGGCGACAGGGCAATCACCAGATCGCGTGCAACCACCGGGCCAGGCAGTGCCAGCGAGACGGCCAATGCCAAGGTGCCCAGGCCGGTAGACAGTGTGCGGACAAGTTTCATATGGACCTCCCAACAGATCAGTCGTTGAAGTTGAAATGGGCAGCGCGCGCTTTCTCGGCGTAGAAGCTGGCCACCCTGTCGTTGACGTAGGCCTGGCGGTCGGCCTCCAGCTCGGTCTTGCGGCCTACCAGGGCGCTGTGGCTCTGGGACAGCACATCGAGCGACGGTTTGAGTTCACTGATGGCCTTGTCGAGTTCTACGTATTCGGGGTTCTCGACGGTCCAGCCCGGCGCGTACTTGATCCAGATATCCTCGGCAGCCAGCCACAAACAGGCCGCGACCAGGATTTCCAAGGTGAGCTGAGACCAGGTAAGCAGTGACCCTGTGTCGAAGCCGTCTGCCATATCCAACAACACCGGACTGGCAATACCTGGGAAACTCTTGACGAACAGCACCAACCAGACCGCCAGCACGACCAGCGTGGTCATGAACACGGCGATCGCGTAACGACGACGGGACGTGTCGTAGCGTAAGAAATGGGTCATCCATTTCACCGACACCGAGGCCAAAGGGGCGAGGGTGGCGAGCATGGCGGCCAGCCAAGTGTTTTCTATGAAGACCGGCTCGCCACTGGCCAGCAGGTTGGCATAGACATTCGACCAACCCATACCCATGCACAGGAGAATGCACACGATCAACAGCCAGATCAGAATCTGATCGCGGCGGTGCCAGTCCCTGAAAGAGACGACGGTATCGTCCTTGTCGGTATTGACCTTGCTGGTCTTGATAAAGCGCGGCGTGCTGGCCTTGTGCTCTTCCAGCTTGTCAAGCGTATGCTGGGCGGTGTTGAGTTCGTGGCTTGTCTTTTCCAGCGCGTCGTTGACCTCGGCGAGTTCAGCGCCGCGCACTCGGTCCCAGAGCAACCGAAAATGGGCTTTTGCCCACTCGGCGGCTTGTTCGACATCCGGGTGATAGAGCAGCTTCTTGATGAAGCTCATCCCATCCGGTTGCTTAGAACCTCTCGGACGACCTCGCTTCGGGCGCGGCGATTTCGTGGGATCGCCAAATCTTTTGACCTGACCCATGGGTTTCTCCTATAGACAGATGTTGAAAGTGAAAAGCGACGCGCGGCGAAACGGGCGCATGCTGCAGCTTCCACGCTTCAAAATTGGAATGTGGGAAACAACGCAACGAAGCGGGGCCGCGAGGCCCCGCACAGTCCATTGCTCTACTTCCCGAAATGCCGGGCGATGTCCGGATACTTGATACGGAAGTACAGATCGATCACGCGCAGCTTCTCGATCGAAGTGGATCGCGGCTGGCGTTTCGGCTCGCCGTCACAATCTTCCAGCCACAGCGATAACCAGCGTCCATCGATATCGAACAGCTCATCGATATCGGGAATCGGCCAAACCCAGCCGTTAGGCCAGATCACTTTGCCTTTGTAGTCGTACAGGACCGCTGCGATCAGATTAATAAGCGCACGACGCGAAACTGGGAGATTGCGTGTGGCAATCCACAAGCGGCGGCGGTAAGCGAGGCTCGTGAGCTCTTGATTGCTGGCTACAATGACAAACCGCTTGGTTTTCTTGTGCATATCTGCGTTTCTCCTCAATCGCTGTGAACTTGAGAGAAACTGTAGGTGCGCAAGAATTACGAAAACTACGAGGCAAATCTTCCGAATTCTTCTGAATTTTTCGGAACTCGGTGCTATGCGAGCGTGGCGAGTTTTACGTCATGATGTAGCAATATGCCTTTTTGGTTGACAAGATTAGCGATTTTATGGTAACTAAACTTAAACCTAATGAAGTTGCCATGATGGTGAAGAAAGTGCTGGTCAAGGATGACACAAAAGAACACGCAAACATTTACATTGAAAGATGTTTCAAAGGAACATGTGAAGTTATTTAATACGCTCGCCAATATTGAAGCGCGGACGAGAGGCAAGTCAAAGGTTGAGGTGTTCACTGACATGCTTGAGACGTATTTTGAGCACCGTGCGAGCCGAGACGAACTGAAATATTGGCTCGATTACCATCGTGAGTAGGATTGCAATACAGTCTACACACGATCCTCTTCTATCGGTAAAAATTATATAAATCAGATTTCCATCGCTACCTACTACGTCGTTTGGAGCGGATTCCGTAAATTTCGGATAGAGAGATTCTACGGCATCTCTACAATGTGGATTATCATAGCGACATCAAATTATGGATGATGATAATGCTAAGCTGAAAGACTATGCAGAACGGCTGCTGGAACAAATCTACGAATCATTACGTGCGCCCGGCAAACGGAAGGTAATCGATAGCGTTGGTGGCAGCGCGTCGGCAAAACGTCTACGTAAAAAATGGGTGGGATACTGTCTGCGACAGTATGCAAAGGAAGTCAAGGGGGAGGTCGGGTGGACAGCACTCGACAATGCAATTACGCAACGGGAGAAAAAGGCGGGCCGCGCGGGCAAAGGTTACAACGGACTACAAAAAATGCCGCAAGAACGCAGTGTGGGTAGGGAAAGATCGATTATTTACTTTACGAGTCTGGCGGAGGTTCAAGACAACATCTCGTTGAGAGAGTGTTTATTGCGCTTTCTCAGGTCCTGCAAAAAGCAGGAATGCGATCTCGATATTTTTGGAGGACGGGCCGGTCTAGAAAAACATATCGATGTATTAGAAGGAAAACCCGATATTGAGTGCGGGGAGGATGGCGGTATCGGTATGGATACGGGTGTCCAATGCTTTGCCGACCCAGCTGTCAATGATTCTGCGGTAGTGTCGAGTACCCACCAACCTTATCTTACTGATCCGCCCGAATTAGAAAGTGTCTTTTACTACGGGAATCGCAAGCTGAAGGTCATCGGGCGAAGGAAGGAGAAACGTCGGCTCTATGATTTCCTAAGATGCGACATGCCTTTTGCTTGGTTCCAGCTTGCCGGAGTGGCAGGGCAAGGGAAAAGTCGACTGGCCTATGAATTGATTCGGATTGCCAGAAGGATGGGATGGAGCGCTGGTTTGCTGGAGCCGAAGCATTTTAAGCGGTTTCCAGGAAGCTGGGCAGACTGGCAACCAGACAGACGGCATCTGATCGTGTTGGATTATGTTATCGGCAGGGAAGATGGGATTCGAGACCTCATGGAAGCATTGTCGTGCCGTACAGAAGATAACAAGTTACGAGAACGGGTACGCGTGCTGTTAGTCGAGCGGCAGTGCTGGAACCAAGGTGGTTTTTCGAAGCAAGAGGCTGGCCACGGAAACAGCAAGGATGGGTTGTCAATAGGTTTGTCTCAGGGGCGTGCGGATTGGTTTCTCAAACTCTGTGATCGGCCTGACGGTAATGATCGAGATTTTATCGAACGGCGCTTCGATAGTGGTGTTTTGGAACTTGGAAAGCTCGATCAAGGAAAGCTTGTTGAACTGGTTAAGCAGGTGGCAAGGCTCACCGGAGGGCGGGAAATTGACGCGTCCGATGACGCGATCGAAGAACAGCTCGAACACATTGACCCGGCGGGGCGTCCTCTCTATGCCTACTTCTTGGGTCAGGCAATCGTCGATGGCGGACTGTTAAAAAAATGGACGAAGTATACGTTGTTGACCGATGTGCTCTACCGGAACATCAATATCCGCTGGCGCAGGATGCCTGGTGAGGAAGTGCCGGAGCTCGGCGATGATGATGCGTCGCTGCGTATCGCGCTGATCGCCACCATGACCGGTGGTCTCGATTGTCGAGAGACTACAAAAAGGGGCTTGTTGCCCAGACCCGACAAGTCCACTCGACGCCGGGCGATCGTATTCGCCGATGGCCCAATAGGCGGCGGGGCACAAGGCGTCGGACAGTATGTTCCGAATCTGCAGCCAGACTTACTGGGTGAGTGGTTTGTGCTTCATGCCTGCGAAGAAGGCCAAGCGTACGAAGACCTACTGGATACCGCTTGGCGATGCGCGCCAGTCAGAGTGGCTGAGTTTATGTTTCGGTTAGCGCAGGATTTCCCTGAGCACACAGTGACCAGGAAAATCCTGGATTTTGCTCCCCCCGACACTGAATCGGAGAAATCCCTAGTTGAGGCTGCTGCACTGATTGTGACCCATCTGTATAGGGCAGAATGCTCTTTGCCGGTTGGAATTGTCAGAGCTATCAAGAAAGGGGCAGAAGGTGGCGATGGCCGAGCCATGGTTGCTTTGGGTTTTTGCTATTCACTAGCCCTGGGCATGGAAAAGGATTTGGATCAAGCGCTCCATTGGTATCGCAAAGGAGCGGATGTCGGTGATGGTGGAGCCATGTTCAATATAGGCGCCTGCTATACACAGGGCCGGGGCGTGGAACAGGATATGGACCAGGCAGTTCACTGGTATCGCAAAGGAGCGGATGTCGGTGATGGTCATGCCATGTCCAATCTAGGCGTCTGCTATGAAAAGGGCCTGGGCGTGGAACAGGATCTGGACCAGGCAGTTCACTGGTATCGCAAAGGAGCGGATGTCGGTAATGGTGGAGCCATGTCCAATCTAGGATTCTGCTATGCACAGGGCCGGGGTGTGGAACAGGATCTGGACCAGGCAGTTCACTGGTATCGCAAAGGAGCGGATGTCGGTGATGGTCGAGCTATGTCCAATCTAGGCGTCTGCTATGCACAGGGCCTGGGCGTGGAACAGAATCTGGAACAGGGCGTTCACTGGCATCGCAAAGGAGCGGATGTCGGTGATGGTCAGGCCATGTTCAGTCTAGGCGTCTGCTATCATCGGGGCTGGGGCGTGGAACAGGATCTGGGCCAAGCGATTCACTGGTATCGAAAAGGAGCGGATGTCGGTGAGGGTCGAGCCATGTCCAATCTAGGCCTCTGCTATGCACAGGGCTGGGGCATGGAACAGGATCTGGGCCAAGCGATTCACTGGTATCGAAAAGGAGCGGATGTCGGTGAGGGTGGAGCCATGTCCAATCTAGGCAACTGCTATGAACAGGGCCTGGGCGTGGAGCAGGATCTGGACCAGGCAGTTCACTGGTACCAGGAAGCATCCAAGGCGGGTGTCGACAGTGTCGCAGAACGCTGGCGGAGACTATTACGCATCAAGGCATTTCTTTCTGGTGAAATCCCGGATAAGGTGAAGATAGAGCCTTGGGCCATAGAGCAAGCGGAAGCGCTTGTTTCAAGAGAATGGTCGGACTTGCCACCGCTGCGCGGCGACTGGCGTGATGTCGCGGGTAAGGTCGCCGCGAGAACCTTGACGCTCCTGCGCCTAGCTATGACCGCTGAAGTTAGTGCTCCAGACCTGGAGAACCCTAGTTGCAGCAATCTGCGTCAGCTACCACTCCTTTGCTACCCTGAATTCAGTCTGGTTGACGCGGAGTTTCACTGGTCAGATCAGCAGCTCCCCCTTCTGTGCTCCGCTCTTGTTGGGCCTCAGCGAGCGATCTTGCTAAAGGGGACTGCGGATATTCTTCAGACGATCAATCCGCACATCCTTTCATTGAACTCAAAAGGGGCGGCAGAGAACTACCTGCGGTTCTACTGTGCTTTTGTTAGAGGAGAAAAAGGTCCCTTTCATATAGTGTCCACCATTGACGATATCCCAATCGAAGGAACGCCTGGCAAGACATTTCCAGCGGACCTTTGTAGTCAACTCTCTCGGGTGCGCTATCTTGACGGCACCTTTGAAGACGATGGGTATCAACGCTATGAAGCAACACTTATGTACGCAGACGGAATTTTCAGAGCGACGATGAAATTGGATCGGTCTGGGAAGATAGATATGGAAGGCGACGAGTTAATCGCCGCCAGCTTGCCGATACTGCAGCGTGAATATATTGGTGCCTTTCGCACACCGCCACAGCCGAAGAAGCCAAAATGATCAACGATGAGTCTCGAGTTTGATGGTGGGCGCTTCCGTTATCATTGATCACGAGATGTGGTAGTGGTGGCAGAGACACTCACTTATGGCAGTTTATTCAACGCTCTTGCAAGTGTCTGAGGCGAGACATCAAATTCGGTGGCCAGCGCCTTGGTTGTTAGAGCGGGGTCTTGGGACAGCATGTCATGCACCTTACGAATATCGGTTTGGGAGAGAACCGGCGGCCTGCCGATATGCTTACCCCGCGCGCGGGCTGCGGCCATGCCCGCTTTTGTGCGTTCGCTGATCAGAGACCGCTCTAGTTCCGCAAACGCACTGCGCACTTGGTACATGCATTTACCCATCGGGGTGGTCGTGTCAATCTGATCAGTGACCGAGCGGAATTCGATCCCCCGCTGTTCAAACATTTCCAGCACATCCAGTGCTTGACGCAGCGAGCGGAAGGCCCTGTCCAGTTTCCAGGTGATCAGTGTATCGCCACTTTCAAGCCTATTGAGCAGGGCTTCAAACCCGCTGCGTTTCTTGGCGATGGCAGAAACGCCTAAGTCCTCATATATCTCGCCGCATCCTGCCGCGTACAACGCATCACGTTGGAGATCAAGATTTTGATCCTCGGTGCTGACCCGTGCGTATCCGTATACCGCCATCGCCAATGATCTTTCGCTAAGTGTTCGTTTCGCCTTGAGTCCGGCTGTGAGGCACACAGCATAGACAAAAAGGAACCCTTTTGACGCAAGCTCGTTGCGTGCTCGGAGTAGGGTTCCCAGCCCCCACGAACCGCAGAAATCCACATCGCTTTTTCGCCTCGCGATACCAAAATCGGCTTATGGAAAGGCTACCAAAAGGGTTCCTTTTTGAATGGCAGGATTCGGGGGGGCGCCGCAAGCATTTTCTTGCTGACGGTGGTTGTTTTTTCAGCCTCGGTATTTGCCGGTTATGCCCTCGGCGAACAGGCCGCTTCGTCTCTCGACGCACTGGAAAAAGCAAACCGCTATTCGTTCTCCACCGGGGGGGTCGGTATTGTTATCGGATACGGCCAAGGCAATGGTGGCGGTGTAACGGCATCGGTAATCGGCGACCAATTCGTTCACGAACTGGCGCGGCGCGGCATTGCATCGAAGTACTTTTTCTACGATGCTGACTGGCAAGGCATGACGGTCGAGTACCATATCGGCTATTCGGCACTGGGCCCGTGGGGAGTCGACGAGGCCGCAAAAAATATCGGTAATGCGGTTAATCGCGCACAAGCAGCCGCGAGAGTCAGTCGTTAGCCTGTTGTTAAATTTTACTGATTGAAGACTACTGTTGTATCGGCTTTCTGTACGCTGACGTCAGCGCGCTCGGCGTCCAGCACACCGTCAACGGTTACCTTGAATTCGGAATTTTCCGATAGCGCAATCATGTTTTTGTTCGCCGCCAACGACGTTTGTTCAGCCACGCCATAAACCTCACGTCTTTCTGCCGCCGACAAGTCATTGCGCCCGTCAAATTTGGCCACGATCGGTCTCAGCTTTTGGGCTTCCTGCCAATCCCGGACATATTTGGCCTCTTCAAGGTCCTT
>JANQRK010000025.1 GCA_028284585.1 Chromatiales bacterium
CCGTCAATTTCCCTCGGTACTTAATTGCGACAAAGTCGCTCGGTGTTAACATATCACGCCTGAGATAGTCCCAATCTGATCGGACAGACAGTGTCAGACTTGGTCTAGTTTACGTCGGTTTTCGGCCATCAAGCGACATCCATTTGCGCTGAACGATCAGATAAACATGCGGTTCGGGGTACTGGTCGAATTCCAGATGCTTACACAAACAGTTGGAGATATCGATCAGTTTTAGAACCTTCGGGATCCCTAAAGTGCTGTAGTACATCTCAGGTCCCATGGCTGAATCTGTCTTCTCCGCTTCATCATCAAGACCGCCCATCGTAAAGACGCAAATGCCACCAGGTCTTAGACAACCAAGCAGCTTACGCAGAACAGGTTGATGCTCACCTAGAGGGACGTGCCAGATACTGTCCCATGCGGATATGAAGTCATAGTCGAGCGAAGGGCACCAATCGCAGATGTCCGCGAGGTGAAATGTGACTTCTGGGTGGCGCTCTTTCGCTAGCTTGATCATGCGGGGTGATACATCTAAACCCTCAACGGAAAACCCGCGTTTTACGAGAAGATCGATGATCCTGCCGCTACTTCCGCAACCTACGTCGAGCGCTCTCGTCCTTCGTTTACAGAATGCTAGGGCGCGCTTGTGTTGTTCAACACCATTTGTACGGTTGAACTCATTGCCGTGCCAGAAATCCGCTAGCTCGTCATAACCGGCTACAATATCCGCTGGATTCATGTTCACGCTCCGCGACTGTTGGTCGCCAGTCTACTCACAATCCGTCCGGTTTTGGTCGGGAACATTCTATGCCGAAAACACACAGTGGCACCGTCCATTAACAATCCTTGAACGACAGCTCTGGTCGCAAGGCGGGCACGGCGATCTGACAGGTAGTGTTTGATCATGTCCTGACTACTACAGATGACGCTCATCCCATCATGATTGGCGTGTATGGAAAAATGGTTAAACAGCTCACCTTTGTCTTACGCTGTACAATTGCGCCGGCGGCTGCACTCTAGGCGATCTCGAAAAAAGCCATCCAAGGGTAAGGTGAGCACGCAACCCGTCGCTTCAGGCCACCGAGCATTCCTGGTTGATTTGCCATATGCCGGTGGTAGATCAAACAGGCCCAGATGTCGCTTACTGGCACGCCTGTCGCTCCATTTTGTCCAGAGATTCCTGGATGCAAGTTTGTGCGGCCAGTGCGAGCCCAGCGGCATTGCGCTGGTCGGTCGGGAGCGAGTCGATGGTGATCGGTGGTAAATAGCGGATGTGCATCTTGTTTCTGCGACGACAAAAATCTAGCCAGTACTGACGCTTACCCAGAAACAGCGGTTGACAGTGGATTGCTACTGGCTGCAAAGCGGTGTTGGACCTGATAGCGGAATGAAAAGCGGTGGTCCTGAATTTGTGCAACTGCGCTGCCCCGGGGGAGCGTGTGCCCTCTGGGAAGATGATGACGTGATGCCCTTCGGCGAGTCGATCTGCAATGGCCCCGATAACCCGCCTTGTGGTGCGAGTCGAGCCGTCCATTCCCTCGATATACCCCGCTATTTGAACGAATGGTGAGAGTACTGGGTTGTGCAGCGATTGAGATTTGTAGAGACATACCGCGTTGGGAAAATCACGCAAGAAAACGATGAAGTCCAACAAGCTTGGGTGATTCGCAACCACGATGGCGGGTGTTTGGCAAGGTATGCCAGAGGTCTCGAGTAAGACTAAGTCCAAGCGTCGGAGGAGATCGAGATAAAGCCGCACTTGGCGGTGTGCCGACTCCAGTGCCTGCCGTCGACCGGACAGTCCTTCTTGCTTTAGAATCCGCGGCATTTTCCATCTGCCGAGCCACAACACCCGGGCAGCAAACTGTAGAAATCCGTATGCCGTCAACAAGATCCTCAGGGGAACTTGCATCACCGGAGCCCTCAAGCGGTCAGTGCTGACACTAGGACCTGTTCACACTACGCGAGGCGCAGCGACGGCGGGCATTTTTTCGGCCAACGAGACGCTGCGAGTGTGATGTACTCACTGTACATGAGCGAGGAGCAACAACGTTGGGCGGAAAAACGGCCCCGTCCCTTCGGGTTGCGCCCCAAGACGCGCCACGCGGCGTTGCTCGTCGTTCATTTGGACTCACTAAATCGCTCTCCTCGCGCCTTGCCTGACACGTTTTGGGGCAGCAACGCCGCGCCTCGCATAGTGTGAACAGGCCCTAGGGTTCGGTTGGGCGTCACGATCATGTGCATCATGCATCTGCGGTTTTCTTTCACAATAAAGTCTATCGAAGCATCGGCTATCAGGGTTGCTGCGCCGGGTTCGCGCCGTCTCACCCAGCAGCTGCCTGCTTGGCGTTGGCGGTCATTCGAGCACGCTTTCAACGCCGTTGGTTGTGCGGCTCAGCTTATTGGAACGCCGTGCAGCCTCTGCCCGGCTGAGCCTAGAATAGAGTAAAAATTCTGATAAGATAAGCGGTTGCGAGGAGACTGTATGATTGATGAGTTGAAGGACCTCTTGATCGAAGAATTGCATCTGGAAGGCGTGTCACCGGACGACATCAAACCCGATGCCCCGTTGTTCAACGATGGATTGGGCCTGGACTCGATCGATGCCCTCGAATTGGCGGTCGCCTTAGACAAAAAGTACGGCGTAAAAATCAAAGCCGGTGATGATAAAAACATAGAGATTTTTGCTTCGTTGAACAACTTGGCGCAGTTTCTGAGTGAGCAGCGGCAACGGTGAGTGTTTGTGTGGTATGGCTGCCGTCGGCTAGTTTGTAAGCCTCGTAGCACGCAGGACCAGAGGTTTGGTGCAGCGCCCTAAAGCGTCTCTGTTATTGTGTACTTGGCAGTTTCGCTTGGCTGGCTGATCTCAATTGGCGTCCCCTTGGTCGTTGCCGACCTCTGAGGCTACTAGTTTTCGACTTCATCAAGCTCGATGACCAACTGGCGACTGCGCTCTGTGTCGAGAGTCAGCCCGCTAGTGCCCCGGGTCACGCACTTGGCACCACGTGGTGCGGGATGCGCCGCAAACTACCCTTTTGCCAGCGGCAACAGGTCGTCCGGGGCCGAGATAGGGAGTAAGCACGGTTTCGCGCTGCCATACTTTGCAATGGGTAAACCCCCGACCATGATCGGAAGCCAGGGTTGAGCGGTGCATATATCTGCTGGTCCCCGAGTCAAAGGCTTCTCGCTGACCGATCAATCTGGCAGGCTGTAGTGCGGTGGTAAGCCATCGGTAGTCGGGAATGAGCGTCAGATCGGTAAAAAACATTGTCTTTGCTGTGCTGGTGGTGGCCTATCCATTTCTGGTCTACTGGCTGACGACCATTGGATTGCCCGGGCTAAGCAGTGCGCTGGTACTTGGGATCATCGTTTGGCAATTGCGTGGCAACGCCAATTGGGTCTGGTGGGTGGTTGGCCTACTTGGCTCGGCATTGCTCATTGCCATGCTGTTCGGCAGTGCCGTAATTGCCAAGCTCGTGCCCTTCGGCATTCACGTCAGCTTGTTTCTGGTGTTCTGGAGGAGCCTGCGAACCACGCCGCTGATCGAGCGCTATGCGCGGCTGGATTTTCCGGTTTTGCCTCCGGAGATCTGTGAGTATGTTCGCCGCCTGACCATCGTGTGGGCCGTTTTTTTTGCCCTCAATGCGGCCATCTGTTTGGTATTGGCACTTTCTCAAAACGAGGAGCTGTGGGCACTGTATAACGGGTTGCTGATCTACCTACTGATTGGCTTGCTGTTTGTCGGCGAATTCATTTGGCGCAAGATTCGATTTCCAGGTCTTGAGACGCCACCGTTTCGAGAAAGTCTACAGCGGATGATCCGCTATGGGAGGGATGTCCATGGCCGGTGACTATCGTGCTGATTGTTCGCCCTGGTGGACAGTGTCGACCTCAGTGCATTTCGCGTCACGCGACTACTCGCACAGGCGAAAATTTTCAGGTGTCGCCTGTTGGGTACCTCTCCATGCATGAGCTTGAAGAAGCCTCCGTCTTTGAGGCAGCGCAAGGCTACCGGCTAAGGTTCAGTTCAACTACAGAGCGGCCACTCGCATTTGCTCGAGGCAAGCCGGTTTCGGTTGGCAAGTTTCGGGCAGACGTCGAGCGATCAATGGACTCGCTCGGTGGCGGGCCCAATGTGCTGATCAGTTGTGCCAGCCGCTATGGCTTTGCGGTCGCGCTGCTCTCTGCCTTGGCCTCGTGCAAGACCGCCATTCTGCCGCCGAATTCAACCGGACATGCCCTACAAGCGGTACGAAAACAGTGTTCGATCGCTGGCGAGTGCGACGAAGCTTGGGCTGAAGATTTACTTGAGGATACATCTGGTGGGCAGCATGGCGACTGGTGCATGGGGCTGGATCCAGATCACACGGCGGTGCGATTGTTTACCTCCGGCTCGACGGGCATCCCTAAAGTTGTGCACAAGTCGACTGCGAACCTGATCGACGAAGCACGCACCTTGCTCAACAGCCAGCCTTGGCCCAGGTTGCCGATTGTCGGCAGCGTGCCACCTCAGCACATGTATGGCCTGACCTTCTCGGTTTTTTTGCCCTGGGTCGCAGGGGTCCCATGGGTAGATGAAACACCGCGCTTCGCACAGGATCTGCGAGACACGCTTGCGGTGACAGGTGCCGGTACATTGATCAGCGTACCAGCTCACTATCGCACCTTGTTAGAGGACGACATCGACTTCACCGACGTTCGCTGTGTCTCGGCCGCTGCCGTACTGCCGCGGGACACAGCGCTGGCCTGGCGAGCACGTTATGGATCCGAGATACTGGAGGTCTACGGCTGCACCGAGACAGGTATCGTCGCGCATAGAGGCCGTCAGGGTAACCTGCTTTGGCGACCATTTCCTGGTGTTGAAGTGAGCGAAGTCGGTGGTCTACTCAAGGTTACTTCACCTTTCATTGGTGATGCTTGTGTCGGGTCTGGCTTTGAGACAGCCGATCGAGTTGTGCTCCATGCCGATCAATCGTTCGAGCTACTGGGGCGAGCTGATTCCATCATAAAAATCGCCGGCAAACGGGTGTCCTTGACCGCCGTGGAGAAGACGCTCTGTGCATTCCCCGGTGTGACCGAGGCTGCAGCACTGGCCGTTCCGACGCCTGGACGGGTCAGAGACCATGTAATCTGGGCCGTCGTAGCAGGCCGTTGGCAGCGAATTCCTGGGGCGGATGAGATCAAGGCATACTTGCGATCGAGGATGGATGGAATCGAGGTCCCCCGCAGGATATGCGTGGTGGATAAAATGCCGCGCACTGCCCATGGCAAAATGCCGCGCTCGGCATTGCTGGAATTGTTTGGCAGCACGGAGCAAGCAGGTGTTTGAGTTCGATCATGTAACCTGGTCTGCGGACGAATGTGCACTGCATGCCACTTGCCGGCTCGACCCCGCTTTGCCGGCCTTCCGTGGCCATTTTCCTGGACGACCCTTGCTGCCTGCGGTAGCACAATTAGCCTTGCTCCAGGCGCTGGCGGAGCCACGCTGGGGAGCGATCAATGGAGGCAGCGGTCTGAAGTTTTCTCGGCCGCTCGAGCCGGGCGACCAGATCCAGGTCGCTCTCCGATACCGGGCCCCCACCGATCTGCAGTTTGAGATAGTGAAAGACGGCGCGATTGCCACGAAGGGGACCCTGTCGGTTACCCAAGTTTAGATGTGACCACCAAGATTAGTGCCTTAGTACCGGTGTACAACAACCGGCAAACCATTGAGCGGACGGTGACTGCGCTGCTGGATCAACTCGACCGCGTCGTCGTGATCGATGACGGTAGTGATGACGGTACCGCGGAGATTCTCGATGGATTAGCGGTGTGCCTCGGCGAGCGCATTGATGTGACCCATCTACCGCGAAACCAGGGAAAAGGGGGCGCGGTGCAGGCAGGATTCATGCGCGCCCACCAACTGGGGATCACCCGGGTTCTGCAAGTGGATGCAGACGGTCAGCACGACATCAGAGATATTCCACGGTTCGTCGCGGTGTCTGATCGGCAGCCCGGTGCTCTGGTGCTTGGTATCCCGATATTCGATGAAACCATTCCGGCTATCCGTAAGTACGGTCGCTTGCTCACCAAAGGCTTGATCGCGCTGGAGACCGGCAGTTGCGCGATTCCCGATACCATGTGCGGCTACCGGGTTTACCCGATAGCGGCGATGTTGCGGCTGGGGCGCATGTCCTCGCGGATGAACTTCGACCCAGAGGTTGTGGTACGCGCGATATGGGCCAATGTTCCGATCGTCCAGGTGCCGACCAAAGTGATCTACCTGGGACCCGAAGAGGGCGGTGTCTCGCACTTCCGCATGGTGCGTGACAACTTGCTCAATATCATGACCCATACATCACTCCTGATCCAGGCGCCATGGAGGCTTTGGCAGGCACGGGCGAGGACGGCATCGTCGTGAGTCGCTGGATTAGCCAGAAAGAGCGCGGCGCAGAATGGACCATTCGCTTTATGGTCTGGCTAAGCCGTCGCAAGTTTCGGTTTGCGACAGATGTTCTGCTGTACCCAATCGTGTTGTATTTCCTTATCGTCGCGGGCGAGAGTCGCAAGGCGAGTAGGCAGTTCTTCGAGCGGGCGACCGGACAGTTCTCGCTGCTTGACCACTATCGGCAGCTGATGTGCTTTGCTCGCAGCCTGGTCGACCGAGTGGCGATCCTATCGGGTGAGGCAGATAGCTTCGAGGTCATCCCGCATGGGCGAGAACAACTGTTCGAGGTTAGGCGCAAGTCGCAGGGGCTCATAATGCTGGGTGCGCATCTGGGCAGTTTCGAGGCCGCCCGGGTGCTGCTCAAGGATCGGGCGGATATCGATGTGCATATTGTGGCGTATTTCGCCGGCTCGGAGAAAATCCGTCGCGCGTTGGATGCGTTGAACCCACAGCTGACCCGGAATGTCATCGATCCGACGGCCGCTGACGCGATTTTTAGCATGCGTGATGTCATCGAAAACGGCGGTGTGCTAGCCATTCTCGGTGACCGGGTCGGTATCGGTGACAAGACCTTAGCAGTTGATGTCCTCGGCGCTCGCGCGCTGCTGCCATCGGGCCCCTATTTTTTAGCCTCCATCCTGCAGTGCCCCGTGTACTGTTTTTTTGGGCTGCGAACCGGCGCAAAGCGCTATGAATCATTCGTGTTCAAGCTGGCTGACCGAATACAATTGGACCGCGGGCACCGAGAGGAGCAGGCGACAATCTATGCACAGCGGTTTGCAGATCTGATGGGAGAGATGGCGCGAATGCACCCGGACAACTGGTTTAATTTCTTCGAGTTCTGGTGCGACCCGTCGAATTCTTGATAGGCGTCGTCGTTACCTCAACAGATGAGTCATTCGCTAAATTTGGCTGGTCGAACTCGCCCGATGCGCCATCGTTGGCTCGCGTCGTATGCTGCTGTTTGCCTCATCCTGTTGGGGGGTATCTGGTGTGACCGGGCGGCGGCGAGCGAACCGCTGCAAGATGTTCTGCAGCGTTTGGAGATCGCTGGGCCGCGGCAGTTCCAGTACCGCGAGAAGAAACAGATGTCGCTACTCAGTCACCCATGGCTGGCCGCTGGCGAACTGTTCCTTGCACCGGGCGAGATCCTAGTGGCACAGCAGACACCCCGTGAGACGCTGACCTTGATCACAGCCAAACAGCTCGAGCATTTCGACCTGCAACGCAATCGGCGTTTTTCTCGCGCACTGAGCGATACCTCGCAGCTGCAAGGTTTAGGCAGCTTGCTACCTTTGTTCTCGGGCGGTGAAGGGCCGGACAAGCTGCAAGAACGCTTCGATGTGAAACTAAGGCAGCGCGGTGGGCGTTGGGTCTTGGAACTGATGCCTATTCGGTCACCGAGAGGCCCAGGCGACATCACCCTCTCTGGTGAGCCGGGTGGGCCCGCTGATCGGATAGTGCTCGAGTTTCAGGATGGCGATACCATCGAATGGTTTCTCAGGCCGCAGGCGGATGGCCCTGTAGCTAGACAGCGAATGTTACGTCTCAAGGAAGGCCTAACCGATCAGGGTATGCGTTGACGGCCACCTATCGATACTCCGTCGAGAGCTACAGACGCTGCAATGCTCGCCTGTAGCCAGCCGCCGTTATGAAGGTATATCGTTCTCTGCGACTCTTGCTGCCGATGCTTGTGCTGATGGGAATTGCCGTCTGGCAGGCCGACATCCGCACCGATATCGGCGACTTTTTTTTCGCCAAGGGTGCGAATGATTCGGGATTCCTGGCAGGTCAGTTGCAGTCAGAGCAACTGGCACGTCAATACCTGCTGTATTTTTCCGCCATCGAAGATGATGCCAAAGTCGAACCGGCACTGGGTGAGCAGCTCCATCGGGCGATCTCGAGCCTGGCTGGCGTGCGCCGTGTCTGGCGCGCGGACGCGGCAGACTATGAACTAGAGAGCCTATTGGCGTTCTATGCCGAGCATGCGGTCGGGTTGTATTCTCTGCGGCCGCAGCAGGCATTCGAGTCGTTGACCGATGACAAGGGGCTTGATCGGCAGGCTCAATCGATAAAAGAGGCGCTGCTGGGGCCCGATCCCGCGCTGATCAAGACATTGCTGCAACGGGATCCGGTGTTGCTCATCTTGCCCTGGGCCGCCCGATTGGATGCGTTGACATTGAACACGATGCCGCGCAGCCAAGGCATCAGTCTGTTCGTGGAAGTGCAAGGTTCTGGCCTCGATACAGTGGTACAAGAGCAGTTCCAACACGCACTCTCCCAGACCTTTGACGAGATAAACCGACAGTATGGCGGGCGGTACAGGATGCAATCTACCGGTGTTCCTGTATTCGCCACAGCCATCAAGGAGCAGATTGCCTCGGATATCACGCGCATTAGCGCGCTATCAAGTATCGCGATCGGTGTCCTGTTCCTGGTTGTCTTCCGTTCTCTGCTCAGTCTGGCCGGCACTGCGCTGCTTCTTGCGTTCACAGTCTGCTGCGCGATACTCGCGACCCAGGTGGCCTTCGGCTATGTGCATGGACTAGCCCTGGCCATTGGCATCACCCTTGCCGGCGTATGCATCGATTATTTCATTCATGGCATGGTGCATATGGGTGCACCTTCCACTGGGACTCGTAGCGCGGCGGTCCGCCGCATCTGGCCCGCCCTTATGCTGGGAGGTGCAAGCACATTCATTGGCTATACCGCCTTGAGTTTGAGTGGGTTTCCAGGGCTGCAGCAGATCGCCGTGTTCGCCGCTGTGGGGATCTTGGTGGCGCTGTTGTTGACTCGTTACTGTCTGCCGTTCCTATTGGACCAATGGGACCTAGATCTGCGGCCGCGGTGGCGCGTGGATAAGCTGCTAGGCGTCTTGAGTAGGCCGAGGTTACTCCCGATCGCAGCAGTAGCCGCCCTGGCATGTTTCGCGATCGGCCTGGGCTCGCTGCAGTGGAGTCGCGATGTTGCAGAACTCGCGCCATCTATTCAGACCTTGAAGGACACTGACGGCGAGCTACGTTCGAAGCTGGCTGGTATGGAACCGGGGCGATTCGTGTTGGTCGAGGCCGATACCATGGACCAGGCGTTGGTATTGGCCGAACGTGTGCAGGCAGCTTTGTCGGAACTGGTGTCGACGGGAGAGCTGACGCGTTTTTCGCCGGTCTTTCCACTACTCGCCTCGGCCGCGACACAAAGAGAAAACCAGCACCATTGGAATCAGGCACTGAGTCAGGATTTGCAAGTGCGCTGGCGTCAGGCCTTAGAACGAGCCGGGTTGGCTAGTCAGGCCTTCCCATTGCTACGTCCAGCAACGGATGAGGTACTCGAGCCCGGGGCGTTGACCGAGTTACCGATCTGGCCGCTGCTATCTCGGCAACTGATGTCCACAACGGAGCGCGAGCTGATCGCCATTTGGCTCGGCCGACACGATCCGGCCACGGTCCGCTCGGCGATAGATCCAGTTGAAGGTGCACGCTACTTCAGCCAAAGGGACAGCATAGGCCACCTGGCGACAAGCTATCGCGAGACCGCCCTGGTGTTGTTGTTTTGTGGTGGCTTACTCATTGCTGCGATGCTGGTGTGGCGTTTCCGTTCGTTCAAAAATGGACTGAAGGCGGTCGTTCCGGCCGTGCTGGCCATGCTGGTCGTGCTAGGCGGCTGGGGTATGACAAAGCCGGAGCTCAGCTTCATGCACCTGATCGGATTGCTACTAACAACTGCGGTCTGCGTAGATCATGGGATATTCTTCTTAGCCAATCAGGCGAGGGATAAGGTTCTAACCTATCAGGCCATCGTGGTTTCTGGGCTGACGACTTCGGTATCCTTTGCTTGCCTCGGGGCGGCCGACAATCCGGCCTTGCATGCGTTGGCATGGACGGTTGCGCCTGGTGTTCTGCTTGGTTTTTTGCTCTGTCCAGTGGTCTTTGCTAACGAGACGCGCATGGCGAACAAGACAACGATGCTCACATGACGAAGCGGCAGCCCCCTCACGAGGTATCGGCACTACCGATAACCGCCTGCTCTGTGGTCACCGCCTGTGGTGTCGGTACCCGGGCGTTGCATGAAGGCTTGCTGGGTACCGAGCATCGTTTGCGTATCCCATCGCTGTTCGATCTCGACTTCGACACCATGGCCGGCGAAGTCAGCGAGCCGCTGCCTGATCTGGCCGACGGTCTGCACCAGTACTCGACTCGCAATACCCGGTTGACCCTAGCGGCCATCGATAGCCCGGGTGATGGCCTACGCGATGCGGTTAATCAGGCCGTGGAGCGCTATGGTGCTGCTCGAACAGGTGTCGTACTCGGTACCAGCACCTCCGGTATGTACGAGACGGAGCAGGCTTACCGCCATCGCCAGCGACATGGACACTTGCCCTCGGACTATGTCTTCGAACGCCAGCATGCATGGATTGCACTCGCTGATTATGTGCGCTGCGAACTCGGACTCAAGGGGCCGCGCTATGTCATATCAACGGCTTGCTCGTCGGGCAGCCGGGCCATCGCAGCGGCGCAGCGGCTGATCTGCACGGGACTCTGTGACGCCGTCTTGGCTGGCGGAGTGGACTCTCTGTGTCGCCTAACCCTCAATGGTTTCAACAGCCTCGATCTCGTGGCCAAGGACCCCTGTACCCCGTTGGATCGCAACCGTGATGGAATCAGCATCGGTGAGGGCGTTGGTCTGATGTTGATAGAGCGGCCGCAACCCGAGTGGCAGCACGCCGTCCATCTGCTGGGTTGTGGCGAGTCTTCGGATGCGCATCATATGACCGCCCCTCACCCTGAGGGGATTGGCGCCATCATCGCTATGCAACAGTCATTTGAGCAGGCAGGGCTGAAACCGGAGATGATCGACTATGTCAACCTGCACGCCACGGGTACGCGACAGAACGACGCCGTTGAGATGGCAGCCATGGCAGAGGTCTTTGGCCCGGAAGTACAGTGCGGTGGCACCAAGGGATTGACCGGCCATACGCTAGGTGCGGCGGGTGCGGTTGAAGCGGCGATCTGTTGGATGGCACTCACCCAGTCGTTCTTACCCGGTACCTGCGGTTTGCGCCATGTCGATCCGGCATTCAGTCGGCAGGTAATCACCACACCTCGATTGAATACGCCGGTCAATATGGTGATGAACAACAGTTTTGGCTTCGGTGGCAACAATGCCTCGATGATATTGGGGCGGCAGGGTGACTGAGTCAGCACGGCCCCCCCTTTTATTGGCGATCGACGGATTCGGCGTGTGTTTACCGGACCAGGACCTGGCCACGCGCACTGGTATAAGAGACTGCGAGATGGATCTGTCGCTGTTGGCACCCTTGGTACGTCGCCGCACCAGCCAGGCCACGCGAGTCGCCGTGTCGGCGGCCACCCGGGCCTGCCGAGAGGCGGGGCAGGGTACCGACATGGCCGCGGTGTTTGTATCGGCGATAGGAGAGATACAGACCACCGACAAGCTGTGTGAGGTCATTACCGCGGCGGACTTCCCACTCTCGCCGACACTGTTCCACAATTCCGTGCACAATACGGCGGCGGGGTATTGGAGTATCGCCTCAGGGTCGAAGGCGCCCATGCAAGCCATGGCCGGGCTGAACGATTGTTTCCGGCTCGGCCTCCTGGAAGCCTGGCTGCAGATTGAGACAGGTGCGGACCGGGTCCTGTTGGTGTGTTACGACGAGACCATGCCTAGCGCTTTGCAGCCTGAATACAACTGGCAGCCTTGTGCGATTGCATTGGTTCTGGGAGCGGCGCCAGGGCAACGTGCAACCCTGCTTGCCCCCGTAATTACCAATAAGCCCGCCGACTCGCTGTGTCTTGAGCAGTTGGTGAAAGAGAACCAGGCGATGGTTGCCTTGCCCTTGATCCGGCGGCTTCAGGAAGGGGTTAGTGGATCTTGCCAGGTTGCACTCGACCCATGTTTCCCTGACACAGTGGCTGAACTACAGATAAGCTGACCTGCAACATGTCCGTCGAAATTGCCGCTGTGCTACCCCATGCTCCACCGATGCTGATGATCAGCGAACTGCTTAGTTATCAGAATGACCGAATCGAGTGCCGTTGCGAGATCAGGCGTGACAACCCGCTGCTGGTCGATGGCAGCTTTCCCGCGCATGGTGGGCTCGAATTGGTTGCACAGGCCTCCGGTCTGTTGCTTGGCCTACGACAGCAAGGCGAAAAATCAGGGGGCGCGATCGTCCAAGTGCGGTCCTTCTCGGTAGCCGCCACGGGCACCCCCGAAGGGTCGCAGGTGACAGTCACGTCGAGTTATCTCTCCGGCAATGCACACGCGGCCATTTTCGATGGCCAAGCTAGCCTTGATGGCAAGGCATTTTTTTCCACTTCGTTGATGCTCGTGACAGGGTACGGGTGGGGCTCATGAAGCGCAAGGCACTGGTTACCGGGGGGAGTAGCGGTATTGGTCGGGCTATTGCCAGGCGGCTAGCGCTAGATGGCTGCGACGTTTGGGTGCACTACCGCAGTCGGGCCGAGAACGCTGAAGCGGTAGTGGAGGATGTTCACCAGCTTGGTGGACGGGCTGCTGCGATTGGATTCGATATTAGCGACTGGGAGCAGACCCAACAGGAACTCGGCAGCCTGTTGGAGGCCGAGCAGCGGATCGACATCTTGGTCCACAACGCCGGGATCACGGATGATGCGCCCTTGCTTGGCATGGATATCGCCCAGTGGACCCGTGTCGTGAACACAGATCTGAATGGTTTTTTTCACGTCACCCGATCATTGCTGATGCCGATGATCCGTAACCGCTGGGGCCGTATCGTAAGTGTTTCTTCGATCGCTGCCATCCATGGCAACCGGGGACAGACAAACTACGCCGCAGCCAAGGCTGGGCTGATTGGCGCAACGCGCTCTTTGGCCAAGGAAGTGGCGAGTCGTGGTGTTTGTGTCAATGCGATCGCGCCCGGATTCATCGACACCCCGATGATCGAGTCCATACCGGAGCAGCTTATTCGTGACGTGGTGCCGATGCAGCGTGCTGGGCGGGCGGACGAGGTGGCACAGGTCGCAGCGTTTCTGTGCTCTGACGCCGCGTCCTATCTAACCGGCGATGTTCTAAACGTGTCCGGAGGGATTATTTGATGAGCCGTTTTCGTACGGACGTGATTGTCATTGGCTCGGGTCCCGCAGGCAGCACCGCAGCGACATTGCTTGCACAGTACGGGCACGGCGTCACCATTGTGGAGCGGGCCACACACCCGCGCTTTCACATCGGAGAGTCGCTGTTACCCATGGGTGCGCCCGTATTGGAGCGACTTGGCATCCACCTCGATGACAGTGACTACCTCCCCAAAAGCGGTGCCGAATTCATCGATGAGCGCAGCGGTCAGCGCTGCCGCTTCCCACTCGCGGTTCAGTTTCAAGCGCATCAGGTCGAGCGTGCGAAATTCGATCAGCTCATGGTGGAAAACGCCATAGATAAGGGCGCAAGGCTTCGCCAAGGTGAGACCGTCAGATCGGTATCGATCGACCAACAGCAAGTAACCGTGGTCACCGACAAAGAGATCTTGACTGCGCGTTACCTGATCGATGCCAGCGGTCGCAGCTCCTTCATGGGCCGGATGTCGCAGGGCATATCCAGGATTGACAACCTTGGCCAGTTCTCACTGTACACCCACTATAGCAACGTGAACGCCGAGGCGGCCGAGGCCTTGTACGAAACCGGCGATGTGCAGATATTGATGCTGGACATCGGTTGGTTCTGGATCATCCCATTGTCTGGCAGACGTCTAAGCCTCGGCCTGGTGGTCAAGGACAAGGAGGGTCTGGCTCTTCGGGGTGCGGCACTTTTTAGGCACTATGTCGATGCCTCTCCGCTCCTTAGTGAGTTGTTGATGGGGGCCGAGCAAGAAAGCGACATTTGTAGCGAGGCCGATTTTAGCTTTTGTAACGAATGCCGCTTTGGTGAGCGCTATGCTTGCTGTGGAGATGCGGCCGGCTTTCTAGACCCAGTATTTTCATCGGGCGTCTTGATTGCAGTTACGAGCGCAGAGCGCGTAGCAGACCGTCTGCACGTCGGTTTCACGGAAGGACGTGAGGCAGATGCCGAGCTACATGCAGAAGACGACCAGGACTATGTGCTCGGTTTCCAGTCCATGCTGTTGTTGGTGGAGCGTTTCTATCGCTCTAATCTGGTACAGAATCTGTTTTTCGAAAGCGCGCGCGACGATTCGATCAAAGAGCAGATCGCTGGATTGCTGGCCGGGGATCTGTGGAGCGGCAAAAACGCCTTTCAGCAGCAGCTATTGAACAGCCGTCGCTACAGCACTGGTCGAGGAACCTGACTGATCGGCTGGCTTTTGCCTACTGGGCCAAGCGGATAATTCTGTAACGTTCAGAGCCACTGTGCGAGCGCGAATCAAGGCGCGTTTCGCAGGCAATGGCTGCGCCCTTGGCAAGAAACGCAACACGGAGTCGCGTTCGCACAGTGGCTCCCAAAGGGCCAGGGCACAAGCATCGTGGGCTGTGTTGCCGTCCTTAGAAAGGGTCTGCCATTCCCGGTGGACTGCGCCTTGCCCACAATGCTTGTGCCATGGTTGAGCGTTGCAGAATTATGGTCACCTCTATTAATCCAAAAATCGCGTCGCAGGCTGCTTGCAAATCGTTGATTTCATTACGGCAAGACTTGTCAAGAATCGATTTAAAGAGGTGCCCTTATCCGCTTGGCCCATTGGTTACTCCTGTCGAAGCGTGAGTTCGCGCATCGGTCCCACCGGCGCGAGAAGTCTGCAATGACACTCTTTCTACCCCGCTTGAGCGGGCGGCCCAGCGGCAGTGTATGGCTGTGCATCTTGTGCTGTGAGCCTGCTAATAGGCCCGTGCTCCTCAGATCGCACCTCACCGGGCATCCCTCAAAATCTCTTTGTTGCTGGTGCGGCAAGCCACAAAGCAACCGATGGCAGGTACCCACCCGTTGAGCCTTATTTAACCCAGTCATGCCAAACACAAATTAAGCCATGGCCTACAAGGCGATAGGGCGTTTCTCTCTAGCGAAGTCCCTATATCTCCCAAAGCGGCAGGCGCTGCTCAGCGGTGTCAACTGTGCGGCCCGGGTTAGTCTCAAAGCGCTGAAGATATCACATAAATTGTATTGTGTTGGATATCACACTCTATAGATTTTTTTCGTCTTTTAATTTTCTAACTGCTAGTACTTTCTAGTGTGAATATGGACAAGTGTCGACCGATGATTATTTTTTAGGAGGGTTATCAATTTTTTAATTTATTACTCTTTGGAAAGTTCTTTTTAATCACAGTTAATACCATAGGATTTAGTCATGGCTTTACTTACTTCTACTTTCCATCAGCTTATAGTATTCGCACATCTTTTTTTGTTCGCATTCGCTGTTGTTGAAGTGTTAAAAAAAGATATACGCCTCCTATTGGAAAAAAGTTTTAGTATTAGAGATATCCAGATGACAGCTGGCCGGCTTACCGGTCTCCTTGGCGCACTCTGGGTAACTGGCATAGCCCTCGTTTATATAAAAATTGGATGGGATTTTCAGGCATTGACCGAAAATCCCAAACTCATGGCAAAATTCACTGTAGTCGCGATTCTGACGATCAACGGTCTCGCCTTACATTTCATTGCCTTCCCGTTGATGGAGCGGCCTCGTGACTATAGTGGCATGGTCTGCTCAGTACTAGGTGCAATTAGTGCAGTGTCATGGTTGTTTGCATCATTTATCGGGGCGGCAAGAATTCTTGCTGCCGAACTCAATTATCTGGATTTTCTGACGGTCTACTTGGTGGTCTTGTGCGGGGCAATTGGGGTGGCGGTTCTGATTGTTAAGGACCAGTTGCAGGAAATGCTTTTGCCTAATCAATCCAGGGGTGCTTTCATGCCTGCAGGGCTCGGTGTGGCGCCCCGGCAGTGGTCTCTAGGGCGCCCGCTCTCGGGGCGGGTTGTTTCATCCCGCGCGATCCGGCCCCGTGGTGGTAGAAGGGCGGCGGTTGCTACGCTGGCGAGACAGTCTTGGTGATCCGGGTGGTTTGTCGCCACTCGAAGGCCAGACGGCTTTCTTGAAACCAGGTGGCTGACCTCGTAGCCTGGGCCAGACCGATGCGTTGCCGAGGTGGGTGCAAGTACACCAGCCTTCGAAGAAGGCGATTGTCACTTGATTTCGGTACGCCACTTGACCCAGCAGGAGATCCAGCGAATGAAATCACGCGCCGCCGTGGCCTGGGAGGCAAAGAGGCCATTGGAGATCGAAGAGATCGATGTCGACGGGCCAAAGTCTGGAGAGGTGTTGGTACGCGTGGTCGCGACTGGCGTCTGCCACACCGATGCCTTTACGCTCTCGGGCGAAGACCCGGAAGGGGCATTCCCCTGTGTCCTCGGCCATGAGGGAGGGTGTGAGGTCGTCGAGTGCGGCCCAGACGTCAAGGGATTGGCGCCTGGCGATCACGTGATTCCTCTGTACATCCCGGAGTGCGGAGCCTGCGAATATTGCCGCGGTAGCAAGTCGAACCTCTGCCAGTCAATCGCTTCGACCGTTTGGACCGGGTATATGCCGGACGGGACGCGGCGGTTTTCGAAAAACGGCAAGCCCATTTATCACTATATGGGTACGTCGACATTCTCGGAATACACCCTGGTCCCCGAGATCGCCCTGGCCAAGATCAACAAGGAGGCACCGCTGGACAAGGTCTGCCTGCTCGGTTGCGGAGTGACCACAGGCATAGGTGCGGTATTGAATACGGCCAATGTCGAGGCCGGCTCGACCGTGGCCGTGTTTGGCCTCGGCGGCATCGGCTTGTCGGTGATTCAGGGTGCCGTGATGGCGCAGGCGGGACGCATCATCGCGGTCGATACTAACCCCGATAAGTTCGAGATTGCCCGCGCGCTGGGGGCTACGGATTTCGTGAATCCGCGCGACCTGGCCGGCACCGTGACCGAGGCGATCGCCGAGATGACCAAGGGTGGTGTGGACTACTCCTTCGAGTGCATTGGCAACGTCGATGTAATGCGCGAGGCGCTGGAGTGTTGCCATATGGGTTGGGGGGTCGCGACCATCATCGGCGTGGCCGGTGCTGGGCAAGAGATCCGTACCCGCCCGTTCCAATTAGTAACCGGCAGGGTGTGGAAAGGCACGGCCTTTGGTGGCGTCAAGGGGCGCAGCGAACTGCCGGGTTATGTCGAGCGCTACATGAGCGGTGAGATCGAGCTGGACTGCATGGTCACCCACAAGATGCCGCTGGAAGATATCAACAAGGCCTTTGATTTGATGCACGAAGGTAAGAGCATCCGGTCGGTCATTCTCTACTAACCAGGGTCGAGTCAGCATGCAGCGTATTGAGCGCATTCGCGAATTCGGTGGCTACCTGTCACGCTACACGCACCCGTCCGACACCTGTGGTTGTGAGATGACCTTCTCGGTCTATTTGCCGCCGCAGGCTGCTGCGGGTCGCGTGCCGGCACTTTATTGGTTGTCGGGCCTGACATGCAGCGACGACAACTTCCGGGTCAAGGCCGGCGCCCAGCGCTATGCGGCCGAGCTTGGGATGGCGCTGATCATCCCCGACACCAGTCCGCGTGGTGCCGGAGTCCCCGACGCGGCGGACCGCTATGATCTCGGCCAAGGCGCCGGCTTCTACGTCAATGCGACATGCCAGCCCTGGGCGCGGCACTACCGGATGTACGACTATGTGACCCGAGAGTTGCCCGCATTGGTCGAGGCGGCGCTACCACTCGCGCCTGGACCGCGTGCGATCAGCGGACACTCGATGGGCGGCCATGGCGCGCTGGTCTGCGCGTTGCACAATCCAGAACAGTATTGCTCGGTATCGGCCTTTGCACCTATTGCCAACCCCTCGGCCTGTCCGTGGGGTGAGGGCTGCTTCGGTGCCTATTTGGGGGAAGATCGCGGCACTTGGCGTGCTTACGATGCCACACATCTGATCGAAGATGGGGCACGCGTTGCAGAGATCCTGATAGATCAAGGCACTGACGATGAGTTTCTCGCCGAACAGCTCAAACCGCAAAATCTGCGCACCGCCTGCCAGGCTCAGGATGTCGTCTTGACCCTGCGGATGCAGGACGGCTATGACCACAGCTATCACTTCATCGCCACCTTTATAGGTGAGCACCTAGCCTGGCACGCCGAGCGGCTGGGTCGTGGCTGAACCGCGCACGCGCGGCCCGACCGGGCTGCAGGCTCCTGGGCCTTGATCACCGCGCTGGATTGAGTGGCTGGCTGCGTGACTGGTCAGCGCGTGATCACGACCTCAAGGTATTCCGATGGCACGACCATAGTTTCGTTACCCGAGACATTGCAGCGCTCGATCAGCTGCATTATGTCCTGACTGAGCGCCTCACGCTGCGCCGCGTCCTGGGACTGGAACGCCTTGAGCATCGGGCCGTAGTAGGTGCTGAAGACGTCCACCCAGTGAGCGGGCGACTGGTACCGAAAATTGAACTGTCGCGTAGTCGTCGCGATGCCGTGCGACTGCTCGCCGAACTGGCGTTGCAGGAAGTCTTGCGTGCCCCAGGCCGCGGGCGAAGCGACCCCGGCTGGCGGCGGGGCATAGCGCCCGATTATCTTGAACAATTGGCCGATGAAACCGTCCGGCGTCCAGTTTGCCAGCCCGATCTTGCCGCCCGGTCGACAGGTCCTTAGTAGCTCGGCAGCCGCGCGCTCCTGATCCGGGGTAAACATCACGCCGAAGGTCGACACTACGTGATCGAAGCTGGCATCGTCGAACGGCAATGCTTCGGCATCGGCTTGCTGATAGTCGATGATCAGACCTTCTGCTTGCGCCCTCACCTGTGACTGATCGAGCAAGTGCTGCACATAGTCGGTTGAAACGACTTTACAGAAGCGGCGCGCGGCGGCCAGCGCAACGTTGCCATTGCCGCCGGCGACGTCGAGAACGCGTTGCCCGGCATGTAGATCGAGGGTCTCGCATAGCTCCTCACCGGTGATCTGCAGGGTAACGCCGATGCGCCCGTAGTCACCCGATCCCCAGGTGGCTTGCTGTTTGTTTTTAATCGCCTGGAAGTCCGGGGTAGCCTTGTCTGTCATGGAGGTTGCGTCGATCATTTTGTTCTCCTTAGGGCTTGGCTGTTTTGGTGTGGCGCCGGCGACTGTTGGTGTTGGCCCGACGCTTAGGCACAAGCCTAGAGGCTGCCAAACCAGGGTGCTTGAACTGTGGCTGGGGATTATCTGGGGATTGCGTGGGGGTGGTCGACCCCTAGCCTGCATGTTGCATCAGTATCCGGGATGATCACGCCGGCCAGATGCGTTTGGACGCCGTCCTGGAGCGAAAACCATAGCCCTAGCTATGGGTTGAGTGAAGGGCAAGTACAAG